>NZ_LNSB01000028.1 GCF_001468285.1 Sphingopyxis sp. HIX | reverse complement strand
GAGCTCTTCTGATCGGCCGGGGGTGGCCGCGGGGGTGGCGATGGGGCGCGATGCTGCTATGATCGGGGCGACCGCTTCTCCCGTTACGGAACCAGAATCATGCTGATCGCCAG
Organism: Sphingopyxis sp. HIX; assembly: GCF_001468285.1. Lineage (GTDB taxonomy): Bacteria > Pseudomonadota > Alphaproteobacteria > Sphingomonadales > Sphingomonadaceae > Sphingopyxis. The sequence goes on along the minus strand of NZ_LNSB01000028.1, from coordinate 70,498 downwards.
CCGCAACCGCCTCGCTCGCCTCCATTACGGCCCCAACGGCTTTCGTATCCTGTCGCCGGGCGACCATGTGCTGTGCGCGGTCAGCGGCGCGCCGATCGGGCTCGAGGAACTCCGCTACTGGTCGGTGGCGCGGCAGGAGCCCTATGCGAGCGCCGCGATTTCGGTGAAGGCCGCGCTCGACCAGCGGGCATGAGTTTCGCGAGCGACTGGCCGCGCGGCGCGATCGCGCTGGCGCTGCTGACGATTCCGACCAGCTGCATCCCGCCCGAGAAGAGCGCCGCCGCCGTTCCCCCGCCGCCGCCCGCGGTCGTCGAACGGGCGGTGCCGCCGCCTCCCGCGCCGCCGCCTGCGCCCGTCGTGCGCGATTTCGACCTGCGCGGCCTCGCCGAACAGGGCGCCGCGATGCTCGGGCAGGCGCCGACGGGCACCCGGTCGCTGACGCTGGGCGGCGAGCCCGTCCCGCTCGCGAGCGACGGCGCCTTCCTGATCGCCTTCGACCGCGATGCCGGTCCGTCGGCGCTGTTGGTGGCGACGCTCGCCGACGGGCGCCGGGTCGAGCGCATACTGGCGATCGCGCCCGGCGCGTGGCGCCTCGAGCATATCAACGCGCCCTATCGCGGCAGCGCGTCGAGCGACGCCGATTTCGAACGCCGCCGCCCCGCCGAGCTCGCGCAGATCGCCGCCGCGCGCCGTGTCGACCAGGCATCGGACGGCTGGCGCCAGCGCTTCGTCTGGCCGGTGACCGGGCGCCGCTCGGGATATTTCGGGTCGCAGCGCGTCTATCAGGGCAAGCCGGGCACCTATCACGGCGGTGCCGACATCGCCGTGCCCGCGGGCACGCCCTTCGTCGCGCCCGCCGACGGCGTCGTCGTGCTCGCCGCCGCGTCGCCCTTCACGCTGGAAGGGAATCTCCTCATCGTCGACCATGGCATGGGGCTCAACAGCGCCTTCCTCCACTGCCAGCGGCTCGACGTGAAGGTCGGCGACCGCGTCGTCCGGGGGCAGCAACTGGGGACCGTCGGGAAGACCGGCCGCGCCACCGGCCCGCATATGCACTGGGGCATGAAATGGGGCGCCGCGCGCATTGATCCGGCCAAGCTCGCGGGTCCGATGGGCGGCTGATCGCACGCCGGAATTCGTAACCGGCGAAACTTTATGTCGCGAAATATGCCGCGGCCCATCATTGTGTGTCGCCGTTTCCCGGACTTGTTGCAAATACGTCACAATGCTTCGCGAAACCGCCGGAAGGCTCGGAAATTTCCTTTACTCTACATGAATGAAGGGTCATCCCGCACGCTATCGGGGTGTCTGCGACGCTGGCTTTTCGCCTGTCAAAACGGGGGCCCGGGTATCTTTATCCATCAGTAGCAAGGGACTGCACTGTGAAGAAAACCCAATATTCCAAGCTGAAACTGGGCGCCGCGCCGCTGGTGCTGAGCGTGGCCCTGGCTTCGGCGCCTGCCTATGCGCAGGATGCCGCCGACGACGAAGGCGAAGCCACGATCGTCGTCACCGGTTCGCGTATCGCGCGTCCGAATCTCGATTCGAACAGCCCCGTTGCCGTCGTCAGCGGCGACGCGACGGTCGAGAATGCCGACGTCACGCTCGACACCTTCCTGAACACGCTGCCGCAGGTCAACCCGGCCGGCACGACCACGTCGAACAACCCCGGCAACGGCGGCCAGTCGAACATCGACCTTCGCGGCCTCGGTGCCAACCGCAACCTCGTCCTGATCAACGGCCGCCGCCCGATGGTGTCGGCGTCGAACCAGACGGTCGACTTGAACACCATTCCGCAGGGCCTGATCGAGCGCATCGAAATCGTGACCGGCGGCGCCGGCGCGGCTTACGGTGCCGACGCCATCGCGGGCGTCGTCAACCTGATCCTCAAGGACAATTTCGAAGGCATCGACCTTCGCGCCACCTATTCGAACTCGATCCCCGAGACCGACGCGCGCGAATATCAGATCAGCGGCATCATCGGCGGCAACTTCGCCGACGGCCGCGGCAACATCGCCTTCTCGGCCGAATATTCGAAGCGCCAGGGCATGATCAAGGCGCAGCGCGACTTCGCGTCGCAGGCGACCTCGACCACCGGTTCGTTCCCGACGGGTTCGTTCGTCAACAGCGGCACCAACTCGATCAGCCAGGCCGCGGTCAATTCGCTGTTCGCCGGCTATGGCGTGACGCCGGGACAGACCCCGAGCGTCAGCCAGCTCGCGTTCAACTCGGACGGCTCGCTGTTCGGTCGCGGCGCGTTCAACAGCCCGCTCGACGTGTCGAACTTCCGCTACGATCTCGATTCGCCGGCGAACCCGAACCTGAACTTCTTCCCGGACTTCTACAGCTACAACTTCGACATCGTGAACATCCTCGTTCTCCCGCTCGAGCGCAAATCGGCGTTCCTGACGGCGAACTACGAGATCAATCCGGCGTTCGATTTCTTCGTCCAGGGCGGCTACACCGACTATAGTTCGGCGACCGCGCTGGCGCCGACCCCGGTCAGCACCGGCATCGTCAACCCGGCGAACACCGGCGCCTCGGGCCTCAACGCGCGCTCGCCGCTCGTTTCGGTCGGCGGCCGCGTCACCGGCTTCATCGTGCCGGTCGACCACATCAATATCATCAACTCGGACCTCGCCGGGCTGCTCGCCACGCGTACCGGCGACGATCCGAACGTCGCGGGCGCCGGCGCGGCCGAAGGCGTCCGCATCGGTTACCGCTTCCTCGGCACCGGCCTGCGCGAGCAGCAGCTCGACAACCGCGTGATCCAGGGCCTCGCGGGCCTGCGCGGCGAGTTCGCGCCCGGCTGGCGCTACGAAGCCTATTACAGCTGGGGCGAAACCACGATCGACCAGCGCGCGACGGGCAACGTCAACGTCCAGCGCGTGCAGGAACTGCTCGAATCGCGCGTCAATGGCGTGTCCGACGGCGGCGCGAGCATCTGCGACGGCGGGTTCAACCCGTTCGGCATCCAGCCGCTTTCGCAGGATTGCGTCGATTATGTCGACGAAACCGGCGTGACCAAGACGGTCTTCACCCAGAAGGTCGCGCAGGCCTATGTCTCGGGTGAGCTGACCGACCTGCCGGGCGGCCCGCTCGGCGTTGTCCTGGGTGTCGAACAGCGCAAGTTCAAATACACCTTCGATCCGGGCTCGCTGTTCGGTCCGATCGCCGGTTTCAACACCGCGACCCCCGACCTCGGCACCAACAAGTTCCTCGACTTCTTCGGCGAACTTCGTGCTCCGATCATGGACACGCTCGAACTGTCGCTGACCGCTCGCCACTCGAAGAGCGACTTCAACGACATCCAGAATGGCGTGAACGGCGCGCCGTCGAACGACTGGACCTATGGCAGCACCATCACCTGGAGCCCGATCGACGAAGTCCGTCTGCGTGCGAGCTATCAGCACTCGGTCCGTGCGCCGAACTTCGGCGAACTCTTCTCGGGCGGCGGCAGCTTCCCGCAGATCTTCGACCCCTGCTCGATCAACTCGAACTTCCGCCAGCAGGGCGGCACCGCGGCCCGCGACCTTTGCGTCGCGACCGGCGTTGGCGCGGGTACGGTGAACAGCTTCGTTCCCTCGCCGGGCGCGCAGGCGTTCATCACGACGACGGGCAACCCGAATCTGAAGCCGGAAAAATCGGACACCTTCACCGTCGGTGCGGTGTTCCAGGCCGCCGGCTTCACGGGCTCGATCGACTATTACAACATCAAGATCGAGGACACGATCCTCAACCCCGACGTCAACGAAATCATCGCGTCCTGCTATGGCTACAATGACATCAACTCGAGCCTCAGCGGCGCGAGCCCCTATTGCGATGCAATCGGGCGTTCGGGCGATGCGATGACGGGTATCTACCTCCCGGCTTCGCTGGGCGGCGATGCGAACGGCTATTTCCAGTTCGTCAACGCCGGGTCGGTCAAGACCTCGGGTGTCGACGTCCAGCTGGGCTATCGCCTGCCGACCGAGTTCGTGAACGAAGACAGCGCGCTGAACTTCAACCTGCTCGTCAACTACCTCATCGACTTCAAGAACGTCGGCCTCGGCGGTCTGAAGACCGATTATGCGGGTACGGCCTCCTACTTCGGTGCGGGTCTCGGCACGAGCTTCCCGCGCTGGAAGGCGACGCTCAACACCAAGTTCAACGTGACGCGTGAACTGAGCTTCGACAGCCGCATCCGCTTCATCGATGCGATGGAAAACCGGGCCTCGCGCCAGTATATCGGCGAAACCTTCACCGGTCCGGGCAGCGTCTGGTACTTCGACTTCGCGATGCAGGCCGAAATCGACGCGTTCACCTTCCGAATCGGTCTGAACAACGCGTTCGACCGCAAGCCGGAAACCTACTCGCCGAACGTGCAGTCGGGTACCGATCCGTCGCTGTACGACGTCATCGGCCGCCGCGCTTATGCGTCGGTCCGCCTGAAGTTCTAAGCTTCGGCAACGAACCAGAGGAGAGGGCGGGACTGGTGTCCCGCCCTCTTTTTTTATAGGGAGCGGCGATGACCGTTACCGACAGATTGCGCGCCGCTTATGCCGCCTATGCCAAGGGCGATTTCGCCGCGGCAAAGGCGCAGGGCGAAGCCGCGCTGGCCGCCCAGCCGACCAATCCCACCGTCCTCCAGCTGCTCGGCGTGGTGAGCTGCCAGACCGGCGCGCCGCGGCAGGGCGCCGACTATCTGCGCCGCGCGATCGCGCATGGCGGCGATACGAGCGACAACCGGATCAACCTGGCGCGCGCGCTGCTCGATCTCGGCGAGTTCGACGAGGCGGCGCGTATCTGTGCCGAGGGCGACATCGCCGGATCGGCCGAGCTGCAGGCCATGCAGGCCCAGATCATGAAGGCACAGGGCCGCACGACCGAGGCGGTCTGGGCCTATGAAAAGCTCGTCTCCGAAAATCCGAAGGATTTCGACGCCTGGAACAATCTGGGCAATGCGCGGCACGAGATGGGCGACCTCGAGGGCGCGCTTCAGGCGCTCCAGCAGGCGCGGCAGATCGACGCGCAATCGTCGCTGCTCCACACCAATATGGGCCGCGTGCTGATCTCGATGGACCGCTATGAGGAGGCGTGCCTGCTGCTCGAAAAGGCGGCGCTGCTCGCACCCAAGGATCCCGCGCCGCTGCTCGAATTGGGGCGGACGCTGACGAGCATCAACCACGTAGAGGCGGGTCTCCGCGCGCTCGGCGACGCGGCCCGGCTCGCGCCCGCCGATCCCAAGATATTCCTCGCGATCGCGATCGCCTTCCTCGATCTCGAGAATAATGCCCAGGCCGAACGCGCGCTGCGCTTCGCGATCAACGCCGATGTGCGCTTCGTCCCCGGCTATCTCAACCTCGGCATCCTGTTCGAAAAGGCCAATCGCGTCGACGAACTGCGCACGCTGATCGCCGCGGCCGAGGCGGCCGGGCTCGCGGGCGACGAGATCGATTATCTCCGCGCGCTGCTGCTCAGCCGCGACGGCGACCGCGCCGCGGCGCTCGACCTGATCCGCGACCTCCAGTCGCCGGCGATCAGTCCGTCGATCAAGGCACAGTTCGCGGGGCAGCTCGCCGACCGCCTCGGCCGCGCCGACGATGCGATGTATTTCTACGAGGACATGAACCAGGCCCAGGCGCGCAGCCCGATGGGTGTAGGGGTCGACCGCAGCGCCTACCAGCGCGCGATCGCACGCCTCGACGAGCAGACGACACGGGCGTGGTTCGCCGAGTGGGCTGCGCCACCGCTGCCCGCGGAGCGCCCCGCGCCGGCCTTCCTCGTCGGTTTTCCGCGCTCGGGGACGACGCTGCTCGACACGATCCTGATGGGCAACAGCGGCGCGCATGTGCTCGAGGAACTGCCGATCATCGAGGGACTGTCGAAGTCGCTCGGCGATCTCGACGCGATCCGCGCGCTCGACGCCGGCGCGGTTGCCGATCTGCGCCGCCGCTATTTCGCCGAACTCGACAAGCTGTCGCCGCCGCCGCCCGGCAAGCTGGTGATCGACAAGAACCCGCTGTCGATGATCCGCATCCCGCTGATTCACCGGCTGTTTCCCGACGCCAAGATCATCCTCGCGATGCGCCATCCGTGCGATGTCGTGCTCAGCTGCTATATCCAGAATTTCAAGCCGACCGAGGCGATGGCGAGCTTCCTCGACCTCGCCAATGCGAGTCGTACCTACGACCGCATCTTCCATTATTGGGAGACGTGCCGGGCGGTGTTCCCGATCGATATGCATATGCTGCGTTACGAGGCGATGGTCGCCGATGCGGGCGCCGCGACGCGGCCGTTGTTCGATTTCCTGGGCCTCGGTTGGGAAGAGGATGCGCTCGACCATCAGAAGACCGCCGCGGCGCGCGGCTATATCCGCACGCCGAGCTATGCGCAGGTGCTCGAGCCCATCTATTCGTCGGCGAGCGGGCGCTGGAAGCGCTACGAGGCGCAGATGCGCGAAGTGCTGCCGATCCTCGCGCCGTGGGTCGAGCGCTACGGCTATCGTCTCGACTGACCGCCGGACCGAATTGACGCCGGGACGTCAAGCGAATAGCTTCGCGATATTGAAAGGGAGGTTGTTCATGCGTGCCATTCACCTGCTCGCCGTGATGGTGTCGGCGCCGCTGTTGTCGGTTCCCGCGCTCGCATCGCCGAACGACGAAGAGACGATCGCGGTCGACCCGAAGGACAAGCTGGTGTGCAAGCGTCAGCAGGCGACCGGAACCCGCTTCTTCAAGAAGATATGCAAGACCGCGGCGCAGTGGGATGCCCTCGCCGAGCAGCATCGGCGCGACTTGCGCGAAGCGGTCGACCGGCCGCAGATCGAGATTCGCCGCAACTGATCGGCGGCCGCCGCCGCCGCGGTCAGCCCTGCGCGCGCAGCCAGCCGGTGATCGACAGCCGCGGTTCGGCGGCGAAGGGCGTGACATAGCTCACGCTGTGCAGCTGCGGCACCGCGAACAGCCGCAGCGCGTTCATCCGCGGAACAAGGCCCTCGTCGATGCCGCCGTCGTCGCCGTGGAACAACAGCAATCCGCCCCATTCGGCCCGCCAGCGCGGCATCAGCGAATAGACATAGGCCGCCTGCCGCCGCTTGCCCGCGACATCGTCGTCGTGCGCGGTCAGGAAATGCCCCTTGCCATAGCTGGTCGCCTGGCCGTCGGCGAAGGTGGCGCTGCCGCCGCCGAGAACATGGTTCAGCCGCTCGATCACCGCCGGTGCGGAGAGGAAGGCGACGAAGCGCGCCACCGGGTCGTCGCTGCCCGCATCGCCGCCGTCGGCGGCGCGGATCGATTCATAGCGGTATTGAAAGCCCTCGCGGCCGGCATCGACGATATGGCGTTCGAGCGCGCGGCGCTGATCGGGCGCGAGCGCGGCCACGGCATCGCGCGTCATCTCATAGACCTTGTCGCCGGCATTCATCACCAGCTTCCAGTCGCTGCGCGCGCCGAGATGGGCGCGCAGCGCCTCGGCCTGGCCTTTGGCGAGCAGGCCTGCGATCTCGACGCGGCCGCGCACCGCGAACTGCCGGCGCAACGCGTCCCAGTCGAGATCGTCGGACAGCCGAAAGTCCAGAGTCATGGTCGATCATTTCCTTCGTTTCCCGCGGCTTTCCGGCACCATCGATTTGACAGGCAGGGCACCGGGGGAATATGTTCCGCGCCAATCGATATTGTTTTGGAGACATGCTGTCATGCGCGGAATTCATATGCTGGCGCTGCTTGCCACCGCCTCGCTGCTCCCCGCCGTGCCCGCCCTTGCCGAAGACGGCGCGAACGTCGATCCCAAGGACCGCATGGTGTGCAAGCGCACGCAGAAGACGGGGACGCGCTTCTACACCAAGACCTGCAAGACCTGGGGGCAGTGGGAGGCGATGGCCGAGGAGCAAAGGCGCGGACTGGCCGAGCAGGTCAATCGGCCGCAGCAGAACTACCAGCCGACGCGGCCGGGCGAATGAAGCTCGGGACGCCGCTGGTCAAACTGCCGCGGCAATATTGTGCGGACACGCTGGCGAAGGAGGTGGCGGCGCTGCCCCCAACGGCGTGGCTGCCGCATCCTGGGCGCCTGCCCGGCAACGATGCGGTGCCGCTGATCACGCCGGCGGGGCAGGTGTCGAACGGCTTCGCGGGGCCTATGGCGCCGACGGACGCGCTCGATCGCTGCCCCTATATCCAGGAAATCCTCGCCGATCTGGGCGCGGTGTGGGGACGCAGCCGGTTGATGGGGCTCGCGCCGGGGGCGGTCGTGCCCGAGCATGTCGACGTCGGCTATTATTGGCGGACGCACATCCGCATCCATATTCCCGTCGTGACCAACCCGGGCGTGGCCTTCAGCTGCGACAGCGAGACGGTGCATATGGCGCCCGGCGAATGCTGGCTGTTCGACAGCTTCTGCCTTCATAATGTGAAGAATGCGGGCGACCAGAAGCGGGTCCATCTGGTGCTCGACACCGTCGGCGGCGAGAAATTATGGGCGATGATCGCCGCGGCGAAGCGCCACGGGCGCGACGCGCAGCCGGTCGAGACGGTGGCGCCGGGCTCGGTCGGCCATGCCACGCCGCTCGCCTATGAACAGGTCAACCTGCCCGCGATCATGTCGGTGTGGGAAATCCGATGCCATGTCGATTTCCTGCTCCGGCAATGCCCGCCGTCGCCCGCGCTCGACGCCGCGACCGAACGGCTCGAGCAGTTCGCCAACGCCTGGGGCGCGCTCTGGGCGCAACATGGCACCGACACCAGGGGGCTCGCCGCCTATCGCGCGCTCATCGAGGCGGTGCAGCGCGACCTGCAGCGGATCGGGTCGCAACGCATCCTGCTCATGGGCAACGAGGTGCCGCTCGAGCGCGCGCTTGCCGAACTCGTCTTCATGGTCGCCGCGCCCAACGCCGCTCCTGCCGCCGCCGCGGCCTGACCTTCCCCGATGATCGTTTCGCACAAACACCGCTTCATCTTCGTCGCGATTCCCAAGACGGGGACGCATTCGGTGCGCCACGCGCTGCGCGGGCATATGGGCGAGGACGACATGGAACAGGCGCGGCTGTTCGTCGAGAAGAGCTTCCCGATCCCCGAGATCGCGCGCATGGGGCACGGCCATATCAGCTTCGCCGAGGTCCGGCCCTTCCTCGGCGAGGAGGCGTTCCAGCGCTATTTCAAATTCGCCTTCGTGCGCAACCCGTTCGATCGCTTCGTCTCCTACTGTGCCTTCGCCACCAGCCGCGAGGGCAGTTTCGATCGCGATCCGAAGCGCGTGATGCGGCACTTCCTGTTCACCGCGCCGCCGACGAACCACATCATCTTTCGCCCGCAGCACCTGTTCGTCACCGATCGCGACGGCAGCCTGCAGGCCGACATGCTCGGCAAGGTCGAGGAGATGCAGGCATCCTATGATGCGATCGCGGCGCGCATCGGGCTTCCGACGACCGCGCTCGACCATGCCAACCGGTCGCGGCGCGGCGACTATCGCGACTATTACGACCAGGAGCTGATCGACGGCGTCGCAAAAATCTATGCGCGCGATCTGGCGCTTTTCGGCTATGATTACTGACCGGAGAGGCTGATCCATGTACCCCAATCCCCGCAAGACGACGAGCATCCGGCGCCTCGGCAGCGTCGATATCGCCGCGCTCCAGCAGGCGGTGGCGGCGATTCCCGAGACGCTGTGGCAGGCCGAGAATGCCGACAAGCCGAACCGTTTCGAGGCGCTCGACGCGACCGCGCATATCGTCTTTCGCTTCATCGCGAACATGCGCGACTGGCGGACCGATTATGCGCGCCCGCTGTGGGACGAGTGGGAGGCGCTGCTCGCGCCGGTGATGGCGGCGGCGACCGTGGACTATGGATATAACAACGGCATATTCCCGCGCGTGATGCTGGCGCGCATGCCGGCGGGCGGGGTGATCCAGCCCCACCGCGACGCCAATCCCGCCGCGAAATGGCCGCACAAGATCCATGTTCCCATCGAGACCAATGACCGGGTGCTCTTCCGCATCGACGGCCAGACCTATCATATCGCCGAGGGCGAGGCGGCCGAGGTCAATAATATGGGGGTCCATGCGGTGACCAACGGCGGCGATGCGCCGCGCATCCATCTGATCTTCGAATATTATGACGCCGACCAGCCCGCGCCGGACTGGCTCGCGGCGCTGAGCGGGCAACCCGCCTGACCTCGCTGGAGGCCGCCCGCCTACGTTCGTCGAAGCCCAAGGGCGTTTCGCCGGACTTTGCTTGTTTTGCGCGCGAAGCGCCACATCATCTGCCATGCACCGGGGAAGTGCCGAAATAACGGATAATTAACGCTATTCTCCGACTGCGCACATGGGGTGGGCTTGTCGGGGAACCGGCGCGTGCCGTTTGGCGCGTCTGCCTTTCGTGACGGGCCCACCGTAAAAAAGGGAGTCTGTCCGTGAATAAATTCGTCGTTTCGCGAAGCCTGCGCCTTGGCGCCGCGCCGCTCGCCCTCGCCCTGGCCCTCTCCGCCGCCCCCGCCTTCGCGCAGGAGGCGCCCGTCGACGCGGCCGCGGCCGACGAAACCGCCGACGACGGCGAAGCCATCGTCGTCACCGGCTCGCGCATCGCGCGCCCCGAGGCCGATTCGCCCAACCCCGTGACCTCGATCAGCAGCGAGACGATCCAGCAGTCGGGCCTCACCAACCTCACCGACCTGCTCGTCCAGAACCCGGCGCTGCTCGGATCGAGCACCACCGCCGACGCTGGCGGTTCGACCGCGCTGTTCGGCGGCGTGGGCATCAACCTGCTCAACCTGCGCAACCTCGGCACCGAACGCACGCTGGTGCTGGTGAACGGCCGCCGCCACATCTCGGGCATCACCGGCACCGCGTCGGTCGACATCAACACCATCCCCAATGCGCTGATCGAGCGCATCGACGTGCTCACCGGCGGCGTGTCGGCGGTCTATGGCGCCGACGGCGTGTCGGGCGTGGTCAATTTCGTGCTCAAGCGCGATTTCGAAGGCATCGACGCGCGGTTCCAGTCGGGCATCTCGTCGCGCGGCGATGCGAACAACATCTATGGCGCGCTGACCGTCGGCACCAATTTCTCCGAAGACCGCGGCAATATCGCGCTGTCCTACGAATATAACCGCGATTCGCGCGTTCCGGCGAGCGCGCGCAAGTCGGGGCGCAACCTCGACCTGTTCAGCTTCCGCCGCAATCTTGCCGACTTCCCCGACGATCCGAGCATCGTCGACCGCATCCTCTACAACGACATCCGCTACGCCGACAGCTCGCCGGGCGGCGCGGTCGACGTCGACATCGACTTCTCGCCCGATTTCACCGGCGAGGGGACGATCTACGATCTCGGCACCCCGATCCCGGGATCGGGCGGCGTCGTCCAGGGCGGCAGCAGCACCCCGATCGCGGGCTATCAGGGCGACCTCCAGCCCAAGACCGAAAAGCATAATGTCAATCTGCTCGGCAGCTACGAGTTCAGCGACGCGCTCCGCTTCTTCGTCGAAGCCAAATATGTGAAGACGCGGAATTTCTCCTTCGCGCAGCCGTCGTTCGACTTCTTCACCACGATCCAGGCCGACAATCCGTTCATTCCGGCGAACATCGCCGCGTTGATCGCGCCGGACAACATCAACGATTCGCTGGGCCTGCCATCGGGCTTCCTGCCCGACGGCGTGCTGATCTCGCGCGACAATTTCGACCTCGGCGTGCGCGGCGAATATGCCGAACGCGACACCTGGCGCGGGGTGATCGGCTTCGACGGACAGCTGACCGACAATCTCAAATATGAGGTCAGCTATGTCTATGGCCAGACCAAGACGCGCTTCCTCAGCACCAATTACCGCCTGCGCGACCGCTATTTCGCCGCGATCGACGCCGTCGACCAGGGCGAGTTCATGACGGGCACGCCGAACGGCAATATCGTCTGCCGCTCGTCGCTCGATCCGACCGCGCCGGGCAATGATCCGAACGGCTTCATCATCGGGGCCGACACGACGCCGATCACCTTCACCCCCGGCGCAAACAGCGGCTGCGTGCCGCTCAACATCTTCGGCGAAGGTTCGCCGAGCGCCGCGGCGCTCGACTGGATCAACGTCGATCTCGAAAACCGGATCAAGGTCCAGCAGCATGTCGTCAGCGCCTCGGTCTCGGGCGACACCGGCGCGGTGTTCGAACTGCCCGGCGGGCCGATCGGCTTCGCGCTCGGTGCCGAGTATCGGAAGGAAAAGTCGAACTTCGTTCCCGATCCCTTCCTGGTCCAGGACGCGCTCGCCGACCTTGCGGCGCAATTCCCCGAGCGCGGCAGCTTCGACGTCAAGGAAGCCTTCGCCGAAATCAACATCCCGGTGCTGCGCGACATGCCCTTCGCCGATATCCTGCAGTTCGGCGCGGCGATCCGTTTCTCGGACTATTCGACGATCGGGACCACGACGACGTGGAAGGTCGACGGCACCTGGGGCCCGATCCGCGACATCCGTTTCCGCGGCACCTATTCGGAAGCGGTGCGCGCGCCGAACCTGACCGAGCTGTTCGCCCCGCAGAACGGCGCCTTCTCGTTCATCGACGACCCCTGCGATCCCAGCAATCTCGCCGAAGGCACGTCGTTCCGCGTCGCCAATTGCAACGCGATCCTGGCGGGCTTCGGCATCGATCCGGCGACCTTCAACCCGGCGAACGACCCGCAGGCGACCGCGTCGCTTCCGGGCCGCACGATCGGTACGCCCTTCCTCGACGAGGAAACGGCGAAGACCTGGACCGCGGGCGTGGTGCTGCGGCCGAGCTTCATTCCGGGGCTCGTCGCGACCTTCGACTGGTACGACATCAAGATCGCCAATGCGATCACGACGGCGACCGCGCAGGACCTGGCCGACGCCTGCGTCGACCAGCCGACGCTCGACAACCAGTTCTGCGACCTGATCACCCGCGATCCGACGACGGGCTTCGTCTCGGACTATCTGCTGCGGCCGCTCAACGTCTCGGAATTCGCGACCTCGGGCGCCGACTTCACGATCAACTACGCCTTCCGACCGAGCGACAGCCTGGGCCAGTTCAACGTGCGGCTGGCGGGCGGTTATCTCGACAAGCTGACCTTCATCTCGACCCCGGGGGCCGAGGTCGACAACGACCGCACCGAGGCGTTCGCGCCGAAGTGGAACGGCACGCTCGACATCACCTGGGTGAAGGACAATTGGTCGCTGAACTATGGCGTCAATTATTTCAGCAAGACGCGGCGCTTCACGACCGAGCAGATCGAGGCCAACCCCGACCTCGTCGATCCGAAATACATCTTCTATCGCGAGAAATGGGAGCATGACGTCCAGCTCGGCTTCAAGACCGACGACGAGCGCTTCCAATTCTATGCCGGCGTGAACAACATCTTCGGGCGCGACCCCGACGTCGGCCAGCTCAACTATCCGTCGAGCTTCCGCGGGCGCTATGTCTATGCCGGGGTGAAGGTGAACCTCGCGAGCCTCGGCCTCTGAGGCCAGCCTCGGCACCGAATGAAAAGGGCGGCATTTCTGCCGCCCTTTTTGTTACGCCGGGGTCAGCTTCAGCGCCCCGTCGCCCTCGTCCACCCTGATCGTCGACCCGTCCTTGACCTCGCCCTTCAGGATCAGGTCGGCGAGCGGGTCCTGCAGATATTTCTGCACCGCGCGCTTCAGCGGCCGGGCGCCATAGACGGGGTCGTAACCGACGCGGCCGAGCCACGCGCGCGCCGCATCGCTGAGGTCGAGCGTCACCTTGCGGTCGGTGAGCAATTTCTGCACCCGCGCGACCTGGATGTCGACGATACCGCCCATATGCTGCTGCGCCAGCCGGTTGAAGAGCACGATCTCGTCGAGGCGATTCAGGAACTCGGGCCGGAAATGCGCGCGCACCACCTCCATCACCGCGGGCTCGGCCTGTTCGACCGGCGCGTCGTCGGGGAGCGCGGCGATCGCCTGGCTGCCGAGGTTCGAGGTCAGGATGATCAGCGTGTTGGTGAAGTCGACCGTGCGCCCCTGCCCGTCGGTCAGCCGTCCGTCGTCGAGCACCTGCAGCAGGATGTTGAACACGTCCTGATGCGCCTTTTCGACCTCGTCGAACAGCACGACCTGGTACGGCCGGCGCCGCACCGCCTCGGTGAGCGTGCCGCCCTCCTCATAGCCGACATAGCCCGGCGGCGCGCCGACGAGCCGCGCGACGCTGTGCTTTTCCATGAATTCGGACATGTCGATGCGGACCATCGCATTGTCGTCGTCGAACAGGAAACGCGCGAGCGCCTTGGTGAGCTCGGTCTTGCCGACGCCCGTGGGGCCGAGGAACAGGAAGCTGCCGAGCGGGCGGTTGGGGTCCTGCAAGCCGGCGCGCGCGCGGCGCACCGCGGTCGAGACGGCGCGCACCGCATCGTCCTGGCCGATCACGCGCTTTTCGAGCGTCGATTCCATCGCCAGCAATTTCTCGCGCTCGCCCTCCATCATCCGGTCGACGGGGATGCCGGTCCATTTGCTGACCACCGCGGCGATATCGTCGGCGGTCACTTCCTCGCGCAGCATCGCGTTGCCCGCGGCGGCCTGCGCCGCTTCGAGCTGCTTCTCGAGGCCCGGGATGGTGCCGTAGCTGAGCTCGCCGGCCTTTGCGAGGTCGCCGGCGCGCTGCGCCTGGTCGAGCGCCGAACGCGCCGCGTCGAGCTCTTCCTTGATCTTCGCCTCGGCGTGGATCTTGTCCTTTTCGGCCTGCCATTTCTGGGTGATCTCGGCCGATTGCTGCTCGAGGTTGGCGAGTTCGGCCTGCAGCGCCCCGAGCCGGTCCTTCGACGCGGCGTCGCTTTCCTTCGACAGCGCGGCCTCCTCGATCTTCATCTGGATGATGCGGCGGTCGAGGCCCTCGATCTCCTCGGGCTTGGACTCCACTTCCATGCGGATGCGGCTCGCGGCCTCGTCCATCAGGTCGATCGCCTTGTCGGGCAGGAAGCGGTCGGAGATATAGCGGTTCGACAGGGTCGCGGCGGCGACGATCGCGCCGTCGGTGATCCGCACGCCGTGGTGCAGTTCGTATTTCTCCTTGATGCCGCGCAGGATCGAAATCGAATCCTCGACCGTCGGCTCGCCGACGAACACCGGCTGGAAGCGCCGCTGGAGCGCGGGGTCCTTTTCGACATGCTTGCGATATTCGTCGAGCGTCGTCGCGCCGATGCAGTGGAGCTCGCCGCGCGCGAGTGCGGGCTTGAGCAGGTTCGAGGCGTCCATCGCGCCCTCGCCCTTGCCCGCGCCGACCAGCGTGTGCATTTCGTCGATGAACAGGATAATCTCGCCCTCGGCGGCCTTGACGTCGTCGAGCACGCCCTTGAGCCGCTCCTCGAACTCGCCGCGATATTTGGCTCCGGCGATCAGCGCGCCCATGTCGAGCGACAAGAGGCGGCGGTCCTTCAGGCTGTCGGGCACGTCGCCGTTGACGATGCGCAGCGCGAGGCCTTCGGCGATCGCGGTCTTGCCGACGCCGGCCTCGCCGATGAGGACGGGGTTGTTCTTGGTACGGCGCGCGAGGATCTGGATCGTGCGGCGGATTTCCTCGTCGCGGCCGATCACCGGATCGAGTTTGCCCTCGCGCGCGACTTCGGTGAGGTCGCGGGCGAATTTCTTCAGCGCTTCGTAGCGGTCCTCGGCCGAGGCCGTATCGGCGGTACGGCCGCCGCGCAGGTCGTTGATCGCCTTGTTCAGCGCGTCGGCGGTCACGCCGGCATCGGCGAAGGCCCTGGCGACGGGGGTGCCGGCTGCCAGCACCATCGCGAGCAGCAGCCGCTCGACGGTGACGAAGCCGTCGCCCGCCTTGGCGGCGACCTGCTCGGCCTGGTCGAGCAGGCGCACGGCGTCGTTGTCGAGCCCCGGCGTCGCTTGCGCGCCCGAACCCGACACCGCGGGCACCTTGGCGAGCAGCGCGTCCACGCCCTGCACCGCGCGCGCGGCATCGCCGCCGCATTTGGCGATCAGGCCCGCGGCCATGCCCTGATTATCTTCGAGCAGCGCTTTCGCGATATGCTCGGGCGAAATCCGCTGGTGGTTCATGCGGATCGCGATCGTCTGCGCCGCCTGCAAAAAGCCCTTGGCGCGGTCGGTGAATTTTTCGAGGTTCATTCAGAAAGCCCCTTTCTCGTCGCCAGAGATAGTGTTGCTATTTGGCAACACAAGGGGCGATCACCCGGTTCCCGCCGCCCTGAAAAGGGTTCACGCGAAGGCGCAGAGGCGCAGGGGACGCAGAGGAGAGAGAAATAAGGGCGCCGCCGCCGCCATTCTCATTTTCTCTACGCGTCTCCGCGTCTCCGCGTGAACCATATTCTCTGCGCTCTCTGCGGCTCTGCGCGAGTCCTTACTGCCCGCCGCGCGCCAGCTGGTCGAGCAGGCGCACGCCGAAGCCCGACATGCCCTTGGGCACCAAAGGCGAGGCGCTGTCGGCCTGGTTGACCCCCGCGATGTCGAGATGCGCCCAGGGCGTCGTCTCGGCGACGAAATAGCCGATGAAATGCGCGCCGATGCTCGCCCCCGGGCCCGCGCTGGGCGCGATGTTGCGCACGTCGGCGATGTCCGATTCGATCTTCTTGGCGTAATTTTTGTGGAGCGGCATGCGCCACAGTTCCTCGCCGCTCGCGCTGCCCGCCGCGAGCAGTTGCGCCGCCAGCGTCTCGTCGCGCGCGAAGAGCCCGGCATATTGGTCGTCGAGCGCGCCGACGATCGACCCGGTCAGCGTCGCGATGTTGACGATCGCGCGCGGCTTGTACTTGTCGGCGACATATTCATTGGCGTCGGCGAGCACGAGCCGGCCCTCGGCGTCGCTGTTGAGCATCTCGATCGTCTTGCCCGACATGGTGCGCACGACGTCGCCGGGGCGCTGGGCGTTGCCGTCGGGCATATTCTCGGCGAGCGCCGCGACCGCGACGACATGCACCGGCGCCCGTGACTTGGCGAGCGAGAGCACGGCCCCGACGGTCGAGGCGGCGCCCGACATGTCGCCCTTCATATCCCACATGCCCGCGCCGGGCTTGAGCGAAATGCCGCCCGAATCGAAGGTGATGCCCTTGCCGACGAAGGCGAGCGGGGCGGCGTCGCTACCGGCGCCGCGATAGCGCACCGCGAGCAGGCGCGAGCCGCGCGGGCTGCCCTGGCCGACCCCGACGAGCGTGCCCATGCCGAGCTTGCGCATCGCGGCCTCGTCGAGCACCTCGATCGTCACCCCGGGGACACCCGAGAAAGCCTGGCGCACTTCGGCGACGAAGCTTTCGGGATAGACGACGTTGGCGGGTTCGTTGGCGAGGTCGCGCGACAGGCGCACGCCGTCGGCAAGCGGGCGCCAGCGCGCGGCGAAGGCGGACTGCGCGGCCGCGCTGTCGCCGCCGACGATGGTCACCGCGTCGGCCGCCGGCGGCTTGCGGTCGACGGTCTTGTAGCGGTCGAAGCGGTACTGGCCGAGCGCGAAGCCATAACCCGCCTCGGCGCCCTCGGCGCCGGTGAAGGCGCCGGTCAGCGTCACCGGCGCCGCGTCGGACTTGACCTCCTGCGCCGCCTTGCCGGCCGCCTCGGCGCGCGCGAGCATCGTCGGCGCGCTGCCGGTGCCGACGAGCAGGATGCGGCTGCGCGCCCCGATCCCGCGCAGCGACAGCGTGGCGTTGGCCTTGCCCTCGAATTTCGCGCCCGCGATCGCCGCCTCGATCGCCGCGCGCTCGCCCGCGCCGACGCCCACGGCCGCGAGATCGGGCAGCGCCGCGTCGCTCATCAGCACGACCAGCACGCCCTGCGCCGGCGCGCTCGTCGCGAAGCCGATCGGGCGCTCGGCGCTGTTGATGACGGTACCGGGGACGACCCCCGACCCGGTCACGCTTTGGGCCATCGCGGCAGGCGCGGTCGACAGGGCGAACGAGAGGCAGGCGGCAAGCAGCAGGCTTTTGGTACGCATCGAAAATCAACTCCCTGTTATTCGGTCTCTCTTGGTCCGGTCATCGACCTAGCACGCACGCTCCGCCCTGCAATCGCCACTCGACGAACAACAGCCGCCGATCCCTGGCCGCAAAAGGAAAGGGCGGCGGATCGCCCGATCCGCCGCCCCTCGATCCGATGTCCGGGCGTTCAGCAGGCCGGGCCGGACCCCGGCGGGTTCGGATAGTGGCAGCGCTGATTATAGTTATAATCGCCGAGCACCGGGTCCTCGAGCACGATAGAGTTGAGGCTCGCCGGCCAGGTGGCGAAGATCGTCGCCTTCATATTGCTCATCCAGGCCGTGTCGACGACCTGCGGCGGCTCGACGAGGGCGATGCCATATTCGGCGACCTTGTCCATCAGCGACGACAGCGTCGAAGGCGCAACCCCCATGCCCGACGGCACCCCCGACGCGGGGGTGAAGTCGTGCGCGGCCGGATTGGTGAACACCGCCGACAGTTTGAGGAAGCTCGACGGCAACCCGCTATCGCCCGCAATGCCGGAAAGGGTGACGTTCGAATTGGCGCCGAAGCTGTTGCCGCTATTGTCGCGGAGCGTGGCGCGCGTCGCGCGCGGATGGAAGAGATTGCCGGTGGCGCTGGCGAGGACCGACTTGTTGAGGATCCATTCCGCGCCATCGACCACCCGGTCGTCGTAATAGGACGAATTGTTGGTGATCGTGACGGGCGAATAGGGCGAAGAAAAGGTCGGGTCCGCGACGGTGTTGAGGTTGATCCCAGCCTTTCCGTTGTAGAGCATCAGATTGTCGTCGATCAAAATGCCCTTCTTGAACAGATTGTCCTCATTCTGGATGTGGATCGCGCTGCCCTCGTCGATCTTCATGTCGACGAAGCCCTTGTTGAAGACGTGCGAGATGACGAGCGACTGGTTGCCGAAGGCCAGGTTGCCGGTGACCTTGATCGTATTGTTGGTGCCGTAGGAGGTCGTCTGCATCGACGAGACGGTGATCCCGTGCGTGCCGCCGGTCGACCACCAGGCATTGTTGTAGACGATGCTGTCCCTGAGGTCGAAAAACTGCGCGTCGTTGCTGACGATCCCGCCGGCGGGAAAGTCGTGGATGATGCAATCCTCGATGTTGATATGGTCGCCGCGGCTGGTGATCCCGCGGCCCGAGATCATGCCGTCGGTTTCGATCCACCAGTTGGCGAGCGCCGTGCCGATGTCGAGCGCCTGATTGGGTCCCTCGATCTCGAGACCCTCGACGTTGATGTACGACACGCCCGGGCCGATGTTGAGGCCGTTGCGGTCGCTGACGAGCTTGACATATTCATTGCCGAAATTGCGGATCGTGATCGGATTGCCCGAGGTGCCGCTGGTGGTGAATTTGGCGACATCCTTGTCCGAGGCGTTCTTTTTGCCATAGGTGCCGCCGCGGATGTAGATCGTCTGTCCCGCGGTCGCGGTCTTGACCGCCTTGTCGATCGTCTTGAACGGCGAGCCGGCCGAGCCGCTGTTGCCGTCGCTTCCGGTCGTCGACACATAGACGCCCGACGGATTGGCCGCGCCGCTGGTGGCGCTGAGTGCGAAGCTCTGCGAATCGGTGCCCCCGCCGGTTGCGGTGGCGGTGGCGGTGGCGTGGATCGTATAGCTCGCGACCTGTCCCGTCTGCGGCGTCCAATGCACCCAGCCGCTCTTCGGCTGGATGACCATGCCGTCGGGCGCGCCGGCGAGCGTCCAGGTGACCGGGCCCGACAGGCTGGTCGTGAGCTGGCACGAAAAGGGCGAATTGGCGGCAACGGTCGTCGCGCACGACGGGCTGAACAGCATCGTCATCGCCGCCGCCGTTGCGGAGGCGGCCCCGCCGCCGCCTTTGGCCGGCGTCGCGGCCGCCGTGGGCAGCATCACCAGCGGTCGCGCGCTTTCGGTGCCAGACTCGTGCGCATAGGCGGCCCCCAAGCCGAGCACGGTCGCCGCAGCGGCGGCGATCAGGGACAATCGTAATGACATAGGCCTCTCCCTCCTCTGACATATGGTTTTGTCGCCGCGGTTGGCGGCATCTTTGCCTATGCAATTCTGACAATATTGTCCAGAAAATTGAGACAATGTTGTCATCGAGGGCGAGTCGACTTTGCTGAAGCTGTGTTTCCATGCGTTTCGAAAGTGTGGTGCGACAGGCGCTTGCCATCGACCGGCGTAGCCGCCAGACAGGCGCCTTCGTGCGCCAAGGGACCGATATGATACGCAAGCTGGGAATCGGATTGCTGCTGTTGCTGCTCTTGGCCGGCGTGTCGCTCGCGGTCTGGGAGCCGCTGACCGCCGAACCGCCCGCTGCGCCGAGCTTCAAGCCGACCGATGTCAGGATCGCGCGCGACAAGTTCGGCGTGCCGCATATCTTCGGCAAGACCGACGCCGACGTCGCTTATGGCGTTGCCTACGCGCATGCCGAGGATGATTTTTCGACGCTGCAGGAGGTGCTCGCGATGACGCGCGGGCGCGCCGGGGCGATGCTCGGGCAGGATGGCGCGGCGATCGACTATGCCGCCGCGCTGCTCGACGTGCGAGCGACGACCGCGCGCGACTGGCCGAAGCTGCCCGCCGACGTGCGGGCGCTGTTCACCGCCTATGCCGCCGGGCTCAACCGCTACGCCGACAAGCATCCCGACGAAATCCGCCTGTCGGGGCTGTTCCCGGTGACCGGCGAGGATGTCGTCGCGGGCTTCGTGCTGCGCTCGCCCTTCTTTTTCGGGCTCGATTCGACCTTGGGGTCGCTGGTCGAGGACAAGGTGATGGGACGCGAGGGCGGCCCCGAACTCGACGCCACCGGCAAGCTCGTCCCGCGCAAGGACACGCCCTTCGGCAGCGATCCCGCCGATCGTTTGACGCCAGTCGGCCGCGACCCGGCCGACAATGGCTCGAACGCGATGGCGGTCGCGCCGTCGCGGTCGACCGACGGCGCGACGCGGCTGGTCTCCAACTCGCACCAGCCGTGGACCGGCGGGGTCGCCTGGTACGAGCTGGTCGTGCACAGCGAGGAAGGCTGGGATTTCGCGGGCGCGAACTTTCCCGGCTCGCCTTACCCCTTCCTCGGCCACAACAAATATCTCGGCTGGACCAACACGGTGAACCGGCCCGATCTGATCGACATCTATCAGCTCAAACTCGACGACAGCGGTGAGAAATATCGCTTCGACGGGCAGTGGCGCCCGCTCGAAAAGAAGCGCGTGTGGCTGAAGGTCAAGTTCGGGCCCTTCGTGCTCCCGATCCCGCGCGCCGTCTATCGCTCGGTGCACGGTCCGGTGATCGTGAACGACAAGGGCGCCTTCGCGATCCGCTATGCGGGCATCGACCAGGCGAATATGGTCACCCAATATTACCGGCTCAACAAGGCGAAGAATTTCGCCGAGTGGCGCGCCGCGATGGCGGGGCAGGGCGTTCCCGCGACCAACTTCATCTACGCCGACCGCGAAGGCAATATCGGCCTTTTCTACAACGCGATGTTCCCCGACCGGCCCGCGGGCTATAACTGGCGCGGCATCCTGCCCGGCGATACCTCGGCCGATCTCTGGACCAAGACCTTGCCTTTCGACCGCGTCCCCGCGCTGGTCAATCCGGGCTCGGGCTATGTGATGAACGCCAACAACACGCCGTGGGTCGCGGCGGGGCCGGGCGACGAGCTCGACGCCGCTGCCTTCTCGCCCCTGCTCGGGATCGAGGACGATATGAGCAACCGCGCGGCGCGGCTGATCGACCTGTTCGAGGCGTCGGGGCAGATCGACGAGGCGCGGCTGAAGGCGATCAAATATGACACCGCCTATGCGAAGACCGGTTACGCCAAGGCGTGGATCGACCGCATCCTCGCGCTCAAGCTTTCGGGCGATCCCGAGCTTGCCAAGGCGCAGGCGCTGATCCGCGCGTGGGACTGGAACCTCGACGGCAAGGGGCAGGGCGATGCGCTGGCGCTGATGGTGCTGCGCCCCGCGAACCGCGCCCATTACCAGCGGCTCGCCGAACAGCCCGACCCGCGCACGGTGCTCAAGGAAGCCGCCGACCATCTGCAAAAGCATTTCGGCGGGCTCGATCCGAAGCTCGGCACCGTGCTGCGGTTGCGTCACGGCGAGGGCGAACACCGCATCGACCTGCCGCTCGACGGCGGCAACGACACGATCCGCGCCTCGACTTTGTGGGATGCCGAGCCCGACGGGCGGCTGAAGGTGCGCCACGGCGACAGCTTCATCATGTTCGTGACCTGGGCGCGCGACGGCACGCTGACGTCCGAATCGATCCAGCCCTTCGGCTCGGCGACGACGCGGCCCGAGAGCCCGCATTACAACGACCAGGCGCCGCTGTTCGTGAAGCACCAGCTCAAGCCCGTGCTGTTCGATCCGGCGGCGCTCTGGGCGACGAAACCACGCGTCTATCGGCCTTGAACGCGGCGCCCCGCCGTCCTAAACCGCTGACACAGTGCCGTCCGGCACCCGGTCGCACGGGCCGGGGTTCGACCCCTCATGCCCGTTCCCGATAAAGAGGATATCCATGCCCCGTTTCCATCACTTTGCCGTCGCCCTTGCCCTGTCGACCTCGCTCGTTGCCGCGGGCCCCGCGCTCGCCAAGGCCAAGGCCGCCGACCCCGCGCCGATCGCCGACCTCGTGAAAGCGGTCGACATTCCGTACCAGAGCTTCACCCTCGACAATGGCCTGCGCGTCATCGTGCACGAGGATCGCAAGGCACCCGTCGTCGCGGTGTCGGTGTGGTACCGCGTCGGGTCGAAGCACGAGCCCAAGGGCAAGACGGGTTTCGCGCACCTTTTCGAGCATCTGATGTTCAACGGTTCGGAAAATGCGCCGGGCGATTTCTTCGAACCGCTGCAGCAGGTCGGCGCGACCGACGAGAATGGGACGACCAACGTCGATCGCACCAATTATTTCGAGACCGTGCCGACCGGCGCGCTCGACATGGCGCTGTTCCTCGAAAGCGACCGCATGGGGCATCTGCTCGGCGCGGTGACGCAGGAAAAGCTCGATAACCAGCGCGGCGTCGTCCAGAACGAAAAGCGCCAGGGCGACAACAACCCCTATGGCCTGCTGCGTTACGAGATTTTCGAAAATCTCTTTCCCAAGGGGCATCCCTATCACCACAGCACCATCGGTTCGATGGCCGACCTCAATTCGGCGAGCCTCGACGACGTGAAGAAGTGGTTCACCGACAATTACGGCCCGAACAATGCGGTGCTGGTGCTCGCGGGCGACGTCGACGTCGCGACCGCGAAAGCCAAGGTGCAGGAGTGGTTCGGCGACATCCCCAAGGGTCCCGCCGTGACGGCGCCCGCGACCAGCGTGCCGACGCTGCCCGCGCCGCTCGCGAAGGAGGTCAAGGACCTCGTGCCGACGACGCGCCTCTATCGCATGTGGGCGATCCCCGGCCTCAACGATGCCGAGGCGGTGCCGCTGCAGATGGCGATGGGCGTGCTCGGCGGGCTGTCCTCGTCGCGGCTCGACAATGCGCTGGTGCGCAAGGACCCCGTCGCGGTCAGCGTCTCGGCCTTTGCCCAGTCGTTCGAGGATGCCGGCATCCTGCTGATCCAGGCCGATGTGAAGCCCGGTGTCGATCCCGCACTCGTCGGCCAGCGGCTCGACGAGGAAGTCGCCAAGTTCGTCGCGAGCGGCCCGACCGCCGACGAGTTGCAGCGCGCGGCGGCGAGCTATCTCGGCGGCGCGATTTCGGGGCTCGAATCGGTCGGCGGCTTCGGCGGCAAGGCCGTCGCGCTCGCCGAGGGCGCGCTCTATTCGAACGATCCCGGCTATTACAAGGTCGAGCTCGACCGGCTGGCCAAGGCGACCCCCGAAGGGGTCAAGGCGGTGACCCAGAAATGGCTGTCGCGCCCGGCCTTCTCTTTGACCTACACCCCCGGCGAACGCACCGAGGGTGGCGAGAATCGCGGCGGCGCGGTGACCGAGGGCAAGGCCGTGGCAGCGGTCGAACCCGACCGCTACTGGAACCCCGCGCTCGGCGACATCGGCCCCGACACCGGCTTCGGCACCGCGATCGCCGACCGCTCGCAGCTGCCCGCGGTCAGCGGGCTCAAGGCGCTCGAATTCCCCGCGATCGAGCGCGCCAAGCTCAAGAACGGGATCGAGGTCGTCTTCGCGCGCCGCGCCACCGTGCCGACGATCAATGTCGCGGTCAGCTTCGACGCCGGCTATGCCGCCGACCCGCACAGCGCGCTCGGCACCCAGTCGCTGATGCTCAGCCTGATGGACGAGGGCACGACCAACCTCGATTCGATCGCCTTCGCCGAGGCGAAGGAGCGGCTCGGCGCGCAGATCGACGCGTCGGCCAACGCCGACGAGACGGTGTTCAGCCTGTTTGCGCTGAAGCCCAATCTGGCGCCGTCGCTGGCGCTGCTCGCCGACTATATCCGCAACCCCGCCTTCGACGCCAAGGAGCTCGACCGCGTGCGCGCGCAGCAGCTCAACCGCCTGAAGGCCGAGCTCAACAATCCCAATGCGATCGCGTCGCGCGTGCTGCTGCCCGTGCTCTATGGCGCCGACCATCCCTATGGCATTCCGCCCTCGGGGCTGGGCGATGCGAAGGCCGTGACCGCCGCGACCCGCGACCAGCTCGCGAACTTCCATTCGACCTGGATCCGCCCGGACATGGCGCGCATCTTCGTCGTCGGCGACACGACGCTGAAGGAAGTCACGAAGCAGCTCGACGCGACGCTCGGCAATTGGAAGGCGCCGGCGACGGCGAAGCCCGCCAAGCATTTCGAGGTCGCGATCCCCGCGCCGCAGCCGCGCATCCTGCTCTTCGACCGGCCGAAATCGCCGCAGTCGGTGATCCTCGCGGGTAAGGTGCTTGCGGCCAAGGGCACCGACAGCCTCGAGGTGCTGCGTTCGGCGAACGACATCTTCGGCGGCAATTTCCTGTCGCGCTTCAACACCAATCTGCGCGAGACCAAGGGCTGGTCCTATGGCGTGCGCAGCCGCATCTCGGGCGACAAGGACCGCATCGCGTGGATCGCCGCGGCCCCGGTGCAGGCCGACCGCACCGGCGATTCGATCAAGGAGCTGCAGAGCGACCTCAAGGCGTTCCTCGGCGACAAGGGCGTCACCGCGGAAGAATTGCAGCGCACGATCAACGGCAGCGTGCGCGAACTGCCGGGCAGCTTCGAAACCTCGGGCGACGTGCTCGGCGGGCTGCGGACGATCGTCAAGTTCGGCCGCCCCGACGATTATTACGAAAAACTGCCCGCGACCTATGAGGCGATGACTGCCGCCGAGGTCGATGGCGCTGCGCGCAAGGCGCTCAGCACCGACGGGCTCGTCTATGTCGTCGTCGGCGATGCGTCGGTGGTGAAACCGCAGCTTGACGGATTGGGTTTGCCGGTAGAAACGGTGACTCTCGATAACTAACATCAGTTTCAGTAAGGAGAGCCGCAATGTCTCAAGTCGATGGCAGCTATGATTGCGTCACCAAGTCGCCGATGGGCGACCAGAAGTCGGTTTTCACGGTCACCAGCGACGGCGCGACCTTCACCGGCCAGAATGCCGGTGCGATGGGGTCGCTCGACGTCGAGAACGGCAAGGTCGATGGCAACAAGCTGACGTGGACCATGAACATGAAGGTGCCGATGCCGATGACGCTCGAATGCGAAGCGACGATCGACGGCGACGCGCTGACCGGCACGATCAAGGCGGGCCCGTTCGGCTCGATGGCGATGACCGGCACGCGCCAGGGCTGATCGCCTGCGCTACGAATAAGGGGAGGGTCGTCCTGCGGGGCGGCCCTTTTCTTTTGCGCTGCATAGCTTTGCGGGGGTGGCCAAAGCGGGGCGAGGGGCGCATAGCGCCGCTGCAATGCACAATTTACCCGCCTCCCCACCACCTGCCGAAACGACGCGCCGCCTGCCCGGTCCGCGCGAGATGGTCGCGATGATGGCGATGCTGATGGCGCTCAACGCGCTCGCGATCGACGCGATGCTCCCGGCGCTGCCCGCGATCGGCAAGGGGCTGGGCGTCGCCGTCGCGAACGACCGGCAATATGTGATCTCGATCTACATCCTCGGCACCGCAATCGGTGCGCTGGTCTATGGCCCGCTGGCCGACCGCTTCGGGCGCAAGGGCGTGTTCGTGCCCGCGCTGCTCGCCTACACCATCTTCGCGATCGGCTGCGGGCTCGCGACCAGCTTCCCGATGCTGCTTGCGCTGCGTTTCGGCCATGGCCTCGTCAGCGCCGCGCTCGGTGTCGTCGTTGTCGCGGTAATCCGCGACCTGTTTTCGGGCGACGCGATGGCGAAACGGCTGTCGCTGATCTTCCTCGTCTTCATGATCGTCCCGATCATCGCGCCGTCGATCGGCGCCGGGGTCGCGGCGCTCGCAGGATGGCGCGCGATCTTCCTCGTGCTCGCCGCAATGGGCGTGGTGATGCTGATCTGGCTGCGCCGCCTGCCCGAAACGCTCGATCCCGCCGACGTTCGCGGGCTCGACCTCCGGACGATGGTCGCCGGGTGGAGCGCGGTGATGCGCCACCGCCGCGCTGCGGGTTACATGTTCGCCGCGGGGGTGATGCAGGCCGCGCTGTTCGGCTATCTCAACAGCAGCGAGCAGATCATCGCCGAGGTGTTCGGCGCGCAGGCCTTGTTCCCGCTCGTTTTCGCCTGCGTCGCGGTGGGGATCGCGATCGCCAATTTCTCCAACGCCGCGATCGTCGAGCGCTTCGGCGCGCGGCGCGTGTCGCAGACCGCGGTCTTCGCCTTCATGGCGACCTCGATCGCGCAGATCGTCGCGGCGCTGAGCGGCGCCGAGACGCTGGCGATGTTCACCGTGCTGATGATGATCAACGTCGGGCTGATCGGCTTCATCGGCAGCAATTTCGGGTCGATCGCGATGGAGGATTTCGGGCATATGGCGGGCATCGCCTCCTCCTATCAGAGCTTCGCCAAGACGCTGCTCGCGGCGTGCGTCGGCGCTTTCATCGGCCAGCAATATGACGGATCGACGCTGCCGCTCGCTTATGCCTTCCTCGGCTGCGCGACCATGGGGCTGGTGCTGGTGCTTTGGGCCGAGCGCGGCCGGCTCTTCACCCGTCCGGGCACCGCGCCGAAAAGCCCCTTCTGACGCGCAAAAAGAAAGGGGGCCGAAGCCCCCTTTCCCTTAGTCCTTGCCGAATGACGGCGCCGGCGGGACCGGCTGCGGCGGCGCGTCCGAATCCTCCTCGTGCACCTCGACATGGCCGAGCCCGACATGGCTGCGCGAGCGGCTGTAGACGAAATAGACGACCAGGCCGATCGCCGCCCAAATCAGGAAGAGATTGATGCTCTTCTGGTCGAGGTTGAGGAAGAGATAGAGACAGCCCGCGATCGCGATCGGCGCCGTGACATAGATCAGCGGCGTCTTGAACGGACGATGACGGCCGGGATCGGTGCGGCGGATCACCATCACCGCGATCGACACGGCGGCGAAGGCGAAGAGCGTGCCCGAGTTCGAGATGTTCGCCAGCTGCCCCACGGGGAAGAAGGCGGCGAACAGCGCGACCGCGATGCCCGTGATGATCGTGATCACGTGCGGCGTGTTGAACTTCGGGTGGATCTTCGAGAAAGCCTGCGGCAGCAGGCCGTCGCGGCTCATGACGAAGAAGATGCGGGTCTGGCCGAACATCATCATCAGGATGACCGAGGGCAGTGCGAGACCGGCGGCGAGGCCGATCAGATTGCCGATCTGCGGCCAGCCGATTTCGCGCATCGTCCAGGCCAGCGCTTCCTTCGAGCAGACCACCGCCTGGTCGCCGATCGCACCGCATGCGGCGGCGAGTTCGCGGCTGCCGGGCTCGAGCGCATGACCCGTGGCGGCGTCGATGCCGACCGGCTGCGCGCCGACCGAACCGATGACGCCTGCCGCGACGAGCAGGTAGAAGATGGTGCAGATCGCGAGGCTTCCGATCAGGCCGATCGGCATGTTGCGCTGTGGATTCTTGGTTTCCTCAGCCGCGGTGGATACGGCGTCGAAGCCCACATAGGCGAAAAAGATCGACGCCGCAGCCGCGCCCACGCCGCCGAAGCCGAGCGGGGTGAAGGGCTCGAAATTCTCCATGTTCATCACGGGGATCGCGAGGACGATGAACAGCGTCAGCGCGGCGACCTTGATCACCACCAGGAAGGCGTTGACGGTGGCGGATTCGCGGGTGCCGATGACGAGCAGCGCGGTGACGAGGCCGGCGATGAACATCGCGGGCAGGTTGATCATCCCGCCGTCGAACGGCCCGAGAACCAAGCTTGCCGGTATGTCGATGCCTAGTAGATTTTCGGCCAAGCCGACCACATAGCCCGACCAGCCGACCGAGACGGCGCCGGCCGCGACCGCATATTCGAGGATCAGCGCCCAGCCGACCATCCAGGCGATGAGCTCGCCCATGACCGCATAGCTGTAGGTATAGGCCGAGCCCGACACGGGAACCATCGACGCCATTTCGGCGTAGCAGAGCGCGGCGAAGGCGCAGACGAAGCCCGCGATGATGAAGCTGACCATCATGCCCGGGCCCGCCTTTTGCGCAGCCTCGGCGGTCAGCACGAAAATGCCGGTGCCGATGACGGCGCCGATGCCGAGCATGGTGAGCTGGAAAGCACCGAGCGTTCGGTGCAGCGACTTTTTCTCGGCGGTGGCCAAGATGGCGTCGAGCGGTTTGACGCGACCAAATATCATAGATGTCCCCTTTGGGGCCCGGTGCGGGCCTCTCCTGGCGGGGCAGACTAGCCGCTCCTCCCGTCAGCGCAACTTAATTTCAGGCGTGTGACAGGCAGTTTATCGCACGGTGAAGCGCGCGCGGTCGACCAGGCGCCCGCCGGGGTCGACGAGCGCGAGCATGTGGCTGCCGGGGCGCGGCAATATCTGCTGCCCCGCGTCGGCGTCGCCGAGCGGGCGCTTGTCGAGGATCAGGCGGTAGCCGGTGACCTCGCCGCTGACCGCGACCGCGAGGCGCTGGCGATCGAGCGGGATGTCGGGGTCGAGCGCATAGACGCTGCCGCTGACCGGGCTGGTGATGCGCGGGCGGCGCGACGCGGCGGGGGCGGCGGCCATTTCGGCCTGGCCCGTGCCGCGGATGAAATATTCGCGGCGCGGCGGCTCGCGCGTGCCGGGGAGCGCGATCTGGCGCGCCTCGACATCGGCGGGCATCGCCGGCGCCTTGCCGGGGCTGCCCGCATGGAGCGCGAGCATCACGTCGCGCCAGACGGGCGCCGCGCCCGAAGTGCCGGATACGGCGCGCATCGAATCGCCCTCGAGATTGCCGACCCAGACCGCGACGGTGAAGCGGTCGGACCAGCCGATGCACCAATTGTCGCGCATGCCCTTCGACGTGCCGGTCTTGGCGGCGGCCCAGAAGGGGAGGCGGAGCGCGCTGTCGGCGCCGAAGGCGTCGGTGCGCGCGGCGGCGTCGGCGAGGATGTCGCCAACGATGAAGGCCGCGGCGGGGGCGACGATCGGCCGCGCCGCTTCACCCTTGTCTGACGGGCTGAAGCGCACCGGCGTCCAGCGCCCGGCGTTGGCGAAGGTGCGAAAGGCATTGGCTTGTTCGACCAGCGAAACCTCGGCCGAACCGAGGGCGAGGCTGAAGCCATAATATTCGCCGTCCTCGACGAGGCCGTGATAGCCCAAGGCCCACAGACGGTCGCGGAACTGCTGGACGTCGTCGATGACGAGCGCGCGCACTGCGGGGACGTTGAGCGAGCTGGCGAGCGCATGGCGGACGCTGACGGGACCCTTGAAGCTGTGGTCGTAATTCTTGGGCACATAGAGCCCCGAGGCGGTGTCGAGCTGGACCGGGCTGTCGTCGAGGATCGAGGCGGCGGTGAGCCAGCGATGCTCGATCACCTGCGCATAGAGATGCGGCTTGAGGGTCGAGCCCGCCTGGCGCCGCGCATTGGCGCCGTCGACCTGCGCCGCGGTCGATTTCAAGCCGACGCCGCCGACATAAGCGAGGACGTCGCCGGTTTCATTGTCGAGCACGACGACCGCGCCGTCGCGCACGCGGTCGGCGCCGAGCCCTGAAAGCTGGCGCCGGAGCGCTACGATCGCGGCCTCCTGGATGCGGCGGTCGATCGTGGTGGTGACGCGCTTGCCGGGCTTGTCGAGCAGGCGCACCGCGAGGTGCGGCGCGAGCGCGGGGTCGAGCGCGGCGATGCGCTCGCCCGAGACGAGCGTCGCGGCGGCGGCGCGGAGCGGGCCGCAATCCTTCGCTTGCGCGGCGCGGCAGGCGCGGGTGCCGAGCGTTTCGGCGCCCGCGGCGGGGTTGGGGAGCAGCCCGGCGAAGAGCGCGGCGTCGGTGCGGTCCATGTCGGCGGGCTTCTTGCCGAACAGCGCGCGCGCGCCGGCGCCGATGCCCTGCGTCTCGCCGCGCAAGGGCACGAGGTTGAAATAGGCCTCGAGCATCTGCTCGCGGCTCCAGTTCGAGGCGAGCGCCTGAGCGGCGCGCATCTGGCGGATCTTGGCGAGCCAGCCGCGCTGGCCGGGAAGCGCGAGCTCGGGCGACAGGAAAGCCGCGAGCTGCATCGGGAGCGTCGAGGCGCCGCGCGAGCGGCCGCCGGTCCAGCGGGTCTTTGCCGCGCTGGCGATCGCGAGCCAGTCGACCCCGCCGTGCGACCAATAGCGTTTGTCCTCGCTGGCGACGACGGTGTCGCGCACCGGCTTGGCGATGTCGGCGAGCGGGACCCACGCCATGCGGCGGCGCGCGAAGTCGACGCGCTCGCTGTCGAGCAGGCGGCCGTCGCGGTCGTAGAGCCAGGCCTCGCTGGGCTGCCAGGCTTTGCGGACCTCGTCGTAGCTGGGCATCGCGGGGGGCCTGGTGAGCAGGTGCGCGATGGTGGTGAGGACGAGGAGGGCGAGCGCAAGCCAGGCGAGGGCGTCGAACAAGCGACGGCGTTTGGCGGGGATGTGAGTCCGTCGGTCGGCGGGCATAAGCCCCTCCCCTTCAGGGGAGGGGTTGGGGGTGGGGGCCAGCGGCCTTGCGCAAGGCTCCGGGCCCCCACCCGCTGCGACTAGGCAGCAAGCTGCCAAGTCTCGCTGCCCTCCCCTGAGGGGGAGGGTGTTGAAAGGGTAGGTCCGCCACCATCACTTCGCGTTGCTCGCCACCGTCAGCGCCCCATTGGGCCACTGGCCGCGGATCGCGGGCGAGTACATCGCCTCGACGCGCGTCGGGGGCAGGGTGAATTTGCCCGAGCCGTTCAAGCGCACGACATATTCGACTGCGTGGGTGCCCGCGGGCATCCAGCCGAAATAGCCGCGCCAGCTGTCGCGGCCGCGCTCGATATAGCTGGGCCACGCGCCCTCGCCGCCCGCCTGGTCGCCGAGCATCTGCGACTGGCCGCCGAGGTTGCCGACGATCGTCGCGCCGGGCGGTACGGGGTCGTTGACGACGACCCAGGTGCGGCCCGCCGCGGCGATCACCTCGATCCGCACCTTGATCACGTCGCCGCGCGTCAGCGTGCCCGGCGTCGCCGCCTTGATCACGCTGACCGAGCGCTTGATCCGGTAGCCGGCGTTGAGCGGCTCCTTGAGCGGCACCGGCGCCTTGACGCTGACCACCGCCCAAGGCGAGCCCGTGCCCTCGTGGCGGAGGCTCATCTTGCCCGCCATCAGCGGCACGCGGAGCGGCGTCACCGGTTCGGCGAGCGGCCAGCTCTGGCTCGCAGTCGCGCCCATCAGCTCGATGCGGCTGATCCCGGTGATCGCGGCGGCGGGGTAGAGGGTGGCGAAGCGGCGCACGGTCACCGCGCCCCACGCGTTGGCCGGGGTGGTGTCCCAATGGCCCTTGCGCTGGCGCTGCGCGACGCCGACCATCAGCTTGCCCGCGTCATTCTCCCAGCCCTTGCGGCCGAGCACGGCTTCCAGCGTCTTGATCGCCATCTCGTCGCCGCTGACCATCATCCACCACGGCGCCTTCGCATCGTCGACGAGATCGACGCGCGTGCCTTCGTAGACGAGGCGTTTGCGCAGTTCTGCCTCGGCGGCGGTGCGCAGCGCCGGGGCGTTGCGGACATTCGGGGTGCGCTCGATCGCGACGAGCCAGTCGGCGAGCGTGCCCGTCGCCATGTCGGCGGGGACCATGTCGATCGCCGCCACCAGTTTCGCACTCGACGCATTGTTCCGCGCGAGCGCCGCAAGCGCGGCGACGCGCACCGGACGGATGTCATAGGGGCCGTAGCCGCGGCGGGTCAGCCGCCCCTCGACCACGGCCTGCAGCGCCTTGACCATCTTCGCTTTCGAATCGTCGGGGATGGCGAAGCCGTTTGCCGCGGTGATCGCGAGGACATAGGCGGTGAGCTCGGCCGAGCCCTCGAGCCGTTCGTTCGGCCAGTAGCGGAGCAGTCCGTCCTTATCGAGATAGGTCGGCATCGCCCCCGCCAGCGCCTGCCAGCGGCCGACGTCGTTCAGCGCCACCGCGCGCGAGGTCGACTGTTCGAAGCAGTTGTACGGGTAAACGCCCATATAGTCGCGGACGCCCGACAGCGGCGGCGCGAGCGTGCCCGCGAGCGCGATGTCGACATAGCCGCCGCCCAGCGCACCCTCGGGCACGCCGATCGGCAGGCTGGTGTCGGGGCCGACGCGGAACAAGGATGCCGCCCAGGTCTCGATCGGCACCGCGGGTTCGACGACTTGCTGGAAGACCAGCCGGTCGCGCGCCTTGCCGTCCTTCGACGCGGCGTCGACGGTCCATTCGATCGGCCCGGCATTGTCGGGGGCGACGACCGACCAGCTGACCGGCACTGCGCCGCCCGCGGGGATGGTGACGGTGAGCGGCGGCGCGGTCGCGACCGCGGGCGACAAGGTCGCGTTCGCGGTGACCGTCATCGGCCTGTCGGTGCCGTTGCGCAAAGTGAAGCGCGCGTCGAAGGTGTCGCCGGTGCGCACCAGGTCGGGCAGCCCGGCGAAGACGCCGAGGTCCTGCACGGTGCGGACGCTCGTCTCGCCGGTGCCGAAATATTGCGAGCCGTCGGTGGCGATCGCGACGAGGCGGAAGGCCGAGAGATTGTCGCTGAGCGGCACGTCGACCGTGGCGCGACCCTTGGCGTCGAGCGGCACGCGGCCCTTCCACAGCAGCACGGGGCGGAAATCCTCCCGAGTAAGCCCCGACAGGTCGCCGCCGCCACCGCCGCCGGGTTCGAGCGCCTTGCGGCCATAATGTCTTTTACCGACCACCTGCATTTGCGCGGTCGAGGTGAGCACATCGAGCGTGCGTTCGCCCATCATCGCGTCGATCAGCTTCCAGCTTTCGTTGGGCGCGAGCTGGAGCAAAGCCTCGTCGACCGCGACGAAGGCGACGTCGGCATTGGCCGGCGGCTTCCCGTTCG
Organism: Sphingopyxis sp. HIX; assembly: GCF_001468285.1. Lineage (GTDB taxonomy): Bacteria > Pseudomonadota > Alphaproteobacteria > Sphingomonadales > Sphingomonadaceae > Sphingopyxis. Next base: position 37,301 of record NZ_LNSB01000028.1, on the reverse strand, counting down.
GTCCCTTGACCTCGATGCTCGCCTTGGCGGTTTCGCGGACGGCATATTTGGCCTTGTCGGAGGTCACTTTCACCCCGAGCTGATGGCCTTCCCAGCCGACCTTGATGCGCGCGATGCCCATGCGATAGCTCGGCTTGGCGAGGTCGACGAGCGCGGTCGCGGGGGCGCCCTCGCTATTCTCGATCTTGAAGCCCGCGGCGCGCTTCAGCTTGCGGAACCAGCTCTCGTTGCCGGTGACGCGCCCGCGCACCGCCATCACCGAGACATAGACGTCGGGCGCATAGGTCGCGGGCAGCTTGACCTTGACCACCGGGTTGGTGCCCTTGAGCGGGACGACGAAGCTCGACAGCACGCCCTCGCGCTCGACGGTGACGAGCGCAGTGGCTTCGCGGAAGGGCATGCGGACCTGGAAATTCGCGGTGTCGCCCGCGGCGTAGCGCGGCTTTTCGGCGATCACGTCCATGCGGTCGCCATTGTCGCCGCCGAACCACCAGTCGTCGTCGCCCGCGAGCCAGACCGAGCGGACCGCGCGCGCCTCGTTGCCGTCGGCGTCGACCGTGGTCGCGACGACGGTGACTTCGCCCGAGACGCCCGGCGCCATCGCGCAGCGCGCGCGGCCGAGCTTGTCGGTCGCGGCGCTGCACGTCGCGGCGAGGCGCGTGGTGCGCATCTGGTTGTCATAAGCGTAGAAGCCGCCGATCAGGCGCCGCCGCGCGGTGATGATCTCGCGGCTGTAGAGCGCGACCTGGACGCGCTGCCCCGCGATCGGGCGCCCGTCGAGATCGAGCGCGACGAAATTGAGGCGCAGATCGTTGTCGCGCATCAGCCAGCCGTCGGTCTTGAGTCCCAAACGCACGGCCGAGGGGAAGAGGGTGATGCGGCGGCTCGACGTCAGCGTCTCGCCATTGGCGTCCTCATAATCCATCTCGACCGCCATCTGGGTCGGCTCGGTGATCGGCTGGTCGACGCTGACGGTCGTCGTCGCGCTGCCATTGGCGTCGAGGCGAAGCGGCACCGAGCGTGCGAGCGGCAGTTCGGCGGCGGGCTCCTCGCCGCTGTCGTCGAGCTGGACGACGCCTTCCTTGACCGCAGCGCCGTCGAAATCCCAGTCGCGATAATCCTCGGGGGGCGACCAGCTCGGCGAGAAGCTGGTGCGCATCTCGACCGGGATATTGGGCGCGGGGCCGCCCGACAGGTAACCGACGAAGAGCGACAGCGGCACCTGCGTCGGGCGCACCGGCGGCGTCTTGGGCCCGGTGACGGTCGCTTTCATCGTCGGCAGGCGATATTCGTCGACCTTGACCGACTGCGACGACCAGATCGTCTTGTCCTCGCCGTCCTTGTCTTTCGTCACGAAGACGAGGTCGTAGTCGCCCATCGGCGCCGACGCCGGGACGTTCCACACGCTTTCGCCGCTGCCCGAGACCTCGATACTGAAGGGCATCGAGAATTCGGTGTCCGAGCCGCGATGGACGAGGCGGAGCTTGCCCGCCATCGGTTTGGGCGTCGCAAAGCCCGTGCCGACGGGGCGGCGCAGGATATGCTTCATGTTGACCGTCTCGCCGGCCTTCACCAGCGCGCGGTCGAAGACGGTGTGGAGGATGTCCTCGCGTTCGGACCAGCCGTAAGGCAGGTCGAAGTCATAGGGGCGGATGCCATTGCCCCAGTCGGTGAGGGTGAAGCTGAAATCGTCGCCGCTGCGCGCGCTGACCATCAGCGCATGGCCCTCGCTGACCGCGGGGTTGGGTTCTTCCTCGCAGCTGGCATAGGTTTCGGGCGACGGCAGGCCCGACGGGAAGGCGAGGCGGCCCTGCTTGTCGGCGGTGCCGCGCGCGAGCTGGCGCCCGGTGCAGGCGTCGGTGACGCGGATCTCGGCGCCGGGGACGGGCAGGCCGGTGTCGAGCGACGTCACCCAGGCGAGCGAGCTCTCGCGGCCCCATTTGAAATGCACCGCCATATTGGTGACGAGCGCGGCGGTGGTGACGTAGCGCGTCGCCTTGCGGCCGAGCAGGGCGGCGCCCAGCTCGGGGCTCGCGATCTCGACGACGTGGAAGCCCTTTTCGGCCAAGGGGATGCCGACGACCTCGAACTCCTTGCCGCCCGCGGCGGGGCTGAGCTGCATCTCGCGGCGCTCGCCGCCCGACGGCGCGCCGTCGAATACCGACTTGGTGCCGGTGTAGTTGACCGTGACTTCCTTGCCGGTGGCGTCGCGTTCCTCACGATAATCGGTGTCGTCGGCGTCGTCGACGCGCTTCAGCCAGCGCGCGATCGCGGCATCGTCGTCGCCGACGCGCAGCGCCGTCGCGGGCATCTTGAGGTTCGACTGCGCGAGCGAGGCTTCGACCCCGCGCACGGTGACGGGCAAGATGCCGCCCTCGCTCGCCTCGAGGATGCCGAAGCTCGCGGCGAATTTGACCAGCGGCGGGGCGCGGTCGATGTGGAATTTGAGCGGGAAGTTCGACTGGTTCTGCAGCTTGCGGCCGCTCTGGTCGGCGACGTCGGCGGGCAGCACGAGCGTCGCGTCGACATTTTGCGGCAGCGGGCCGGTGAAGCGGACGTAAGTGACATGCGCGTCGTTCCTGTCGTCCTCGTCGATCTTCGCGGCGATCTTCCTGCCGTCGGCGGTGTTCAGCGTCGCGGCGAGCGCGACGTCGCGCGCGACGGGCGAGGCGAAGCCCAAGGTGATGTCCTTCAGCGGGTTGCAGCCCGCTTGCGGATTGACCCGGCTGCACGACATTTTCGCGGTGAAGGCGGGGCGCACGTCATAATCGAAGCGCTGGTCGCGGCCCGCGGTGCGCGTCGGCGCGCCCGCCTGCTGGATACGCGCGTCCCAGACGAGCGCCATCTCGCGCCCGGGGGGCAGCGGGCGGCGGCATTTGACCGGGACGATTCGCTCAAGCACTTGATTGCGGTCGGCGCCCGCGGCGGGGAGGCGCAGCGGAAGGTTGCCGTTATAGGCGAATTCCTGGCGGTCCCAATTGCCCTGGCCGAGGCCATCGAGGATCTCGCTCGCGGTATCGGGCTTGAGCACGTCGACGGGGATTTTCTCGCCGATGCCGTCGACCGCGCAATAGGCGTAGCGGCCGACCGAGGCGCGGTCGGCGGCGACGTTGGTCGCGACGAGGAAGATCTGGTCCTCCTCGATCCCATCATAAGTGCCGCCGACGAGCACCGCGCGCGCCGAGGGGCCGCCCGAATCGATCTCGAAGCGGCTGTTGCCGCCGACCCAGGTCCCCGCGGCGGTGCGCAGGTTCGGGACCAGCTCGACGTTGCAGGTCACCCCGCCGGGCAGCGCCTTGTCGAATTCGAGCACCCAGGTGCGCGTATCGACCCAGCGGCCGGTGCCGGGAACGGGGCAGTCGTGCTTGGCGGGCGCCTTGGCGCGCGGATCGCCCAAGGGCACGATGTCGTCGGAGAAGCGCAGCGTGAAGCGCGCGATCGTGCCGTCGCCATTGCCGGCGCTGCCCGGGGTGGCGAGGATGACCTGCGGGATGGTGTCGGCGCTGGTGGCGGCGAGAAGTCCGGCGAGCGGGATGATCAGCGCCAGCCTTGCCCTGGCGGCGAATCGCTGTCCGAGCCTTTGCCAAAAACGCGCCATCGCTGCCTCCCAAAGACCCACCGCCTTATGTGCCGAATCGGGCGCGATGTGTCAACGGTTCGTCGATGGAATGGAACGGTTCGTCGCAGATATTTTTGCGGTGAGTTGTGGCAGCGAATCAGCGCGCGAGCATCGGCCCCAATTTTTGTCCTGCGAAAAGATGGACATGGAGGTGCGGAATCTCCTGGTGGCTGTCGAGGCCGACGTTGGCGAGCAGGCGGTAGCCCGGCGCGACGAGGCCGAGGTCGCGCGCGACCTGCCCGACCGCGCGGACGAAGCCCGCGATCTCGGCGTCGCTGCCGCGCTCGGAAAAATCGTCCCAGCTGACATAGGGGCCCTTGGGGATCACCAATATGTGCAGCGGCGCCTGCGGATTGATGTCGTGGAAGGCGAGGCTGAACGCGTCTTCGTGGACCTTCTTGCACGGCAGTTCGCCGCGCAGGATGCGCGCGAAGATGTTGCTGTCATCATAGGGGAGGGTGGCGTCGATCGGCATCATTCGCTTCCTTTGGCAAGATCCTGCGCCAGCGCGCGGACGCGCGGGCGGAAGACGTTCACGAAATCGTTGGTCCGCCGCCGGAGCCAGGCGAAAGCGGCCTCGCGATTGTCGGGCCGGTCGAGCGGCCCGGTGCGCAGGCTGTCGATGATCCGCGGCCGGCCCTTGTTGTCGACGATGCGTGCGGTCGGCCCAAGCTCGGCGAGGATCGCATCGCTATCTTCCATCAGCGCCTGTGCCACCTCGAGCCCGGTACCCGTGGAGTGGTGCGATAGAAAGAGCCCGACCTCCTGCAGCGTCATGTCGCGGAAGATGGTCAGCCACACCGCGCCACCCGGCGCCGGCATCATCAGCGTCGTATAGCCCATTTTGGGCGGCCTGCCGACGATCTGGTCGGGATCGTCGAGTTGTAGGCCGGCTTGGAAGTCGGCCCAGAATTGCCGGCGCTCCTCCGACCATGCCGCGATTTCGGGGTCGACCTGTTCCTCGCCGGCCGTGCCGTCGGCGGCGCTTTCCTCGACCGCCATGCCCTCGGGTACGGCGACCACATGGCGTATGATGGTCTCGGTCCGGGCGACGACGCGCGGCACGACCAGCCGGTCGCCGTTCGTTGCCGCGAAGATCGGCATCTCGACGAGCCCCAGCGTGAAATGCAGCCCTGCGTGGCGCTGGAGATGCTCGGTGATCGCCTCGACGCCCTCGCGAATGCCGTCCCCGACAATCAGCAACAGAAAACGGCCGCGGCGCAGATTGTGCGTCAGCGCGTCGTTGAAGGCGATCTCGTCCACGGCATAGCCCGCGGCGCGCACCAGGTCGATCAATGGGTTGCCGTCAAGCTTCAGCCGGCGGCTGACCTCGCGCTGGAGGTCTGAGCAGCTCCAGCGGCCTAGTTCCTTGGCATAGTCGAGAATCTGGCCGACGACCTCGCGCCGGCCCTGCGGATTTCGCCACAATTTGCATTCGACCAGTACTGGCAGGCCGGTCGCGGTGACCATGAAATTGTCGATCGCGCCGGCGGGTGTGTTCAATTCCGTGCAGATCGGAACGGGATCGACGAACAACGAATCGATTTCGGCAATGGGCAGACAGCCGGGATAGGCCTGAACCAGCTCCTGAATGGCCGCTTCGCTGAACCCGTGGCCATCGACGCCGAGCGGCATTGCCGTGAGCTGTTCTGACGCCCCGCCACCGGCCGCGATCAGGACGGGGGTCGCGTGCTGACGCTTCACGATGGGCGCGCCGCCTTTTCGGCGTGGCCCGAGGTGCCGTGGCGGCGGGTCAGTTCGGCAGCGATGTCGGTCCATGCAAGGCCACGTTCGGCGAGCAGGATCGACAGGTGGAAGATCAGGTCGCTCGCCTCGCCGACCAGCGCCTTGTCGTCTTCGGTCAGCGCGGCGATGACGGTTTCGACCGCTTCCTCACCGAGCTTCTGCGCGATCTTGCCGCGGCCTTTCGCGGCGAGGCTTGCGACATAGCTGGCTTCGGCGTCGCCCGCGGCGAGGCGCGCCTTCACCACCGCTTCGAGCTGGTCCAGTGCTTCGCCGATTGTCCCGCTCATTGCGCTGTCCTTTTGAGACCGTTCGCCCTGAGCTTGTCGAAGGGCCGTTCTTTACTTTCGAGCGTCGAAGAAAGGACGGTGCTTCGACAAGCTCAGCACGAACGGAAAGAGGAATCCGCCTAGCCTTCCACAAGGCGCTGGACAAGGCAGGATGGCTCCGGTCAAAGGCTCGGCATGGCCGAGGTCAAGCTTCATCCCGACTGGCTCGCGTGCATCGGCGGCGAGTTCGAAAAGCCCTATATGGCCGAGCTGAAGGCCTTCCTCGCCGGTGAGCGCGCGAAGGGGAAGACCATCTATCCCAAACCGCGCGACTGGTTCGCGGCGCTCGATGCGACGCCGCCGCAGGATGTCCGTGTGGTGATCCTGGGGCAGGACCCCTATCATGGGCCTGATCAGGCGCATGGGCTGTGCTTCTCGGTCCAGCCCGGGGTGCGCACGCCGCCGAGCCTGGTCAATATCTACAAGGAAATGCGCGACGATCTGGGCATCCCGCCGGCGCGGCACGGCTATCTCAAAAGCTGGGCCGAGCAGGGCGTGCTGCTGCTCAACAATGTGCTGACGGTCGAGGCGGGCATGGCCGCGTCGCACCAGAAGCGCGGGTGGGAGCGCTTCACCGATGCCGCGGTCGCGGCGGTCGCGGCCGATCCGGCGCCCAAGGTGTTCATCCTGTGGGGCAGTCATGCGCAGCGCAAGGCGGCCGATGTGCCGGGGCTCGGGCAGGGGAGCCCGCACCTGATCCTGCGCGCGCCGCACCCCTCGCCCTTGTCGGCGCACAACGGCTTTTTCGGGTCGAAGCCGTTCAGCCAGGCCAATGCCTTCCTGTCGGCGAACGGGCGCGGGACGATCGACTGGCAATTGCCCGAAAACTCCGAGGCCGCTCAAGCATGAGCATATTGGCCGATCCGGCGACGCTGGCGATATTGATCGTGGCGGTGGTGCTGCTCGGCATGGCGAAGGGCGGGCTCGCGGGGGTCGGCGCGCTCGCGACGCCGCTCGCCGCCCTCGTGCTGCCGCCCGCGACCGCGGCGGCGCTGCTGCTGCCGATCCTGATCGTGCAGGACGTCGTCAGCGTCTGGTCGTTCCGCCAGACTTGGGACGGGTGGATCATCGGCTGGATGCTGCCCGGCGCCGCGGTCGGCATCTTCGGCGGCTATTATTTCGCCGAACAAGTGAATGAGGCGCAGCTGATGGCGGCCTTGGGCGGGATCACGATGCTCTTCGGCCTCTATCGCCTCTGGGTCGAGCGCGGCGGGCGCGTCGTCGCGGCGTCGACCTCGCCGGGCTGGGTCGGCAGCCTGTTCGGGGTCGCGACCGGCCTCACCAGCCAGATCGCGCACGCCGGCGGGCCGCCCTTCCAGATGTGGGTGACCCCGCGCCGCCTGCCGCACCTCGTCTTCATCGGGACGAGCTCGATCCTCTTTGCGCTGATCAACTGGATGAAGGTGCCCGCCTATCTCGCGCTCGGCGCCTTTCCGCACGAGGTCGTCGTCGCGGCGCTGCTGCTGATGCCGCTCGCGATCGTCAGCACGCTGGTGACGGTGCGCTGGCTGAAACGCATGGACCCCGCGCGCTTCTATGTGATCATCTATGTGCTGATGGTGCTGCTCGGCGCGAAGCTCTTGTGGGACGGGGTGTCGGCATGAGCGCGATCACGATCCTCGTCGATGCCGACGCCTGCCCGGTGAAGGACGAAATCTACAAGGTCGCCTGGCGGCACGAAGTCGCGGTCAAGGTGGTGAGCAACAGCCGGCTGCGCGTGCCCGAACACCCGCTGATCGAGCGCGTCGTGGTGTCGGACGGCTTCGACGCCGCCGACGACTGGATCGCCGAGGCGGCGCATGCGCGCAGCATCGTTGTGACCGCCGACATATTGCTCGCTGACCGCGCGCTCAAGGCGGGGGCGACGGTGCTCGCGCCGACGGGCAAGCCCTTCACCGCGGCGTCGATCGGCCCCGCGATCGCGACGCGTGCGATCATGGCCGACCTGCGCGCAGGCATGGGCGACGGCATGGGCGGTCCGCCGCCCTTCTCGAAAGCCGACCGCTCGGCCTTCCTGCAGGCGCTCGATACGGCGCTGGTGCGTTTGAAGCGCGGCTGATTCGCGGCACGCGATTCGGCGCGGCTCGCCAAAGCAAATTTTCTTTCCTTTTGTTTTCATGAGTTTGTGAACATTTTTCGGCGCCAGTGATTTGGCTCACGGCCGACCGGCGCGCGCGCCGCCATAAGCAGGTCATCGGGAACGCCCCGAACCAGTTTCGAACCGAACACAGACTTTGAACCGAACAGAAGGAAAACCCAAGATGACCAAGAAGATGATCCTCGCTCCCGTCCTCGCGCTCACCGTGGCGCTCTCGGCGACCCCCGCGATGGCGCAGTCGGCGCAGCCCGCCGCGGGCGGCATGACGATCTCGAGCGGCCCGACGCAGATCCTGATCGGCCTGCTGCTCCCGGCGGTCCAGAAGGTCCGCGAAGCCGCCGCCCGGATGAAGTGACACCCGAATACCCCAGGCCGCGGGCCGGCAATAGGGCCGGCCCGCCGCTCGACAGGAAGATGACGACGATGACCAAGAAGATGATTCTCGCGCCCGTGCTCGCGCTCACCGTGGCGCTCTCGGCCACCCCCGCCATGGCGCAGTCGGCGCAGCCCTCGAGCGGCATGACGATCAGCGCCGGGCCGGTACAGGTCCTGATCGGCCTGCTGCTACCCGCGGTGCAGAAGGTGCGCGAGGCGGCGAGCCGCTGCCGCTGCTGAGCCCGATTTTCGTCCCCGCTCCGGTCCCTCCGACCGGTCCGGGTCCAAGGAAGCCCTTCCGCCGATGCGACCCCGGCGGAAGGGCTTTTTCGTGGGTTGGAAGGCGATTGGCGAAAAGCCGCCCTTATGAATCCCGTTCGACACAAACGGAAATAGAGGAAGGTCTTAGCCCCCCGGCGGACGCCCGCTCAATTCGCGGGCTTGGTCTCGTCGATCTTTTCGACCCATTCGGGATAGAAGCTCGGCTCGCGCGCCGACCAGCCGGGGGCGGTCGCGGCGGCTTCGCTGATCGACTGGAGCAGCAGTTTGCGCTTGTCGGGATGGAGGTGCGGCAGCGACGCCGCCGCGCAGAAGGCGCCGGGCAGCCACGGCCGCGCGTGCGCGCCGAGTAGCCGCTCATAGAGGAAGCGGTAGGAGGCGAAGCCCGGCAGGCGGTCCTGCCCGAGGTCGAAGGCCGACACCGCGACGAGCGGCGCCATGAAATGTTCGAGTGCGTCGAGCCCGCTGTCGTCGGGGATATGCGCGCGGATCTCGTTGATCCGCTGATAGACGCGCGCCTGGACGCGGATCGCGGTCTCCTCGACCATGTCGCGCGACCAGCGTGCGATCGCATCGTCGCGCTCGAGCCCGATGTCGAGCGAGCGGCGGATGTAGCGCTGCGTCGCCGCAGGAAAGCCCGCGAATTCCTTGATTTCCGATATCGACAGATCGCCCGCTGCCGGTCCCGAACGCGTCGCCATGGTCATGCTCCCGCACGGCGCCCGGGGAGCCATCCCCCCGGAGGCCTGCATCTGACAGTCTGCCACCAAAATGGTTAGTGGCGGGTTAACCATGGCGCCGGAGAATGTTCAGCAATCGCTGGGGCGTTGCACCGCGCCGCGCGGGGGCCTAATCTACGTGCATCAGAACAAAACACGCAGGGACACCCATGTCGCACGCACCGCAGCCGGTCATCTCGTCCACCGGCCTTTTCACCCCCGCCGAAGCCATCTCCAACGAAGAACTTGTCGCCAGTTTTAACGCTTATGTTGCACTGCACAATAGGGAAAATGCAGCGGCCATCGCACAGGGCGACGTGGCCGAACTGACCGAGTCGAGCGTCGAATTCATCGAGAAGGCGAGCGGCATCGGCTCGCGCTTCGTCGTCGACAAGGCGGGCATCCTCGACCCCGAACATATGGCGCCGCGGATCGCGGCGCGGCCCAATGAGGAGATTTCGCTACTCGCCGAGATCGGCGTCGCGGCGGCGAACATGCAGCGGCCTTACCCGGCGATGGCGGTCGAAATCCAGGATGCGCTCGGCATCGACGGTTTCGGGTTCGATATGAACGTCGCCTGCTCGTCGGCGACCTTCGGCATCCAGACCGCCGCCGACTATATCCGCGCGGGGCATGCGAAGAGCGTGCTCGTGGTGAACCCCGAAATCTGTTCGGGGCATTTGAACTGGCGCGACCGCGACAGCCATTTCATCTTCGGCGACGTCGCGACCGCGATCCTGGTCGAGGAGAAAAGCATCGCGCCTGCGGGGCATTGGGACATTCTTGGGACCAAGCTCAAGACCGTCTTCTCGAACAACATCCGCAACAATTTCGGCTTCCTCAACCGCGGCCATGGCGGGATCGACCAGTCGGGGCCGAAGAGCGACAAATTGTTCGTCCAGGAAGGCCGCAAGGTGTTCAAGGAAGTCGTGCCGATGGTCGCGAACATGATCGTCGAGCAGATGGAAGTGCTGGGGCTCGAGGGCGCCGACATGCGGCGGCTGTGGCTGCACCAGGCGAACACCAATATGAACCGGCTGATCGCGCAGCGCGTGCTCGGCCACGAGGCGAGCGAGGACGAGAGCCCGACGGTGCTCGACACCTATGGCAATACGTCGAGCGCGGGGTCGATCATCGCCTTCCACCTCAATCATGAGGATATGGCGGCGGGCGACACCGGGCTGATCTGTTCGTTCGGGGCGGGCTATAGCGCGGGGACGGTGTTCGTTCGGAAGACCTGAGCGTCATAAGGGCGTCGTGTTATGAGGCGAGGGCGCGCTATTTTGTTTCACGCAAAGGCGCAAAGGCACAAAGAAGGTTGAAAGGATGAAGTTGATTGGCGCGAAGCGCCCTTCATCCTTGGATTTCTCTGATTGCGCCTCCGGCGCGAGATCGCGCGGCGGGCGCTATCGACACCCTTCTTCTTTGTGCCTTTGCGTCTTTGCGTGAAATATTTCCGGCACAGCTTGGGATCCTCAACCACCGCTCACGGCACGAAGGTCGTGAAAAGGTAGATGGCGAAGAGCATCAGGTGGATCACGCCCTGGAGCACCGTGGTGCGGCCGTTCGCCAGCGTCTGCACCGACACGATCAGCGACAGGAAAAGCAGCACGGTCGACTTGGCGTCGAGGCCGAGGCTGATCGGCAGGTCGGTGACGATCGACAGGATCGCGACCGCCGGAATCGTGAGGCCGATGGTGGCGAGCGCCGAGCCCAGGGCGAGGTTGAGGCTGGTCTGGAGGCGGTCGGCCTTGGCCGCGCGCACCGCCGCGAGCCCCTCCGGGGCGAGGATCAGCGCCGCGATCAGCACGCCGAGCACCGCGGGCGGCGCGCCCCAGTCGGCGAGCAACGCGCCCATGACGGGCGACAAATTCTTGGCGAGCAGCACGACCGCGAACAGGCTGGCGAGCAGGAGCGCGCCCGAGATCGCGGTGCGCTGCATGGTCGGCGGCGCGGCGTGGGTGTCGGGCTCGCCGTCACCATCGACGTCGGCGTCGGCTTCGGGCAGGAAATAATCGCGGTGACGGACGGTCTGCACCAGCGTGAAGGTGCCGTAGAGGATCAGCGATACCGCTGCGACGAAACCGAGCTGGGTTTCGGAATAGAAGGGCCCAGGCACGCTCGATGTGAAATTGGGGAGCACCAAAGTGACGACGGTGAGCACCGTCAGCGTTGCGAGCGCAGCGCCGATGCCGGTACGCTGGAAACGCTGCTCGTGATGGCGGATCGCGCCGCTCAGCAGGCAAAGGCCCATCAGCAGGTTGAGGATCACCATCACCGCGGCGAACACCGTGTCGCGCGCCAATGTCTGCGCCTTTTCGGGCTCGGCCTGCATCAGCGTCAGGATCAGCCCGACCTCGATCACCGTCACCGCGAGCGCGAGGATCAGCGTCCCGAAGGGCTCGCCGACGCGGTGCGCGATGACCTCGGCATGGTGCACCGCCGCGACGACGGCGCCCATCAGGATGACCGCGACCATCCACGAATTGAGCGGCATCGCGAAGCTCGCCAGCGCGGCGACGAAGCCGAGGATCGGGAAGATGTCGTTGGTGCGGTCGGCGAGGCGGAGTTTTGCGGTCATCGGCCTTCTATTGCAGGGCGATTCCCGCCGCGCCACCCCCCGCGGGTCGATTAATGCGCGCGCACCGGCAATCCGGCGGCGGCGAGGCGCGCATGGGCGTCGGCGATCGTCGCTTCGCCGAAGTGGAAGATGCTCGCCGCGAGCACCGCGCTCGCGCCGCCTTCGACCACGCCGGCGACGAGATGGTCGAGATTGCCGACGCCGCCCGAGGCGATGACGGGGACGGCGACCGCATCGGCGATCGCGCGGGTGAGGGCGAGGTCGTAGCCGTCCTTGGTGCCGTCGCGGTCCATCGAGGTGACGAGCAATTCGCCCGCGCCGAGGTCGGCGAGGCGGACGGCGTGCTCGAGCGCGTCGATGCCGGTCGGCTTGCGCCCGCCGTGGGTGAAGATTTCCCAGCGGCCTTCCGCAACCCGCCGGGCATCGATGCTGCCCACCGCGCACTGGCTGCCGAAGCGGTCGGCGATGTCGGCCACGAGTTCGGGGCGCGCAACCGCGGCGCTGTTCACCGCGACCTTGTCGGCACCCGCGAGCAGCAGCGCGCGCGCATCCTCGGCGCTGCGCACCCCGCCGCCGACGGTGAGCGGCATGAAGCAGACTTCAGCGGTGCGCCCGACCATGTCGAGCAAAGTGCCGCGGTCCTGGTGCGTCGCGCTGATGTCGAGGAAGCAGAGCTCGTCGGCGCCCGCGGCATCATAGGCGCGCGCGGCCTCGACCGGGTCGCCCGCATCGCGCAGGTCGACGAAATTGACGCCCTTGACGACGCGCCCGTCGGCGACGTCGAGGCAGGGGATGACGCGAACGCGGACGGTCATCCGCGCCCCACAGCGATCGCTTGCGCCAGGTCGAGGCGGCCGTCGTAGAGCGCGCGGCCGGTGATCACGCCCTCGATGCCGTCGGCGACATGCGGGCGCAGCGCGTGGATGTCGCCGATGTCGGCGACCCCGCCGCTCGCGATCACGGGGATGTTCACGGCCTTGGCCAGCGCCACCGTCGCCTCGACATTGCAGCCCTTAAGCAGCCCGTCGCGGCCGACGTCGGTGAAGAGCAGGGCGGCGACGCCGGCATCCTCGAAACGGCGCGCGAGATCTTCGACGCGCACGTCGGAGACGTCGGCCCAGCCCTCGGTCGCGACCATGCCGTCGCGGGCGTCGACCCCCACGACGATGCGGCCGGGCAGGTCGCGCGCCGCCGATTTGACGAATTCGGGGTCCTTGAGCGCCGCGGTGCCGATGATCACGCGCTCGACGCCGAGCGACAGCCAGCGATCGATGCCCGCGCGGTCGCGGATGCCGCCGCCGACCTGCACCTTGCCGGGGAAGGCGGCGACGATGCTCTCGACCGCCGCGCCGTTGACGCTCTCGCCCGCGAAGGCGCCGTCGAGGTCGACGACATGCAGATGGCTTGCGCCCGCATCAGCGAAGAGCCGCGCCTGCGCCGCGGGGTCGTCGCCATAGACGGTCGCGCGCGCCATATCGCCCTCGGCGAGCCGCACCACCTGCCCGCCCTTGAGGTCGATCGCGGGGAAGATGGTCAGGGCCGCCAATTGAGGAACCTTTCAAGCGTCGCGAGGCCATAGGCCTGGCTCTTTTCGGGATGATATTGCACGCCGACGATATTGTCCCTTGCGACCGCCGCCACGAAGGGACCGCCATGGTCGCTCGTCGCCGCGACGTCGGCCGTTTCGGCGAAATGATAGCCGTGCAGGAAATAGGCCTCGCCCGAAGCGATCACCGCATGGTCGCCTGTGGGGGTCACGTCGTTCCAGCCCATGTGCGGGATGCGGAGGCCGGGCGCCGGGTCGAAGGCGCGCACCGTGCCGCCGATCCAGCCGAGCCCTTGGTGCGTGCCATGCTCCTCGCCCGCATCGGCGAGCAATTGCATGCCGACGCAGATGCCGAGGAAGGGCGCGCCCTCGCCGCGCACGCGCCGTTCCATGGCGTCCACCAGCCCGTCGATCGCCGACAGCCCGTTCATGCACGCGGCAAAGGCGCCGACGCCGGGCAGTACGATGCGGTCGGCTTTTGCGACGACGTCGGGATCGGCAGTGACGGCGACGTCCTGCGCGCCCGCCGCGACGAGCGCATTGTGCACCGAGCGAAGATTGCCCGCGCCATAGTCGATCAGGGCAATGACGCTCATGGTCGGCTCCTAGAGCACACCCTTGGTGCTGGGGATCGTGTCGCCCTTGCGCGGGTCGATCGCGACCGCCTGGCGCAGCGCCCTTGCCAATGCCTTATACATGCTCTCGGCGATGTGATGGTTGTTCTCGCCGTAGAGCATCTCAATGTGCAGCGTGATGCCCGCGGTCTGCGCAAAGCTGTGGAACCAGTGCGGGAACATCTCGGTGTCCATCTCGCCAAGCCGCGGCTGCGAGAAGCTGGATCTATAGACGCAGTGCGGGCGCCCCGAAATGTCGAGCACGCAGCGCGTCAGCGTCTCGTCCATCGGCGCATGCGCCTCGCCGTAGCGCGCGATGCCGCGCTTGTCGCCGAGCGCCTTCAGCACCGCTTCGCCGAGCGCGAGCGCCGAATCCTCGACCGTGTGATGTTGGTCGATGTGGAGGTCGCCCTTCACCTGCATCGAGATGTCGATCAGCGAGTGGCGCGACAATTGCTCGACCATATGGTCGAGGAAACCGATGCCGGTGGACACCGAATAATCGCCGGTCCCGTCGAGATTGACGGCAATCGCGATATCCGTTTCCTTGGTCGTGCGCTGGACGGTGGCGGTTCGCATGGCGCACGCCATAGAGGCTATTTTTCGCGTTGCAAGGCGACTCTCCCCCCTTGACCGGTGCGCGCCGTCCGTTCATCCCCCTCGCCCATGAGTGACGATGTCCGCGACAGCCTGATTCCCTATGACGAAATCGTGCAGGACGCGCTGCGCGCCGTGGTCGGCCGCGTGCTGCGCCAGGTCGAGGGGTCGGACAGCCTGCCCGGCGAGCATCATTTCTACATCACCTTCAAGACGCAGGCCGCGGGGGTCGATATCCCCGCGCATCTGATCGCCAAATTCCCCGACGAAATGACGATCGTGCTCCAGAACCGCTTCTGGGACCTGACGGTCGAAAAGGATCATTTTTCGGTCGGCCTGTCGTTCAACCAGACGCCGTCGGTGCTGGTGATCCCCTATGCGGCGATCACCGCCTTCGTCGATCCTTCGGTCGATTTCGGGCTGCAGTTCCAGGTCAGCGACGACGGCGCCGATCCCGAGCCGCACGACGAGGCCGACAACGACCGCCCCGCGGTCGGCAGCGACGACGGCTCGAACGTCGTGACCGTGGATTTCGGCAAGAAGAGATAGCGCCGTGGCTCCGCCATGGCCCCCTTCGCGTTTCTGGCAATATTGGGCGCTCGCCGGGATGGTGGTGCTGACCGCCGCCTTCTGGTGGGGGGTCGAGGGCTATGCCTTGTTCGAGAGCGGCGGCGTGCGCAACCAGATCGCCGACGGGCTGCTGCGCTTCTCGCTGCTGGTGCTGACCCCGGCGCTGCTGCTCGTCTGGCTCGCCGCGGGCTGGGCGCGGAAGCGCATTGGCGACACCGGCTATTGGCAGATGCTCGCGCTGGTATCGATGACCTGGGCGAGCGCGGTGCTCGCGACGAGGATGATGATCGGATGACCGCAACCCGGATCGAGAGCGACAGCATCGGCGAAATCGACGTGCCGGCCGACGCCTATTGGGGCGCGCAGACCGAGCGCAGCCGGCATAATTTCGCTTTCCCGGCGCACGAAAAGATGCCGCTGCCGATCGTCCATGCGCTGGCGCGGATCAAGCGCGCGGGGGCCGAGGTCAACCGCGGCCACGGCCTCGACGGCGCGCTCGCCGATGCGATCGTCGCCGCGGCCGATGCCGTGATCGCGGGCGACCATGACGATCAATTCCCGCTCGCCATCTGGCAGACGGGGAGCGGCACCCAGTCGAACATGAACGCCAATGAGGTGATCGCGGGGATCGCCAATGACGCGTTGACCGGAAAACGCGGCGGCAAGTCCCCCGTGCACCCCAACGACCATGTCAACATGGGCCAATCGTCGAACGACAGCTTCCCGACCGCGCTCCATGTCGCGGTGGCGGTCGAGACGAATGCGCGGCTGCTGCCCGCGCTGGCGGTGCTCACCGACGCTTTGATCGCCAAGGCCGAGGCATGGGGCGATATCGTCAAGATCGGCCGCACCCATTTGCAGGACGCGACCCCGCTGACCCTCGGGCAGGAATTTTCGGGCTATGTCGCGCAATTGATCGCGTGCCGCGCGCGCATCGAGGGCACGCTCGCGCACAATATCGCCAAGCTCGCGCAGGGCGGCACCGCGGTCGGCACCGGGCTCAATGCCCCCACGGGCTTCGACGCCGCGATGGCCGCCGAGCTGTCGCGCGGCACCGGCATCGCCTTCGAGCCGGCGCGCAACAAGTTCGAGGCACTGGCGTCGAACGACGGGCTCGTCTTCTTCTCGGGCGCGCTGAACACCCTCGCCGTCGCGCTGACCAAGATTGCCAACGACATCCGCCTCTTGGGCTCGGGCCCGCGCGCGGGGCTGGGCGAGCTCGACCTGCCCGCGAACGAGCCGGGCAGCTCGATCATGCCGGGCAAGGTCAACCCGACCCAGTGCGAGATGCTGACGATGGTCGCGGCGCAGGTGATCGGCAATCACCAGGCGGTGACCGTCGGGGGCTTGCAGGGGCATCTCGAGCTCAACGTCTTCAAGCCGCTGATCGGCAGCAATGTGCTGCGCTCGATCGAATTGCTCGCCATCGGCATGGCGGGGTTTACCGAACATTGCGTGCGCGGGCTCGAACCCAATCGCGCGCGGATCGACGAGTTGATGCAGCGTTCGCTGATGCTCGTCACCGCGCTCGCGCCCGAGATCGGTTACGACAAGGCCGCGAAGATCGCGAAGCACGCGCATGAGACGGGGTCGACCCTGCGCGAGGCGGCGCTGGAACTCGGTTATGTCGACGCGGCGACCTTCGACCGCGTCGTCGATCCGCGCGCGATGCTGGGGCCGGAACCGACCGCCTCCTCTGGGAATTGATGGGAGGAAGGAGAGATGGGCATGATCGGCAGGATCGTTGGCGGCGTTCTCGGCAGCGCCATCGGTAAGGAAAAGGGCGGCCACCCCGTCGCAGGCGCGGTGATCGGCGCGGCGACGCTTTTTGCCGCGCGGCGCCTGTTCCCGCAGCGCTATGCCGCGATCGCGGCGTGGGGCGCGGCGGGTTATCTCACCAAGAAGTGGGCCGAACGCGCCGCCGCGCGCAAGGCGGCCGAGGATGCGCATAAGGCCGATGCGGAGCTCGCCAATGCCGGCGTGGTCGATCCCTATGCGGGTGTGTCGGACACCCCGCCGACCGACGGCGAAACCATCGGCGACGCCTTGCCGCCGGCGATTCCGCTGGGCGCCGACGGCAAGCGGCCGGCGATCCACTGAGTTTCGCGCCGGGATGACGAAGGCGGCTGGCCACGACGCCTATATCGCCGCGGCGCCCGAGCCGTTTCGTGCGGTACTGGCGAATTTGCGCAAGCAATTGGCGGGGGCGCTGCCCGATGCCGAAGAGGTCATGAAATATGAAATGCCCGGGTTCGAGATCGCGGGGAAGACGATTGCGGGCTATGCCGCTTTCGCCAGGCAATGCGGCCTATACCTCGATCCGGGCGCCATTGCCGCGCATGCCGACGAGATTGCCGCGCTGAAACTCAAGGCCACCAAGACCGGTGTCACATTTGCGGCGAACCGGCCGATCCCGGGCGACCTGGTCGCGAAACTGGCGCTGGCTTCGCGCCGCGAACTGGGGCTCTAGCCGCCCGCCTGCCACTCCTTTACCGCCTCGATCGGCGACACGAGCATCAGGACGTTGAGCGTCAGATTGTCGCGGATCGTCCACAGCGTGAACAATTCGAAGGCGATCGCGAGCGCCACGGTGATCCACCAGCGCATCCGGCTCGCCGTGAGGAAGCCGCCGATCATGAACAGGGTGTCGCTCACCGAATTGAGGATCGAATCGCCCGAATAGCCGAAGGCCATGGTGACCTCGCGGTAGCGGTCGATGATCACCGGCGAATTTTCGAGGATTTCCCAAGCGCCCTCGATCCCGATCGCGATGGCAAGCGGCACCCAGAGCGGCCGTTCGGGCATGATCCAGCGCAGCAGGCCATAGAAGATGAAGCCGTGGATGACGTGGCTGAAACTGTACCAGTCCGAAATCTGCTGGCTGTTCTGGTTCGACTGCACCGTCCCGTGCCACAGGCTGACCGTGCCGCACGGGCAGATCGGCGGGCGCTCCATCGCGAAGAGGATCGCGGCGAGCAGCGCGACCAGCGTTGCCACCACCAGCCAGCCCGTCCGCGATATTCCCGCCATATGCCTCCCCCTTGACCGCCGCGTGTCTCCGCGCAATTAGCGCCCATGGCTGAAAGCGTCCACCTCAACCGCCGCGGCGTGTTGTTCGTTCTCTCCTCGCCCTCGGGCGCGGGCAAGACCACCATCTCGCGCATGATGCTCGAGGCCGACAAGGATATCGCGCTGTCGATCTCGGCCACCACGCGCCCGCCGCGTCCCGGCGAGGAGGACGGCGTCCACTATCATTTCGTCGATACCGAGACCTTCAAGAAGATGGCCGCCGACGGCGCGTTCCTCGAATGGGCGCATGTCTTCGGCCACCGCTACGGCACCCCGCGCGCGCCGGTCGAGGCGCTGCTCGCCGCGGGCAAGGACGTGCTGTTCGACATCGATTGGCAGGGCGCGCAGCAGCTCTACCAGGAGGCGGGTCCCGACGTGGTGCGCGTCTTCGTGCTGCCGCCGACGATGGAGGAACTCGAACGGCGGCTGCGCGCGCGCAAGACCGACAGCGACGAGGTGATCGCCGCACGCATGGAGCGCGCCGCGAACGAGATCAGCCACTGGGACGGCTACGACTATGTGCTGATCAACGACCATGTCGAAGGCTGTTTCGACGAGGTCCGCGCGATCCTGCGCGCCGAGCGGCTGAAACGCCGCCGCCAGATCGGCCTGATCGGCTTCGCGCGCGACCTGATCCGCTCGGTGCCCGATGCGGAAAGGAAGCTGTAGCGCCGGCTTCCCGCGTCAGCTGGCGCGCGGCCGCCGGCTCGCCGCCATTTTTTCTGCCTGGGCGCGGATATTGTCCATATCCTCGACTATCGACCGATAGCGATCGTCGAGCAGGCCCCGACGCTCCATCTCGGCGCCGACGGTCGCCGCTTCGTCGAGCAGATGGGGCTCGCCCAGGTCGACCGCGCGCCGGACCAGCGAAATCAGCAGGCTGCCTTGCGCAGGTCGCGAGTCGGGCTGGCGCGCGGCGAGCTTGCGAAACAGCCCCAGGGCTTCGAGACCCAATTCGTTCGACCTGTCGATCTGCCCCAGCCGCGCTTCGATCCGCGCCAGATTGTCGAGGTCGATCGCCAGCGACCTTATGGTGAAATCGTCGCCATTCCCTGCGGCGACGATCGCGCGCATGCGGTCGACGCCTTCGCGGGCGAGGCCGGCCGCCAGGCCGAACTGTTCGTCGCGCAGCGCAACGCCGGTCTGAAAGCGCAGGATCTGTGACAGGGCGCCCGACAATTGGACACTGTCCGGAAACTCGCTTTGCGCGGCGCGCAGCTCGGGAAGCAGCGCATCGAGTTCGGCGCGTCCCTCGACCGGGGCGGCATAGGTCCGGTGCATGGCGATGGACGTCCGATAGAAAAGACGATCGATCCGGAATTGCCGGCCGAGCAAAAGGTCGGCCGGCGCGGTATCCAGAATGGCGAGCGCACGCTCATAGTGCCGCAAACGCCCCGCCGCGTCGTTGACCAGTTTCGGGTCGCCGCCCATGTCGTAAACGCGGCGTGCCTCCGCCAGCGTATCGACCGCTGGGGAAATCGACGCGACCGGGGGCGGCGCCGGCACAGCCGGGGCCGCGGCGAGAACGGCGGCCGCCCAACATATGATCAGCGATGCCATCGCATTTCTCCCCATGCATCCGCGCGATGCCGCCGGATATTTCCGCGGGAGTTTCGTTCATTGCAAGCCCCATCGGGGCCGTGGCCGTTCAGGCCGGCTTCGCCAGCTTCGCTTCGAGCTCCGTCACCATCGCCGCGCGCAGCGGTTTGGCTTCGCCGTCGGTGCGGCACACCACCACCGTGTC
This sequence comes from Sphingopyxis sp. HIX, assembly GCF_001468285.1. Taxonomy (GTDB): domain Bacteria; phylum Pseudomonadota; class Alphaproteobacteria; order Sphingomonadales; family Sphingomonadaceae; genus Sphingopyxis. The sequence continues at coordinate 17,418 of NZ_LNSB01000028.1, read as the reverse complement.
GCAGGTCGCGATGCAGCGGCCGTTCTGGAACATCGCCTGGACGATCGTCCAGCTCGACGTGCCGAGGCGGCCGATGCCCGTCGCGATCAGCACCGGGTCGGGGAAATTGCCCTCGGCGAGGTAATTGATCTCGACCGCGGCGACCATCGTGCGCTCGTTCTCGGGCCGCTCGGCCCAGGGACGGATTTCGCGGTTGAGCAGCACGCGGCCGCTTTCGAACAGCGCCGCAAAGGCCACATTGTTGAGATGGCCGTTGATGTCCATGTCCTGGAACCGCGTCTGCAGATCGAGGTGGACGGGGTAGCTGACGGCGTTCAGCCGCCAGCTCTCCGGTTTCGGCATATCAGCGCGGACCCATGCGGATGCCACCGTCGAGGCGCACGTCCTCGCCGTTGAAATAGCCGTTCTCGATCATGCAGAGCGCGAGATTGGCATATTCGGCGGGGTTGCCGAGGCGCTTCGGGTTGAGCACCGAGGCACCGAGCGCGTCGCGGACATTCTGCGGCGCACCGGCGAGCAGCGGGGTGTCGAAGATGCCGGGCAGGATGGTGTTGACGCGGATATTCTCCGACGCGAGGTCGCGCGCGACGGGGAGGGTCATGCCGACGACGCCGCCCTTCGACGCCGAATAAGCCGCCTGGCCGATCTGGCCGTCTTCGGCCGCGACCGATGCCGTGTTGACGATCGCGCCGCGGTCGCCGTCTTCGGTCGGGTCGAGCGTCATCATGCCCGCGGCCGACTTGGCGATGCAGCGGAAGGTGCCGACGAGGTTGATCTGGATGATCCAGTTGAAGGCATCGAGCGGGAAATGCTTGATGCTGCCGTCTTCCTTCGAGCGGCTGGCGGTCTTGATCGCGTTGCCGGTGCCGGCGCAGTTCACGAGGATACGCTCCTGCCCGATCGCTTCGCGCGACTTGGCGAAGGCAGCGTCGACCGACGCGTCGTCGGTGACGTTGCATTCGCAGAAGACGCCGCCGAGTTCTTCGGCCAGCGCCTTGCCCTTTTCTTCCTGCAGGTCGAAGATCGCGACCTTGACGCCCTTCGACGCGAGCAGGCGCGCGGTCGCGGCGCCGAGGCCCGAGGCGCCGCCGGTGACGACGGCGGATACGGTGGAATCGAGTTTCATTTTTCTCTCCGATTAAGCCCTCCCCTTTAGGGGAGGGGGTGATGGGTCGGTCATCCCCCCGGGATGACCTGGATCAGCCGGGGGCTGATCCACCCAACACCGGTGGGACATGTTGGGGACCGCGAGCCAACAGGCCCTCCCCCAACCCCTCCCGCAAGCGGGAGGGAGATTTCATCAAAGCCGTTCGATGATCGTGACGTTGGCCTGGCCGCCGCCTTCGCACATCGTCTGGAGGCCGTATTTGCCGCCCGTCGCGTCGAGCACGCCGAGCAGGGTCGCCATCAGCTTGGTGCCGCTGGCGCCGAGCGGGTGGCCGAGCGCGATCGCGCCGCCATGCTGGTTGATCCGGGCCGGGTCGGCGCCGAGATATTTGAGCCAGGCGAGCGGCACCGGCGCGAAAGCCTCGTTGACCTCATAAGCGTCGATATCCTCGATCTTCATGCCCGCACGCTTCAGCGCCTTTTCGGTCGCGAACAGCGGCTCCTCGAGCATGATCACCGGGTCGCCCGCGGTCACCGAGATATGGTGGATACGCGCGCGCGGGGTCAGGCCGTGATCCTTGAGCGCCTGCTCCGACACCACGAGCGCGGCCGACGCGCCGTCGCAGATCTGGCTGGCCGAAGCCGCGGTGATCGCACCGCCTTCCTGAAGCAGCTTCACGCCCGCAATGCCCTCGAGCGTCGCGTCGAAACGGATGCCCTCGTCGACCAGATGGACTTGGCGGCCTTCCGGCGTGTCGATCTCGACCCCGACGATCTCGCGCTTGAAGTGGCCGGCCTCGGTCGCGGCCTTGCCGCGGCGATGGCTTTCGAGCGCATAGGCGTCGAGGTCGTCCTTGGTCAGGCCGTGCTTCTTGACGATCATTTCGGCGCCGGCGAACTGGCTGAACATGATGCCGGGGAATTTTTCCTCGAGCCGCTCGGACTTATAATGGCCGAGCCCTTCCTTCATGAACAGGGTCGCGACGCTGCCCATCGGCACGCGCGTCATGCTTTCGATGCCGCTGGCGAGGACGATGTCCTGCGTGCCCGACATCACCGCCTGCGCGGCGAACTGGATCGCCTGCTGCGAAGAACCGCACTGGCGGTCGATGGTGACTGCGGGGATCGAGTCGGGCAGCTTCGAGGCGAGCACCGCGTTGCGGCCGACGTCCATCGTCTGCTGTCCGCCCTGGCTGACGCAGCCGGTGATGACGTCGTCGATCGCCTTGGTGTCGAAGTCGTTGCGGTCGGCGATCGCGTCGAACACCGCGGCGCCAAGGTCGACGGGGTGGACGCCGGCGAGGCGGCCGCCGCGCTTGCCGCCGGCGGTGCGGACGGCGTCTACGATATAGGCTGTGGCCATTGGGGAGTTCCTTTCTGCGTTACCGGGTCAGAGCTTACGCCCGATCAGTTCCTTCATGATTTCGTTCGTGCCGCCGAAGATGCGCGTCACGCGCGCGGCGCGCCACGCGCGGGCGATCGGATATTCGTTCATATAGCCCGAACCGCCGAACAGCTGGAGGCACTTGTCCATCACTTCCCACTGCAGGTCGGTGTGCCACAGCTTCGCCGCGGCGCCTTCCTCGGGGGTGAGTTCCTTCTTCATGTGGCGCGCGAGCGCCCAGTCGAGATGCGCCCAGCCGACCTGCAGCTTGGCCTTGAGGTCCGCGAGCACGAAGCGGCTGTTCTGGAAGTCGAGGATCGGCTTGCCGAACGCCTTGCGCTCGCGCGTATATTCGACCGTATCGTCGAACGCGCGCTGCGCCGAGGCCTGCGCGCTCACCGCGATCGACAGGCGTTCCTGCGGCAGTTCGCTCATCAGGTAGATGAAGCCCTGGCCCTCTTCGCCGAGGCAGTTGGTGATCGGCACGCGGACGTCGTTGAAGAACAGCTCCGACGTATCGGCCTCATCCTGCCCGATCTTGTCGAGGTTGCGGCCGCGCTCGAAGCCCTCGCGGTCGGCCTCGACGAGGACGATCGACACGCCCTTCCATGCCGGCCGCACCTCGGTGTCGGTCTTGACGCAGACGAGGATCAGGTCGGCATTCTGGCCGTTGGTAATGAAGGTCTTCGACCCGTTGATGACATAATGATTGCCATCCTTCTTCGCGGTCGTGCGCATGCCCTGAAGGTCGCTGCCGGTGCCCGGTTCGGTCATCGCGATCGCGGTGATCGTCTCGCCCGACACCATCCGCGGCAGCCAGTGCTTCTTCTGCTCTTCGCTGCCATATTTGACGATATAGCTGGTGACGATGTCCGACTGGAGCGAGAAGCCCGTCGTCGCGCGACCGTAATAGGCGCTCTCTTCGTCGACGATCGCATTATAGCCGAAGTCTAGGCCGAGCCCGCCATATTCCTCGGGAACCGTCGGGCACAGCATGCCGAGCTCGCCCGCCTTCGGCCAGATCGACTTGGGGACGATCTTGTCCTCGGCCCATTGCGCGGCGTTCGGCGCGACTTCCTTTTCGAGGAACTGGCGGACCGTGGCACGGAATGCCTCATGATCCTCGCCATAGGCCGAGCGCGACAGATTATCGAGCGACATGATCTTCCTTTCCCTTGGCGCAGCCGAACGCGAGCGGGGAGTCGGCCGCAATTTTCGACCGCCAACAGACCTTACGTTTACGTGCACGTCAAGTGGAAAGACGCTACGGCGGGAAACTCTTTGACATGTGCTCTTTCCTTCCCCGTCACCCCGGGCTCGACCCGGGGTCCCGCTATTCACCGCCGCTAAGCGGGACCCCGGGTCGAGCCCGGGGTGACGACGGGGTGTGGCGCGAGCAACGAATAGCTTTGCAGACGCTGGGCAGCCGCCGCAGCGCGCGCTAGGCTCGCCCCATGGCCCAACTCCTCCTCGACGCCGGCGCCTTGCTCGGCGAATCGCCGCGCTGGCATGCGCGCGAAGCCCGCCTCTATTGGGTCGATATCGACGCGCAGCAGATCCACCGGCTCGATCCCGCGGACGGCCGCCACGAATGGATGCAGCTCGAGGAACCCGTCGGTTGCGTCGCGCCGCGTGCGGGCGGCGGGCTCGTCGCGGCGCTCGGCGACGGCTGCGCGCTGATCGATGAATGGGGCGCGGTGCCGCGGCCCTTCGGTCCGGCGGCGCTCGCTGCCCTGCCGCACCAGCGCTTCAACGACGGCTGCGTCGACGCCGCCGGGCGGCTGTGGGTCGGCAGCCTGACGAGCGACAAGCCGAAGCGCGACGCCACGCTCTATCGCCTCGATCCCGACGGGGCGCTGACCGAAGTATTCGGCGGGCTGATGACGAGCAACGGCGCGGCGTTCAGCCCCGACGGGCGCATCTTCTATCACGCCGACACCCCGACGCACCGCATCCACGCCTATGACGTCGACCCCGCGACCGGCGACTTGAGCGGCCAGCGGCTGTTCCACGAATTTCCCGAGGGGCATGGCCGCCCCGACGGCGCGGCGGTGGACGCCGAAGGCTGTTACTGGTCGGCGCTGTGGGACGGGTGGCGCGTCGTTCGCCTGTCGCCGACAGGCGAGTTGCTCCAGACGGTCGAGCTGCCGGTGCAGCGCCCGACGATGCTCGCCTTCGGCGGCGCCGACATGCGCACCGCCTTCGTCACCAGCGCGGGCAAGAATTTGAGCGACGAAGAGCGCGGCGCGCAGCCGCACGCGGGGGGCGTCTTCACCTTCCGCGTCGACGTGCCTGGCCTGATCCAGCCGGATTTTGGCGCCTAGGCAGCTTGCACCCCCCTGTCATATCTGGTTAAGACGGCCCCGACATGGTTTCGCCCGAAACCTTTTCCACCGGGAGATCCGAAATATGCCGCGCAGCGCGCCTCATTTTGCCCGTCGCCTGTCGACTCTGCTTGCATCGACTGCGATGCTCATGGGTATGAGCCAGATGACGAGTCTTGCCGCCGAAAATGCCAAGCCCGCCGCCGCGACCGCGCCCGCGGGCGACAATCCGATGCTCGCGCCCTGGACCGGGCCGTTCGAGGGGGTGCCGCCGTGGGACAAGATGGATCCCGAACTGTTCCCCGACGCCTTCCAGAAGGGCATGGCCGAGACCAAGGCGCAGGTGCAGGCGGTGATCGACGATCCCGCGGTGCCGACCTTCGAAAACACCCACGTCCCGATGATGCTCGCGGGCGACACGATGGAGCGGCTCTTCGCGCTGTGGGGCGTCCAGACTTCGAACAAGTCGAACGACCGCGTCGAAGATATCGACGCCGAATGGAGCCCCAAGCTCACCACCTTCTACACCGAGCTGTTCCTCGAGCCCAAGCTCTTCGCGCGCTACAAGGCGGTCTATGACAAGCGCCACGAGAGCGGGCTCAACGCGCAGCAGATCCGCATCGTCGAGCGCAGTTATGAAGAGATGGTGCGCGACGGCGCGAATCTCTCGCCCGCCGACAAGACCAAGCTGGTCGAACTCAACTCGAAGCTCGAGGGGCTGTTCTCGACCTTCTCGTCGAAGCTGCTCGGCGACGAGAAGCTCTACACCTTCGTCACCGACAAGGCCGAGCTCGCGGGGCTCGAACCGGGCTTCGTCGCCTCGCTCGCGTCGGCCGCCGAGGCCAATGGCAAACCCGGCCAGTGGGCGATCAAGAACACCCGCTCGTCGGCGCAGCCGGTGCTGCAGGGCGCGACCAACCGCAAGCTGCGCGAACGCGTCTATAACGCCTTCGTCAATCGCGGCGACAATGGCGACGCCAACGACACCAATGCGACGATCGCCGAAATCCTGAAGCTGCGCCAGCAGCGCGCCGAGCTGCTCGGTTTCCCGACGCACGCGCATTACCGCATGGCCGACACGATGGCGAAGACCCCGGAGGCGGCGATGGGGCTGATGATGAAGGTCTGGCCCGCCGCGGTCGCGCGGGTGAAGGAAGAGGTCGCCGACATGCAGGCGATCGCCGATGCCGACGCCAAGGCGGGCAACGGACCCAAGATCACGATCGAACCCTGGGACTATCGCTTCTATGCCGAGAAGGTCCGCAAGGCCAAATACGACCTCGACGAGAGCGAGGTGAAGCCGTATCTCCAGCTCGACAAGCTCGTCGACGGCATGTTCTGGTCGGCGGGGCAGCTCTACGATTTGGGCTTCCGCGAAAATACCGGGACGATCCCGGTGTTCGATCCGAAGGTGCGCACCTTCGAGGTCTACAACCTCAAGACCAACGAGAATGTCGGGGTCTTCTACCTCGATAATTTCGCGCGCGACGGCAAGCGTTCGGGCGCGTGGATGACGACCTATCGCAGCCAGCAGACGCTGGGCGGCGAGCGCAACGTCCTCGCGTCGAACAACAATAATTTCACCGAAGCCGCGAAGGGCGAGGCGACGCTGATCAGCCTCGACGATGCGCAGACGCTGTTCCACGAGTTCGGCCACGGCATCCACTATCTGCTGCAACATGTTTACTATCCCGCGCTCGCCGGGGTGCCGCGCGACTTCGTCGAATATCCGAGCCAGGTGAACGAGAATTGGCTGATGACCCCCGAGGTGCTGTCGAAATATGCGACGCACTACAAGACGGGCGAGCCGATGCCGCAGGCGCTGGTCGACAAGATCCTGGCGTCGGACAAGTTCAACCAAGGTTTCTCGACGGTCGAATATCTCTCGAGCGCGATCGTCGACATGAAGCTGCACGACCGTGGGGACCCGCCCGCCGACGCCGACAAGTTCGAGCGCGAGACGCTCGCCGAGATCGGCATGCCCAGGGAGATCGTGATGCGGCACCGCTTGCCGCAGTTCGGGCATCTGTTCTCGAGCGACGCCTATTCGGCGGGCTATTACTCCTATCTCTGGTCGGAGACGATGGACGCCGACACCTGGGCGGCCTTCACCGAAGCCGGCGGGCCGTGGGACCGCAGCGTCGCCGACAAGTTCCGCACCATATTGCTGATGACGGGCAACGAGACCGACCGCGCCGAGGCCTATCGCGCTTTCCGCGGCCGCGATCCCGATGTGAAGGCGCTGCTGCGCAAGCGCGGCTTTCCGACCGAATAAGGTCCAACCGGACCGGGGAGGCAAAGGGGGTCGTTTCGGCCCCCTTTGTTTTGGGGCGGCTGGTATCGGTCGGAAGTTGACTAAGTTGACGCCCCATCGCGCGCGGGAACAAGGGGTTAGCGGTGATCGCGGTCGGCGCGCGGCGCCGCGGATGGGCATGGGCGTCATCCCGCAGGGTAGATCATGGCGCGATTTATTAGGAAAGCGATTTTTGCAGCGGCGGGGGCGACGGTTTGGGCAATGCCCGCTTCGCCCTCCAATGCCGCCGTCATTCGGGGTTCCCGCAGGCGGCCGTCTTGACCCGCGCCGCGAAGCGCCGCATCTTCGCGCCATGGCCCGGCTCTACACCAGCTTCGCCGCCTTCTGGCCCTTTTACCTGCGCGAGCATAGCAAGGCCTCGACGCGCGCGCTCCACTATGTCGGGACCAGCCTGGTCGTCGCGATCGCGATCGCCGCGTTCCTGACGGGGCGCTGGGCGTGGCTGATCGCGCTGCCGCTCGCGGGTTATTTCTTCGCCTGGGTCGCGCATTTCGGGGTCGAGAAGAACCGGCCCGCGACCTTCACCTACCCGCTGTGGAGCCTCGCCGCCGATTTCAGGATGTGGGCGCTGTGGCTGACCGGCCGGCTGGGTCCCGAGCTCGACAAGGCAGGCGTCCTGCGGAAAAATCGATCAGACTGACGCAAAGCTCCGCCTGGCGCTTGTTGCGAGTGATTCTTAAATTGGCGCTCTTCCGTTCTTCCGGAGACGCGCCATGCCGACCGACCTCGCCAAGACCTTCACCTATCTCGCGCTGCACCTGACGATCGGGTTCAGCGTCGCTTATGTCATGACCGGATCGGTCGTGCTGGCGGGCGGGATCGCGATCGTCGAGCCGTGCATCAACGCGGTCGCCTTTTTCTTCCACGAAAAGGCGTGGAAGCGCGCGGGCGCGCGGCCTAGGCTGGCCGCGGCCTGACCAATGGCCCCCCGAGTCCCGACCCATCCCCAAGGAGATATGGCATGACCGTCAATCGCGCTTCCGCTCGCTACGAAGGCTTCGGCAAGGAGGGCAAAGGGGCAATCACCACCAAGTCGGGGGTGCTCGACAAGCAGCCCTATGGGTTCGGCACGCGCTTCGAGGGCCAGCCGGGGACCAACCCCGAGGAACTGATCGCTGCGGCGCACGCCGCCTGCTTCACCATGGCGCTTTCCTTCGGGCTCGCGCGTGCGGGATATAGCGGCGACACGCTCGAAACCACCGCCGCGGTGACGCTCGACCAGGTCGAGGGCGGGTTCGAGATTTCGAGCTCGGCGCTGACCCTGATCGCCAAGGTGCCCGGGATCGGCGCCGAGGAATTTGCGGCGATCGCCAAGGAGGCCGAGATGAACTGCCCGGTGTCGAAGCTGCTCGATTGCGAGATCACGCTCGAGCACAGCCTGGAGAATTAGGACCCTCAGGCCGCGCGCCGGATCGGGGGCAGTTCGTCGGCCATGAAGTCGAACAGCCCCTGCGCCGGCGGCGGCAGCATCCAGCTTTGCAGCACGCGGTGGCGGCGGTGGCCGATATGGCTTTCGACGAGCACCAGATTATGCGGGGTCCAGCTCCACGCGAGCAGCACCGGATCGAAGTCGCATTCGCCATAGCCGAGCGTGATGTGGGGGCGCAGGCCCGACTTGCGGTGCAGCGGCTCGATGCCCTGCGCCGCGAGGCGCGCGACAACGCTCTCGTAGAGCGTATGGATCGCGCCCACGCCGCCGACGGTGATCAGCGCGGCGCCCCTATCGCGCGCGACGATGCGGCCGAAGGGGATCGCGGCGGCGGCGGGCGGGTCGTCGCCCAGCGCCGCGGCGACGCGCTGGCGCAGGAAGGGATGCGGCAGCATCGTCTCGGCGATGGTGCAGAGCGTCAGATGATAGAGATGCGGCTTCATCTGCGCGAACATGTCGCCCGTCGGCGGCAGGCGGCGCGCGAGCCAGCCGGCGCGGTCGGCGGCGACCTGGAAGCCCAGGAAATAGCGGAAGATCGGCTCCATCATATTTCTCCGAATCGGACGATGTTCCTATTATGTTCTACATCGGGGCGAGAGTCGAATCGCGATGACCCGAGCAACGGCGCATCGACTTGCGTTCCGAGCGGCGTTAAGATGACAACGGTTACCTTCGGTAGGAGACGGACGATGCGGTCAGCGATCTGGATGGCGGCGGGGCTGTTGCTCGCGGGATGCGGCGGGGGCGGCGCCGACAAGGTTGCGCGTGACGGCACGGCCGAAAAGGCGGTGCTCGCCGAGGGCCCCGAGGCGAAGATCGACGCAATCGCCGCGGCCGACCTGCCCGCCGGGGTGCGCGCGGCGGTGCTCGCGCGTGTGCCCGACATGAACATCGCCGAGGCCGAGCGCAAGGCGCGGGACGGCATGGTCTTCTATGACGTCGAGGGCACGCGCGGCGACGGCAGCGCGGTCGAGCTCGACCTGATCGAGGAAAAGGGCGCGTACCGCGTCGTCGAGATGCAGCGCGACATCGCCTGGGCCGATGCGCCCGCGCCGGTGCGGACGGCGGCCAAGGCGGCGCCCGACGCCTTCGAGCCCGTGCGGGTGATCGAGAGCCTGCAGGAGGACGGCACGACCATCTATGAGCTGTTCGCGCCGGGGCGGCCCGCCGAGCCCGCCGGGGAGGTCGACTGGAAGGACGGCAAGGCCGCGCTCCGCCAGACGCGCAACGCTTATTGAGTGCGCGGCCCGCACGGCGATTTGGCGCAACCATCCTATACAGGCGGCAGCATGACGCCAGACTTCCGCGGTCCTTCGGTGGTGGGAGACGGCGGATGTTCGAGACGACACTGGAAGTGCCGATGGCCGGCGACGGCGCGGCGGATGCGGAGGCGGCGCCGCTGAAGGCGCCCGAACGCGCGGGCAACTCGGTGTGCCCGCACTGCACCTATGTCAATTATTGCGACTGGGATTCGGGGCACAGCGGATCGTGCCATTGCAGCAACGGCCATTATTGGGGCTATGGCTGCTGACGACGGGGCATAAGGGGGACCGGCTCCGGCGGCGGCGTGGATGGCGCTGCCGGGGCCGGGCTATTCCGCGCCCGTAATCCTTTCTTCCCCTGGGCGCAGGGCGGCACGCGGAAACGCCTCGCCGGATCGCCGTCCTCGGTCGCGAGCTGAGGCTTCTGCGCTGCCGTCTGCCAGGCGACGCCCGGCCACCAGCGCCTTGCGGGCGGCGGCGCGGCGGGGGCGAAGGATTCGCCCGGCCGCGGGATCGTGACGGCGACCCCGGCGCAATGGGCGGCCGCGAGGACACGTTCGCCGGGCTCGGTCCAGCCGTGCGGGGCGAGGGTGAACAGCGCCCAGTGGATCGGCACCAGCGTCTTTCCGCGGACGAGCCGGTGCGCCTCGACCGCGAGTTCGGGACCGAGGTGATTGTCGGGCCAGGCGGGGTCATATTGGCCGGCGTCGAGCAGGGTGGCGTCGAAGGGCCCGAGCCGCTGCCCGATCTCGGCGAATTCCGGCATGAAGCCGGTGTCGCCCGAATACCAGACCCGGTGCGCGGGGCCGGCGAGGGCAAAGCCCGCCCATAGGGTGCGGTTGCTCTGGGTGCCGAGCCGGCCCGAGGCGTGGCGCGCCGGGGTCGCGGTGATCGTCAGCGGCCCGATGCGATGGCTGTCCCACCAGTCGAGCTCGACGATGCGGCCGGCGTCGACGCCCCAATAGGCGAGGTGCGATCCGATGCCGAGCGGGACGACGAAGGTCGTGCCGCGCTTGTCGAGGGCGCGCACCGTGGCTTCGTCGAGATGGTCATAATGGTCGTGCGAGATCACCACCGCGTCGATCGGCGGCAGGTCGGCGATGGCGATCAGCGGCGCGTACCAGCGGCCCGGCCCGGCCCAGCCCACCGGCCCCGCGGTCCGGCTCCACATCGGGTCGGTCAGCACGCGCGCGCCGTCGATTTCGACGAGCGTCGAGGAATGGCCGAACCAGGTGATGCGCAGCCCGCCGGGCGGCGGATCGGCGAAGGCCGTCGCGGCGGGGCGGACCGCGGGCACCGGCGCATCGGGCTCGGGTACGGTGACCGCCGAACCGGTCAGCAGGTTGCGATAGGCGGCGGCGCGGTCGATCCAGCCGCCGCGGCGATTGGCGAAGGCGCCATCCCGCCATTGCGGCGAGCGCTCGAGCTTGGCGAGGCGTGTGCCCGAAGGGGTCTCGCCGAAAGCCGTCCATCCGGCGATCGCGAGCCACAGCGCCGTCGCGGCGAAGAGCAGCAGCAACAGTGCGATGGCCCGCCACAGCAGGCGGCCGAGGCGGAGCGCCCTCACTCGCTCGCCGTGCGTGGCGGCAGGCGCGTCACCTGGATGTGCACCGCCTGCCAGCTATCGCCTTTGCGCCGGAAGATGTCGGTGAAGCGGATGCGCACCGCGAAAGGCTTGCCCGCCGAGCGGCCCGACAGCGTGGTCTCGGCGCTCGCGAGCCCGGCGTCGGGGCCCAGCACGGTGATGACGCGGTCGGTGAGCGTGACGGGGTCGTAATCATCACCGACGCCGGTCCAGCCGGCGATGAAATCGCCTTTGCCGAGCCGCCGCCCGTCGCCGTCGATGAAGACGAGGTCGTCGGCGACCATCGCCTCGAGCGCGGCCCGGTCCTGCGCGATCTGCGCCGCATCGAAGGCGTCGGCGAAGGCGGTGATCGCCGCGACCTCGTCGGCGCGGGCGGGTACAGCGAGGATCGCGAGGACGGCGCCGAGCGACAAGGCTGTTGCGCGGAAGCGGTGCATGCGGATCGGTTCCTCCCTTACCCTTGTCCGATGGTCATAGCATGGCGCCGCGGCGCGGCAATCGCTCCACCGGGCGGTTGTCAGCGCGGAGCTTTTGCGACACGGTGGCGGCGACGGACGGGGCCAAGGGACGGGCGATGAGCGATTCCAAATATCGGATACGTTATGATCTGGGCGGGCAGGGCGCGCCCGCTCCCGCGCGCCCGACCGAGGCGCCGCTGATCGAATTCCTCTGCGATCCCGAACTCGCGGGCAAGATTCCGCCGCCCGAGCGCGCGATCCGTTTCGCCCCCGACTGGTTCAAACGGCTGAACCGCGAGATGGGCATGACCTACGAGAACGGCCTGCCCGCGATGACCGCCAAGGCCTGCCTGCCGATGACCGACGCCTTTTCGCTGGGCTTCGTCATCCCCTTGCCCTTCGACGTGCTGATCGACGTGCCCGAGGACCGGGTGTCGATCCGCATGGGCTGGGCCGAGGGTGTCGCCTTCCAGCCGGTCGAACAGCACCACCCGGGGCAGATCGGCGCGCCCGAGCCGCCGTTCGAGCGCGTGATGCCGCTGAAATTCATCAACCCGTGGCGGGTCAAGGTCCCCGATGGCTATTCGGTGCTGTTCGTCCAGCCGCTGAGCCGCCCCGACCTGCCCTTCACCTGCTTTTCGGGCTTCGTCGATTGCGACCGCTTCGACACGACGGTCAACTTCCCCTTCGCCTGGACCGGGCCGGTCGGCGAGCATGTGCTGCCCGCGGGGACGCCGATCGCGCAGCTGATCCCGATCCGCCGCGACACGCTGATCAAGCAGGACCGCGCGCGCGGCTCGACCGCAGCCGAGTTGGCCGAGCAAGCGGCGGCGCGCGACAAGAAATATGGCGAGGAATCGGCCTATATGCGCGAGTGGCGGGTCAAGAAATGACCGAAGACGGGAGCGGCCAAGACGATGATCTGTCGCTCGTCGACCCCGTCAACGCCCGGTTGCGCCGCCTGCCCGATTGGAACGCGGTGCGCGCCGCGCATGTCGCACGCGCGGCCGACATCGCGCCCGATGCGACGCTCGCCAGCCTGACGCGTGAAAAGGCGTCCTATCGCGGCATCGGGGCGCAGCGCCAGCTGACCACGCTGTTCGCCGCGGCGGTCGACCAAGCCTATCTCGACGAGATTTGCGAGCTCGAGGCGCTCGACTATCTGTGGCTCGGCTGGCCGGTGACCGCGCGCGACCTCTCGGGGCTGGCGAAACTCGAGCGGCTCAGCTTCCTCAAGCTCGACAGCCCGCGCAACGTCACCGACTTCGCGCCGCTGACCAGGCTTCCCGCGCTCACCCATTTGTTCGTCGAAAATGCCAAGCATATGGACGGGCTCGAATGGCTTGCGCCGCTGCGCGACCAGCTGGCGGTGCTGGGGATCGAGGGCAGCCTGTGGACGATGCAAAAGCTGGCGTCGCTCGCGCCGCTCGCGGGTTTTGGCTTCGAGGCGCTGTGCCTGACGTCGGTGCGCCTGGTCGACAAGGAGCTGACCCCGCTCGCATCCTGCCCCGAGCTCCGCCACCTGATCTGTGCGCGCTTCGCGCCCAAGGCGCGCTTCGAGGAATTGAAGGCGCTGCGCCCCGACATCGCCTGCCTGTGGTTCGACAATTACGATCTCGCGATCGGCGCTTGATCTCAACCGGGGTTGAGCTTTCATAAGGCGGGCCGATGATTCGCCGACCGGAGATTTGCCCCATGAGTCAAGCCGCCAACGCCGCCCCGCCCCTCGTCGACCTTCCCGCCTATCTGGCGCGGATCGGTTATGACGGGCCGCTTGCCCCGACGCTCGAGGTGCTCACCGCCTTGCAGGCGGCGCATGTCGCGGCGATTCCGTTCGAGGCGATCGACGTGCTCGTCGGCGAGGGGGTCGACCTCGACCCCGTAGCGATCGACGCCAAGCTGATCGGCGCGCGGCGCGGCGGCTATTGCTTCGAGCAGAACGGGCTGTTCCTGCGCGTGCTGGGCGCGCTCGGTTTCGAGGTCGCGGGGTTGATCGCGCGGGTGCGCTGGATGCTGCCCGACGATGCGCCGCCGACCCCGCGCACGCACCAGCTGACGCGCGTGACGATCGGCGGCGCGGCGTGGCTGGTCGACGTCGGTTTCGGATCGGCGGTGCCGGCGGCGCCGCTCCGCCTCGGCGCCCTGGGCGCGCAACCGACCGCGCACGAGCCGTGCCGCGTCGTCGATACGGGCGGCGGCTGGCGGGTCGAGGCCGATATCGAGGGCAGCTGGATGACGCTCTATGACGTCGATCGCGTGCCCGCGGCGCCGATGGATTACGAGGTCGGCAACTGGTACACGTCGCAGCACCCCGCCTCGCATTTCCGCCACCAGCTGATCGCCGCGCGCACCACCGCCGACGCGCGCCTAGCGCTGCGCGACAACCGGCTGACGATCCGCCGGCGCGGCGCGGCCGCCGAGCAGCGCTATCTGGGCGCCGACGAGATCGAGGCGGTGCTGGCATCGACCTTCGGCCTGGCGGTGCGGCCGCACTGGCGTCGCGCGATCGAGCGCGCGGCGGTGATCGAAGTCGCCGCCTAGGCCGCTTCGCAGCATCGGGATTCCGCCAGCGGCCAGCGACCGTGCACGATATGGCGCCCCTCGCCGGTGACGCTTTCGACGAGCAATATCTCGGTGACGGTCCATTCGACCGGCGCGATCGCCTCGGCGCCGAGGCCGTCGCCGCGATAGTCGATCGTGACGTGCGTCTCGGTCGGCAGGTTGAAGGCGGTGAAGCCGTGCCGCTGGAAATATTCGGCAAGCTGCCGCTGGAAATCCCACGCCGCGACCAGCGGCAGCGAACTGCGCAGCGTCGTCGCGTCGCGGCATTCGATCCGGTCGAACTGCACCGCGAAGGCGCCGGCTTCGAACCCGTCGATCCCGCGCATCAGCATTTCGAGGAAACCCACGGGCGCCGCGGCAAGGTCGACGAAGGCGGCGAGGGTGACGTGCAGCAGGTCCGCGCCGCGGCCCCGGTCGCAGCGCGGCAATGCCTGGATGCGCGCCGCGACATCGGCGGGCGGTTTGGCCATCAGGTAGAGCGGGCGTCTGGCGAAGCTTCTGCGGGGCATGATCGGCTCCTCGTCGCGACGAATCGCGGTTGAACGATGGCCTCTGCATTTAGAACAAATAGGGAACAAATTCAACCCGCCGCTGCGGCCTAGTCGCAGCCCTTGCCCTCCTTCCGCGCCGCCCAGCCGATCGCGCCGTCGAGCAATTCGAGGTGCGCGGCATCGCTCCACGCCTCGGCCTTGTGGCCGAGCGCCGAATAGAAGATGCGCGCGCGGCCCTCGCAGCGCCACCAGATCAGCGCATGCTCGCCCATCCGCAATTCGGGTTCGAGGCGCATCTTCGCCTCGTCGAGGCGGACGAGGACATGCGCGTCGGGGGCGGGCGGGGCGTCCCAGCTGTAATATTCGTCGGTCCAGCGCCACATAGCCGGAAGATGCGCGGTCGCGGGGTGGCCGCGGTCGGCGACAATCAGGTCGCTGGTCTGGAACTGGTCGGCGCCACCCGGATGGCCGGTGAATTGGCCGTTGCCGCGCAAGTGCACGAACCAGCCGGGATGGCTGCCGTCGCCCGCGCTGTGGAGGCCGACGAAGCCGCCGCCGCGCGCAATGAAGGCCTGGAAGGCGGCGCGCTGGTCGGGGGTATAGATGTCGCCGCTGGCGTTGGCGAAGACGATGACGTCGAATTTCGCGAGCGCGTCGGGGTTGAACACCGCGGCATTTTCGGTCGCGAAGCTGCTCCAGCCGCGCGCCTTCACGAGGCGCTCGATCGCCGGCACCGCCTCGGCGATGCTGTCGTGGCGATAGCCGTTGGTCTTGCTGACGATCAGCACCGCGGGGCGCGCGAGGTCGGGGACGGTGGGCGCGATCTGGTCGAGCGTCGGCGTCGGGCGCCGCGGGTCGGGCGCGGCGGGCGTGGCCTGCAGGGCGAGCAGCAACGCGGCGGCGAGGTTGGCGATCATGTCACTCTCCCTTTTTTCTCCTGCCTATAACGTCGGGTCTCGCCGGCGAAGCGGTATCGCTGCGCTGCATTGCTATTCAAACAGGGCCGAAGGGCCGCGCCGCGTGCGCCTCTGCGCATCGGCACGGCCCTTCCTGGCGGCGTCAGCGGCAGCGCACGTTGTCGCGGTCGATCGCCGCGCCCGCCGCGCCGCCGGCGACCGCACCGATCACCGTGCCGAGCGTTTCCGAGCGGCCTTCGGCGATGACGTTGCCGAGCACGCCGCCGGCGATCGCGCCGACGATCAACCCGGTCGAGCCATCGTTGCGGCGGCAATAATATCGGCCGTTGCGGCCGCGATAGACGCGGTCGCTGTTCGACAGCCGGCGTTCGCGATAACGGCGGTCGCCGCGATAATAATCGTCGGCATAATAGCCGTTGCGCCGCGGATCGGGGCGGTCCCAGTCGTAGCGGCCATATTGGTCGGAATAGGCGCGGTCGTAATAGCCATAGCCGCCGTCGTCGTAGCCGGCATAGCCGCCGGTCGAGGCGCAGCCCGCGAGTGCCGTCGCGGCAGCAAGCGGAAGGATCATGAGTCTGTTCATCGGCATCACTCCAAAGGTCGCGTGCCGGGCGAAAGGCGCGGGGCAAGCGGATGGCCCCTCTGCCCTTCTAGACCCTTGAAAGCATGCATCGTTCCGCGCCTATCGCGGAGGCCTGCCAGGCAGCACCGCGGGATTGACCATCGGCGGCGCGTAGCGGCGGACAGTGCCGGTGAAGATGCCCGCGGCGATCGCGGGGTCGGCGGCGAGCATGGCATCGGCGGCCGCCTGGTCGGCGGCGCGCAGCAGGACGAGCCCGCTATCGCTGCCGACGGGCCCCGCACTGGCGATGCGGCCCTCGCGAAACAGCGCCATCCAATAGTCGAAATGCGGCCGCAGCCCCTGTTCGGCGAAAGGCTTGCCGGGTTTCCAGGCGGGCCCCGGCGCGAGGATCAGCGCGAAGAGCGGTTCGGCAGGCGCCTCCGCCGCAGGCGCGGCCGCAGGTTCGGCGGCGACCGGGGCGAGGGGCAGGAGGAGCGCGGCGAGCGCGGCAGCGGCAAGAAGTCGGATCGTCATCGGCGGTTCTCCCTGATCATTGTCCCTCTGCCGGCGCGGCGCTCAATCGATGATCTCCGCCCCCTCGGCCTTCAGCCGTTCGAGGTTGGCCTTCATCGCGGCGAGCACCTCGGGCGGGTGCGGGGTCCAGCTTTCGACCTCGCCAATAATGCGCAGCGGTGCGCGGCTGCGATAGCTGCGCGTCGGGTTGCCGGGGAATTTCTTGTCGGTGAGATTGGGGTCGTCGAACCAGTCGCCGGTCGGCTCGACGATGTAGATGCGCTCGCGGGCGTTTTCATTTCCTTCCGGGCCGGCGGCGAGCTCGCAGCCCCAGATCGCCGACTCCAGCGCCGCGGAGAAATAGATCCACGAGAGCGGGGTGCGGTCGGCGTAATTGCTCGCCCAGCCCGCGGCGAGCAGGTCGCCGACGGCGAGGTCGGCGCGCGTGCCGTGGTAGAAGGTGGCGCCCCGGTCGGGGCCATTTGGGGCGTCGGGGCCGGTGGGGGCGGG
>NZ_LNSB01000027.1 GCF_001468285.1 Sphingopyxis sp. HIX | reverse complement strand
CAACATTTTTGCCGCGCCAAGGATCTTGGGGGCAGGGGAAGGATCAGACGATGAGCGTGACGACGGTTCCATTGCGCCCGGTGAGCAAGGGCGGGTTGTGGCTGATGTGGTTCGGCGTCGCTGCGCTGATCGCGGTCGCGATCGGCTTCGCGGTCAAATCGACCCCGCGCATCGGCTTCGAGGTCGTCAAGGAAGGCACCGGCCTCAGCCCGACCAAGGCCGACGTCGTGCTCGTCAAATATAAGGGCACGCTGGACGACGGGACCGAGTTCGACGCCAACGAACAGGCGCCGATGCAGGTGTCGCAGGTCGTTCCCGGCTTTTCGCAGGCGCTGGTCCGCATGAAGAAGGGCGGCAAGTACAAGATCACCATCCCGCCCGCGCTCGGCTATGGCGAGAATGCGGCCGGGCCGATCCCCGCGAACAGCACGCTGCATTTCGAGGTCGAGCTGCTCGATTTCCGCACCGAGGCCGAAGTCCGCGCGATGCAGCAGCAGATGATGCAGCAGCAACAGATGATGCAGCAGATGCAGGGCGGCGCTCCCGGTGGTCCGGGCGCCCCGCCGCCGGGCGCGGTGCCGCCGCAGCCCTGATCGCGGTCAGATTGAATTCGCCAAAGCGGCGGCGGGCCTAGGGGCTTGCCGCCGCTTTTGCTTTGGGCGCCGCGCCCGCGTTGCGTTCGGCCTCGCGTTCCAGCGCGACCTTGATCATCGCGACGATCGGGTCGGCGAGCGCCAAGCCCATCACGCCGAGCAGGGCCCCGAGCAGGATCTGCGCGCCCAGCACGAGCGCGGGGGCCAGGTCGACCGTGCGCTTGGCGACCATCGGCACGATCAGATAGCCGTCGACCGTCTGGACGACGAGATAGATGACGATCGCGGCGATCCCGGTGTCGGTCCCCGCCGAGAAGCCGACGAGCACCAGCAGCACCCCCGACAGGATCGCGCCGATATTGGGGATGAAGGCGAGGAGGCCGGTGAGCAGCCCCATCAGCGCCGCCATCGGCACCCCGAAGGCGAGGCAGGCGAGCCAGGTTCCGACCCCCTCGACCGCCATGCCGAGCAGCCGCCCCGCCATCAGCCGGCGCAGCGTGAAGCCCATGCGCGCGGTGGTGATGTAGAAATTCTCGCGGCTCTTCATCGGCAGCATCCACGCGACCCCGCGCTCGTACAGCCGCGGCTCGATCGCGATGAAGATGCCGAGCACGACGATCATCACCAGGCTGGTCAACGCGCCGAGCACCGACCCGACCGCGGCGGTGACGCGCCCGACGGTGCCCGCGAGGTTGTCGGCGATCGTCTTGGCGTCGATCTGCATATTGCCCATGCCATGCTCGCTGGCCCAGGCGGCGATACGCTGGACCTGCGCCATGACGACGGTCTGCAGCGTCGCGGCCTGGTCGGCGATCTGCGACCCCGCGAACATCACGGTCCAGGCGAGGAAGGCGACGAGCGACAGGCAGACGATCATCAGCCGCCACCCGCGCCCGATCGGCAGGATCCGGCCGAGCAGCCGCGTGCCGCCGTCGAGCATCGCCGCGACGACGATGCCCGCGAAGATCAGCAGGATCGGCTGGACCAGCACGATGCACACGCCGATCAGCAGCGCGAGGCCCAGCCAGGTGCCGGCCTTCAGCAATTCGGTGCGGACCAGCTGGCTGCGGATCTCGGTGGGGCCGGGGGCTTCGGCCTTGGCCTTGGCGCGCGCCCGTGCGTCGGTTTCCGCCATGCCGCCTCCCTTTAAGATCTATTTCCCGTTACGTTCCGGCGTCAGGTCGGTTCCCGCGCGGCCCGAACGCAGCGCGCTGAACCAGCTGATCGGGTTGTACCATTCGGCGGTGCCGTCGGTCGAGAAGGTGACGATCTCGGCGCGCCCGGCGATCGCATCGAACGGCACGCCGCCGCCCAGCCCCTTGCGGCTCACCGCGACGCGGCTGTCGGCGCTGCCGTCGCGGTTGTCGCCCATCAGGAACAGATGGTCCGCGGGCACCTTGTACGGCCCGAAATGGTCGACCTCGTAATCGCCCATGTCGATCGTGTCGTAGGAGGCGCCGCCGGGCAGCGTCTCGCGGTAGATCGGCAGCTCGAGCGTCTCGCGCCCCTGCGCGTCGATGCGGACCAGGCTCTTCAGGCTGCTGTCGAACGAGGGGGTGTTGGCATCGACGGGGATCGCCATCATCGGTTGCACCTCGCGCTTCACCGGCGTGCCGTTCAGGATCAGCGCGCCGTCGCGCATCTCGATCGTGTCGCCGGGCAGCCCGATCACGCGCTTGATATAGTCGGTGCGGTCGACCGGATGCTCGAGCACGACGATGTCGCCGCGCTCGGGCAGCGTGGCGAAGATACGCCCCGCCATCTTCGGCGCGAGGTGGAAGCTGACCGAGGCATAGGACCAGCCATAGGGATATTTGCTAACCAGCAGCCGGTCGCCGTTGCGCAGCACCGGCATCATCGAATCCGACGGGATATAGAAGGGCTTCGCCGCGCAGCTGTGGATCGCGAGCACGAGTAGCAGGATCACCGCGATGTCGCGGATGAACTTGCCCCAGCTTTCCTCGCCCTTGTCCTTGGTCTTCGCCATGTCAGTCCTTGATTGCCTCGATGATGACGAAGGCCTGCGCCCAGGGATGGTCGTCGGTCAGCGTCAGATGGATATGGGCTTTGTGGCCCGCGGGGATCATCGCGGCGAGCCTTTCGGCGGCGCCCCCGGTCAGCGCCAGCGTCGGCGCGCCCGAGGGGGCGTTGACGACGCCGATGTCCTTCATGAACACCCCGCGCTTGAAGCCCGTGCCGACCGCCTTGGAGAAGGCCTCCTTGGCGGCGAAGCGCTTGGCATAGGTGCCCGCGCGCGTGAACGGCCGCCGCGCCGCCTTGGCGCGCTCGACGTCGGTGAAGACGCGCTTCTCGAACCGCTCGCCGAAGCGGTCGAGCGAATTCTGAATGCGCTCGATATTGCAGAGGTCGGAGCCGAGGCCGATGATCATGCGCCGCCATCTCCGGTTTCGCGGCGCGTAACGTAGCGCCAGCCGACCCAGGCGGCGAGCTGCGCAGCAAGCGTCGCGGGGATCGCGACGAGCAGGACCGGCGGGATCTCGACCTGGCGACCGCTTGCCATATCCCATCCGAGCTTCGCCAGCAGCAGCGCGCACAACAGCGTGCCCCCGATCTTCAGGACGCCCGACACCATCAGGAGCGTATGTCCGGGCGCGCTCACCCGCGTGCCTCGTCCATCAGGTCGCGCATCCGGCGCACGGCAGTGTCGAGCCCGGTGAAGATCGCCTCGCCGATCAGATAATGGCCGATGTTGAGCTCGGCGAGCTGCGGGATCGCCGCGATGGGGATGACATTCTCATAGGTCAGCCCATGCCCCGCGTGCGGCTCTATGCCGTTCTTCCACGCGAGCGCCGCGGCGTCGGCGATGCGGCGGAGTTCCGCGGCGCGCTCCTCGCCCTCGACATGCGCATAGCGGCCGGTGTGGAATTCGACCACGGGCGCGCGCAGCCGCATCGCCGCCTCGATCTGGCGCGCGTCGGGTTCGATGAACAGGCTGACGCGGATGCCCGCGTCGGACAGGCGCGCGACAATGGGGGCGAGATGATTATGCTGCCCCGCGGCGTCGAGCCCGCCCTCGGTCGTGCGCTCCTCGCGCTTTTCGGGGACGATGCACGCGGCGTGCGGCATATGGCGCAGCGCAATCTCGAGCATCTCCTCGGTCGCCGCCATCTCGAGGTTGAGCGGCAGGTCGGTCGCGGCCTGGATGCGCGCGAGGTCGTCGTCGCGGATATGGCGCCGGTCCTCGCGCAGATGCGCGGTGATGCCGTCGCCGCCGACCGCCGCGACGATCTCCGCCGCGCGCACCGGATCGGGATGCTCGCCGCCGCGCGCGTTGCGGATCGTCGCGACATGGTCGATGTTGACCCCGAGGCGCAGCCGGCTGCTCAATTCGCGCGGCTCCCGGGCTTCACCGCCTTGGTCTTGGCGAGTTCGGGCGGCAGTTCGTCCTCGGCATAGGTCGGGAAATTGATCGCGACGAGCGGGTAGAAGGGGACGCCGAGATCGACGCTCCCCGCCGAGCGGTCGACCAGCGCCGCCTCGGCGATAACGTCGCCGCCGGCTTCTGCGACGCACGCCATCGCCTCGCGTGACGACAGGCCGGTGGTGACGACGTCCTCGACCATCAGCACTTTCGCGCCATTGGGAATCGTGAAGCCGCGGCGCAACTCGAAGGTACCGGTGGGGCGTTCGACGAAGATCGCAGGCTTGCCGAGCGCGCGGCCCATTTCGTGGCCGATGATGACGCCGCCCATCGCGGGCGAGACGACGATGTCGATCGCTTGGCGAAGCTCGCGCGGCAGCTTGGCGGCGAGGGCGATGGCGAGGCGCCCGGCACGCTCGGTGTCCATCAGCACGCGCGCACACTGGAGGTAATATTCGCTGTGGCGGCCCGAGGAGAGCAGGAAATGCCCCTGCAGCAGCGCGTCGGCGGCGCGGAATTCGGCCAGGATTTCGTCGTCGGTCATGGGAGAATCGGTCTTTTTTCATGGGCGCCGTCCGCGATGGTCGGCAGGGTGAAAGCGGCGGTTTTTCTCGCGCTGCAAAATAGTGTTAGAGATGCTTGAGGCAAGCGGCAAGCGGGTCTATAGCGCCCGCAAGATTCAGCCCGCAGAACGGCTGCCGCGACGCATGTCCGGCCGTTTTTCTGTGGGTTGGGTGGTAAAAAGAACAACAGGCAACGGGCGGCACTATCCTTATGAAGAGCTTGAAAACCCCTGTAATCGCGGCATTAATCGCGGCGGCTTTGTCGCTCGGCGCGGTTGGCGCAGGCCAGGCGGCAGCGCCGGCGGCGGCACCCGCCACGCCCCCGGTCGCGGCGACCACGGCGAATCCGGCTCCGGCCACCCCCGACGCGGCCGCTCCGGCTGCGGCGGCCCCGGCCACCGATGCGGCGGCTCCCGCGGGCGACGCGACCTATGTCCCGATGAAGCCCACCCCGGGCGTCGGTCAGCCGATCGATGCGGGCATCGATTTCCAGCCGCAGGTCAGCCCGATCGGCGAGCAGGCCTATTGGTTCAACCATATCATCCTGCTGCCGGTGATCACCGTGATCACGCTCTTCGTCCTCGGCCTCCTGCTCTGGGTCGTCGCGCGCTACCGCGCCAAGGCGAACCCGGTGCCGTCGAAGACCACGCACAACACCTTCATCGAAATCATCTGGACCGCGATCCCGGTGCTGATCCTCGCGGTCATCGCGGTGCCGTCGATCCGCCTGCTCGCGGCGCAGTACGAACCGCCGTCGAAGGAAGCGCTTACGATCAAGGTCACGGGGTATCAATGGTATTGGGGCTATGCCTATCCCGACCAGAATATCCCCGAATATGTTTCGAAGATCCTGACCGAGCAGCAGGCCAAGGCCGCGGGCGAGCCCTATCACCTCGCCGTCGACAACCGCATGGTGGTCCCCGTCGGGCGCGAGGTGAAGCTGATCATCACCGGCGCCGACGTGATCCACAGCTTTGCGGTCCCCGCCTTCTGGACCAAGATGGACGCGGTCCCCGGCCGCGCGAACGAAACGACCTTCACCGCGACCAAGGTCGGCGTCTATTACGGCCAGTGCTCGGAGCTTTGCGGCGTCGATCATGGTTATATGCCGATCGCGGTCGAAGTGCTGCCGGTCGACAAGTGGGAGGCCTGGGTCCGCTCGAAGGGCGGCGATCCGAAGCCCAAGCCCGCCGCGGCAGCCCCCGCCGCCGCTCCTGCCGCGACGCCGGCCGCCACTCCCGCTGCGGCCCCTGCCGCTGCCCCCGCCCAAACTGCACCCGAAGCAGCGCCGGCTGCGGCTCCCGCCGCTGCCCCGGCCGCCAAGAAATAATCAAGGGGTCCGACAGATGACCGATATTGCAGCGACTGCACCGGCGCATGGC
Source organism: Sphingopyxis sp. HIX (assembly GCF_001468285.1). Lineage (GTDB taxonomy): Bacteria > Pseudomonadota > Alphaproteobacteria > Sphingomonadales > Sphingomonadaceae > Sphingopyxis. The sequence continues at coordinate 66,149 of NZ_LNSB01000027.1, read as the reverse complement.
CATGATCATGCCCATGACGACCATGATCACGACACGCCGGGCTTCTTCGTCCGCTGGTTCATGTCCACGAACCACAAGGACATCGGCACCCTCTACCTGATCTTCGCGATCGTCGCCGGCATCGTCGGCGGTGCGATCTCGGGCATGATGCGCCTCGAACTGGCGCATCCGGGCATCCAGTATCTCCAGGGCTGGGCGGCTTTCCTCGACCCCGCCGCGGGCGAGGTGCAGGGCAAGCATCTGTGGAACGTGCTCATCACCGCGCACGGCCTGATCATGGTCTTCTTCATGGTCATGCCCGCGATGATCGGCGGTTTCGGCAACTGGTTCGTGCCGCTGATGATCGGCGCGCCCGACATGGCCTTCCCGCGCATGAACAACGTGTCTTTCTGGCTGACCTTCGTCGCCTTCGTGATGCTCCTGGGGTCGAGCTTCGTCCCCGGCGGCAGCGGGCTCGGCGCGGGCACCGGCTGGACGGTCTATGCCCCGCTGTCGACCAGCGGTTCGGCAGGGCCGGCGGTCGACATGGCGATCTTCTCGCTCCACCTTGCGGGTGCGGCGTCGATCCTCGGCGCGGTCAACTTCATCACCACCATCTTCAACATGCGCGCGCCGGGCATGACCCTGCACAAGATGCCGCTGTTCGTGTGGTCGATCCTCGTCACCGCCTTCCTGCTGCTGCTCGCGCTGCCGGTGCTCGCCGCGGCGATCACCATGCTGCTCACCGACCGCAACTTCGGCACCACCTTCTACGATGCCACGGGCGGCGGCGATCCGGTGCTCTACCAGCACCTCTTCTGGTTCTTCGGTCACCCCGAAGTCTACATCATGATCCTGCCGGGCTTCGGCATCGTCAGCCAGATCATTTCGACCTTCAGCCGCAAGCCGGTGTTCGGCTATCTCGGCATGGCTTACGCCATGGTCGCGATCGGCGTCGTCGGCTTCATCGTGTGGGCGCACCACATGTTCACCGTCGGCATGAGCGTGAACCTCAAGATGTATTTCACCGCGGCGACGATGGTCATCGCGGTCCCCACCGGGATCAAGATCTTCAGCTGGATCGCGACGATGTGGGGCGGCTCGATCAGCTTCAAGACCCCGATGGTCTGGGCGATGGGTTTCATCTTCATGTTCACCGTCGGCGGCGTGACCGGCGTCGTGCTCGCGAACGCGGGCGCCGACACCGCGTTCCACGACACCTATTATGTCGTCGCGCACTTCCACTATGTGCTGTCGCTGGGCGCGGTCTTCTCGCTCTTCGCCGGCTTCTATTACTGGTTCCCGAAGATGTCGGGCCGGATGTACAACGAGTTCCTCGGACAGCTGCACTTCTGGGTCTTCTTCATCGGCGTGAACGTCCTGTTCTTCCCCCAGCACTTCCTGGGCCAGCAGGGCATGCCGCGTCGCTACCCCGACTATGCGGAGGCCTATGCCTATTGGCACCTCGTCTCGTCGTGGGGCTATGTGATCATGGGCGTCGGCATGATCTTCTTCTTCCTGAACATCGGCTGGGCCCTGTTCGCGGGCAAGAAGGCCGCCGACAATCCGTGGGGCGAAGGCGCGACGACGCTCGAATGGACGTTGCCGAGCCCGCCGCCGTTCCACCAGTTCAACGAACTGCCGCGTATCGCCTGACAAGCTTCGCCCCCTGCTAGATATATCGGCAGGGGGCGTTCGCTTTCCGGCCTGGAGTTAGCATGGCGCAGAGCCTGACCCACGGCGCAACGGCGCTTCCCGCCGACTGGCGCGACCTGTTCGCGCTGACCAAACCGCGCGTGATGTCGCTGGTGGTGTTCACCGCGCTGTGCGGCCTGCTCGCCGCGCCGGGCGAAGTGCATCCGGTGCTCGCCTTCGCGTCGATCCTCGCGATCGCACTGGGGGCAGGGGCCTCGGGCGCGCTCAACCAATGGTATGAGGCGGGGCTGGACGCCAAGATGAAGCGCACCGCCGGGCGCCCGCTGCCCGCGGGCCGCCTCGACCCGCAGACCGCGCTGCAGTTCGGCGTCGGGCTCGCGGCCTTCTCGCTGTTCCTGATGCTCTTCGCGTCGAACTGGCAGGCGACCTTGCTGCTGTTCGTCTCGATCCTCTTCTACGTCTTCGTCTACACCATGTGGCTGAAGCCGCGGACGCCGCAGAATATCGTCATCGGCGGCGCCGCCGGCGCCTTTCCGCCGCTGATCGGCTGGGTCGCCGCGACCGGCAGCGTCGCGCCGCTGCCGATCCTGCTCTTCCTCCTCATTTTCCTGTGGACCCCGCCGCATTTCTGGGCGCTCGCGCTGTTCGTGCGCTCGGACTATGCCGCTGCGGGCATCCCGATGATGCCGGTGGTCGCGGGCGAGACCTCGACGCGGCGCCAGATCCTTTTCTACGCCGTGATCATGGCGGCGGGCGCGATCGCGCCCTGGCCGCTCGGCTACACCGGCGCGCTCTACGGCTGGACCGCGGTGATCCTGTCGGCGGTCTTCGTCGCGCTCTCGGTGCAGGTCGGGATGCGCACGACGCGCGAGGGCGATATGATGCGCCCCGAAAAGCGCCTCTTCGCCTTCTCGATCGCCTATCTCTTCATCCTCTTCGGCGCCGTCGTCGCCGACCATTGGTGGCCGCTATGACCGATCTCGAAAAGCCCGACGCACCCGAACCCTTCGACGAGGCGGAGTATCGCCGCCGCCAGCGCAGCCGCGCGAACCTGATGGGTGTGCTGCTGATCGCGCTGGCGGTGCTCTTCTTCGCGATCACCATCGCCAAGATGCAGATATTCCAATGATCGCGCGCCTGTCCCCCAATGCGAAGACCGCCAGCCTCGCGGGCCTGCTCGCGCTGTCGATGGTCGGGCTGGGGTTCGCCGCGGTGCCGCTCTACGACCTCTTCTGCCGCGTGACCGGCTTCGGCGGCACGACGCAGCGCTACGACCCCGTCGCCGCGGCGGCGACGCCGCAGGTGCTCAGCAACACCATGTCGATCCGCTTCGACGCCAATGTGTCGCCCGGCCTGCCGTGGAAATTCCAGCCCGAGCATCCGACCGACCAGGTCAGCGTCGGCGCGCGCGACATGGCGATCTTCATCGCCGAGAATCAGTCGGCGCACGCGATCACCGGGACCGCCAGCTTCAACGTCACCCCGACGCAGGCGGGCAAATATTTCACCAAGATCCAGTGCTTCTGCTTCACCGAGCAGAAGCTCGAGCCCGGGCAGCAGATCCGCATGCCGGTGCTGTTCTTCGTCGATCCCGCGATCATGGACGATCCCGACGCGCGCGACATCCAGGAAATCACCCTCAGCTACACCTTCCACCCTGTAGAGCCGGTAGACGAGGGCAAAAAGGCGAGCTAAGGCCGCCATCGACAGAGTCTTAACAAGACCGGCGGGCGATGGGGAATCGCGATGCTGGGGCTGCTAAAAACGGGAAACACGCCATGTCCGGTGCGAAACATCATGACTATCACCTCGTAAACCCCAGCGTCTGGCCGCTCATCGGCTCGGTCGCTGCGCTGGTGATGTTCTTCGGCCTCGTCATGTTCATGCACGAGGATCATTTCGGCGCCGCCGGCAAATGGGTCCTCGGGCTCGGCTTCATGGGCGTGATCGCGACCTTCTTCAGCTGGTGGTCGGATGTCATCAACGAAGCGCACAGCGGCGACCACACCCCGGTCGTCCAGCTGCACCTGCGCTACGGCATGATCCTGTTCATCGCCTCGGAAGTGATGTTCTTCGTCGGCTGGTTCTGGGCCTGGTTCGACTTCTCGCTCTTCCCGGTGCCGATCGAAGTGACCGCCGACGGCGTGACCTCGCTGTTCGGCCAGGACGGCGCCGCGACGATCACCATGTGGCCGCCGAAGGGCATCGAAGTCATCGACGCCTTCTCGCTGCCTTTGCTCAACACGCTGATCCTGCTCTGCTCGGGCACCACGATCACCTGGGCGCACCACGCGCTGATCCACGGCGACCGCGACGGCCTGAAGAAGGGCCTGTGGGCGACGATCATCCTCGGTGCGATCTTCTCGATGATCCAGGCCTATGAATATGCCCATGCGCCGTTCCCGTTCGGCCAGAGCAACTACAGCTCGGCCTTCTACATGGCGACCGGCTTCCACGGCTTCCACGTGCTCGTCGGCACGATCTTCCTGATCGTCTGCCTCGTGCGCAGCTACAAGGGCCACTTCACCCCGCAGCAGCATTTCGGTTTCGAAGCCGCTGCCTGGTACTGGCACTTCGTCGACGTGGTGTGGCTGTTCCTCTTCATCATCGTTTATGTCTGGGGCGGCTGGGGCGCACCTGTCGCCGCGCACTAAGTGACGGCATCCGATAACAGCCAAAAGGGGCAGCCGCCGGTCTGGCGCGCTGCCCTTTTTGCGCTCTGTCCCGAATGCGGCGCGCCGGGACTGTTCCTGTGGCCCGCGACGTTCCGCGACCGCTGCCCGTCGTGCGACATGGACAGCGGCCGTTACAATGTCGGCGACGGCCCCGCGGCCTTCCTGACGATGATCATCGGCACACTCTTGATCGTGGCCGCCCTGACGCTCGATACGCTCGTCAACCCGCCTTTCTGGGTGCATGTCGTGCTGTGGGTGCCGCTGACGGTCGTCGCGGTGATCTATGGCCTGCGCGTCGGCAAGGCGGCGCTGCTTGCCAGCGAGCATCAGCGCGAGGCCGCCGAGGGGAAGAAACAAGATGACTGAGCCCGCCCCCACACCGCGCCGCTGGCCCCTCATTCCCACGATCCTCGTGCTCGCTGCGGTCGCCACGATGATCGCGCTCGGCGTCTGGCAATGGCAGCGCAAGGGCGAGAAGGAAGCGCTGATCGCGCTCTACCAGCGCAATATGGCGATGTCGTCGCTGGTGACCTATCCCGAGCTGCCGCCGGTTCCCGACGCGCTGCTCTTTCGCAAGAGCAGCGTGACCTGCCTCGAACCGGTGCGCTGGGACCAGCGCGGCGGCACGGACCGCGCGGGCAAGAGTGGAATCCGCATGATCGCCGACTGCCGCACCGGCGCCGAGGGGCCGGGCGTGCTGATCGACATGGGGACCGCCGACAACTTCATGCCCGATGGAAAGACGCCCGCGTGGAAGGGCGGCATCGTGCAGGGGACGATCGTCCCCGGCCCCGAACAGCCGACGATGATCGAGCGGCTGACGGGCAGGGCGATGCCCGCGCGCGCGCTGCTCGTCGCCGATGTCCCGGCGCCCGGATTGCGCCCCAGCGCGGTGCCATCGGCGGCCGATACGCCGAACAACCATCTCGCTTATGCCGGGCAATGGTTCTTCTTCGCGATCGCCGCGCTGGTCATCTACATCATCGCCGTGCGCCGCCGCTTGCGGCCTTGACGTTCGGCGGCTAGGCGCGGGGCGCCATGGATTACATCAGCACCCGCGGCTCCGCGCCGACCCTCGACTTTCGTGCCGCCACCCTCGCAGGGCTCGCCGGCGACGGCGGGCTCTATGTGCCGGCGAAATGGCCGGTGCTGAGCCGGGACGAAATCCGCGCCTTCGCCGGGCTCGATTATGTCGAAACCGCGGTGCGCGTGATGACCCCCTTCGTCGCGGGGGTGCTGTCCGAGGACGAACTGCGTGAGCTTTGCAAGGCCGCTTACGGCCGCTTCAGCCACGACGCGGTGACCCCGCTCGTCCAGCTCGACCATCGCCACTGGCTGCTCGAACTCTTCCACGGCCCGACGCTGGCGTTCAAGGACGTCGCGCTCCAGCTGCTCGGCCAGCTGTTCGAAAAGTTCCTCGCGGGCGGCGACACCGACATCACGATCGTCGGCGCGACCTCGGGCGACACCGGCTCGGCGGCGATCGAGGCGGTCGCGGGGCGCGAGCATATCCAGATCTTCATGCTCCATCCCGAGGGCCGCGTCAGCGACGTCCAGCGCCGCCAGATGACCACCGTGCTCGCCCCGAACGTCCATAATATCGCGATCGACGGCAGCTTCGACGATGCGCAGGCGATGGTGAAGCGCCTGTTCGGCGACGAGGAGGCGCGCAGCCAGGTCACGCTGTCGGCGGTGAACAGCATCAACTGGGCGCGGCTGATGGCGCAAATCGTCTATTATTTCTACGCTGCGGTGCGCCTCGGCGGCCCCGATCGCCCGGTCGCCCTCTCGGTCCCCACGGGCAATTTCGGCGACGTCTTCGCGGGCTATGTCGCGTCGCGCATGGGCCTCCCGATCGCGCGGCTCGTCGTCGCGACCAACGTCAACGACATCCTCCACCGCGCTTTGACCAGCGGCGACTATAGCGCGGGCACGGTCACCCCGACCGCCACCCCCAGCATGGACATCCAGGTCAGCAGCAATTTCGAACGGCTGCTCTTCGACCTGTCGGGCCGCGACGGCGGTGCCATCACCGGCATGATGGGCGAGTTCGACCGGAACCGCGCGATGACGATCCCCGGCGACATGCTGAGCGGGGCGCGCGGGCTTTTCTCGAGCGCGAGCATCGACGGCGACAGCATGTCGCTGGCGTTGCGCTGGGCGCAGGAAAAGGGCGGGCAGGTCATCGACCCGCACAGCGCGGTCGGCCTCGCCGCGGCGCGCCAGATCGACCTCGACGCCGATATTCCCGTCGTCACCCTCGCGACCGCGCATCCCGCCAAGTTCCGCGAAGCCGTCGAGCGCGCCACCGGCGTGCGTCCCGCGCTGCCCGCCCGCCTCGGCAACCTCTTCGAGCGCGAGGAACGCTACAGCAAGCTCCCCGGCGACTATGACGCGGTGAAGGCCTTCATCCTCGCGGAAGCCGCGCGTGGCTGAGCTCTTGCCCCTCGTGACGCTCGTCGGCGAGGCGTGGGACGATTATGGGCTGGTCGACAGCGGGAACGGGCGCAAGCTCGAACGCTATGGCCGCTTCCGCTTCATCCGCCCCGAGCCGCAGGCGATGTGGGCGCCCGCGCTGCCGCAGGGCGAATGGGACGCCGCCGACGGCGAGTTCGTCCCCGCGTCGGACGACGATGGCGGCGGCCGCTGGTACTATAACAAGCCCGTGCCGCAGGAGGGCTGGCCGCTCGGCTGGCGCGAGACGCGCTTCACCGCGAGCTGCACGCCTTTCCGCCATCTCGGCTTCTTCCCCGACATGGCGCCGGTGTGGGACTGGCTGCGCGCGCAGGTCGCGGGCAAGCAAGACCCCGCCTTCCTCAACCTCTTCGGCTACACCGGCGTCGGCAGCCAGGCGCTCGCCGCCGCGGGCGCGTCGGTGACGCATGTCGATGCGTCGAAGAAGTCGGTCGCGCAGGCGCGCGAAAACGCCGCGCTCGCGGGCATGGACGAGAAGCCGGTGCGCTGGATCGTCGACGACGCCGGCAAGTTCGCCGCACGCGAGGTGCGGCGCGAGAAGCGTTACGACGCGATCCTGCTCGACCCGCCCAAATTCGGCCGCGGCCCGAACAACGAGCGCTGGCAGCTCGAGGAGGGGCTTGCGCCGCTGCTCGCCGATTGCCGCCTGCTGCTCGACGCCGACAGCCGCGCGCTCTTCCTCACCGTCTATGCGGTGCGCATGTCGGCGCTGGCGATCGGCGAACTCTTGAACCAGCTCTTCGCCGACCTGCCGGGCCAGGTCGAATGCGGCGAACTCGCGGTGCGCGAAGAGGCGCGGGGGCTGCTGCTCCCCACCGCGATCTTCGCGCGCTGGAGCCGCTGACCGCACATCCGCCACCCTTTGCGGTAAGCCGAGCAACTCCTGCTGCCGCGCCCCGTTGCGTGGGCATGGGGGCGGCGAGGGCCGGCTCCTCCGGTCCTCGTTCGCTCCCTTTCACAGGAGAGACATCATGGCCGACACGCTCGAACGCAGCGAAACCAACCGCCTCATCGCCTCGGACAAGGTCGAAGGGACCGCGGTCTACAATCCCGAGAACGAGAAACTCGGCACCATCGCCAATGTGATGATCGACAAATATTCGGGCAAGGCCGACTATGCGGTGCTCCAGTTCGGCGGCCTGTTCGGACTCGGCAGCGACCATTATCCGCTGCCGTGGGACATGCTGACCTACGACACCGACAAGGGCGGCTATGTCGTCAACCTGACCAAGGAGCAGGTCACCGGCGCGCCGCGCTACGCCCGCGACGACACCCCCGAATATACCGACGAATATGGCCGGACCGTCTACGGCTATTACGGCCTCAGCTATCCGATGCTCTGACGTCGCGCATCGCGAAAGGGCAGGCCGGTTCGGCGGCCCGCCCTTTCTTGCAAAGCCTGCGGACAGTTTTCGGTCCAGCGGCGCCCGATCGGCCCGCTGCTCGCCTTTTTCTGGCAGAATGCCCAAATATTCGCGCCATTCGACAATTATTTCGCCGACCACTTGCTTGCGGTTAACGCGCTATTAGTCTGTGCGAGGGGCGCGTCTTAACCGACGATTCGAATTCGCATTGTTCGAATGGAGTATCGAGGCCGATGGCGGGGGAAGATCGTTACGATAGCGCGGTAGCCGCCGAGTTCGAGCGGCTGTGGCAGGAACTCGTTCTTGAGCGGACGAGCGCGGGCGTCAAGGCCGCCGTGGAGGCGGCACTGGCGCAGATCGTCACAGAAGCGAAAGCCGCGGCGCTGACCGGTCAGAAGACGGGAGAGGCGCTCGAAGCGAAAATCGCCGCCCTCTCCGAAATCGACAAGCGCGTCGGCAATCTCCTGGATCAAGCTCATCGGCAACAGGAGAGGGTTGCCGAGGCCGCGAGACAGGCGGACGCGCTTTCGACGTCGCTCGGCGAGGCTGAAGCCGCAATGCAGCGACTGGCGGGGGGCGGTGAACGGGTCGACGGCATCGCGCACCGCATCGCCTCCATCGAGGCATCGCTGGGGCGAACCGGCCTGTCGGACGAAATCGGAAGGATCATCGACGAAGGGCGGGCGCAACAGGTGGATTCGGCCGTCACACTTGATGCGATCGCTGCGACCTTGGTCGCGACACAGCCCCCCGAACAGCCCAAACCCGGCGGAGTTCCCGCATCGGAGGAGCCTGCGGGCCGCTGGTCGTGGAAAAAGGTCGTGGATTGGTGGCGCCAGTCGTGGACGCACCTTCTGGCGGTGCTCGTCGGCGCGGCTATTGCGGCGGGGACCGCGTTGGGCCTGGACCTCGTCCGGCCCGATATCTACGCGCCGCCTGCGCCTCAGCATGAAGTCTATGACGCGGCTTATGGCGATGCGATAGAATCCGGCTGGACCAAACTTCACGGCCGCCGTCCGAGAGATTTCGCTAGCTTTTGTCCGGAGGAAGGCTGCGGTTCGTTCGATAAGACATGGGACGATGCCGGGCAACGAGAAGACGGACAGGGCGCGCTCTTCAGGGCAATTTTTGCGGGCGTCGGCGAGCGTTTCGAAGCGGGAGAAGTCGATTGCCCGAAGATCGTCGAGGGCCTTGCGGCGAACCAGGACTATGCTCAATTGTCGAGGCCAGAGGTGGAACGTGCCGGACACTGCGTGATATCGCAGAACTTCAAGGCGGGACGGAGCGGTATCAGGGCCGAGGTCGCCAAGGCGCTGACGGCCGGCTATCTGGTCAAACTGAACAGCGAACGGGAGGGCGAGGTCGCCGAGGGCGAGATTGCCTCCGACGAAGCACCCGGCGATGCCGCAATGGCGTCCGAAGCGCGGCCCAAGGGTTCGGCAAAAACGACGCCGACCGCGAAAGCGAGCACGGCGGCTCCGAAGGATACCGCCGCGCCGGAGTCCGCCGCCACGACCCCCGCCTCCGCGGCCAATCCGCAATAGTCCGGGCGAAGCAGCGTGGCCGAGACGATCCAACTTCCACGCCTGATCCTCGGCCCGCTATCGCGCGGGCGGAATTTCGGCGTGGTCGGTCGTTCGCCGGTGCTGCCCATCGACGATGCAGCGGTTGGGGGACTCTCGGGCTTCAACCATAATATGGTGTTCCAGGTCGGTCCCGGCGTCGTCATGCACAGCCTGATGCCGGTTCCGGGCAGTCCCGGCATCTGGTTCCTCTCCACGACCCGTGGCGATGCGCCGATCGACGGCAACCCGGTCGTGACCACCAGCGGCGTTCTGATGAGTGAGGATGCGGTACGGCAGATGCACGGCCGCGCCGACAGACTGGTCGGGCCGTGGCTCGAAGACCGGGCGATGCTGACGCCGAGCGGAATGATTCCCGCCGCGGTCGTCGATATCCCTCAGACGCCGTCGGGCAGGGAGGGCGCCGGCGCCGACGTCGCGGCGTTCCTGCCGCTGCTGGGCATCGTGCCTGTCCGGTTTCACGACGCGGCCCGGCACGCGACCGACGACGAGCGGTCGGCCTATGCATTGCGACTGATCGGCAATCTGCTTGCCGCCGCGCCGTTCGACCGGGCGACGACCATGAGCTGGTCGACGCTGGCGCTGCCCGGGACGGCATGGTCGCTGTCCGTCGCGCCGGGCACGATACCCGAAGAGCCCGATTCGACGGGAACGGTCGATATCGGCTTCGCGCCCGGCGGCGGCCTTGCGATCCGCAGCGGTGCCGACATTCCGGCCATCGAACGGTGCTGGCTCGCGCTGGCCCAGGCGGTTTCGGAAAGCCGGCATGGCAGCGACGACCATGCCCGGGCCCTCGATGGCCTGCGGGGGGTGGGGCATCGCGACGCCACGCCCGCCGATACGCTGCACGACCGCGGCGAAGCGATGCTCGCCAAAATCGCGGCCGGTTTCGGACCCGATGGCGTTGCCAACTGGCTGCGTCTTCTGGTCGATGCTGCCCGGACTGTTCGGGCGGCCGACGATGTAAAGCGGGAGATCGGGGTCGCCGTCGGGCGACTGGTGGAACATTATCTCGTCGACGGCGCGGCCAATCATGCCTCGCTGTCGATGCTGCGCCGCGAACTTCTGTCGCAGGCACCCGCCACGCTGACCACGCTCGGCATCGATCAGGCCAGGCTCGTCAGGGCCGGTTTCACGGACCCCGATCCGCTCCTTCTCTTTTCGTGTCTTGACGAGGCGGGGCGCGATCAGTGGGTCGCGGAGCTTCCGGGAAGCCCGGGCGCGTCGGAGGCGTCGATGGTGGCCTTGTACGACGCCGCCGATCGCGCCGCGGCGCGCGCGCTCGATCGGCCTGCGGAACTGCCCCGCCTCGCGGCGCTCGTCCGCGATCTGCTTCGCGAGGCCCGCGAGCACAGGGCGGAGGAAGCGAGCGGCCCCGCTCTGCAGGGGCTTGCCTCCCGCCTGGCCCGCCTCGGTTATGCGCCGTCGGTCGATCCGGCGCTGCGCGAAGATATTCGCGCCAGCGCGGAAATGCTGTTCGACCATGCCAGCGGGGGCAGCGGCGCCCGGCGCATTTTCCAGGCCGGCTTGCACGAGCCGCTGCTCGCGCGATTGCGCGAAGCTCACCCACGGCCCGGCGCTCCCGGCGGAGCAATGGATGCGATGGCGCGCACCGATGCGATGATCGCCTATCTTCGGCACCTGCGGCGGATGCCTCCGGTCGCCGTTTCCGCGGCAGGAGGGAGAAGGTCGTGAAGATCTGCAAATGCGGCGAAAAGCTTCCGGACGATGCGGTCGATTGTCCCCGCGGTCACAAATATCAGCCGATGGTCGCCTTCAATGTCGCGCCGATCCCTCAGCCTGAAGCGGCGCTTCCTGCACCGGCGGCGCCGGTTCCCGACCAGGCCGCGGCGGCCGCGGCGGCCGCAGCGCCTGCCCTGCCGATCCTGGTTCCGCCGTTCGTGGCTCCCACCGATGACGATTACGAAAAACTGCGCACCAAGCTGGAGAATATCGAGACGCGCGGCGCGCCGATCCTCATCACCGGGTTCAGCAACGCCGGCAAATCCTTCTGCGTGTTGCAGGCGGCCAAGATGGCCGACGGCTTCGGCTATGTGGCCGGAGTCTCGAAGGAGTTGATCGGGCAGGATTTCGTCGAACCCAACGGCACGCTGAGTACGAAGCGCGTCCAGGCCATGCCGATGAGTCCGGCCGGCGAAGGCGCCGAGGCGGGACGTTCGGACTGGACCTTCATCGACGTTCCCGGCGAATTCTTCGCGCAGCTGATCAGTCCCAGAAGCGCGGGCTTTGCGGGCACCGACGAGCCGCGAATACGCCAGCTTTGTGCAGCGATCGCGATCGCCAAGGGGATAATCCTCGTTCTTCCCGGGCCGGCAGCGGTCGGTGTTCGTGACCGGAAGGCCCCCGAATATGTCGAGCGCGACGGCACGTCGCCGGCACTCTCGCCCTATGATGCCAAGGATTGGGACGACCTCAACCAGGTTGTGACCGATTCGATGCGCATGCTGGGGCCGCTCGCGCAGTTCCTCGACGTCATCGATCAGGACGTCCAAAAGGGGACGCGGCTCGAAGCGTTTGAACGCTACCGCGCGCTTGGTCCCGACGAACGCGAGGGTCGGCTCAAGGCCGCACGGCGATCGCATATCCCATTGTCGGTCATGCTGACCAAGGCGGACCAGATATTCGGGACCGATCCGGCACCCGAACCCGTCGTTGTCGGCGAAGATCAGCAGCGGATCGACGGCAATGACCCGTGGCTGTCGCTTATCGCCGCCAACCGGGACAAGGGCGACCGCGCGCCTTATCGCGTGATGACCGACAATTTCCGGTCGGTAAATCTGGATTTCTCTTCCGCGTGCGTCGGCGGACCGCTTCGCTGGGAGGAACAGATCGTCGATCCCAAGGACAATAGTCTGAAGACGGTCGAAAAGCGGGAAATCCCGCCGAGCCAATATGGAAAGGGCCGGGGGATATGGGAGCCGCTGCTGTGGCTTCTGCGCCGCATAGAGGAGAATGGCGGACGCAGGGACTGGCTGGAGCGGCAGGCCGAACGGCACCCGGTGCTTCGCACGATGCGCACGCTGTTTACGCGAAAGGGGCTGGCCGAATGGGTCCGCCACCATGACCGCGCGGCGAAATCGCCGTTCGACGTGCGGCGCGAAACCGATCGCGAATTTGCGAAGCTGACCGAAAAGCGTTCGCGATAGCGCCGCGCCGGCGGGGACCAGCGGGCGACGGCAAGAAGGGGCTGTGGGGGCAATGACGAAGGACGGGGGCAAGCTGCCGCAGGGACGGCAACTCGCGGGGTTGGCCAAGGCGTTCCGGAAGCGGCGTATCTATTTGAATCTGCGCGGCGCGCTCGTCGCCCATGGCGCGACGACCATATTGCTGGTGATCGCGCTCGCGACGGTCGCCTACAGCGCCTTCCCCTGGACCACCCGGGTCGTCACGGAAGAAGATTGGGCGAAGCGCCCCGACCAGGTGTGGACCGCCGCCGAGGCGCGCGAACTCGATCGCCAGCTGCGCGCCGGCGACCTCGGTATCGACGCGGCACTGCTCGGTGCGGGGCCGATGGCGACCGACCTGTCGGAATCGACGATTGACCGGACGTCGGCGGCGCGCGAGACGCTCAACCGCGTTTCGGCGCAACTGGGCGAGGATTATGAACGCCAATTGGCCCGCGGCGGCCGTTTCGAAGCGGGCAGCGATTACCAACTCGCGACGCTCGAGCGGTTGGGCAAGAGCGGTGGACGATCGACCAACCCCGGATTCGATCCCGCCTATCTAAAGGCGGTCGTGGCGTTTCGCAGCGGCGACACGGTCGGTGCCCGCACCTTCCTGACCGAAGCGGGCTGCGATCGCACCCCGCCGGCCAACAGCGAGGGGGCCGAGGATGTCGGCGCGCCGCAGGCAAGCCTTGCCATCCCGTGCCACTGGATGGACGGGCGGCTGCTCTTTGCCGAGGCCGAGGGACGCACCGGGGCTGCGCTGTCCGATGCGACGACGGCGGTCCGCGCGGCGCTGCGGACCGCGATCAAGAGCGCGACGGCCGATCGCAACGCGGGCGGCGCGGGGCAGGCCACGGCGACCGGCGCGACGTTGCTGCCCATCCTTCGCCCCTCGCAATATATGATGAACCTGACCGAGGGCGCGGGCGCCGCGCTGTGGCAGGACTATCTCTCGCTGCTGCTGCTGTCGGATCGCCGGCTGTGCGAAGACCGTTGCACCAGTCCGCTGCGCGGCAAGTTGACGGACGACGGCCGGTTGGTCCTGCAACTCGCACGGCAGGGGCAGGGAACGGAGCTGTGGGAAACCTATCCCGAGCTTGCCGTGCTCACGCGGCTGCTGCTGGCGCGCGAGGGGTGGATCACCGAAGCGCGCCGGATCACCGTCGCGGCCGAAGACGACAGCGAAAAGGCCGGTTTCCAGATCGCCCGCGGCGACGGCCGGGAAGTGACGCTTCATCCCGGCTATGAACAGCTGGCCGCGCTCGCGGAAATCGCGACCGCGACGACCTTCGACGTAAAGGACATGGGCGCTCCGGCCCGCCAGTTCTGGGCGGCGCATGCGAAGGCGCGCAATGCTTTCCTGTCCCAGTCCGGCGAAGCCGTTGCCAACCCCTTTTCGACGGGAAATGCCGCGCACAAGAGTTATGAGACCTTCGATGCCGCGTGGCACACCGAAATCTCGGGCAGCAAGAGCGATCTGCGCAAGATCGTTTATGTCGTGGGTCTCGGCCTCGGGTTTCTCCTGCTCATCTGGTATGTGTTCATCGCCTATTTGCCGGTCCGGCAACTCGTGAAGATGCATCGGCGCGAATATGACGATGTGATGGAGAGCCGCTATTTCTCCGCACCCCACCCCATGGCGGGCGACATGGTCGAGGGGCGCGGATAGCGATGCCCGACCCGACGTCCGGATATATACTGACGACGGGCTCGGTCGCGCTCATCGCGCTGTTGCTGATCGCCCTGTGGCGCGGCGCGGTGGCGCGGTGGATGGTTTTCGCCGCCGCCGCCTCGCAGCTCGCCCTTGTTTCGCTGGTCATTTTCGAAGCCGGGGGGCGAATGGGCGACCTGCGGCTCGAGTTGCAGGAAGTGCGCTTTGCGGCGGGGACGCCCGGCGAACGGCCGTCGGCGCGAAGCCTGACGCTGGGCGACGACCGGCAATCGGACGACCTCGTCGTGCAGCGGCGGCCCTACGACCAGGCCGCGCTGGGCGGCGCCTTTCTGACGATCTTCTTCGGCGCGGGGGCGTCGCCCTGTTCGGAGGCGGCGCCGCTTTGCATCGTGCAGGCGGCCGCGGCGCGCGCCAACGGCGCGGTGACGGTCACGCCGCCCGGCGGCCCCACGCGCTGGATCGGCGCCCAGCCGCTCGGACGCCGGACCATTTGCGTTGCGGGACACCGCATCCGCCATGACGCTGCGGCCAACCGTCTGGAGCTGGACGGCGTGGCCGCGACGACGGCCTTGCCGTCCGCGGTCGAGCGCCGCGTCATGTTGCTGCGCGACTTTGCGCTTACCGCGCGCCGTTCGTCTGTGGCGCGCGTGAAAACCTATCTCGTCTGGAGCGACGGCGCGCTTCAGGTGGTCCTCGCCGACCCCGATGCCCACCTGGGCGATGGGCGATGTACGACGGCGCCGAAGGCGCCATCGGCCGCCCGAGCCGGCTCGGGAGACCGGATCGCCATATACAGCCTGGAAAGGCCCGCGCCCGAACATTTCCTCGAAGCGCTGCGCGACGGCGATCCCGTCGACGAACTGCCCCGCGCGCGGCTCGTCGAGCGGCGATCGATGATCCTGTCGCTGGCCGCTCCGACGGCGGCGGGGAGGCGCGCGCCTTCGCTGACGGTGCGTTTCGATACGCCCGATACGCTGCGCATCGGCTATGACGAAGCGGCGCGGAAACGGAAGGCTACCCGCAACGAGCGGCTCGTTTCGCTGGGCAATCTGGGATCGATCCTGGAAGGAAGCGGCATCGAAGAACTGCGCTTCCCGGTCCTGGGCGACAAGGTGGCGGGACAGGTGCGGCAACTCGTCACGCTGAAGGGCGGCGACTGCACGGGCGACGCCTGCCGCCCGGAAATCGCCGGAAAGGCCGTGGCCGATGCCCCCCGCACGGCCGATCCCGGGCAAACGCGCCTCGGCTATTATGTGGACCGCTTTTTCGCCGGGCTTCCGGTCGACGCCCCCGCCGAGCGAGTGCGGATGGGCAGCGATGCCGGCGACACGATCCTCGTCCAGTTCGGCATGCTCGATCGGGCCTATTACCCCTTTCGTTTCGCGATCTGGCTCGGCATCCTGGGGATTGGCGCCTCGGTGCTGGCGACGTGGACGCTGCGGCGCCGGAATCTGGCGATGTTCGCGGTGCTGACGACGCTCGACTACATGCTCGCGCTGCGCCTGCTGGTCGCGTTCGAGGCGGCCTATGTCGACCCTCGTTCGGCGACGATAATCGCGCTGCTGGCGGCACCCGTCGCGATCTGGACTATCCCGCAGGCGGCCGCCCTGTTCGCTCGCCACTATGCGGCTGCCCCGGGCGGCCGGACGGCGCGGACCTGGCTGCTCCCGGTGCTCGCCGCACTGGTGTCCTGCATCCTGACCGGCGTGGCGTGGAGGTGGGTCGGGGGCCGAGGCTGGGCCGATTATAGCCTGCTCTTCCTTGTGCCGATCGTGCTTCTCCTCCTTTCCATGATGCTGCCCATGGCGGCCGCGGTCTGGCGTGGGCTTGTCCATCGTCGGCCGGGCCTGGCGTCGTGGAACTTCGCGCGGCTTCGCGATCGCTTCGATCCCGACGATGCTTCGCTGGCCGCGACGCTCGCGGCGGGGCGAGGCCGCGTCCTGATTTTCTGCGGCGCAATCTTCGGGGCGTGCTGGTTGGCGACCGTCGCCGTCTTTGGACTCGTCGGGCGGCCGATCGGTCTGGCCACGCTGGCCTTGGTGCTCGCCGTGGCTTTTGCGTGCCGGCTGGTCGTCGGCGCCCCGCCGCCCCGCGCGCGCTGGGGCGCGCTGCTCGGATTTGCGATGCTTCTGTGGGCGCCCGCCGCCGTGCTGCTGGGGATCGCCGCGCTTGTGGGCGGAGATCCGGGGTTTGCCGTTGTCGGCCTGCCTGCCGCGACGCTGGCGTTGGCGGGACTATGGACGGGCCATGCCTTGGCCGGCGTAGCCGAGGCGGTGCGCCGGATTCGGACGGCCGTCCTGCTGTCGGTGGGGGGAATTGCGCTGTTGTTCGTCTATCTGGCGGCAGATGCGCCCGTTCAATATGACGCCGCCGAACAGGCGCGCCAAATGGCGAGCCACGAGATCGAAACCATCGATGCGATCATCAAGACGCGCGAGGAGGGCCATTTTCACGATCGCGCCATCGCCTTCGCGGCGCCCGAGGCGCTGGGTACCCGCGGCACCCGCGACAGCGAAGGCGCGCGCGCCGCCTTCTACGCGATGACGGTCTATGCGAACCAGGGATTGTGGGGGCGCGGTTTCCTCAACCAGCCGGTTCCGTTCGAGCTGAAAGCCGCCCATTTCAGCGACTATTCGGTGTCGGTGCACATGATGGCGCCCTTTGGACGCGCGGGTACGGCGGCGATGCTGCTCCTCCTTCTGGTCGGCGCGATCCTGATCCTGCGCGACATGATGCCGCCGGCGAGTGGCCCGGCGCGGGCCATGCCGCTCTCGGCCGTGTCGGGGGCTTTCATCCTGTTCGCCGGCAGCCTCTACATGGCGCTCGCCAACATGCTCGCGGTCCCGTTCACGGGCCGCAATGTCTATTTTCTGTCGCCCATTTCGATCAGCGATCTCGCCGACGGGCTGGCGCTGCTGCTCGCGGCCTTCGTCTGCGCGCTGGCGACACGGGAGGAGGCCGCATGAGCGCATCCAAGTTCGTCGCAACGGGGTTCGCGGCCGCGCTGCTGACCGTGCTTCCGGTGATCGGCATCACGGCGCCCGAACGGCAGCTCCGCGACGCCGACGAGGGCTATCGCCTGATCGTCGACCATGTGCTCATCCCGCGCAACATCCTCGTTGCGACCGACGCGCTCGACACCGCGCGGCAGGACGCGGACACATTGCGGCGTTCGGCGGTGGTCCGGCTGGACGAGGCACGGCTCGACGCTGCCAATCGCGAGATTCCCGGACTTCGCGGCTATGTCGAGCGATCCTATCTGCGCCAGGATATCGCGCGCAACGATCCGGCGCTGTGGATCGACGACAATGTGCTCGTCGGCATCGCGCCGGGAGCGCACGCGATCATTTCTCCGCTCGCGCAGGCCAATTGGAACGGCGATCTTCTCTACCGGGGCTCGGAACGCAACAGCGCCGCTTTCGTGCGGCTCAATGGCACGGGTGGCGACGGAGTCTGGCGGCCACTCTACCGTGCGGGGGTCGCCGGAGGCGGCTGGGACGACGGCTTTTACGTCGCGGCGGGGTCGCGCGGGGCTATCGAGTTGCGCAAGGGTTCGGACGCCGACCGCGACGGAGACATGGTTCTCGCCTATCGGCGCAAGGGGCGGCAGTTGACGCTGCCGGCTGCGGCAGAGGCGCATTATTGCAACAGCGAAGACGCGGCGGCGGTCGATCCCGTGACCAACCGGTTGACGGTCGAACCGGGCACCTGCCTTCGCATCGCGGGCGCGCTGCCCGACGGCGCGCGGCTCGACTTCATCGAGGTGCCGCGCAGCCGGGTCGTCGGCGCGGAAACCATCGACGGGAACGAGCGCTACGCGCGATTGAGCCGCAGCGCCCGGTCGTCGATGTCGGCGTGGGCGCAGTGGAATCCTGCGCGCGCCCGGTCGATGGAGCTGGCGATCGAGACCACGCTCGATTTCAACCTTTCGCAATTCGCGCAGCAGGCGCTCGATAGCGTCTACGACGCCCAGGGCCTCAGGCGTCCCGCCGCGATCACCATCATGGATGCGCGCAACGGCGAAATCCTCGGGATGGCCTCGCGCGAAGGGAACGACCTGTTCCGGCCGGTGGGGCCGCTCGGCGACTATGACGTGAATTTCCGCGAAATGCCCGTGGGCTCGGTCGCCAAGCCGCTGGTGGCCGAGGCGATCTTCAGTTCCTTCTACAAGGATGGCCGGATGCTCGAGGTCGCCGATACGCCGGGCGGGGCCGACCAGATCGACCAGGTCCTGGGCGTCGATCTGAACGGCAGCCTCCATGCGCCCGCCGTCCGGAGCGGGGGCTGGATCGACGCGCAGGAGTTTATCGCCTTCTCGTCGAACCAATATGCCGCGGCGTTGATGATGCTCACCAGCTGTGCCGAACCGGCCGAACCGCGGTCCGCGAATCGCGACTACCGCAATGCCGGCGCGGCGGCCCCCTGCTTTCGCGGCGGCGGCAGGCGGACGATCGAGCTCCCCTGGAAGCGCGATTTCGAGAGCTATTACATCAGCCCGGATTCGCCCGGTAAGGGCACCGACGATGCCGGGGGGCATCGGGGGCTCGACAAGCTCGCGCTGTGGGGCGAAGACGACTGGGCGGCGGGCCTGCCCAATCCGGCGAACATCCATTGGCCGGCGCTCGAGGGCCTGCAGTCGTTCCGCGCCCAGGTCGTGCCGATCATCCTCGGCGGACAGGATTATGCGTGGAACAACATCGTGCTCGCCCAATCCTATGCCCGGCTCGTCACCGGCCGGCGCGTCAATGCGCGGCTTCGCCCCTGGCCAGCAAGCTATCGCCCGGCCAGAATGGCCTTCGAACGCAACCAGGCGATCTGCCGGGGGCTCGAGGATGTCGCCAATGTGGGGACGGCGGCGGCACCGCGCTTCGGTTTGCGCGACCGGGTGATGCGCTGGCGCCCCGGTGCGCCGGACGATTTCATACTCCTGTCCAAGACGGGGACCCCGACGTCCGAAAGTGCCACCCCGGCCCAACTGCAGACGATCGGGGAGGTCAACCGCGACATCCGCGGCGGCCGGCTTTGCCTGGCGAAGCGCGGCGCGGACTGGGCGGTGGACACCGGCGACCGCTGCCGGGCGCGCGCAGTCCCGGCCGGCCCCGAGGCGCGCGAGCGCCGGACGCTCGGCTACCGCGGGGTCGACGTCCTGTTCGAAGGCGGCCGGCCGATCCGGGCATTGGGTGAACCCGGGATGCGCTACGATACCAAGGCCTATGTGTTCGTCGTCGGCGCCCGCGCCGGCGAGGACGAGCCGGCGCGCATCGGCTGCGCCCAATTGCCGCCCAAGGGGCCGTTGGTGGTCGTCGCGGTCAATTTCCAGGATCCGACCGTGGGAACGGGCGGGGAGGGCGGACAAAGCGATGCCCATCTGCGCGTCGCCAGCGAGTTGCTCGCGCCCGGCGGCGCCCTCGCGCGATGGATTCTCGACGCCGGATAAGAAAAACGCGGCGATACGATAAAGAATATCCGGAAAAGATCGAACGGCCGGGTCGCAAGCGGCAGGAAACAGGAGCCTGCTTCGGGTGAAATTTCTTGCGCTTGCGCGGCATTGTTGATCAGTATCGCGACGGGGTCAGAAGCGATTCTGAAGTACAAAGAGGGTGGGACCGTCATGGCTGAGTCCGTGGAACTGGGAGATTTGCTGAAGCGGTTGGAGAAGCGGGAGGCCACTGAACGCTCGGCTTTCGGCCTGTTCCTGATGACGCTGGCGATGTTCGACATCGCGGCGGCGCTGTTCGGCGAGGGCGTGGGTGTCGCGATCGGCGTCCCCAGCGCCAATATGGCCGAAGCGCCCCAGATGCTGCCGTGGATCGTCATCGGCCTGCACATGCTGCTCCTGTTCTTCGGCTGGTCGCAACTCGGCGGCTCGGGCGTTGCGGGCAATGCGCTGACCGAGCCGAACCCGCTGCATCTGCTGGGCGCACCCGCGCCGCTGACCGCGCGCAACGGACAGATATGGGCCGCGATGGTCGTCGGCTTTTTCCTCCTCTTCGCGCTGCTCGCGATGTCGAGCGACGTGCCGTCATCGCGCGCGGGCGGACTGCTCCACCTCGCGTCGGTGCCGCTGTGCGCCCTGGCGTTCGCTGCGGTGTTCGTGCGCGGATATGCTGCCGCGAAAATGTTGTCGAACCGCTCCGTCCTCCTCGGCGGTGCCTTCGGCGCCCTGACCGTGCTGGTCGTGTCCTTCCTGGTCGAGCGCGGATATCCCAGCATCGAAATGGTCGCGGATCATCGCTTCCTGTTGATCGAAGCGCTGATGCTCTGCGTGGCGCCGGCCTTGCTCGTGGCGATCATGGCGCGCGAACCGACCTCGGTGATCGGGGTCAAGACCAGCAATGCCGCCACCGCGCCGCCTTTCGTCCCCTACGATCCCTTCGACCGCAACGCGCGTGCAACGCGCTATCTGCGTTTCGAGGCGTCGAACGACCAGTTGATCGCCTTCACCCGCGGGCTCAACGCGCGCGAATGGACCTTCGTCTGTACCTGGGATTCGCAGTTTCATCTGCCGATCCATGACCGCACGCTGGAAATATGGAACATCAGCTATCTGGCGCGGCAGATGCCGCAGAGCATCGAGGCGACCGATTCCTACGGGCTGGTCGGCATTTCGTTCGCGACCGACAAGCTGACGATTACGACGCGTTTCAGCGGGCAGAGCTTCGGCGTGGGCCCGATCGCGGCGGCCCGGAACATTCTCTTCCAGAACAGCGATCTTGCGGGCTTGGTCAATTCGGCGGCAGGGCGGGCGCTCAACCAGCGGCTCGACGAGATTTTCGGCAAGTCGGTCCTGCCGGACCAGATCGACGACATCGCGGCCTTCCTCGACGACAAGCCGACCAGCGCGTCGATTTTCCACGGGTTCGACATTCTGAACACGACGCGGGTCGGCGACCTGACGGCCGCCACGCTGCACGTCGGCATCCAAAAGGTGCGCGATTATGAAAAGAAGCTCGCCGAGCGTCGAAAGGATCTGCGCAAGGTCAAACGCCAGGCGTCGGACGTCAAGCAGGGTTTCGGTGACTGTTGGCAGTCGCAGCTCGCCGCCGACATCGAGCGCGAGGACGGCAGCGACGGCCAGTTCGACGCCGTCGATACCGGACATGCCCTGCGCATCATCAAGGTGATCGGGCTTCGCCCGGCGGCGATCAGCATGCGCTTCACCGGCGAGATCGAGGGGCTCGAGGCGCGGTTTGACCTCGCGGAGCAGGAGATCAGGGAATTGCTCCGCACCGCCGAGGAGCGCCATAACGAGGTGCTGCGCACGGACGCCCAGCACGCGATGGACCTCCAGAAACAGCTGATGACGCCGGGCGCGCTCACCGCCGAGCAAAAGCGCGTGCTGGCCGCGCGTGTCATCGGCGGCCAGCTGCCCGGCGGGGCGAATACCGCGCTGTCGGGCCCTCCGGCCACGCCCATGCTGCCTGTCGCCGCGGGGGAAGAAGAGGCGAATGGGCAGCCGATCGCCGACGCCGAGGCGGTCGACGCCGCCGATGACGACGACCCGCAGCACCTTGGACGCGCCGACGACGCGCCGGACGATGCCGGCCGCGACGGCGGCGACCTCAACTGAACGATGGATCTGCTCGCCGAATATCGCATCCTCACGATCCCGCGTGTCGAAGGGAATGAAATCGATGCGCGGCTGTTCGATCTGATCGCGGGCCAGCGCGCTTTCTGGTCGCACGTCGCGCTGCACCTCGTGCGCGATTGCGGCATCGCCGCCGAATATCGCGTGGTCAACCACCGCGAGACCTCGGTCTCGCTGCGGTTCCATGGCGTGATGACCGAGGAGGCCGAACGCCGGCTGGCGCAGGCCGAAGCGATGCTGCCCGCGGGATATGGCTGGCGCAAGATGCAGCCCGACGCGTCGCTCGACGACTGTGCGCTGCGCGTGGCGCGGGTCGTGCGCCGCCTCGAGTTCGTCGATCTGCCGGTCGCTTCGTCCGACCTGCGCCGCGGTGACGACGGAGCAACGACGTTTCTCGGCGTGGCCGCGTCCGACGCGCGGACGCGGCGCCTGCCGAACCTCGACACGCATCCCGACGAGTTGATGAGCGAGCGCTTCTGCCTGCCGCTTCCGGGGCCGGTCGATCCCGTCAAACCGCGGCTGAAGGCGCTGTTCCAGGAATTGCAGCGTGCCGCCCCGCTCGTCATCTCGATCTGCCTGCATCCATTGGCGGCCGGCGAGCGGATCGAAAACCAGACGCTGGCGCTCGGCTTCAAGCGCTTCCTCGATCCCTTTGCCGGGCAACTCGCGAGCGCCGGGTTCGACGACGTCCAGTCGCTTCGTTCGGCCTTCGACCGCTTTTCGCTGCCCCCCGGCTATCTGGCCCATGCCTCGTTGCGCGTGGCGGGGCTGGACGACGGCGCCGTGGTCGGCCTCGCCAATATGCTGGCGGCAAGCTTCGGCGGCTTTCGCGCCTTTCAGGTGCTGCCGCCGTCGCGCGACGTCCCCGGCACCCAGCTGTACCGTCCCGACATGGACGTCCCCGGACTTTGGACGACCACCCAGCGCGAGAGGCAGCGCAATGTCTTGCAGCGGCAATTGGAAGAGGCCGGTATCGCACCGATCGAGGCGATCGAGGAGGTCGATTTCCTCCTCCGCCTGCCGCATCTCTTCACCTTGCAGGAGGCCGAGGAACTCGTCCGGCTGCCGTCGGCCGACGAAGAGGGAATCCCGGGCGTCGAAAGCCAGCTGATCCCGCCCTTCGTCGTTCCCAATCTCGCCTTTCAGCCGGTGGTCGGCCAGGACGGCCAACTCACGCCGCCGCCGGCGAACCGCGTGCGCCTCGGCCTGGTGCGGCGGCCCGGCGCGCTCCACGCCAACGAAGCCGAACCGCTCGAGGGCGCGGCCTGGCACAGCATCGATCCGGGCGATCTTACCAAACACGCCTTCATCGTCGGGGGCACGGGATCGGGCAAGACCAAGAGCACCTTGTTCCTCGCGCGCGAGATGGCGCGGCTGCGCATTCCCTTCATGGTCATCGAGCCGGTCAAAACCGAATATTATCAGGAACTCGCGGGCAAGGTGCCCTATCTCAAGCGCAAGAATTTCGAAGGCGACGCCGACGGCGATCCCGGCGAGGACTTCCTGGGCTTCGATCCGATCCGCGTGCCCGAGGGGATCAGCGTCGCGCGCCACGCCTCCTATCTCAAATCCTGCTTCGAGGCGGCCTTTCCGATGGAGCCCGTGCTGGCGCTGCTGATGGAGAAGGCGCTGGTCGAATATTATACCCTGCCGCCGTCGGCGGGCGGCTGCGGTTATCGCAAGTTCGCGCGCGGCGGGCCCCATCTCGGTCGGGTCGAGGCGACGCGCGGCAGGCCGGCCCGGATATTTCCTTCCTTTGCCACGCTGCAGGATTTCGTGCTCGGCCCATTTGTCGAAAAGGAGTTTTCGGGCGGCGGCGCGGCGGGACAGGGCCGCGCCGGCGAGATGCGCGACATTTTTCGCCGCCGCTTCGAAAATCTTTCGTCGGGCATTCTGGGGTCGAGCTTCGAGCGTGCCGACAGCACCTACCGTCTCTCGGCGGCACGCAATGGCGGGACTGCCAGGCCCGAGCATTATGACCTGCTGCGCACGCAATTGTTTCGCGGCCCCGTGATCGTCGAACTCGACGCTATCCCCGACGCGTCGCAGAAGGCGCTCGCGATGGCTTTCCTGATGAGCTATTTGTTCGAATATCGGCAGGCCGAGGACCTGAAGGCGCGCGAGGCGGGCGGCAAGCTGCCGCCGGGCCTCCGCCATTTCGTGATCGTCGAAGAGGCGCACCGGCTCTTGTCGCAGTCCGCGGGATCGGGCGGGCAGGCGGGCGACGTCGTCGGGCAGAGTTCGCAGGCGAAATCGGTGGGGCTGTTCGTCGACATGCTCGCCGAGATCCGCGCTTTCGGCCAGGGGCTGGCGATCGTCGAACAGATTCCCTCGAAGATCGTGTCGGAGGCGGTCAAGAATACCAATCTGAAGATCATGCTGAGGCTTCCGGCGGCCGATGACCGAAAATATCTGGGCGAGGCGATGAGCTTCAGCGAGGCGCAGCAGCGCTATGTCACGGGGCTCAAGGTCGACAAGCCGAGCGACAGCGCCACGGGCGCGGTCAATTTTGTGCTGTTCGAAGAGGGCGTCGAGCATCCGTTGCTTCTGTCGCTGCCGCTGCCGCGAACGCAGAAGGGGCGTCCTGCCGAACATTGGCTGTACGACGAGTTTTTCGACGAGAGGAGGAAGCCATGACCGAGACGGGCGAGTTTCCCGAAATTCCGCCGCCGCCGCCCGAGAGCGCACCGGAGATCAGCGACGGTTTCAACGAAGCCGCGGAGCCGCCGCCCGAAGCGGTCGAAGCGCCGGCTGAGCCCGTTGAAACATCCGCCGAGCCCTATGTCGAAACCGAGGCCGATGTGAACGCCGATACCGGAACGGAGGCCCTGTTCGACGAGGCGCTCGAGGCACCCGACGACTATTGGGCCGGCGGCGAAACCACCGAGGCCTTCAACGCGGCAGCGGCGCCGCCCGAAGCCCCTGCCGAAACCGCCGCATCGGACGGCGGCGAAGCGTCGCTGACCGAAAGCTTCAACGAAGCCGCACAGCCGGCAACCGAAGAACAAGCGGAGGAAGAAAAGGAAGGCGACCCTTTGGACCTTCAGAACGAGCGGGCGGACTGGAATCCGCCGCCCCACTTGAGGGGGCCGAGCCCCTAGCGCCAGACGCGTCGGGCGAAACCGATGCGGACGAAGGCCGCCGCGCGCTCGAACAATGGCTGGAGGATGAGGAAAGCCGTCGCGGCGCGCACGCCGACGCGGCCGAAATCTTCGCCGATGGCGCGAAAGCCGAGGCCTGTGAGGTCCATGAAATCGCGCATGGGTTCGGCGAGGGCGCACCGCTTACCGCGCAATGGCACGCCATGTCGGAACAGCCCTCGCATCCTTTGACGATGAATTGCCCGGACGGCAGGCTCGAGGCTTCGATGGACAAGATCGGCGCGCTGACGCTGGGGGCCTCGCTCCTGATCGGATATGGCGCGAGCCGCATCTCGCAAGCTTTCGAAAAACAGGGAAAGGAATGAGGTCGACGACTGCAGGCCGCTTCGCGCCGATTGCATAGGAATGCAATGCGACCCGCGTTGACAATGAGAACGTTCTCATTTAGATAACGTTCACATTGAAGAAATGCCGCCGAAAAACGAGCGGTTAAACGGGAGGGAAAGGGATGCAGGCTTCGCATAAGCTTCGGCTCGCCAGGATTCTGGCCGGCACGTCGGCCATGGCGCTGATGGGCATGGCGCAGGTCGCTTTGGCGCAGGACGCGCCGCCGGCGGAAGGCGCCGCCGACGGCGACGAGATCGTCGTCACCGGTATCCGCGCCAGCTTGGCGGCCTCGGCCGACATCAAGCGCGAAGGCCAGGGCGTCGTCGATGCGATCTCGTCCGAAGACATGGGCAAGTTCCCCGACACCAACCTCGCCGAATCGCTCCAGCGCATCACCGGCGTGTCGATCGACCGCTCGAACGGCGAAGGCAGCTTCGTCACCGTTCGCGGCTTCGGTCCCGAATTCAACCTCGTCACGCTGAACGGCCGTGCGATGCCGACCTCGTCGCTCGGCGACGGCGCCAGCGCGCCTTCGTCGCGTTCGTTCGACTTCGCCAACCTCGCGTCCGAAGGCATCGCCTCGGTCGAGGTGTACAAGACCGGCCGCGCCGCCATCCCCTCGGGCGGCATCGGCTCGTCGATCAACATCAAGACCCCGCGCCCGCTCGACAAGCCCGGCCTCTCGGGCAGCATCGCGGTCAAGGGCGTTTACGACACCTCGCGCAACGAGGGCAATCCGATCACCCCCGAAGTGTCGGGCGTCCTCTCGACCACCTTCGCCGACGACCGCGTCGGCATCATGATCGCGGGCTCGTGGCAGAAGCGCAAAGCCAGCGTGAACATCGCCAATGTCGGCTGGCGCGACGGCTATCTGGGCAACGAGAACAACTGGGGTTCGCTGACCCAGAACCCGGCGGATCCGCGCTTCGCGCAGATCACCAACCGCCCCGACGCGACCGACGTCTACCAGGTGCCGCAGAACGCGTCCTACGACCTCAACGACATCAACCGCGAGCGCATCAACGGCCAGGCGGTGCTGCAATTCCGCCCGGTCGACTCGCTCACCGCGACGATCGACTACACCTATTCGCGCAACACCGTCGAAGTGCGGAACAGCAATGTCGGCGTGTGGTTCAACCACAACAATACGTCGAGCAGCTGGACCGACGGCCCCGTCGCGGGCCCGATCTTCTATTCCGAAGCCTTTGGCGCCGGCGAGAACAAGGATCTTTCGTACAGCGGCTCGCTCGTCGCGAACCGCACCGAGAACAAGTCGCTCGGCGGCAACCTCACCTGGGAGGCGCCCGGCGGCATGACGATGGAGCTCGACTTCCATCACTCGACCGCCGAGTCCAAGCCGACGAACAAATATGGCACCAGCGTGTCGGTCGGCAACGCGATCTTCGGCGTCGCCAACCAGCGGATCGACTTCGACTCCGACCTGCCGGTGATCTCCTACAACATGCACCCCGGCATCGACCCGCTGAACGCGGGGCTGATCCGCTCGACGGGCAACGCCTTCCGCAACGCCTATTTCAAGGACACGATCGACCAGGTCCAATTGAAGGGCCGCTACGATCACGACGGCGCCTTCCTCGACAGCATCGATTTCGGCGTCTCGTACATCGAGAACAAGGTGCGCTCGGCCTATGGCTTCATCCAGAACGACACCTGGGGCGGCGCCGGGCCGCCGTCGGACATCCCCGACGACATCTTCCAGCTCCAGACGCTGCCCGACAAGTTCAAGGGCGTGAACGGGGCGTCGGGCATCATCCCCAGCTTCTACACCTTCAACTTCGAACGCATGGCCGACCTGATCGAGGATCTGTACGAAGTGTGCAGCGATCCCGCGACGGGCAGCGCGATGCCGGGCACCTGCCTCGCCAATTACACCGTCGACCGCCGCCTCACCGAAAAGACGCTGTCGCCCTATATCCAGGTCGGCACCAAGTTCGACGTCGGCGCGGGCGAGGCGCATCTGACCGCGGGTGTCCGCTACGAACATACCAGCGTCGACTCTTCGGCGCTGGTGCCGATCCCCACGGGGACCAGCTGGGTCGCGGCGAACGAGTTCAACGTCATCTATGGCCCGGACTCGGACTTCACCCGCTTCAAGGGCGATTACGACCACTGGCTGCCGGCGATCGACTTCGACATCGAGCCGATCGAGGATGTGAAGCTGCGCGCTTCGTACAGCCACACGATCACCCGCGCCGACTATGCCAGCCTTCAGGGCGGGCGCACGATCGACTCGCTGTTCCGCATCGGCGGCGGCGGCGGCAGCCAGGGCAACCCGGGTCTGCTCCCCTACAAGTCGAAGAACATCGACCTGTCGGCGGAGTGGTATTACGGGCGCGAAAGCTACATCTCGGCGGGCTTCTTCCACAAGCGCGTGTCGAACTTCCTGTCGTCGACGCGCATCGACTCCGACGCCTTCGGGCTGCGGACCCCGGCCTTCGGTCCGCGCTACAACGCCGCGCTCGCGTCGCTCGGGGCCAATGCCACCGCGCAGCAGATCCGCGACTTCATCATCCGCAACTATCCGAACACGGTGCAGGTGCGGCTCGATCCGAACACCGGCCTGCCGGTCGAGGATGCCAATGGCCTCCGCGATGGTATCATCTTCAGCACTCCCGACGATCCGCTACTCAATTTCGAGATCGCGACGCCGATCAACAGCGACCAGTCGGCGAAGATCCACGGCTTCGAATTCGCGCTCCAGCACAGCTTCTGGGACACGGGCTTCGGCGTGCTGCTGAACTACACGATCGTCCGCGGCGACGCGAAATACGACAATACCAAGCCGTCGACCGTGCCGCAGTTCGCGCTGACCGGCCTCTCGGACAGCGCCAACGCGGTCGCCTATTACGACAAGAACGGACTTCAGGCGCGCGTCGCGTGGAACTGGCGCGACAAATTCCTCGCAGGAACGGGACCCAACCCCTTCTATGTCGAGGAATATTGGCAGATCGACGCCAGCGCCAGCTACGAGTTCATGCCGGGCCTCACGGGCTTCGTCGAGGCGATCAACCTGACCGGCGAAAGCCGCCGCGGGCACCTGCGCCACAAGAACAATGTCGCCTTCGCGTCGCCGGGCTTCGCCCGCTACGCGGCTGGCGTCCGGTTCAACTTCTAAGGGCGGCGCCGCCCGCCGGGTTCCTGGCGAGAGGGCCGCATCTCCCCGGAGGTGCGGCTCTTTTGCGTGACGGCAGCCGGCGAAACGCGTAGGAACGTTCCCAATGACGAGCGAGATGGAGAGGGTGGTCATCGTCGGCGGCGGCACCGCCGGCTGGCTGGCGGCGGCGCGCATCGCCGCGGCGCGCCCGGCGCTCTCCGTCACATTGATCGAGGCGCCCGACATCCCGACGATCGGGGTCGGCGAGGGGACCTGGCCGACGATGCGCGCGACGCTCGCCGCGATCGGCATCGACGAGGGCGAATTCCTCGCCGCCTGCGACGGCTCGTTCAAGCAGGGCTCGCGCTTCGACCGCTGGGTCAGCGGCGCCGGTGACGACCGCTATCTCCACCCCTTCACCCCGCCGCCGCCGCTGGCGACGCGCGAACTGCTCGCGGCGTGGCAGGCGGGCGAGGCGGGGCAGAGCTTCGCCGCCGCGATGACCGCGCAGGCGGCGGTCTGCGACCTCGACCTCGCGCCGCGCCAGCGCGCGATGCCCGGCTATCAGGGCGCGGCCAATTACGCGTACCATCTCGATGCCGGTAAGTTCGCCGCGCTCCTCATGGCGCACGCGAAGCTGCGCCTCGGCGTCCGCCATGTCGCTGATCACGTCACCGGCGTGCGGCGCGGCGAAGGCGATCACATCGCCGCGGTCGTCACGCGCACGCACGGCGAAATCGAAGGCGACCTCTTCCTCGACTGCACCGGCCACGCCGCGCTGCTGATCGGCGGCGAGCTCGGGGTCGAATGGATCGACCGCAGCGACACGCTTTTCAACGACCGCGCGCTCGCGGCGCAGGTGCCGACCGACCCTGACAGCGCGATCGCTTCGCAGACCGTCTCGACCGCGCACCGCGCCGGCTGGATCTGGGATATCGCGCTGCCGACCCGCCGCGGCATCGGCTGCGTCTACGCCAGCCGCTTCCTTTCCGACGACGAGGCCGAGGCGGAGCTCCGCGCCTATATCGCCGAACAACTCCCGCACGCGCCCGAGGTGCCCGTCCGCCGCCTGAGCTTCCCCACCGGCCACCGCGCGCGCTTCTGGCAGGGCAATTGCCTTGCGGTCGGCCTCTCGGCGGGCTTCATCGAACCGCTCGAGGCCTCGGCGATCGTGATGATCGAACTGTCGCTCAATGCCCTCGTCGACAATTTCCCCGCCAGCGCCGCGGTGCTGCCGATCCATGCGCAGCGCTTCAACGCGCTCTTCCGCTATCGCTGGAACCGCATCGTCGACTTCCTCAAGCTCCACTATGTGCTGAGCCGCCGGACCGAGCCCTATTGGCGCGCGCAGCGCGACCCCGAGCATATCCCCGCGACCCTCGCCGCGATGCTCAGCCTGTGGCAGGACCAGCCGCCCTCGGCCTGGGACTTCCCGCAGGTCGACGAGATTTTCTCGGCCGAGAGCCACCAATATATTCTCTACGGCATGGGCGTCGCTCCGCCTCCGGGCCTCACATCCAGCGACCGTGCCGTGACCGCGCTCGCCGAAGCGCGCCAGCGCGCGCGCGCGCTCACCGCCGCGCTGCCAACCAATCGCGATTATCTGGGCGCGCTCGGCGCGGCCGCGGCGACCGCCGCCGAATGAAGGACCATCGATGACCCAGCACGCCGCCCTCGACACCAATGCCCACCGCGAGCTGCGCATCGATCCGCGCGCGGGCGCGGCGCGCGGCGACGCGGTGATGGCGACGCTGACGGTGCCGAGCGAGTTCCGCCAGGTGCAGGCGCATTATCCGATCCTCTTCCGCCGCGAAAATCCGCAGGACCCGTTCATCGCGGTCGCGCTCTTCGGCTTCGAGAATGGCGAAAATCTCTTCCTCGACGGCGAGCACTGGGACGCGCGTTATCGCCCGCTGTCGATCGCGATCCAGCCCTTCCTCGTCGGCCGCCCGGCGAGCGGCGACGGGCCGGGGCAGGTGCATATCGACCTCGCTCACCCGCGCATCGCGGCGGGCGGCGAGGGCATCCGCCTTTTCGACGCCGACGGACAGGCGACGCCTTACCTCGAAGACATCGCCGAAAAGCTCGGCGCGCTCGACGAGGGCTATCGCGCGAGCCCCGCCTTCTTCGCCGCACTCGCCGACCATGACCTGCTCGAACCCTTCACGCTCGAGGTCACGCTCGACGACGGCTCGGTCAATTCGCTCGTCGGCTTCCACATCATCGACGAAGCCAAGCTTCGCGCGCTCGATCCCGACACGCTCGGCAAGCTCCACGCCGAAGGCCATCTGATGCCGATCTTCATGGCGCTCGCCTCGCTATCGCAGCTCGCCGGGCTCGTCGACCGCCGCAATGCGAAGCTCGGCCATGGCTGAGCGCGACGGCGCCATCTATCCGCGGCTCGCCACGGTGGCCGAGCGCGCATACGATAAGGGGGAAGGGCTCGACGCGTTGCTCTCGGGCGCGCGCGAGCCCTTTATCCTGCGCGGCCTCGTCGCCGACTGGCCGCTGGTGCAGGCGGGCCTGCGCAGCGCGCGCGCGGCGCGGCAGCACCTCCTCGATCACGCGCGCGATCGCCCCTTCACCGTCTCGATCGGCGCGCCGGGGCACGACGGGCGGCTCTTCTACGACGCCGGCATGGCAATGAATTTCCGCACCGGTACCGGCAAGCTGCCCGACATCTTCGCGGGGATCGACACCGCCGAGGAGCGCGGCGAGGACCGCACCGTCTATCTCGCCTCGATCGACATTCCCGCGCATTTCGACGGGCTCGACGCCGCCAACCCGCTCGACCTTGGGCACCGAAATCCGCTCAAGAGCATCTGGATCGGCACGAAGACGCGCATCGCCGCGCACAACGACTTCCCCGACAATCTCGCCTGCTGCGCGGCGGGCCGCCGCCGCTTCACGCTCTTCCCGCCGGGCCAGTACAAGAACCTCTACCTCGGCCCGATCGACAACACCCCCGCGGGGCGCGCGGTGAGCATGGTCGATTTCGACGCCCCCGACCTCGCCGCCTACCCGCGCTTCGCCGAGGCGATGGCGGCGGCGCAGGTCGCCGAGCTCGAACCCGGCGACGCGCTCTTCATCCCGTCGATGTGGTGGCACCATGTCGAGGGGCTCGATCCCTTCAACATCCTCGTCAATTACTGGTGGCGCGACACCCCGGCCTTCCTCGGCCAGCCGCAGGAGGCGCTCAACCACGCGATCCTCGCGATCCGCGACCTGCCCGACGAGGACAAGGCGATCTGGCGCGCCCTCTTCGACCATTATGTGTTCGCGAATGACGCCAGCGTCACCGACCATATCCCCGAGGGTGCCCGCAGCGTCCTCGCCCCGCTCACCCCCGAAAGCGCCGGACGCCTCCGCGCTTTCCTCTTGAGGACGCTCAGCCGATGACCCAGCCCATCCAGCGGATCGTGATCGCGGGCGGCGGCACCGCCGGCTGGATGGCCGCCGCGGCGATCGCGCGCACCATGGGCCGCGCGGTCAGCGTGACGCTGGTGGAATCGGAGGCGATCGGCACGATCGGCGTCGGCGAGAGCACCATTCCGCCGCTCGTCAATTTCAACCGGCTGCTCGGCATCAACGAGGCCGATTTCATGCGCGCGACGCAGGCGACCTTCAAGCTCGGCATCCTCTTCGACAACTGGAAGGAAGAGGGGCACCGCTATTTCCACAGCTTCGGGCTTACCGGCAAGGACCACTGGTCGGCGGGCTTTCAGCATTTCTGGCTGCACGGGCGCACTCGCGGCCATGAGCAGAGCTACGACGATTATTGCATGGAGCTCGTCGCCGCGATGGCGGGCAAGTTCGCCCACCTGCCCAACGACGGCACCAACTACGCCTATCAGCTCGATTCGGGCCTCTACGCGCGCTTCCTGCGCCAGATGGCCGAGGGCGATGGCACCGTCCGGATCGAGGGCAGGATCGGCCATGTCGAGCTCGATCCGGCAAGCGGCGACATCGCCGCGCTGATCCTCGACGGCGAGCGCCGCGTCGAGGGTGACCTCTTCCTCGACTGCACCGGCTTTCGCGCGCTGCTGATCGAGGGCGCGCTCCACGCGGGGTTCGAGGACTGGACGCACTGGCTGCCCTGCGACAGCGCGATCGCGCTCCAGACCCCGAACATCCGCCCGCCCGTCCCCTATACGCGCGCGATGGCGCACGACGCGGGCTGGCAGTGGCGCATCCCGCTCCAGCACCGCACCGGCAACGGCCTCGTCTATTGCAGCCGCTACCTCGGCCGCGACGAAGCGCTCGAACGGCTGCTCGGCAATGTCGAGGGCGAGGTGTTGACCGAGCCCAATTTCCTGCGCTTCACCACCGGCATCCGCCGCCGCCAATGGGTGCGCAACTGCGTCGCGGTCGGCCTCTCCGGGGGGTTCATGGAGCCGCTGGAGTCCACCAGCATCCACCTCATCCAGCGCAGCGTGCTGCGCTTCATCCGCATGCTGCCGCTCGGCCGCCCCAGCGCGCGCGACATCGCCGAATATGAGGAACAGCAGCTGCAGGACAATCTGCAGATCCGCGATTTCCTGATCCTCCACTACAAAGCCACCAATCGCCGCGACAGCGCCTTCTGGCGCCAGTGCGCCGACATGGAAATCCCCGACAGCCTCGCGCAGAAGATCGAATTGTTCCGCGAAACCGGCCGCGTCTTCCGCAAGAATGAGGAGCTTTTCGCCGAGAACAGCTGGGTGCAGGTGATGATGGGGCAGGGGATCGAGCCGCAAAGCTATCACCCCGTCACGACCAAGCTCAGCGACGACGAACTCGACCGCCTGCTCGGCATGATCCGCCAGCAGGTCGCCGATACCGTCGCCAAGCTCCCCGATCACCACGCCTATGTCGCGCGCTATTGCGGCGCCGACGTCCCGCAAGCCGCATGAGGACCGCGCTCGCCCTGCTGCTCGCGGCGGCGGCCGCGACCCCCGCGGCGGCGTCCGACGGCTGGCAGCTCGTCTGGTCCGACGACTTCGACGGAACAGAAATCGACCGGTCGAAATGGGATTTCGACGTCGACTGCTGGGGCGGCGGCAACAACGAACGCCAATGCTACACCGACCGCAAGGCTAATGCCGCGATCAAGGACGGCAAGCTGATCATCACCGCGCGCAAGGAAGCGGCAAGCGGCCCCGCCTTCCCGCTGGCGCAGCGCGGCGACCCCGCCAAGGCCAACGCCCGCGCCACGAAGGAATACAGCTCCGCCCGCCTCGTCACCCGCGGCAAGGCGGCATGGACCTATGGCAAGGTCGAGGTGCGCGCCAGGCTGCCGCAGGGGCAGGGCACCTGGCCCGCGATCTGGATGCTGCCCGAGGACCATCATTACGGCACCTGGGCCGCCTCGGGCGAGATCGACATCCTCGAGGCGGTGAACCTCGGCGCGAAGTGCAAGGAGTGCCCCGGCGGGATCGAGAACCGCATCCTCGGCACGCTCCACTCGGGCGGGCAATGGCCCGCGAACAAGCATAAGGGCGACGAGACGGTGCTGCCCGCGCCGATCGACGATTTCCATGTCTTCGGCATAGTCTGGGAAGCCGGGCGCATCAGCTGGACGATCGACGGCAAGGTCTATGCCGTCCAGAAGGCGGGCGACTGGAGCACAACCGGTTCGAAAGACCCTAACGCGCCCTTCGACCGCCCCTTCCACCTGCTGCTCAACCTCGCGGTCGGTGGCGGGCTCGCCGAAAGCCGCACCGAAAAGGGCGTCGACGGCCGCGGCTATCCCAAAAGCTTCGAGGTCGACTGGGTTCGCGTCTGGCAATGCGGCGAAGATGCGGCTAGCAGGGCCGCCTGTTCGGCGAGTGGGGACCAGGCACGATAATGGGACGTCGGCGGCAGTCGGTGACGATCAAGCATGTGGCGGCCGACGCGGGGGTGTCGCTGCAGACGGTGAGCCGCGTCATCAACGACGAGCCCAATGTCCGCCCCGAGATGAAGGAACGCGTCCAGGCGTCGATCGACAAGCTGGGTTATGTCCCCTCGATCGCGGCGCAGCGGATGAGTGGGTCGCGCTCCTACCTCATCCTCGCGATCAACGACCGCGAACGCACGATCGCCGACTGGAACGCGCGCGAGGGCACCGACTGGGTCGACCAGATGCTGTTCGGCGGCATGCTCAAATGCGCCGAGCTCGGTTACCGCATGATCTTCGAGCTGGTCGACACGCACAACGACCATGTCGAGCGCGAGCTGCGCGCGATCATCGCCGCGCTCCAGCCCGACGGCGTGATCCTGACCCCGCCGCACTCGGACAATCCGCTGATCGTCGATCTGCTGCACGGCCAGCGCATCCCCTTTGCGCGCATCGGCTCGCACGGCGGCGATGCCGGCATCGCGCTGACGATGGACGACGAGGGCTCGGCGGCGCGCGCGACGCGGCACCTGATCGACCTCGGCCACACGCGCATCGGCTTCATCTCGGGCTCGGTCGAATATGACCTCAGCCACTGGCGCATCGACGGCTGGCGCGCCGAGATGGAGGCGGCGGGCCTGCCGACCGACGATTTGCTCGCCGAGGGCGATTTCAGCGCGGCGTCGGGCGCGGTCGCGGCGCAGCAATTGCTGGGGCTCGCCAATCCACCGACCGCGATCATCGCGAGCAACGACCAGATGTCGCTCGCGACCTTGGCGGTCGCGCAGGAGCGCGGGCTCGACGTGCCGCGCGACCTGTCGCTCGTCAGCTTCGACAACACCCCGATCGTCCGCTTCACCCCGCCGGGGCTCACCGCGGTCGACCAGCCGATCGCCGCGACGGTATCGCGCGCGGTCGAGCTCATCATCGCGGCGCAGCGCGGCGCGCCGCGCCCGACCGAGCCGACGGTGGTCGAGGGCAGCCTGATCGAGCGCGGCTCGACCGCGGCGCCCGCGCGTGATGGCTGAGGCGTCCGAGCCCCGCCAGTCGACCCGCTTCCTGCTGCTCTACGCGCTCGCCGCGGCGGGCGGCGCGATCGCCTATGTGCCCTTCCTGACGATCCTGCTCCCCGTGCGGATGACCGCGCTCGCGGGGCACGGCGACATCCAGGCGCTGGGTTACGTGACCTTCTTCGGCGCGATCGCCGCCAGCACCGGCGGGGTGCTCTTCGGCTGGCTCAGCGACCGTACGCAAAACCGGCGCAGCTGGATCGTCGCCGGGCTGATCCTGACGATCGCGCTGCTCCTCGCGGTGCCGCTGGCAGAGGATGTGCCGACCTTGATCGCGATCATCGTCGGTTGGCAGCTCGCGCTCAACATGATGCTCGGGCCGCTCGCCGCCTGGGGCGGCGACCTGGTGCCCGACCATCAGAAGGGGCTGCTCGGCGGGCTGCTCGCCTTCTCGCCCGCGCTCGGCGCGATATCGTGCGCCTTCGTCACCATCCCCGGCCTCGCCGACGCCGACGGCCGCCTCGTGCTCGTCGGCCTGCTCGTCGCCGGCGCGGTGCTCCCCGTGCTGCTCTTCGGCCGCCCGCGCCCTTTTCCTGAGCTCTCGGTCCCCAGCAGCCACGAAGCGCCAGCGCGCCCGCCCACGATCGTCGCGCGCATGTGGTTTGCCCGCCTGCTCGTCCAGATCGCCGAAGCCGCGCTTTTCGCTTACCTCTTCTTCTGGTTCCGCTCGATCGAGCCCGCGATCACCGACAGCGAAACCGCCCGGCTTTTCAGCCTCGTCCTGACCGTCGCGGTCCCCCTCGCGCTCCTCGCCGGCCGCTGGGCCGACCGCACCGGGCGCCCGATCCTGCCACTGGTGATCTGCGTGACGATCCTCAGCCTCGGCCTCGCCGCGATGGCCATGTCGGAAACGCTCTTCGCTGCAAAGGCGAGCTATGTCGTCTTCGGCATCGCCGCGACCATCTTCCTCTCGCTCCACAGCGGCCAGACCCTGCGCATCCTGCCGCGTGCCGAGCATCGCGCGCGCGACCTCGGTCTGTTCAACCTCACCAACACCGTGCCGTCGCTGATCATGCCCTGGCTCACCATCTCGCTCGTCCCCGGCTTCGGCTTCGACGCGCTGTTCCTGCTGCTCGCGGGGCTCGCAAGCGTCGCGGTGCTCCTCCTCGCGACGATGCCGCGGCTGCGCTGATGCAATCCGAATAGCGCGCTTGATTTCCTTCGCTTGCTATGCGAGAGCGTCACTTGATAACGTTCACATATAGAGGGATGGGAGAGACGATGCGGCGTTCCGCACTTGCCATGACGACGGCGCTTTTGCTGGCGGGAACTGCGACCAATGTGGCTTCGCAGCCCGCGGACACCGGTGCCGCAAGCGTCCATCCCGACCTCTGGCCCGCCGCGAAGAGCCCCGCGACGATCACCGACGCCGCGACCGAAAAGCGCATCGATGCACTGCTCGCAAAAATGACCGTCGAGCAGAAGGTCGGCCAGCTGATCCAGGGCGATATCAGCACGATCACCCCCAAGGATCTCGAAACCTATCCGCTCGGCTCGATCCTCGCCGGCGGCAACAGCGGCCCGAACGGCAACGAACGTTCGAGCGCCGCCGACTGGGCGAAGCTCGTCGGCGAATTCCGCGCGGTCTCGATGAAACGCCAAGCGAACGGCGTCGCGATCCCGATCATCTTCGGCGTCGACGCCGTCCACGGCCACAACAATGTCCCCGGCGCGACGCTCTTCCCGCACAATATCGGCCTCGGCGCCGCGCACGATCCCGAACTGATCCAGCGTATCGGTGCCGTCACCGCCGCCGAGATCGCGGGCAGCGGAATCGAATGGACCTTCGCCCCGACGCTCGCGGCGCCGCAGGACCTCCGCTGGGGCCGCAGCTACGAAGGCTATGCCGCCGACCCCAAGCTGATCGCCGACTATGCCAAGGCGATGGTGATCGGGCTGCAGGGCCCGCTCGCGTCGGGCAAGAGCGTCGGCCCCGCGCATGTCGCCGCGACCGCCAAGCATTTCCTCGCCGACGGCGGCACCTTCGAAGGCAAGGACCAGGGCGACGCGAAGATCGACGAGAAGGAACTGATCGCGAAGCATGCGATGGGCTATCCCGCCGCAATCGACGCCGGCGCGCTCACCGTGATGGCCAGCTTCTCGGGCTGGCAGGGGGTCAAGCACCATGGCAACAAGGGTTTGCTGACCGACGCGCTCAAAAATAAGATGGGCTTCGAGGGCTTCGTCGTCGGCGACTGGAACGGCCATGGCCAGGTCGCGGGATGCAGCGTCACCGACTGCGCCCAGTCGATCAACGCGGGGCTCGACATGTTCATGGCGCCCGACAGCTGGAAGGGCCTCTACGACACCACGGTCAGACAGGCGAAGGACGGCACCATCTCGCAGGCGCGCCTCGACGATGCGGTGCGCCGCATCCTGCGCGTGAAATACAAGCTCGGCCTGTTCCCCGAGGGCCATGTCGACCGCAGCATAGTCAAGGCGCTCGGCACCCCCGACCATCTCGCCGTCGCGCGCGAAGCGGTCGCCAAGTCACTCGTATTGCTCAAGAACAATGGCAGCCTGCTGCCGATCAAGCCCGGCGCGCGGGTGCTCGTCACGGGCCCCGGCGCCGACAATATGGCGATGCAGTCGGGCGGCTGGACGATCAGCTGGCAGGGCACCGACGTCGTGCGCGGCGATTTCCCCAACGGCCAGACGATCTGGGAAGGCCTCGACAAGGCGGTGCGCGATGCGGGCGGCGTGGCGACGCTGTCCGACGGCGGCGCCTACAAGGAAAAGCCCGACGTCGCGATCGTCGTCTTCGGCGAGGCGCCTTATGCCGAGTTCCAGGGCGACGTGCCGACGCTCGATTATCAGCCCAATGACGCGACCGATCTGGCGACGCTCAAGAAATTGAAGGCCGCGGGCATCCCCGTGGTCGCGCTCTTCCTCTCGGGGCGCCCGATGTTCACCAGCCCCGAGATCAATGCCGCCGACGCCTTTGTCGCGGGCTGGCTGCCCGGCTCGCAGGGCGCGGGCGTCGCCGACGTGCTCGTCGCGGGCAAGGACGGTAAGACCGCGCGCCCCTTCACCGGCACTTTGCCCTTCGCCTGGCCCGCCGACGCGCGCTCGCCGGTCGAAAAGCCGCTTTTCGCCACGGGCTACGGCCTCAAATATGGCGAGAGCAAGCCCGTCGGCCCGCTGTCCGAGGAACTCGGCATCGACATCGCACAGGCGCTCAATGTCGAGACCTATTTCGCCGGCGGACGCGCGCGCGCGCCCTGGGCGCTCACCGTCACCGACGCGGGCGGCGCGCGCCCGGTCGATTCCGCGCCGGTGACCAGCCCCGGCGGGCTGATCGCGGCGCGTTCGGTCGATGTGAAGGCGCAGGAGGACGGCAAGAGCTTCACCTGGACCGGTCCCGCCTCCTTCCACCTCTCGGGGCCTTACGCCGACCTCTCGCGCCAGCTCAACAACAGCTTTGCCCTCCGCGTCGAATGGCGCGTCGACGCGCTCGGCACCGGCCCGGTCACCGTCGCACTCGGCGGGCAGGCGTTCGACGTTTCCGACTGGGTCAAGGCGGCGCCGAAGGGGCAGGTGAGTTCGTTCCGCATCCCGCTGCGCTGCTTCGCCGACGCGGGCGCGAACCTCCAGAAGCTCGACTATGCGCTCAGCGTCAGCGCCGACAAGGGCTTCGCCGCGACGCTGCTGCATACGAATGTTCAGGCGGTCGGCGAGAATCTGCCTTGCCCGCCCAAGGCAAAATGACGACACAACGGCATAAATAACAAAGGTCGGGGAGAGAGACATGGCATTGGCGCCGGATATCACGAGCAGCGATCCGGTGGCGAGCGAGGGCGGCGGCGGGCATGTGGATGCCCCCGAGCTGCGCCTGTTCGTCATGGGGCTCTTCTTCATCTTCGGTGGCATCACCAGCCTCAACGACGTGATCATTCCCAAGCTCAAAGAGCTGTTCACGCTGAACTATACCCAGGCGATGCTGGTGCAATTCTGCTTCTTCGCCGCCTATCTGTTGATCGGCATTCCGGGCGCGAAGCTGGTCAAGAAGATCGGCTATATGCGCGGCGCGGTCGCGGGGCTGCTGACGATGATGGTCGGCTGCCTGCTTTTCATCCCGGCGTCGCAAAATGCCGTCTACGAGCTCTTCCTGCTCGCACTCTTCGTGCTCGCGAGCGGCGTCGTGATCGTCCAGGTCGTCGCGAACCCGCTGATCTCGCTGCTCGGCAAGCCCGAAACCGCGCACAGCCGCCTGACCTTTGCCCAGGCGTTCAATTCGCTCGGCACGACGGTGTTCCCGATCGTCGGCTCGATCCTGATCCTCGGCAGCCTCGCGGCGGTCACCGCCGACCAGCTGTCGGGCGCCGAGCTCGACGCCTATCGGATCGCCGAGAGCAAGGCGATCATGCACGGCTATCTCGGCATCGCCGTCGCGCTGGTCGTCGTGGCGGCGATCGTCTGGGCATTCCGCAATAAATTGCCGCATGACGCGGCGAGCATGGCGGGCGGCGAGCTGGTTCGCGCGCCGCGCTATGCCGCCGGCCTTGCGCTGATTATCGCGGGGGCGGTGGCCGCGACGCAGGGTTATGCGGTCATTGGCGTATTGACGATCCTGCTCGCGCCTGCGGTCTGGCTCTATGACAACGACCTGCTCACCCGCACGCGCTTCAGCTTCGGCGCGCTCTGCATCTTCCTCTACGTCGGGGCAGAGGTGTCGATCGGCTCGCTGATCGTCAATTATCTGATGCAGCCCGGTGTGATGGGGCTCGAGGAACAGGCCGCGGGCAAGCTGATCGGCTTCTATTGGGGCGGCGCGATGGTCGGCCGCTTCATCGGATCGGCGCTGATGCGCGTCGTCAGCCCGGGCAAGCTGCTCGCCCTCGTCGCGCTCGGCGCGATCACGCTGATCCTCGTCTCGACGAACACGACCGGCGTCGTGTCGGGCTACAGCCTGCTGGCGATCGGCCTGATGAACTCGATCATGTTCCCGACGATCTTCAGCCTCGCCTGCGAAAAGCTCGGCACGCGCGCGGCCGACGGGTCGGGGATCATCAACGTCGCGATCTTCGGCGGTGCGGTGGTGCCGGTGGTGACCGGCGCGATCGCCGATGCCAGCGGCAGCCTCGCGACGGCGATGCTGCTCCCCGCCGCCTGTTACGCGGTCATCGCGGGCTTCGGCTATTACGCGCGGCGCCCCGCCGTCTAGGCGGCGGCGCTCCGCGCGATCGATGCATTCCAGCGCGTGAAGAGCAGCGCCGCGAACAGCAGTTCGGCAGCGCCCACCACCAGCGTGACATGCACGGGCAGCAGGTCGGGCCTGATCGCAAAGGCAGTGCCGATCGCGAACAGCACCGCGCCGAGCGCCCAATAGAGCCGCTCGCCATACATGGTCGCGAAGCTCAGGTAGCGCGCGCCGATGACGAGCGCGAACGCGGCAAAGGCGAAGCTTTCCGACACCGGCATCAGCCCCCAGGCGATCAGCAGTCCGGCGAACAGCGGCAGCACCGCCTCGAACCCCAGCAGGGTCAGCGGATTGCCCTTGCTCACCTTGGGCGCGCGGAACAGCCGCGCGATCAGCAGCGCCAGCGGCATGATCAGCATGCCGCCGATAAAGAGCGTGAAAAAGGCATAGAGCCCGCCCCAGACATACCAGGCCGCATCGGCCGCGAGCCACGCCAGCCCCGACGCGAAGACGCCCGGCGCACCGCCCTGATAAGCCGCGCGAAATTCTGCCTGCGCGTGCTGGATATCGATGACCGCCTCCTGTGCCGGGTTCCTTGGCGGCTTGTGCGGGTCCGCCGCGCGCCTGTCCAGCCGGAAATCAGCCGAGCCGCTCGACCAGCATCGCAGCACCAACCCCCATCGCCCCGGTCAGCACGACGAGCCCATGGCGCCCGCCGCAGGCATCGAGCGCATCGAGCAGCGACGAGGTCAGGATCGCCCCGCTCGCGCCCATCGGATGCCCCTTGGCGAGGTGCCCGCCACCGACGTTGACGCGCGCCGGGTCGGCGCTCCGGTCGCGCAGGAATTTGGCGATGGTGACGGCGAAGGCCTCCATGAACTCGATCCGGTCGATTTCGGCGAGCGACAGCCCCGACCGCGCGAGCACTTTGTCCATCGCGGCAAAGCCCGCAGTCAGCGACGCCGTCGGATCGCCGCCGCTCTCGGCAAAGGCGACGACGCGCGCACGCGGCTTCGGCCCGAGCCCTGCACCGCCGACCAGCGCCAGCCCGGCACCGTCGCAGATCGGCGGCGCGTGGGCGACCGCGTGCAAGGGCTCGAACGTCGCGCCCTCGAGCGCGCCCGCATATTGCGCCTGCAATTCGCCGAACGCCGCGGGCGCGGCGGCGAGGGTCTCCGCCGTCGTCTGCGGCCTGATGCATTGCTCGCCGGTCAGCGCGCCGGTGGCGATGCGCGAGGCTTGCAGCAGAGCG
Organism: Sphingopyxis sp. HIX; assembly: GCF_001468285.1. Classification (GTDB taxonomy): domain Bacteria; phylum Pseudomonadota; class Alphaproteobacteria; order Sphingomonadales; family Sphingomonadaceae; genus Sphingopyxis. The sequence continues at coordinate 24,047 of NZ_LNSB01000027.1, read as the reverse complement.
TCACCCTCCGCCGCCGCCGCTTTCTGCTGCGAGGCGAGGGCGACGGCGTCGAGTTCGGCGCGGGTGATGCCTTCGGCATGCGCTAGCCGGTCGGCCGCCAGCACCGGCGGCACGAAGCGCGCGCGCGGCGGCAATTCGTCGTTGGCATAGAAGGTCGCGCGGTCGCCGAGGAAGGGCGCCGAGCTCATCGACTCGACCCCGCCCGCCAGCGCGACGCTTATTTCGCCGCTCGCGACCTTCGCGACCGCCGCGCCGATCGCCGACAGCCCCGAGGCGCAATAATTGTTGATACTGTGCGCCGCACATCCGTCGGGCAGCCCCGCGTGCAGCTTCGCCAGCATCGCGATATGCCCGCCCTGCGTCCCGCTCTGCGTGACGCAGCCGAGGATCAGCGCCTCGGGCACAAAGTCGCCGCGGCGCGCCGCCAGCGCCGCGGCCTGCTGGCGCACCAGTTCCTGCGGGCTCAGGCTCGCGAGTCCGCCGTCGGGCCGCGCCTTGCCGCGCGGTGTCCGCACCGCGTCGTAGATATAGACGTCGGTCAAATCAGGTGCCGACGACGAAGCTGACCGCGGTCGTGGCGCTGCCGCCGACGTTGAAGGTCGCGAAATTCTTCGCGCCCTCGACCTGATAGTCGCCGGCGTTGCCCGTCACCTGCCGCCAGCCGTCGAGCAGCATCCGGACCCCGGTCGCGCCGACCGGATGCCCCAGCCCGATCAGCCCGCCCGACGGATTGACCGGCAGTCTGCCGCCCAAGGCAATCGTGCCATCCTCGACCGCGCGCCAGCTTTCGCCGGGCTTGGTGATCCCGAAATGGTCGATCGCCATATATTCGGTGATCGAGAAGCAGTCGTGCACCTCGACCCCGTCGCAGGCGTAGATGTCGGGCATCTCGGCGCGGCGGAGCGCATCCATCATCGCCTTGCGGACGCTCGGGAAGACATAGTCGCCGCCGCGGCTGTCCGCGACCTTCGTCGAATAGAGCAGGGGGGCAGTGGCGTGGCCCCAGCCCTTGATACGCGGAATGCTCTCCAGCGGAATCCCGCGGCGCTTGGCATAAGCTTCGGCGACCTCGCGCGAGGCGAGGAAGATGGCGGCGGCGCCGTCGGTGACCTGCCCGCAATCGGACTTGCGTAGCGAGCCTTCGATCAGCGGATTGACCTCGTCATTCTCGCCGAGATGTTCGTCGGTGATCGCCCACCCGCGCGTCTGCGAGTTCGGATTGCGCTTCGCATTGGCGAAATTATTCGCCGAAATGCCGCGCAGATAAGCGCGGTCGAGCCCGAAGCGCTCCTCATATTCCTCGGCAACGCGCGCGAACATATACGGCCAGAGGTACCGCGCCTCCTGCGCCTCGCGGCCGGCCCAGGCGGCGGCGCCGAGATATTCGGCGGCGCGCTGGCCGGGGACGTTGCGCATCAGCTCGATCCCGAGCACGAGCGCGAGGCCGTAGCGTTCGGCCTCGATCTCGGCGGCCGCGGCGAGGATCGCGATGCTGCCCGACGCGCAGGCCGCTTCGTGCCGCGACGCGGGAATGCCCGCGAGGTCGGGATGGACATGGCCGAAGAAGCCGCCGAGTTGGCCCTGTCCCGCGAACAATTCGCCGACGAAATTGCCGACATGCGCGGTCTCGACCTCTTTGGGTTCGATGCCCGTGGCAACGAACGCGGCTTCGGCCACATCGCGGAACAGCTCGAACAGCCCGCCGCCCTCGCGTTCGAGGTTGCGCGAAAAATCGGTCTGCGCGCCGCCGAGGATGAAGACGTCCTTTGCCATGTCAGGCTTCCTTTTCGAGAGTGGCGAGCGCCCGTTCGCGCACCTCGCTGCGCATCACCTTGTTGGTGACGTTGCGCGGCAGCGCGTCGAAGCGGAACAGGCGCTCGGGCAGTTTGAACACCGCGAGGTCGTGCCCGCGCAGATAGTCGGCGACCTCGCCGATCCCGACATCGTCCGCCCCGCGCGGCACATAGGCCAGGCCGATACGCTCGCCCATCGTCGGATCGGGGAGCGAGAAGGTGCAGGCCTCGGCGAGCAGCGGATGCCCGCCAAGCAACTGGTCGATCTCCTCGGGCGAGATGTTCACCCCGCCGCGGATGATCAGATCCTTGCAGCGCCCGACGAAGCGGTAGAAGTCGCCGCCCTCGGCGATCTCGAACAGGTCGCCGGTGCGGAACCAGCCGTCGCCGGTGAAGGCCTCGGCGGTGCGCTCGGGGGCGTTGTGGTAGCCCTCGAACAGCGTCGGCCCCCGGATTTGCAACTCGCCCGACACGCCGTCGGCCTCGATCGGATCGCCGCCGCCGGGCGCGACGAGCCGGCTTTCGATATTGGGCGCGCGCCCCTCGCCATAGGGGCGCTGGTACGTGCCGCGCCGCGGGAACAGGCTCGCGCGCTTGTCGGGGTCGGGCATGTCGCCCTCGCCGGTGATGAAGCTCATCCCCTCGTTCGACCCGAAGACATTGACGATGATGATGCCCAGCTTTTCCTGGAAACCGCGCACCATCGCGGGCGCGAGCGGCGCCGATCCCGATGCGATGACGCGCAGGCTGGAGAGGTCGACCGACGCAAGCAGCGCCTCATTCTGCAGCAGCATGTTGAGCACCGCGGGCGGCGCGATCGTCAGGCTCGGCCGCTCGGTCGCGATCTGCTTGAGGTAGATGCCGGGGTCGAAGGGGTGGTGCAGCACCATCGTCCCCGCGCTCGTCAGCCAGCACATGGTGATGCCGCCGATGCTCGCCATGTTGATCAGCGGGAAGGGGTTGAGCAGGACATCGCCCGGCCCGACCTTCATCGCCTCGTAACCCGCGCCCGCGACCGCGATCCAGTGATTGTGGCTGCGCGGCACGCCCTTGGGAACGCCGGTGGTGCCCGAGGTCCAGCAGATGGTGAAGATATCGTCGGCGTCGACGGGGCTCGCCGCGACATGGGCGGCGAGCGCATCGGCGTCGCCGGCGGCGGTCGAGAGATCGAGCGCTCCGGCGGGCGTATCGGGGCCGAAGGTCATCAACTGGATGCCATCGAGTAGGGGTGCCGCCACGCCGACATGGTCACAGCCCTTGACCTGCGTCGCGCAGACGAACGCCTTGGGTTCGACGACGCCGATCATGCCCTTCAGCTCATGGCTGCGATATTGCACCGCGGCGGGGCTGACGATCGCGCCGATCTTCGCCGCCGCGAAATAGAGCGCGACGAATTCGCTGATGTTCGGAAGCTGGACGAGCAGCACATCGTCCTTGCCGATCCCCGCCCCGACGAGCGCCCCCGCGAGCCGGTCGATCTCCGCCGCCAGTTCGGCATAGCTGAGCCGCCGCGACTCGCCGAAGGCGAAATCGCCGCGGTTGGGCGCATCGACCAGCGCGAGCCGCGCGGGATGCGCCGCCGCATTGGCTGCAAACAGGCTGGCGAAGGTCTCGTCGCCCCACCAGCCGCTCGCCCGATGTCGCCGCCGCTTTTCCTCGCCCGCGACGATCATCTCAGGCGGCCAGCACGCTGTTTTCGCCCATGCCGATATCGTCGCCGCTCGCCCACACCGTGTGCGTTCCCGAACAGATGCGTTCGGGCAGGATGATCCGGCACACCGGCCCCGCCGCGACATTCTTCGCGTCGATCAGCACGCATTCGGAGCGGTCGGTCTCGAGGTCGGCGATGAACGAGACGAGATAGCCGTCGTCCTCGTCCTTCGCATCGATGCGCGGCGCAAAGGGGGCTTCGCTGCCGAAGCGGCCGGGGCCGAATTCATATTCTTCGCTCGTTCCGGCATTCAGGTCGTGCTTGACGAGACCGCGGAACAGGAACCAGCCCGGCTCGGGGATCGCGCTGTACGCGTAGCGATAGGGCTTGCCCGCATAACGATGGTTGAACATGCCGAATTCGAGGTCGCGTTCGTCGAGCCTTTGCTCGGTCGTCTCGCCGGTCTTGAGGTTGAAGCGCCAGCGGTGGAGCCGCGGCTTGAGCAGTCCCTGGTCGAGATAGGCCATCATCCGCTCGAGCCCCTCGGGCGCGTTCGGATAGGACTTCGGCATCGGCTCTTCCTGATAATAGCCGTCGAGGATGATCTCGTCGCCTTCCTCCCACGCATTCAGCCAATGCAGCGTGTAGGTCGGTTCGGCCTCGAACCAGCGGATATCCTCGGGCTGCCCATGCCGCGGGATGATCGCGAAGCGCGTCTTTTCGTCGGGATGGAATTGCACGACGTGCAGGTTCCGCTCGAGCAGTTCCGCGTTCCAATAGAGCGGCATGTCGTTGAGGATCGTGTAATTCTTCGTGAACGCCATGTCGTGCGGCAGCCGCGGCCCGGCGAGCGGGACGGGGATATAATGCTTGAGCTTGTTGTCCGCTCCGACGACGCCATAATGCATATAGGGCGCGTGCTTCGAATAGTTGAAGAACATCAGCTCGCCGGTCGCGAGGTCGACCTTGCAATGCGCCGAGATGCCGTCGAGCGGCACCCAGCTTTCGGTGCCGAACTGTTCGAGCGTGAAGGGGTCGAGCCGATAGGCCTCGCCGCACTGGTAGAAGGTCGAGATGATCTTCCCCGCATGGATCGCGACGTCGGTCGAGGAGGAATCCTTCAGCCATTCCTGCGCCCCCCAGCCGTGGCGCGTCGACTTGTGCGGCGGCTCCATCAGCCCCGCCCACAGCGAGCGCCCGGCTTCCTTCTCGGCCTCGAACCCCTTGGTCCGCACGAAACGGCTGCGATAGCTCGCGCGGCCGTCCTTGAACGAGATGGCGTGGATGAAGCCGTCGCCGTCGAAGGGGTGATAACGCCCGATCGGCTCGTGGATCTGGTTCTCGCCGGTGCGCACATAAACGCCGTCGATGTCGGTCGGGATCGTCCCGATCACCTCGGCATCGCCATTGGCGAACACCGCGTTCCATTCGTTGTACGTCGGGCGCCATGCGTCCTTCATATAGGGGTGATCGTTGGGCTGGATCGTGGTCCGGATCGTGTCGACGAGTTCGGCGGTCATGCGGGGACTCCTTCGGCGGCAGCAAAGCGCGGCCTTGCCGCGGCGGCATCATATTCTTTCACGAGGCGATCGACGATAGCGGCGACGGGTTCGACGCCGCGCACCGCGCCGACGCCTTGCCCGGCGGACCAGACATTCTTCCATGCCTTGGCGTCGTCCTGCGCGTCCGAGAAGTTCGGGCGCTTGTCCTCGGGCATGTTCGCCGGGTCGTATCCCGCAGCGATCAGGCTCGATTTCAGCCAGTTGGCGGTCACGCCGGTGATGCCCTTGGAAGGAATGATATCCTCGGCGCCCGCGGCGACGACCATCTCCTTGTAGCCGGGCACCGCCATGCTCTCGGCACAGGCGATCAGCGAGGTGCCGAGATAGGCGAGGTCGGCGCCCAAAATCTCCGCCGCGCGCACCGCATGCCCCGTCGAGATCGCGCCGCCGAGCACCAGCGGCCCGTCCCAGAACTGCCGCACTTCCTCGACGAAGGCGAAACCCGCCGTCGCGCCGGTGTGCCCGCCCGCGCCCGCGGCGACGAGCACCAGCCCGTCCACCCCGGCGGCCGCGGCCTTGCGCGCGAAGCCCACCGAATTGACGTCGGCGAACACCAGCCCGCCATAGCTGTGGATTTCCTCAACCACCCGCGCGGGGCTGCCGAGCGCGGTGATCACCAGCGGCACCTTGTGGCGCACGACGCAGGCAAGGTCTTCGGGCAGGCGGCTGTTCGACGGATGCACGACGAGGTTGACCGCCCAGGGCGCAGCGTCGGGATCGTTCGACAGCGCGGCGTCGATCCGGCTCACCCAATCCTCGAGGTCCGCCGACGTCCGCGCATTGGGGGCAGGGAAGCTGCCGATCACGCCCGAACGCGATGCGGCGATCACCATCTCGGGCCCCGAGACGAGGAACATCGGTGCCGCGATCGCGGGCAGCCGCAAATTGCGCGTAAGCGCCGGTGGAAGGCCGTTTTTCGGCACTATCATGCTCTCCCGAATTATCTGACTTGCATAACGATACTTAAACCCGGTATGAGTCGCAAGGCCAGAAAAACATCGCGGGGCGAACCCGACGATGGTGGGAGGGAGAGAATTTCATGAAAAAGCCTATGGTCGCGCTGCTCGCTGCATCGGCGCTCGCCGCACCCGGAATCGCCTTCGCGCAGGACGCCGCGCCCGCCGCGGAAACGACCGAGGACAATGGCGGGCTCGAGGAAATCATCGTCACCGCGCAGAAGCGCGCCGAGGGCCTGTCCGACGTGCCGATCTCGATCTCGGCGGTCAGCGGCAAGCAGATCGAAAATTACGGCCAGACCAACCTCGAACAGATTTCGTCGGCGGTCCCGAACCTCAAGATCACCCAGACCGCGATCGCCAACCGCATCGCGATCCGCGGCATCGCCTCGGGCGACAACAAGGGTTTCGAACAGTCGGTCGCGATGTTCGTCGACGGCGTCTATTACGGCCGCGACCAGCTGTCGCGCCTGCCGCTGATCGACATGGAGCGCGTCGAGGTGCTGCGCGGCCCGCAGCCGACCCTGTTCGGCAAGAATGCCATCGCCGGCGCGGTCAACATCACCACGCGTAGCCCGACCGACGAATTCGAAGGCTCGCTCTCGGGCCTCTACGAATTCAACCACAAGGAATTCCAGCTCAACGGCGTGCTGTCGGGCCCGCTCGCCGACGGCGTCGAGGCGCGCGTCGTCGGCTATTACCGCTCGATGGACGGCTATTTCTACAACACCAAGCTCGACCGCAACGAACCCAATGTCGACGAGAAATATGTCCGCGGCAAGGTCGAGTTCGACCAGGGCGGCCCGCTCGCGGTCGAGCTCAAGCTCGAATATGCCGACTTCGAGGCGAAGGGCCAGCCGCGCGACGTCTTCGGCGCGGTCGGCAATTACAACACCGTCTTCCAGGGGCCGTTCTTCGTCGATACGACACCCGATTATGTCCGCGCCGACAATGGCTATCAGAGCCGCAACAAGGTGTTCGGCGCCACGCTCAACGCCGACCTCGAACTCGGCGATCATACGTTGACCTCGATCTCGTCCTTGCTCGACTACAAGACGCGCGAGATCGTCGACGTCGATTTCTCGGGCATCAGCTTCCTCGACGGCACGAACCTGCGCGAGGATTACCGCCAGTTCAGCCAGGAACTGCGCTTCGCCTCGCCGGGCGGCGAGACCTTCGATTATATCGGCGGCGTCTATTACCAGAATGCCAAGCTCGACGTGCAGGATTTCACCCTGTTCAACCCGACCTTCCTCGCGCTGGGGCCGCCGTTCAACGCGCTCGGCGACACGCGCAACGACCGCGACTACAGCCAGACCTCGGACCTGATCTCGGTCTTCGCGCAGGGCCAGCTCTCGCTCAGCGACCGCTTCCGCATCACCGCGGGCGCGCGCTTCAACCATGAGAAGAAGAAGGGCAGCCGCACCCTCGCGATCGTCCAGGGCCCGCTCAGCACCGCCCCCGCGGCGGTCGTCGCCGCGGTGTTCCGCGCGCTCAACATCGAAGCGCACAGCGTCTCGGGCAAATTGAGCGAGGACAGCTTCAACCCGATGGTCAACGTCCAGTACGACGTGACCGACGACCTGATGTTCTACGCCTCCTACGCCAAGGGGACCAAGGCGGGCGGCTTCGATATCCGCTCGAACTCGCTGCCGGGATCGACCACCGTCGCCAAGCCCGGCGCCTTCGAGTTCCAGGACGAGAGCGCCGACAATTTCGAGGCGGGGCTCAAATACAAGGGCCGCGACTTCGCCTTCAACATCTCGGCCTACCGGACCAAGTACAAGGACCTGCAGGTCAATATCTTCGACGGCACGCTGAACTTCAACGTCCGCAACGCCGCCGCGGCCAGGACGCAGGGGATCGAGGCCGACTTCCGCGCCGCGCTGACCGAGGGGCTGACCCTGAGCGGCGCGATCGCCTATCTCGACTTCGAATTCACCAATTTCACCGACGGCCAGTGCTTCTATCTCCAGACGCCCGGCGCGAACGGTTTCTGCGACTATACCGGCAAGCGCAACGCGCTGACCCCCAAATGGTCGGGCAACCTCAACGTCGATTATTCGACCCCGGTGACGTCGGGCATGAAGGTCGCGTTCAATTTCAACGTCGATTTCTCCTCGGCCTATATCGCCGCGGCGAACCTCGACCCGCGCACGCGGCAGGACAGCTATGCCAAGCTCGGCGCCCGCCTCGCGCTCGCCGAGATCGACAATAAATGGGAAATCGCGCTGATCGGGCGCAACCTCACCAACCAGCGTATCCTGCAGACCGCGAGCTCGATGCCGCTCGCGACGACGATCACGCGCAACGCCGGCAACGCGTACAACGGCATCGTCGACCGCCCGCGGACGATCGCGGTCCAGCTGACGGGGCGCTTTTGAGGGGGCTCTCCCCAGGGAAGAGGGGGCGCGGGCACCGCTCCCTCTCCCGACCCATGCGCCTTGTCGTTGCCGGACCGCCGGGTTAGGGGCGGGGCGGGGCAAGGAATGGCAAGCGTTTGAAACACGACCGCACGATCAGGGCCTGTTCGATCTGGCGCGCGCTCGACGTGGTCGGCGACGTGCCGGTGCTGCTGATCATGGAACAGGCCTTCCTCGGCACGCACAGCTTCGACGAATTCGTGAGCCGCACCGGCCTCGCGCGATCGGTGGTCAACGGCCGGCTCAAGAAGCTCGTCGACGAGGATTGCCTCGCCAAGAAGCCCAGGACGGGCGGCCGCGGCTTCCATTATGTCCTGACCCAAAAGGGCCGCGATCAATTCCCCAACGCGCTGATGATGCTGCGCTGGCAGCATAAGTGGGAGGCCGCCGAGCGCGATTTCCAGGTCCGCCTGCACCACGCGACCTGCGGCCACGCGACCGAGCCGGTGCCCGTCTGCGGCCATTGCCATGCCGAGATCGACCCGCGCGACGTCGCCTGGCGCGAAGGCCCTGGGCTCGCGCAGGTGATCCCGCATTACGAGCGCCGCCGCTTCAACGGCGACGTCCGCCGCCCCGGCGGGCGCCCGCTGGTCGATACGATGATCGAGCTGTTCGGCGATCGCTGGGCGACGCTCGTCGTCCGCGCGATGTTCACGAGCATCAACCGCTTCGACGATATCCAGCGCGACACGCTGATGGCGACCAACATCCTGACCGGCCGGCTCGAGCGGCTGGTGCGGCAGGGGATTTTGAAGACCGTCCCCTATTCGTCGCACGCCGACCGCGTCGAATATCGCCTGACCGCCAAGGGCCGCGACCTCTATCCGGTGCTGCTCGCATTGCTGCAATGGGGCGACCGCTGGTTCGCCGACGAACGCGGCCCGCCGCTACTGCTGACGCATCGCCCGTGCGGCCACGACCTCCACATGGTCGCCACGTGCAGCCATTGCGGCGACGAGCTGCAACTGGCGAACAGCCGGTTCACGATCGAGGAGACCGGCGCCGAACCGGCGCCCTAGTTGGTCCAGTAGATATAATCCTGCCCGTCCTGCCACGGCGCGTTCAGCGGCACGTCGATGCGCACCGGACCCTCGATCAGCCCCGGCCAGATCGGTTTCGCCATGTCCTTGTTCTGCGCCTCGAGCATCGCCTTCATCGCCGCGACGCGCGCGGGCTCGGCGGCGGCGAGGTCGTATTGCTCGGTCGGGTCGGCTGCGAGATTGTAGAGCCACGCCTTTTCGGGCCGCTTGGTCACCTGCAACTTCCAGTCGCCCGCGCGCACCGCGCGATAATCGCCCGAGCGCCAGAAGAGGGCGGGGCGCTTCGCCGGCCCTGCGAGGATATCCTCGCTGTCGACCGTCCGCCCCGTCGGCAGCGCCGCCCCCGCCGCTGCCGCGATCGTCGAAAAGATGTCGATATGTCCCGTCATGTCGGCGCGCGTCGATCCGGCTGCGATCTTCGCCGGCCAGCGCATGAAGAAGGGCGTGCGGATGCCGCCCTCGAAGAAGGTCGCCTTCCACCCGCGGTACGGCTTGTTGTGATCGGCGATGCCCGTGTACCAGGCGCCGCCATTGTCGCTTGTGAAGATGACCAGCGTATTGTCGTCGATCCCCGCGGCCTTCAGCTTCGCCATGATGTCGCCGATCCGCCGGTCGAGCTGCGCGATCATCGCGCCATAGACGCGCGTCTTGTGATCCTTGATTTGGGGCAGCTTCGCATAATCCTCCTTGGTCGCCTGCAACGGCGTGTGCGGCGCGTTGAAGGCGAGATACATAAAGAAGGGTCGGTTCTTGTTCGCCTCGATCGCCGCGATCGCCTCGTCGGCGAAATAGTCGGTCATATGCCCCTTGGGGTGGAAGCGTTCGCCGCCGTTGAAGGTCACCGCGTGACGGAGGTTCGCCCACAGGAAGCGGTCGATCGGGTCCCACGGCAGCTTGGCGTTGACCGTGTCCGGATCGTCCTCGGGCAGGAACATCGCCGCGCCGCCCAGCACCGCCAGGCTCTCGTCGAAACCCTGCGCGTGCGGCTGCAGCTTGGGCGCCTCGCCCAGATGCCATTTGCCGATGTGCAGCGTGTGGTATCCCGCGGCCTTCACCGCCTCGGCGATGGTCACCTCGCTCGCCGGCACCCCCATGTCGGGATAGTCGGGGATGTCGGGGGTGATCAGCTCCTTGTGGAACACCGCCTTCAGCGGCCCGACGCCGTCGCCATGCGCCATATTCTCGGAGAATTGCACCGGCACCGCGGTATATTCGAAGCCGAAGCGCGTCGCATAGCGCCCCGTCATCATCGCCGCGCGCGACGGCGAGCAGGTCGCGTTGGCGGCATAGGCGGTGGTGAAGTTCATGCCCTGCCGCGCCAGCGCGTCGATGTTCGGCGTCTTGACGATGCCGCCGGCGACCCCGCCGCCGTTCAGGCTGATGTCGTTGATGCCCAGGTCGTCGGCGACGATCAGGATGATGTTCGGCCGCCGCTCGCCGGTCGGCGCGGATGCAGGACCGGCAGCCCAAGCCACCGGCCGGTTCGGCTGCACCGGGTCGCGCCAGTCCTGCAGCACCCCCGGCAGGCGGAACTTGTTCGCCTCGAACGTCCAATATCCTCCGGCCCCGAGCAGGGCGACCACGCCCAATGCGATCCAGCGCTTCTTCATGCGAACCCCTCCGCCCTATCCGACCGTCAGTATCAAAATGTGCCCGAGCGCCGCCACAAGCGCGAGCGTCAGCCCCATCGTCACGCGCGGGCTCGCATAGAAGGCGATCTGGCGCTGCGTCGGAAAGGAGAATGTGCTCGCGATCCCCAGCGACTTCGCCGGATGCGCCGCGCGGAACCTGGGATCGCTCGCCATGCGCACCAGGTCGCGCCGGCTGCGATAACGCATCGTGCCGACCAGCGACCAGCCGGGATCGGCCTCGGTGTTCCACGCGTCGATATAGCCGCCGACCTTGCGCCCGACGAACAGCGGATGCCCGCCGCGCGCGATCAGCCCGCGGACGAACGGATCCGAATAGCGCCGCAGCCATTCGCTGCCCTCTTGCGTCTCGCCGCTCGCTGGATCGGTCACCGGCCCCGGCCTTGTGCGCACGAGGTTGAGCATCACGAATTCGCGCCCGTCGTCGGCCTCGAGGAAGGCGCGCAACCGCTCGCCGTCGTTGCCCGTCTCGGCCATCCGGGGGCCCAGCGTCGCCAGAAACGCGTCGATCTCGCCGCGCCGCAGCGGGCGGCGCAGGCCGTCGTAGAAGAGCAGGAAGGCGAGCCACAGCAGCAGCGCGCCCGCCCAGATCGCCGCGATCACCAGCCCCCGATCCTCCATCGCCCCACCGACTTTCGATTGTTTCGCATGTTATGGCACTATATGTGTCATTATGTGCCGCGCGATGCAAGATCGTTCGGCGCGCCATTGACCCCGGCGCCAAGCTGGGCCAGCGGAGGCATATGGGAACGCGAGTGGAACCGAAGAAGGAAAAGCCGACGCCGCCGCGCGTCGACGGTCGCCGCGAGCGCAGCCGGTCGAGCCGCGCGCGCATCGTCGCGGCGATGCTCGACCTCATCGACCGCGGCGACCTGACCCCCAGCGCGGCGCGCGTCGCCGAGGAGGCGGGGGTCGGCCTGCGCACCGTCTTCCGCCAGTTCGACGACATGGACACGCTCTACCGCGAAATGTCCGAGACGATTGCGAAGCGCGTGCTGCCGATCGCCAATGCGCCTTATGCGGGCACCGACTGGCGCGACGATGTGCGCGACCTCGTCGGGCGCCGCATCCGCGTGTTCGAGACGATGCTGCCCTTTCGCCTCGCCGCGAACATCAAGCGCTACCAGTCGCCCTTCCTGATGGGGCAATATGGCCAGGTCGTCGCGCTCGAGCGCGACTATGCGCTGCGCCTGCTCCCCGATGCGGTGCGCCGCGACAAGCTCAGCGTCGAGGCGCTGTGCGCCGCGCTCTCCTTCCAGACCTGGCGCGCGCTCCGCCACGACCAGGGCCTCACCGCCGAGGAAGCGGGCGCGGTCACCGCGCATATGGTCGAAACGCTGATGGCGGCGGTCTCAGACGGCTGATGCCGCACGCCGCGCGCGCCGCCGACGCCGCCAGCCCCAGATCAAAGCGGTGAGCGCTACGATCCCGCCGCCCAGCCAAAGCCCCGCCTTGATCGCGCGCTTCTTCCCCTGCTGCTCCCACGCATATTGGTTGATCTGCGCGTCGGCGGTGTAGCCCGCGGGCATGTCGAGTACGCCGTTCGCCTTCGCATAGGCGCGGTAGTCGGTCATCATCGCGTCGAAGCGCGCGGGCTCCGCCGCGGACAGATCCTTCGTCTCCCCCGGATCGTTCTTCAGGTCGTAGAGTCGCCACTTGCCGTCGCCGGTCGGCGCTAGGTTGCGCACCAGCTTGTAATCGCCGCGGAACAGCGCGCTGTTGCCCGACAGCTCATAACCCAGCGGATCGTTGCCATGCACGCTGCCCGCCGCGCCGCCCAGCATCGGCACCAGGCTGCGCCCGGTCACCGGCTCGACCGCCTTGCCCTTCCAGCTGCCGCCATGATCGGCGACCCCCGCCAGCTCGGTGAGCGTCGGCAAGATGTCGGTGACATGCGCCAGCCCGCCGTTGACCGCCCCGGCGCGGATGGTCTTGTTCCCCGGCCACGTCACGATCAGCGGCACGCGCAGCCCGCCCTCGGCGGCGCTGAACTTGTAGCCCGACAGCGGCGACGCCCCCGCGCTCGCCCAGCCCGGCCCGATCGCGCTGAAACTGCCGCGCCGGCCGATATTGGCGGTCGACAGGTCGTACTGCATGTCGAGGAACAGCCGGTTGCGCAGGCTGCCAAAGGGATTGGTCGGCTCGGCGCCATTGTCCGACAGGAAGACGAAGATCGTATTCTCATACTGCCCCGTGGCTTTCAGGTGCGCGACCAGCCGTCCGATCTCGCGGTCCATCGCGGTCGCCATGCCGGCATAGGCCTGCATCACGCGCACCGCGGCGGCGCGCTCCTCTGCGCTCTGCTTCGCCCAGTCGGGGGTCGTCGCCATCGTGACCATCGGCGCGCCCGCGGGCACGATGCCCAGCGCCGCCGCGCGCTTGGCGCGGGCTTCGCGCAGCTTCGTCCAGCCCTCCTTGTACATCGCCGCATAGCGCGCGATGTCGCTGTCGGGCGCCTGGATGGGGATATGGTTCGCGAGGAAATTGATCGACGCGAGGAACGGTTTCCCGCTCGCGCGGTCGGCGTCGATATAGTCGATCATCTTCTGGACGACGAAGGTCGAGGAATAATAATCCTTGGGCAGCGTCGCGGGCTTGCCATTCTCGGTCCACGCCGCGGTGTCGTAGAGCCCCTCGATCGGCCGCTGCTCGAAATTGTCGGCCCCCGCATCGGCGAGGCTGAAGGCGCGGTCGTAGCCGCGCGCCTCGGGCAGCCGCGTCGCATCGCTCCCCAGATGCCATTTGCCGGTGAGGTAGGTGTTGTACCCCGCCGCGCCGAACAGCTCGGCGATCGTCACCACGCGGTGGTTCAGCACCGTGTCGTAGCCCGGCTTGCCGCGGTGCGCGTCGGGGATCGTCTCGGGCATGTTGCCCAGCCCGTTGCGATGGTTCATGACCCCCGTCTGCAGCATCGCGCGCGACGGCGAGCACGACCCCGCGACATGGAAGTTCGAAAAGCGCATCCCGGCATAGGCCAGCGCGTCGAGATTGGGGGTCGCATATTCGGCGCCGAACGCCCCGACGTCGCTGAACCCCCAGTCGTCGGCGAGCAGGATGACAATATTCGGCCGCTTGACCGCCGCCGCGGGGGCAGGGGGCGCCGCCTGCACGGGCGCCAGCAACAGCGCCGCCGCCAGCGCGCTCGTTCCAAGCCTCTTCATCGCGCGAATCTCCCCCATCTATTGGCACATGCTATGCCAATAGATGGGGTTGCGCAACGCTTAGCCCACGCAGCGCATCGCAAAGGCCCAGAACAGCGCATATTCGCGATATTCGCTCTTGAGGTCGCCGCTGCCCTGGTGCCCGCTGTCCATGTCGGTCAGCAGCAGCGCCGGGTTGCCGCTCGTCGACTTGTGCCGCACTTCGGCGACCAGCTTCGCGGGCTCCCAATAGGGCACCCGGTCGTCCTTCAGCCCCGCGGTGCACAGCAGGGGCGGGTAGGGCGCCGCGCGGACATTCTCATAGGGCGAGATCGACGCGATATAGTCATACGCGCGCTCCTCGGCGAGCGGATCGCCCCAGTCGGGCCGGAACAAGGGCACCAGGGGATGCGCGGCGTCGCTCATCGTGTTGAGCATGTCGACGAAAGGAACCTTGGCGATCACCCCGCCCCACAGGCTCGGCGCGATATTCATGCTCGCCCCGACGAGCAGGCCCCCCGCGGACAGCCCGTAGGCCACGACCTTGCCCTTCGCGGTATAGCCTCCGGCCGCCAGATATTCGGCGCAGGCCACAAAATCGGTGAAGCTGTTGCGCTTGGTGAACTTGCGCCCGCCGAGGAACCAGCGCCGGCCTTTTTCGGACCCGCCGCGCACATGCGCGATCGCAAAGCGCCACCCCTTGTCGACCAGCGCCAGCGCGGGGATCGAGAAGAGCGGATCGCTGTTTATGCCGTACGCGCCATAGCCATATTGCAGCAGCGGCGCCTTGCCGTCCGTCGCCATGCCACGCCGCGAGAGCAGGGTGATCGGCACCGTCTCGCCGTCGGGCGCGGGCGCCATCAGCCGCTCGACGACATAATCGTCGGGATCGAAGCCCGCGACCGCCTGCTGCTGCACCACCGTCTGCGTGCCGCTCTTCAGATCGACCGAGATCCAGCGCCGCGGCGACTTGGGCGATTCATGGACGATCAGCACCGCGGGCGCGGCATAATCCTGCTCGGCGGGCAGCTCGATCGCATAAGCGGGATCGTCGAACGCGACCTTGTCCTCGCTCCCGTCGGTGCGCTGGACCACGAGCTGGTGCAATCCCTCGACCCGCTCGAGCCGCACCAGCGCCGCCGCGAAGGGCTGGAGCTGCAATATCGGCACCCCCGGCCGGTGCGGCACCAAAGTCGCCACGGTCTCGAAACTCTTCGCGTCGAGCTTCAGCAATTTCATGTCGAACGCATCGCCCGCGTCGGTCGCCGCGATCAGGCCGCCGTCCCACTCGTCGATCTCGTAGCGCACGCCGCTCTGGCGCGCCCACACGATGCGCGGCTCGCCGGTCTCGTCGCCCGCCGCGACCAGCCGCACCTCGGCGGTCTCGGGTCCCGACAGCGTCAGCGCGACGAAGCCGTCGGCCGCGGTGCGCTTGACCCCCATGAAGATCGCGGGGTCCTTCTCTTCATAGACCAGCGCGGTGGCCTGGCCGTCGAGCGAAGTCCGGTACAATCGCACCGGCCGGTTAAGCGCGTCGCGCCAGATCCAGAACAGCCAGCGCGACGAGGGCGCAAAGACCAGCCCGCCATAGCCATAGGCGTCCTTGTCGACGAGCGTGCGGATTTCGCCGCTCTGGTTGTCGCGGATGCAGATGCGGTGGCGGTCGTTGCCGATGACGTCCTCGGCCCAGGCGAACCAGCGCTGGTCGGGGCTCGGCTGGTGCCCGGTGCTGCGATAATAGGGCTGCCCCTCAGCGCGAACGGCCTCGTCGACCAAAGTCTCGACCGGGCCGTTCCCTTTTTGCCGGCTATACACCGCATGCACCGCCCCCTCGGGCAGCGCCGACGAATAAGCCCAGCCGCCGCGCACCACCGCCGGCGCCGCGACCGCGCCCGCCGACCGCGCGAGCATCGCCGCGAC
Organism: Sphingopyxis sp. HIX; assembly: GCF_001468285.1. GTDB lineage: Bacteria > Pseudomonadota > Alphaproteobacteria > Sphingomonadales > Sphingomonadaceae > Sphingopyxis. The sequence goes on along the minus strand of NZ_LNSB01000027.1, from coordinate 7,913 downwards.
CAGCGCATCCTGCCCGGCGCGCACGGGCTTCAGCACCGCCTCGGCATAGGCGTTTTCGTCGCCCAGCATCTTCGCGACCGGTGCGGGCAGGTTGGTGCGCGTGCGCTCGCCCTCGGCGGGGAGGAACTTCATCCACGAATAGGCGTCGTCGCGCTTGCGCCCCAATTGCTCGATCACATGCGAGATGCGCGGCGACACCGGCGGTTTGACTGCGGGCCAGCGCGCGGCCGTTTTCGCGACGCCTTTGGCCCAGCCGCTGCTCGCAACAAACGCCAGCGCCGCGGCGCCGCCCATGAAACTCCGCCGTGCCGCATTGTCCAGCTTCGCCATTTCGACCGCTCCCTCGGGTTTGTCCTAATGGTCCCAGCCTATGGAACAAGCGCTGGCATACTGCGCCGATCAGGCCCGCCGTTCCACCGATCGGGCAAATTGGGTGTGATTGGGCCGGCTGGTGATGCTCCGCGGGATGACCGGTTTCGGGCGTTAGCTGCCATAATAATCCTCCCTGTCGCGAAGCGATGGGGAGGGGGACCATGCGAAGCATGGTGGAGGGGCGGCTGCCTCGCACCGACGTTTATGGCCTCGACCCCTCCACCACCCTGCGGGTGGTCCCCCTCCCCACGGCTTCGCCGCAGGGAGGATTAAGAACGTCCGCTCTCCACCCCGAAACCGCCGTCGCTAACCAACACCCACCCCCAACCCGCTGGCCCGATAAGACGCGATTATGGCCCAACCCTCGCCGACACGCCGCTTGAACCTGATAGCTTCAATGTCGGAATTGCATCGCAGTCGCAATCAGGGAGGCAAGCATGTCCATTGCATCGGTAAAGCGGGTCGTTGTGTGGGGTATTTCGGCGCTGGCGCTCGGCCAGGCATCGTCGGCGATGGCGCAGGAGGCGGCCGCCGCGCCGACCGACGACAGCGAGATCGTCGTCACCGCCGCCAAGCGCGAACAGTCGGTGCGCGACGTCTCCGGCTCGGTCTCGGCGGTCAGCGAGGCGACGCTGCAGAAATTGAACGCGCAGAGCCTCTCCGACTATATCACCCGCGTCCCCGGCGTCGTGTTCAACGACTACCAGCCGGGCGTGTCCGAAGTCGTGATCCGCGGTATCGCGTCGACCACCTATCATGAGGCCAACCAGGCGACGACGGGTTATTACCTCAACCAGGTTCCGCTGATCGAACCCGGCTTCCCGCTCGTCATCCCCGACGTCGACAGCTTCGACGTCAACCGCGTCGAGGTGCTGCGCGGACCGCAGGGCACGCTCTTCGGCTCCTCGTCGCTCGGCGGTGCGGTCAACTATGTCGTGAACGAGGCCGATCCCGGCGGCTTCGACGCGGGTTTCGAGGGCAATCTCTCGTCGACCAAGCGCGCGGGCGAGGTCAACTACGGCGTCAAGGCGATGGTCAATCTGCCGATCGCCACCGACAAGCTCGCGGTGCGCCTCGTCGCGCTCCAGCGCGTCGACGCCGGCTATCTCGACAACACCCTGCTCGGCGAGGACGGCAGCAACGATCTGCGCGTCCGCGGCCTGCGCGGCTCGATCGTCTTCACCCCGACCGAGACCACGACGCTCTCGGCGCTCAGCATGTACCAGGAATATGATCTCGACGATCAGACCTATGTGATCTTCGGCCCGCCGAAAACCTTCGCGCGCGCCACCAACGTCGCCGAATTCCAGGACACCAGCTTCATGCTGCACAGCCTGAAGCTCGAACAGGACCTCGGCTTCGCGACGCTGACCGCGATCGGCAGCTATACCGAGAAAAAGGCCAATCTGGCGTTCGACAATTCGATCTTCGGCGGCAACGACCCGCGCACCGGCACCCCCGAACTCGCGAGCAGCAACGGCAAGTCGAAGACCGAATATGGCGAACTGCGGCTCGCCTCGCCCGACACCGGCCGCTTCCGCTGGCTGATCGGCGCCAATTACACCCGCCTGCGCTCGGCCAACACCGACGGCACCTTCATCGAGGGGATCGGCGACTATATCGACGCCAATCCGGGGATGTTCGGCGGTCAGTCGGGCGACACGCTCGCGCCGGGCGATCTCGCGACGCGCACCGTCAGCAGCAACCGCGTCACCGAAAAGGCGGTGTTCGGCGAAGCCTCGTTCGACATCGTCGACGCGCTGACGCTGACCGTCGGCGGGCGCCTGTTCGAATATCGCTCGAGCCCGCGCCTGCAATATCTGCCCAACGCGAACCTGATTCCGCCCTTCGACTTCGCGCCGGGCACCAGCAAGGATTCGGATTTCATTCCGAAGGTCTCGCTGACGTACAAGCCCAACGACGACGTCATGGTCTATGCGCTCTATTCCGAAGGTTTCCGCATCGGCGGCATCAACGTCTATTCGGCCGCGGTCCCCGGGCTGCCGCTGACCTTCGAGAGCGACACCACCAAGAACTACGAAATCGGCACGCGCTTCGACCTGATCGACAAGACGCTCAGCGTCGACGTCACCGCCTTCCACATCGACTGGGGCAATGTCCAGGCGCGGCTGTTCACCCCGGTGACCTTCAACGCCTACACCGTGAACGGCGGCGGCGCCGACGTTGACGGGGTCGAAATCAGCCTGACGCTGCGTCCGACGCGCAACCTGACCTTCGCCTCGAACGTCACCTACAACGACGCGCGGTTGTCGTCGCTGCTGCCCGACAGCTTCGCGCCGGGCGGCGGCTATGCCAAGGGCACCCAGCTGCCGGGGGCGTCGGACTGGATCCTCGCGAACAGCATCGACCTCGCTTTCCCCGACGCGCCGATGAAGCCGCGCTTCGGCATTGCGCACCGCTATATGTCGGCCGCGCCGGTCGCCTTCGGCGCGGCGCTCGAAAAGGGCGATTATCACATCGTCGACCTTAACGCCTCGGTGACCGTGGCGGATCGCGTCGAGCTCGGCCTCTTCGCGAAGAACCTGTTCAACCAGTACGGCATCCTGAACGCGCCCTTCTCCTTCGCGGGCTCGGTGACGCGCCCGCGCACCTTGGGCGCAACGCTGCGGTTCAGTTTGAATTGACGCTAATCCTCCCTGCGGCGAAGCCGTGGGGAGGGGGACCGCCGCGAAGCGGTGGTGGAGGGGCAGCGAAGTCGCGCTATCGCCCCTCCGTCAGCGCTTCGCGCTGCCACCTCCCCATCGCTTCGCGACAGGGAGGATTATTCTCTCAAAACCCCGACAGAAACGCCGCGACATTCGCGCCCAGGTCGCCGACGGCATAACCGCCCTCCATCACGACCAAAGTCGGCAGCCCCAGCCCCGATATCGCTCCGGCAATCTCGACATAATCGGGCCGTTCGAGCAGGAAGTTCGAGATCGGATCGCTGCTGTGCGTATCCGCCCCGAACGAGACGATCAGGCATTTCGCGCCCCAATCCGAAATCGCCGCCAGCGCGGTCTCCAGCGCCGGCCGATACGCCGCCCCGTCAGTCCCGCGCGGCAGCGGCAGGTTCAGCGTCGACCCTTCGCCCGCACCCTCGCCGCGCTCGTCGGCGTGGCCCCAGTAGAAGGGGTAATCGGTCACCGGATCGGCGTGGATCGACGCGAAAAAGACCGACGCATCGTCGTAGAAGATATCCTGCGTCCCGTTGCCGTGATGATAGTCGATATCGAGGATCGCCACCGGCCCCAGTCCGAGCGCCTGCGCCCGGCGCGCCGCGATCGCGGCGTTGTTGAGGTAGCAATAGCCGCCCATATAGTCGCGTCCGGCATGATGCCCCGGCGGCCGGCACAGCGCGAAGCTATGCCTGTCCCCCGCGGCCAGCCGGTCGAGCGCGGTCAGCGCGCATTGCGCCGACCAATAGGCCGAGGTCCAGGTTCCCGCCGCGATCGGCGTCGAGGCGTCGAAGCTGTAGAGCCCGATATCGGCATCGATCCGCCCGAACTTGAGCGCGCGCCGCCGCACCACCGGAAAGCTGTAGCCGATCGCATCGCCCGACCGTCCCGCCGCGACCCAGCCGTCATAGGCGCGCTCGAGGAAGGCCAGATAGTCGGCGTCATGCGCCGCGCGCAGCGGCTCCATCCCGAAATCGCGCACCGGCTGCCAGTCGTCGAGCGCGCCCACGATCGAGCGCGGCCGCTCGATATTCTCGGCATAGGGCACGAATTCGCCGTTGTGCAGCTCGCGCTCGGGGGCATGCTCGGCCTGCCGCTCGTCGAAGAAAAGCTTCACCTCTGTCCCTCCATCCACGCGGCGAGCGTCCGGTCGGGATGCCCTTGGGCGATCTCGGCAAAGCTCGCCGCGCTCTCGTCCTGCCCCAGCTTATACGCCGGCTCGGCCGACCGGACGTGCGCCCGAAACGCGACGATATGCGTCAGCATCGTCTCATAGCGCGGCCCGACCCGGTCGGTCGACCAATTCCCGCCCTCCATCGCGCCGACCAGCCGCTCGATCGCATCGCGCGTCTCGCCCTCGACCAGCTCGACCTCGACGCGGTAGCGCAACACCGCATAATTCCACGTCGGCGCCCAGTCGGGCTTCGACAGCAGCGACGGCGAGACATAGCCATGCGGCCCGTTGAACAGGATGAGCCCTTTCGGATCGGCCCGAAAATCGGCGACGAGCGGGTTGCTCCGCGCACAATGCCCGAACAGCGACACCACCGCGCCGGCGGCGTCCGTTTCGGCGAGCAGGGGCAGGGGGCTCGCGTTGAATTGGCCCGACACCAGCCAGCCGAGCGGATAGGCCGCGATCAGCCGCGCGGGATCGTCCGCGCGGCGCGGCTCAAAGCGCCCGGCCATGCCCGACCGCCCTGCCGATCCACGCCGCCTGTTCGTCCAGCGCCCGCCGTGCGAGCGAGGAAATCGACATCGCCTCGAGGAAGCTGTGCGTCGCCCCGGCATAGGTCTCGGCGTGCACCGCCACCCCGGCTTCGGCCAGTTTCGCCGCGAACGCATGGTTGCAGTCGGCCAAAATGTCGCATGCGGCGATCGCGACGAACGCCGGCGGCAGTCCCGCCAGATCGGCGCGCAGCGGCGCGACCAGCGGGTCGTCCAGCTGCGCGGGCCCGTCGACATAATTGTCCCAGAAGATATCCATCTCCCCGACCTCGAGCGAAAAACCCTCGCCGCCATAGCGGGCATAGCTCGGCAGGTGGTCGGGCGCAAAGGCGCCGTAGTTGAGCACCATCCCCGCGGGCAGCGCCTTGCCCTCGTCGCGCCGCAGCAGGCAGGTCGCGACCGACAGGTTCGCTCCCGCCGAATCGCCGCCGATCAGCACGCGCTCCGCATCGACCCCCAGCGTGTCGGCATGCGTCGCGATCCAGTCGAGCGCCGCCGAACATTGCTCCAGCGCCACGGGGAACTTATGCTCGGGCGACAGGCTGTAGTCGATGCCGACCACCGCGATCCCCGCGCGCGCGGCATATTCGCGCATCAGCCGGTCGTGCGTGTCGATGCTGAACAAGGTCCAGCCGCCGCCATGGATGTACAGCATCACCGGCAGCACCCCGTCCGCCACCGGCCGGTGCAGCCGCAGCCTGATGCCATCGAGCGCGATGTCGCGGCTTTCGGCCATGATCGGGCCAGCCTCGCGCCAGGGCCGGCGCACTTCCTCGGCCACCGCGCGCCGCGTCGCCATGTCGGCGCCGGGCACGCCGAGCGCGGCATAGGCGGCGTTGATCGCATCGACGAAACGGCGGATCTCGGGGTCGACGATGGCGTCCTGCACGGCGTCCAAGCCCTTCGACATGCTGCTTTTCCTCCCCGGACGGTCTTTGATCCCTGATAGCCGGTGCCGCGGCCATCCTATCGCCCGTTCGGGCCAATCACCACGCCGCACAGGCCATTGCCCGCTTGATGACTGTTCAGTGACGGCGAAGGCCTGTAAGGTCGCGTTCACTGATATTTGTGGAGTTCGGGCCATGAAGCACAGTGTCGACGTCCTTTCCTTCGATCGCCCCGTGATCGCGCTGCAGGATGAATATCCCGCGGGCTTCGTCGACCCGATGCACAGCCACGAACATGTCCAGATCCTCTACGCCTCGGCCGGCGTGATGTCGGTGCGCACCCCCGAGACCAGCTTCGTCATCCCGCCGCAGCGTGCGGTGTGGCTGCCCGCGGGCATGAAGCACGAGGTTGCGTGCCGCGGTCCCGTCTCGCTGCGCACGCTCTACCTGCCCAGCGAACCCGGCGAGCGCGGCAAGCAGTGCCGCGTGTTCGAGGTCTCGAACCTCCTGAAGGCGCTGATCCTCGAGGCGTGCGATTTCGCGCCGCTCTACGACGTCGCGGGGCGCGAGGGGCGCATCATCGGGCTCTTGCTCGACGAGATCGAGCGGATGCCCAACGCCCCCTATCAGGTGTCGATGCCCGCCGACCCGCGGTTGCTGCGCGTCTGCAACGCGATCCTCGCCGACCCCTCGGACCCGCGCGACATCGACGACTGGGCGGGGCTCGCCGCGATGGGCCGCCGCACCTTCACGCGCAGCTTCAAGCAGGAAACGGGCATGGGCCTCGCGGTCTGGCGCCAGCAGGTGCGGCTGATGGAGGCGCTGTCGATGCTCGCCGCGGGCGCCTCGATCACCCAGGTGACCTACGAGGTCGGCTACGACAGCCCCAGCGGCTTCGCCGCGATGTTCCGCCGCGCCTTCGGCGTGCCGCCGAGCCAGTATCTGAAACCCTGACCCGGCGGCGCGCGCTCAGCGGCCGAAGCGTTCGATCACCTCGGCGAGCTCGACATGGCCGAGGCAATGGCCCGCGCCCGCCGGCCGCTCGCCATTCTCGATCGCCAGCGCATAGGCGAAGGCGGGGTCGCTTTCGACCGTGTCGCGGATCGCCGCGATGCGCGGCCAGCGGCTCGCGGCATCGACTTCGTGGAATTCCAGCCAGCGCGCGACCCCGACGAGCAGCGCGTCGGCAAGGCTGCGCCGCCCGCCGACGAGCCACGGCCCGTCGCCCGCGATCGCTTCCAGCTTGTCATGACGGTTGCGCACCGCGTCGTTGCCGAAGCGCCGCAGCGCCGCCTCATAGGCCGGATCGGCTTCGGGCAGCTCGAGCGCGGTCCACAGCGGCGAAAAGGCGCCGGTGAACCCCGTGTTGATGAACGCCATCAACTGGTGCATCCGGTCGGCCTCCGCCGACAGCGGATCGAAGCTGATCCGCCGTGCGCCGTCGCGCGCTTCCAGATGCGCCGCGATCGCCATCGTCTCGGTCAGCGGCGCGCCCGCCGCGGTGATCAGCACCGGCGTCTCGTGCCGCGCGTTGATCCGCGCATAGGCCGGCTCGCGCATGTCGCCGAGCATGTCGACGCGGCTCAGCCAATAGGGCTGGCCGAGCCATTCGAGCGCGGCAACGAGGCCGAGCGACGAGCCGGCGGGGTGTCCGTAAAGCAGTATCGGTTCCATGACATATCCTCATCAGGGTCGGGCCGCCGAAGCGGTGGAACGCCTAATTAGGATGCCGCCAACCGATAGGAATAACGCACAAATTTGTAACCATCGCGTCACGCGGCCTCGGGCAACCGGCTCCGCTCGTGCGCCGCCCACCAGTCGCCGATCGCGTCGATCAGCGGTACCAGCGTCCGCCCCGCGTCGGTCAGCGCATATTCGACATGCCGCGGATAGCCCGGAAATTCGGTGCGCGCGACGATCCCCGCCTCGACCAGCTTGCGCAGCTCCATCGACAGCATGCGGTGCGACACGCCGGGATTGTCGGCGCGCAGGTCGCGGAACCGTTTGGTCCCGTCCTTCAGATAATAGAGCAGCAACGTGGGCCAGCGCCCGCTGAGCAGCAGCATCGCGCTTTCGATCGGACAGGCGGACAGGGCGGTTTGCATGGCGGCCTCGGCGGGGTTGGGGAGGGAAGGGCATAATTGGGGATGTGGTGGGGTGCTGTCCAGCTTTGGGAGCGCCTTTCGTACGGGAGCGGACATGCGACAGCTTATGCTCTCTCCCCTTCAGGGGAGAGATACGCAGGCTTGGC
>NZ_LNSB01000026.1 GCF_001468285.1 Sphingopyxis sp. HIX | reverse complement strand
ACGTTGCAAAGGCCCACCCCGCTGCGACTAGGGCGCAAGCGCCCAAGTCTCGCTGCCCCTCCCGCCTGCGGGAGGGGAAATCAGTTTAGTCCTCGATGCCAACTAACGCCCAAAACCCGCCCCTACCCGGCGCGCGCCGCTCAGCCCCCCTCCGCCAGCAGCGGGTCGAGCGCGGCCTTGAACTCGCGTTCGGTATAGGCGCCCTTCTTCGCGTGGCGGACGATGCCCTTGCGGTCGATGATGTAGGTCGAGGGCACCGCATTGTCGATCGAGCCGTAATTGCCGGTCATCCGGTTCGAGAGCGGATAGGAGAGCAGCTCGGACACCTTCTTGAGCTGCGACTTGGACACGCTGTCCTCGGTCGTCACCCCGAACATCTCGAGCCCGCGCGCCTGGTTGGCTTTGAAATAGCGGTGCATCATCGGCATTTCGGCCTTGCACGGCGCGCACCAGGTCGCCCAATAGTTGATCACGACGACCTTGCCCTTCATCTCGGCCAGCGTGACCTTGCGCTTGTCGAAGGTGGTGAGGGTGAAGGCGGGCGCCGGATGGCCGGGCGTCGGGGTCTTGCCCGGCGACGCGCCGAGCAGCAGGGCGGCGGCGAGCGGTGCGAGCAGCAGGCGGGCGGACGAGGCGATGGTCATGCGGCGAATAGACGCAAAAACATGAAGCCAGGCAAGCCGGAAAGCCGCGGGCGGGCGATGCTGCGCTGGCTGCTCGCGATCGCCTATGCCTATGCGGGATATCGCCATCTCGCGACGCCCGCGCCCTTCCTCGCGATCACCCCGCCGTGGGTGCCTTTTCCCGCCGAGGTCGTGGCCTTCACCGGGGTCGCCGAACTCGCCGGCGCGGCGGGGCTGCTGGTCCCGCAGACGCGCAAGGCCGCGGGCTGGGGTCTCGCGCTCTATGCGCTGTGCGTCTGGCCCGCGAATTTCCACCACGCGCTCGCCGACATCGCGATCGGCGGCGAGACCTTGAGCTGGTGGTACCACGGCCCGCGGCTCGCGCTGCAGCCGGTGATCATCTGGTGGGCGCTGTGGGCAGGCGGGGTCACCGACTGGCCTTTCCGCCGCCGCTGACCCCTATTTCGCCACCGGCGTCTCGATCGGCGGCTGGCCCTTCTGGCTCGCGGCATAGGCCTCGACCGCCTTCAGCACGCGCAACATGTTGCCGCTCGAAATCTTCTCGAGCTCGGCCTGGGTGTAGCCGCGCCGCGCGAGTTCGGCGAACAGCCGCGGATAACCGCTGACGTCCTCGAGCCCGACCGGGGTCGCGTCCATCCCGTCATAATCGCCGCCGATGCCGATATGGTCGATGCCGATCGTCTTTTTGATATGGTCGATATGGTCGGCGGCGATGCCGATCGGCACCTGCGGCGGCGGGTTCGCCGCCTCCCATGCCTTGAGCGCCGCCCCGGCGGCGGCGGGATCGCCGACATAGCGCGCGTCGAGCCGCGCCTTTTCGGCGGTCTTGGCGAGGCCATGTTCGCGCAGCTTGGGGTCGAGGAAGGCGGCGTAGAGCACGACCATGATCACCCCGCCGTTCGCCTTGACCGCGGGCAGCACCGAGTCGGGGACGTTGCGCGGATGGTCGTTGACCGCGCGCACCCCCGAATGGCTGAACATCACCGGCGCGTGCGACACGTCGAGCGCGTCCTTCATCGTCGCCTCGCTGACGTGGCTCAAATCGACGATCATGCCGAGGCGGTTCATTTCGCGCACGACCTGCTTGCCGAAATCGGTGAGCCCGTCATATTTGGGCGCGTCGGTCGCGCTGTCGGCCCAGGGCGTGGTCTTGCTGTGCGTCAGCGTCATGTAGCGCACGCCCATGCCGTACATCTCGCGCAGCACCGCGAGGCTCGACCCGATCGACTGGCCGCCCTCGATGCCGAGCATGCCGGCGACCTTGCCCGCCTTCATCTGGCTTTCGAGTTCGGCCGCGGTCCGCGCGAAGCCGAGGTCGTTGGGGTAAAGCGCGATCAGCCTTTTCGCGACGTCGATCTGCTCGATCGTCTGCTGCACCGCCTGCTGCTCGTTCGTGTTCGACGGCACATAGACCGACCAGAATTGCGCGCCGACATGCCCCTTGCGCAGCCGCTGGATGTCGGTGTGCATCACCGTCCCGTCGGGCTTGGGCCTGGTCGTGTCGTTGAAGTCGAAGCCGTTGATCACGTTGCCGACGCTGCCCCGCAGTTCCCACGGCACGTCGTTGTGCCCGTCGAACACCGGCGCCTTCTTGAGCGCCGCCTCGGCGACCGCCTCGGGGGTCTTCTGGGCCATGGCAGGGGCGGAGACGAGGGCGAGAGCGGCGAGGCCGGCGAGCAGGGAGGGCTTGTTCATGACGCGCGACCCTAATGCGTTGATCGGGCGGTGCAAGCCGCGAGGCGGGCGCGTATGAAGGAAAGGCATAGGCTATGCCGTTTCACGGTCAGGGAAACGCGCCTTGACGTTTACGTCAACCCCGCGCAGCATTCGCGCATGACAGCTTTCGACGACTGGCGCGCGCGTTCGCCCTTTTATGACGAGACCCATGAGGCGCTGGCGCAGAGCGTGCGGCGGTTCGTCGAGCGCGAGGTCGCGCCCAACATCGACCGCTGGGAGGCCGAGGGCGAACTGCCGCGCGAGCTGCACAAAAAGGCCGCGGAAGCGGGCCTATTGGGGCTGCGCTACCCCGAGGAATATGGCGGCCATTCGGAAGGCTTCGACAATTTTCACGGGCTGGTGCTGACCGAGGAGCTCGCCGCGGTCGGCGCGGGCGGGCTCGGCGCGTCGCTGATGACGCATGGCATCGGGCTGCCGCCGATCCTCGCTTTGGGGTCGGAGGAGCTCAAGCAGCGCGTCGCGCCGCCGGTGCTCGCGGGCGACAGGATCATCGCGCTCGGCATCACCGAGGCGGGGGGCGGCAGCGACGTCGCGAACCTCAAGACCACGGCCGTCCGCGACGTCGACGATTATGTCGTCAACGGCGGCAAGATGTTCATCACCAGCGGCATGCGTGCCGACTGGCTGACCTGCGCGGTGCGAACCGGCGGGCCAGGCGCGGCGGGCATTTCGCTGCTGCTGATCGACATGGACGCGCCCGGGGTCGAGCGCACGCGGCTCGACAAGATGGGCTGGCGCTGCAGCGACACCGCCGCGATCCATTTCAGCGACGTGCGCGTGCCGGCGGCGAATTTGATCGGACCCGAGAATGGCGGCTTCATCGGCATCATGCGCAATTTCAATTCGGAGCGGCTGGGCATGGCGATGGGCTGCTGCGCCTATGCGCGCGTCGCGCTCGCCGAGGCGGCCGCGTGGGCGCAAAATCGCGAAACCTTTGGACGTCCGCTCGTCGGCCACCAGTCGATCCGCATCAAGCTCGCCGACATGGAGCGCCAGATCGAGGCGACGCAGGCGTGGGTCGACCTTGCCGCCTGGCAGGTGAAGAGCGGCAAGGACCGCCCCGCCGACTTCGCGATGCTCAAGGTGCAGGCGACGCGCATGCTGGAAAGCGTCGCGCGCGAGGCGGCGCAGGTGTTGGGCGGCGCCTCCTATATCACCGGCAGCAAGGTCGAGCGCATCTACCGCGAGGTGCGCGTCAACGCGATCGGCGGCGGGAGCGAGGAAATCATGCTCGATTTGGCCGGGCGGCAGTTGTTCGGGGGCAAGCGTTAGCCTGTAAGGATGCCGCGTGGACGGCGGCCTTGGGGTGGGGAGCGGACATATTAATCCTCCCTGCGGCGAAGCCGTGGGGAGGGGGACCACCCGCAGGGTGGTGGAGGGGTCGACGCCATAAACGTCGGCTCAAGGCCGCCACCCCTCCACCATGCTGCGCATGGTCCCCCTCCCCATCGCTTCGCGACAGGGAGGATTAAAAGGGCCGCAAACGCCCGATACCAGACGGCAATCACCGGTCGCGCCACCTCAATCGGGCGACCCGGCCTTCGCCTTCTCCGCCAGCACGCGCGATTCGGCTTTGAGCGGGCGCGACACCGGGCAGACTTCCTGGACATAGCCGTTGAGCACATTGGTCAGCGCGTCGGGGATCAGGCGGTAGAAGACGAACTGGCCGCGCTTCTCGCTGATGATCAGCCCGGCGTTTTCGAGCACCGACAGATGCTGCGACACCGCGGGTTTGCTCATCTCGAAACGCGCGGCGATGTCGCCCGCGCTGAGTTCGGCATGCGCAAGATAGGCGAGAATCCGCCGCCGCGGCGTCGACGCCAATGCCTGAAAAACCCGTTCCATCGTCCCGAAATGGGCATTTCGCCCGCCCTTGACAAGCAATAATTTATTTAAGTAATTACTTATATTCTTTGCGAGCGAGGAGTCGGGCGATGCGAAGCGGTCATGATCCCCATGCGGTGAATTTCCTGATCGATACGCCTGCCCCCGGCTATCGCCCCGATCCGGTGGCGGGGACGGTGCGCGCCGATGGACCGAGCATCGTCTGGAACGGCGGCATGGCGCTGGTCGCGCTCGCCGCCGGGCCCTTCTTCGTCACGCCGGGGACGATCCTGCTCTTCTTCCTCACCACCGGCGCCGCGCTGCTGCTCGGGCACAGCGTGGGTTATCACCGGATGATGATCCACGGCAGCTTCGCCGCGCGGCGCTGGCTGGCGCGGACGCTGATCTGGTTCGGCGCCTTCACCGGCATGGCGGGGCCTTATGGCATCGTGCGCGCGCACGACACGCGCGACTGGGCGCAGAGACAGGCCAACTGCCACCCCTTCCTGCGCCACGGCACAAACATCGTCCGCGACGCCTGGTGGCAGATCTATTGCCGGCTCGACCTCGACCGGCCGCCGCGCTTCGACTTCGCCGCGCTCGACCGCGACCCCTTCATCGGCTGGCTCGAAAAGACGTGGCGCTGGCAGCAGTTACCCGTCGCCCTGCTCTTCTTCGCGATCGGCGGCTGGGGCTGGGTCGTGTGGGGCGTCGCGGCGCGCGTCGCGGTCGCCAACCACGGCCATTGGCTGGTCGGCCATCTCGCGCACAACCGCGGGCCGCAGCACTGGACGGTCGATGCGCATGGCGTGCAGGCCTATGACGTGCCCTGGGCGGCGATCCCGACGATGGGCGAGGCGTGGCACAACAATCACCATGCTTATCCGGGCTCGGCGCGCATCGGGCTGCACCCGGGGCAGAGCGACTGGGGCTATGCGTTCATCCGCCTCTGCGAGCGGCTGGGGCTGGTACGGGACGTCCAGACCCCGAACACGCTCGGTGCGCGGCGCGGGCTGAGCCTTGTGGCAAAGGACGAGGCGGCGCCTGCAGGGGTCGCGGGAGCGGCGCGATGACCTATCTGCGCACCGAACTGCCCGCCGCCTTACGCTATGCGCTCGCCGCCGCGGCGCTGATCCTGTCGCAGCATGTCATGGTCTTCCTCGCCTTTTACGCGCTCGACATGCCGCTCGCGCTCGACGACTATTTCTGGCTCTTTCCGATCCGCCAGCTCGCGATGCTGCCCGATGCGTCGCCCTTCGTCGCGATCGGCGCTTTCGCCTTCTGCCTCGGCATCTCGGGCGCGCTCGCGCGGCTGTCGCTGCGCCGCGCGCAGCGGCTGGGGCGCGGCGGCGGGCTCGCGCTCGGCGCGATGATCCCGACGCTGCAGATCTTCGCCGTCGTCATTCTCGCGCTGCTCTGGCCGCGCCGCGACGCAGCCGACCATTATCGCGCCGGCGATCCCGCGCCGCCCCACCAGATCGCGATCGGCATCTTTGCCGGCACCGCGCTGATCGTCGTCGCGGTCGCGGTGTCGGCGCTGACGATGGGCGCCTATGGCTGGGGGCTGTTCGTCGCGACGCCCTTCCTCGTCGGGCTGATCACCGGCTTCCTCGCCAACCGCGGTCCCGTGCGCAGCGTCGGCGACACGGTCGGCGCGGTCGCGGCGGCGGGGGCGCTCGGCACGCTCGCGCTGCTGATGCTCGCGCTCGAGGGGCTGATGTGCGTGATCCTGATCCTGCCGCTCGCGGCGGGGCTGGCGATCGTCGGCGGCCTCGTCGGCCGCGCCGCGGCGAAGCGGCTCGTCGATCCGCGCCAGCCCTTCTACAGCGTCGCGCTGCTGCCCCTGATCTTCCTGCTCGACGCCGCGATGCCGCCCGAGCTGCCGATTGCGACGCGCGCCGCGATCACCATCGACGCCCCGCCCGAGGCGGTGTGGGCCAGCCTGACCGCCGACCGGCCGGTGCGCGAGAAGCCCGGGCTCGTGGGTCTCGCGGGGCTCGCCTATCCCGTCGCGGCGCGCATTGCGGGCGAGGGCGTGGGCGCGCATCGCCATGGCAGCTTTTCGACCGGCACCGCCGACGAGCGCGTCACCGTCTGGTTGCCCGGCCGCGCGCTGGCGTTTCGCGTCGTCCGCCAGCCGCCCGCGATGGAGGAGATGAGCCCCTATCGCAAACTCCAGACGCCGCATCTGGTGGGCTATTTCGACACCGGCGAGACGCGCTTCGACCTTGATCCGCTACCGGGCGGACGGACGCGGCTGACCGTCCGCGCCGGGCATGTGCTGCGCATCGATCCGGTGCTCTATTGGGGGCCGATCGCGCGCTGGGCGATCGGGCAGAATGTCGGGCGGGTGCTGAGCGACGTCAGGCGCGATGCCGAGGGTCGACACGAAGCAGGCTTGGCGGCACATTCGCGGGATGGACAATCACCCGCACAGCTGGCCGACTGAGGCCGACACCATCCTTCCCGACCTGGTCGACCTGCGCCGCGCGATCCACCGCGAGCCCGAGCTCGGCCTGCAGAACCCCAAGACGCTCGCGAAGATCAAGGACGCGCTCGCCGGGCTACCGCTCGAATTTCGCGAGGGGCCGTCGACCAGCGGATTGGTCGCCATTTTGCGCGGGCCCGCCAACGGCCGCACCGTGCTGCTGCGCGGCGACATGGATGCGCTGCCTTTGGTCGAGGACACGGGGCTCGACTTCACCTCGGAGACGCGCGGCGCGATGCATGCGTGCGGGCACGACACACATGTCGCGATGCTCGTCGGCGCGGCGAAACTGCTCTGCGCGGCGAAGGACCGGCTGCCCGGCACGGTGATGTTCATGTTCCAGCCGGGTGAGGAGGGCCATCACGGCGCGCGCTTCATGCTCGACGACGGGTTGATCGATCCGCTGCCCGACGCGGCCTTTGCGCTGCACATCATGCCCAATGCGCCGCACGGCGTGTTCGCGGGCAAGCCCGGGCCGCTGCTCGCCTCGTCCGACGTGCTGTCGATCACCGTCAAGGGCGCGGGCGGGCATGCGTCGATGCCGCATGACGCCATTGATCCCATTCCCGTCGCCTGTTCGATCGTCACCGCGATCCAGACGATGGTGACGCGCCGCGTGTCGGTGTTCGACCCCGCGGTGATCACCATCGCCAGGATCGCGGCGGGCACCACGAACAACATCATCCCCGAGAGTGCCGAGATGCTCGGCACGATCCGCACGCTGTCGCCGCACCGCCGCGCCGCGGTCGCCGCCGAGCTCCGGCGCCTCGCCCCCGCGATCGCCGAGGCGCATGGCTGCACCGCCGAGGTCGAGATCGTCGAGGGTTTCCCCGTCACCGTCTGCGACAGCCGCGCCGCCGCCTTTGGCCAGCGCGTCGTCGAGGAGGTCTTCGGCGAGGCGGCGTGGCTGACGATGGACAACCCCGTGATGGGCGCCGAGGATTTCGCCTATGTGCTCGAGAAAGTGCCCGGCGCGATGTTCTGGCTCGGCGCGAGTCACGAGGGCAGCGACTGGCGCAGCTGCTGCGGCCTGCACTCGAACCGGATGGTGCTCGACGAAAAGGTGATGGCGCGCGGCGCGGCGCTGCACGCGGCGCTGGCGGAGCGGTTCTTGAATGAGGGGTTTGCGTAGGAAAAAATATCTCACGCAAAGGCGCAAAGGCACAAAGAAGGAGGCAAGGTGGACGTCGAGGCACTGGCCAGCATAACCGTCGATTGCGGCTTCCACCTCCATAAGGAATTGGGTCCGGGACTGCTGGAGTCGGTCTATGAGGCGATCATGGCGGACCAACTCGCCCGGCGCGGCCTTGATGTTGTTCGCCAAGTGCCCATTCCCGTCCGCTATGGCGGAGTCGAGCTTCCCGAAGGATTTCGCGCCGATCTTTTGGTCGAGGGTCGGCTACTCGTCGAATTGAAATCCGTTGAGCGGCTATCGCCGCTCCATGGTAAACAGGTGCTGACCTATCTTCGCCTGCTCGAAATGCCTCTCGGCCTCCTGATCAACTTTGGTGGCGAGACTTTCAAGGAAGGCGTCAAACGTATCGTCAACAACCATCGCCCTTAGCCGCCTTTCTTTGTGCCTTTGCGCCTTTGCGTGAGATTTGACGCCCTCGACTTGGCAAACTGCCTCCCGGCCCTAAGCTTCATCCAACATCCACCTGAAAGGACCGCTCCATGATCAATATCCTCAGCGCCATCATTTCGGGCCTGCTCATCGGAGCGCTCGCGCGCTTCTTTTATCCCGGCGCGGTCGCCATGGGGTGGGTCGCGACGATCCTGCTCGGGATCGGCGGGTCGCTGCTCGCGGGGCTGGTCACCTCGCGCGGGCAGCGCGAGTTTCATGGGGCGGGGTGCTTCGCCTCGGTCGTCGGGGCGATCGTGCTGATCTTCGTCGGGCGGCTGCTCGGCATCGGCGGCTGACGCCTATTCGATCATCGCCTCGACCGTGTCGTGCGGGTAGAGGATGAATTCGCGATAGAGGCGGTAATGCGCGGTGTCCTCGAGTGTCGTCGGCTGCATCGCAAAAGGATCGATCTGCCACAGGTCGGCGTCGGGCAATGCCATCAGGATCGGCGAGTGCGTCGCCATGATCACCTGGCAATTCTCCGCGCGCTGCATCCGGCGCAGGATTTTCAGGAAGTCGAACTGGCGCTGCGGCGACAGCGCGGCTTCGGGCTCGTCTAGGATATAAAGCCCTTGCTGACTCATCCGCTCTTCGAAAAAGTCGATAAACCCTTCGCCGTGCGATGCGGAGAGGAAGTTCGCGCGCGGCGACCCCGCCTCGTCGAGATAGCGCGCGACCGAAAAGAAGGTTTCGGCGCGGAAGAACCAGCCGCGCTTGACCTGCGGCAGCCAGGCGCTGCGAAACGCCCGCCCGAGCGCGCCGCCGTCGGCGCCCGACGCATGGCCTTCGCCGACCGCCGCCATGCCCTGCGCGCCGCCGCCTTCGTTGAACCCCGCCATCGTTGCGATCGCTTCGAGCAAAGTCGACTTGCCCGAGCCGTTTTCGCCGACGATGATCGTCACCGGCTTTTCGAAGCCGATGTCGAGGCCATCGCGCAGCAGCGGCATGTTGAACGGATAATCGTCGGGCTCGGCCCACTCGGGCCAGTCGACCGCGCCGTCGCCATCCTCGGGCAGCCACACGCGTTTCAGGAAGGGCGGCGGCAGGCGGGTGTCGCGCGGCCGCCGCGCCATCAGGGCACCAGCACCGTGTCGCGCGGCTCGGGGAGCATCGCCGGATAGTCGAGCGTATAATGCAGCCCGCGGCTTTCCTTGCGGTGCAGCGCGCTCCTGACGATCAGTTCGGCGCATTGGAGCAGGTTGCGCAGCTCGATGAGGTCGGTGGTGACGCGGAAATGACCGTAATAATCCTCGACCTCGTGCGTCATCATGTTGATGCGGTGTTGCGCACGTTCCAGCCTCTTGGTGGTGCGCACGATGCCGACATAGTTCCACATGAAACGGCGGATTTCGGTCCAGTTCTGCTTGATGATCACCTCTTCGTCGCTGTCGGTGACGCGGCTTTCGTCCCAGGCGCGGATCGGCGGCGGGGGTTCGAGCGCGTCCCAGCGCGCGACGATGTCCTTCGCCGCGGCCTCGCCGAAGACGAAGCATTCGAGCAGCGAGTTCGATGCGAGGCGGTTGGCGCCGTGCAGCCCGCTTTCGGTGCATTCGCCCGCGGCGTAGAGCCCGGGGAGGTCGGTGCGGCCATCGAGGTCGATGAGGATGCCGCCGCAGGTGTAGTGCTGCGCGGGCACCACCGGGATCGGCTGCTTCGTCATGTCGATGCCGAGCGTCAGCAGCTTGTCGTAGATGTTCGGGAAATGGCCCGCGACGAAATCGGGGTCGAGGTGGCTGATGTCGAGATGGACATAGTCGAGCCCGTAGCGCTTGATCTGGTCGTCGTTGGCGCGCGCCACGACGTCGCGCGGTGCGAGTTCGGCGCGCGCGTCATAATCGGGCATATAGCGATGCCCGGTGACGGGATGCTTGAGAATACCGCCCTCGCCGCGCACCGCCTCGGTGATCAGGAAATTCTTGACGTCGAGATTGTAGAGGCAGGTCGGGTGGAACTGCATCATTTCCATGTTCGAGACGCGGCAGCCCGCGCGCCACGCCATCGCGACGCCGTCGCCGGTCGCGCCCCTGGGCGCGGTCGAGAACTGGTACACGCGCCCCGCGCCGCCGCTCGCGAGGATCGTCGCGCGGCCGACATGCGCACGGACCTTGCCGCTCTTCTCGTCGAGCGCATAGACGCCCCACACGCGCCCCGAACCGGAGTAACGCTCCTCGTGGCGGCCGGTGATCAGGTCGATGCACGCCTGCCCGGGGAGCAGGGTGATGTTCGGATGCGCCTCGGCGGTCTTCAATAAGGCCGCCTGCACCGCCCAGCCGGTCGCGTCGTCGACATGGACGATGCGGCGGTGCGAATGCCCGCCCTCGCGCGTCAGGTGGAGCGCATCGCTGTCCTTGTTGAAGGGCACCCCCATCTCGACCAGACGCTCGATCGAAGCCGGGGCGTTTTCGACGACGAACTCGACCGTCTCGCGCCGGTTGAGCCCCGCGCCCGCGACCATCGTATCCTCGATATGGTTTTCGAAGGTGTCGCCCGCGTCGAGCACCGCGGCGATGCCGCCCTGCGCCCAGGCGGTCGAGCCGCCGGTGAGCTCGCCCTTGGCGAGCACGAGCACGCGGCAATGATCGGCGAGCGCGATCGCGGCGGTCAGCCCCGCGGCGCCGGAGCCGACGATGATGACGTCGTGAGAACTAGTATCCGACATCAAATTTCCGTTCGTGTCGAGCGAAGTCGAGACACCCGAAGGGCAGCGCCACGCCGATGGGCATCTCGACTTCGCTCGATGCGAACGGGGAAGAGAGGTTAGCCATTCGCCGCGCGCGTCAGGTTGAGGAAGACGTCCTCGAGATCGGCCTCGCGGGTCGAGACGTCGACGATGCCGTGGCCCATGGCGTTGACCGCGGCGAGCACCTCGCCCGCGTTCATGCGGTCCTTGTTGTAGCTGATCGCGAGCCCGCGCTCGCCCTCGCGCTCGACCTTGTCGAAGGCGGGATGAGTGGGAAGTACCATGACGTCCTGGTCGAGCGTCACCACGACGATCTTCTCGCGCGCCATGTCGACCAGCTCGCGCGTCGGCTTGTTCGCGATGAGCTTGCCGTGGTTGATGATCGCGATGCGGTCGCAGAGCTGCTCGGCTTCCTCGAGATAGTGCGTCGTGAGCACCACGGTGACGCCGCGGTCGTTGAGGCTCTGCACATATTCCCAGAGCTGCTGGCGGAGCTCGATGTCGACCCCCGCGGTCGGCTCGTCGAGCACGATGATCGGCGGCGAATGGACCATCGCCTTGGCGACGAGCAGGCGGCGCTTCATGCCGCCCGACAAGGTGCGCGCATAGGCGTCGCGCTTGTCGCTCAAATGCACCGCGGCGAGCAACTCGTCCGAAATACGCTTGCCCTTGGGCACGCCGTAGAGCCCCGCCTGATTCTCGAGCGTCTCGAAAGGCGTGAAAAAGGGATCGAAGACGATTTCCTGCGGCACGATGCCGATCGAATATTTGGCGTTGCGCGGATCGGCGTCGATGTCGAAGCCCCAGATGCTCGCCGACCCCGCGGTCTTGTTGACCAGCCCCGCGAGGATGTTGATCAGGGTCGACTTGCCCGCACCGTTCGGCCCGAGCAGCCCGAAGATCTGGCCGCGGGGCACATCGAAGCTGACATTGTCGAGCGCCTGCTTGCCGCCGGCATAGGTTTTGGAGACGGCGTCGATGCGAATAGCGGCTTCGGTCATGGCCGCCTCCATAGCCGCGCGCAGGCGCCCGCGAAAGCCCGTGTTCCGGCAAGGAAATCTTTACCATGGCGAGTAAGCATATTTTGTCACCTTGGCGCTATGCGGGGAGATGTGAGGACCAGACACATCATTTGCCCGCCGCTTTCCCGGCGCGGCCTAGCCGTCATTGCGCTCGCTTTTGCGCCGTTCGCCGCCCCGTCGGCGCACGCGCAGAACAATGCGCAGGGCGAAGCCGAAGCCATCGTGCTGCGGCCCCTTAGCTTCTTCAAGGTTAACGACCTCGACTTCGGCGACATCATCGCGTCGACGAGTGCCGGCACCGTGCGCCTCTATCCCGACGGATCGCGCACGCGCACCGGCGGGGTGACGCTGGCCGGGTCGGACGGCGAGCCCGCGCGCTTCGCGGGGCTCGGCACCTACAACCGCGAGGTCAGCATCTCGCTCGGCGCGAACCAGATCTGGATCACCGGACCGGGGGCGCAGATGCGCGTGCGCAATTTCGAGATCGGGTCGACCCCGACCGCGATATTGTCGACGACGCCGACGCGCTTCCGCATCGCGAGCACGCTCGGCAGCTATAATTTTCCGGTCGGCGCGACGCTCGACGTCAACGCCAACCAGGCGCCCGGCGACTATGCCGGCAGCTTTACGATCACGCTCAATTATCTCTGACCGCGTGGGGAGACGGCACCGGGGGACCACTTGCGCGTTTCGGGGGAGATGCGCTCGCCGGTGCCGTCATGGCGGCACAAGCCGCAGGGAAAAAGGCCTGAGAGTCCCGATTGCGGCGCCGCCGCGCGCTTGCTATGGGCGCGGTCGATGACCCAGAGCGCTCCCGAAACGATCCGCACGCCCAAGACCCGCATCGCCTGCGACGGCACCGGCGACGGCCTCGCCGACGCCGCGCTCGGCCATCCGCGCGTGTGGCTCGAGATCGACACCGACGAGGGTTTCGCTGACTGCGGCTATTGCGACCGGCGCTTCGTGCTGATCGGCGGGATCGCCGACAAGGGTTGATGGTCGGCGGAACGCCGACGGGAGCTGAACCGCGGCCCAAGGCGTAAACGCCGCCTTTACCACGCCGACGCATCATCGATTCACACCCTGCTGGCATAGTCTGTGCCAGACAGGAGCAGAATCGTGGGGATTCGAGGGACCAGCACCAGTCGGGCCGCCATGCGCGGCCTGACCATCGCCGCAGCGCTGACCGCGCTGTGCGCACCCGCGCAGGCGGCCGATTACAACGGCACGACCACCGCGACCGTCGTCCGGCCCAACACGCTGGTGAAGACCGACGATCTCGATTTCGGCACGCTCGTCAGCGGCACCACCGGCGGCACCGTCACGATCAACGCGGTCACCGGCGCGCGTACGACGAGCGGCGGCACCACTCCGGTCGGCGCGGGGTTCCAGCGCGCACAGTTCCAGGGCACCGGCGGCCTGTTGCTGATCACCGTGTCGGGCAGCACCTCGGTCACGCTCACCCGCGCCGGCGGCGGCGCGACGCCGATGACCGCGACTTTGGTGCGCGCCGCGAGCACCAGCGGCGGCGGCATCGCGCTGCTCGGCTCGACTTTGCTGCCGAGCGGGGTGCAGACCTATTATATCGGCGGCACGCTCACCGTCCCCGCGAACCAGCCCGAGGGCGACTACAGCGGGACCTTCACGCTGACGGTGAATTATCTCTGAGCCGACGCTGCGCTAGAAGCTGACGTCGCTATGTTTCGCGCAAAGACGCAAAGACCCAAAAGAGATCGCGTAAGCCGCGAAGCGGCCTTTCCCATTGCACCTCGCAATCGACCGCGCCGTATGAAGAGCTATGGGCCTGGCGGCCCGCGCCAGCCTCTTCGTGCCTTTGCGTCTTTGCGCGAAACCCTTTTCCGGACCTCGCAAGCAAGGAAGCTTTGCGCAGGGACAAGCGCCTCCCTATATCCACCCCATGACTAGCCCCACCGATCCCCGCCGCTTCCTCTATCGCGCCGATGCGCTCGATCCCGACCTCGCGCAGAAACTCGCGCAGGAGGCGCTGGCGCAGGCCGACGACGGCGAGCTGTATCTGCAATATCGCGCGACCGAGAGCTTCGGCTTCGACGACGGGCGCCTCAAGACCGCCGACTATTCGACCGACGCGGGCTTCGGGCTGCGCGCGGTGTCGGGCGAGATGACGGGTTTCGCCCACGCCAGCGAGATCAGCGCCGGCGCGATCCGCCGCGCCGCCGGGACGCTCGCGTTGCTCGACCCTGCGGCGCAGGCGCCCGCCGGGCCGCCGACGCGCACCAACCGCCACCTTTACGACGAGGCGAACCCGCTCGACCTGATCCCCTTCGCCAAGAAGGTCGCGCTCTGCCAGGAGGTCGACGCCGCCGCGCGCGCGCGCGATCCGCGCGTCGTCCAGGTGTCGGTCGCGCTCGCGGGCAGCTGGTCGGTGGTCGAAATCGTCCGTGCCGACGGCTTCCTCGCGACCGACATCCGCCCGCTCGTCCGCCTCAACGTCTCGATCGTCGTCGAGGAGAACGGGCGCCGCGAGAGCGGCTATTTCGGCCTCGGCGGTCGTTATATGTACGACCATCTGTTCGAGCCCGAACAGTGGAACCGCGCGATCGACGAGGCGCTGAGCCAGGCGCTGGTAAACTTGCGCGCCGTCGACGCCCCCGCGGGCGAGTTCACCGTGCTGCTCGGCCCCGGCTGGCCCGGCGTGCTGCTCCACGAAGCCGTGGGGCATGGCCTCGAGGGCGATTTCAACCGCAAGGGCACCAGCGCCTTTTCGGGCCGCATCGGCCAGCGCGTCGCCGCGCCGGGCGTGACCGTGGTCGACGACGGCAGCATTGCGCAGCGCCGCGGCTCGCTGAGCATCGACGACGAGGGCACGCCGACGCAGGAAAATATCCTGATCGAGGACGGCATCCTCAAGGCCTATATGCAGGACCGGCTCAACGCCCGGCTGATGGGCGTCGCGCCGACCGGCAACGGCCGCCGCGAAAGCTTTGCCCATGCGCCGATGCCGCGGATGACCAATACCTTCATGCGCGGCGGCAATGACGATCCCGCCGAGCTCTTGAGCCGCGTCAAGAACGGCATCTTCGCCAAGAGCTTCGGCGGCGGACAGGTCGACATCGTGTCGGGCAAGTTCGTCTTCAGCTGCACCGAGGCGTACAAGATCGAGAACGGCAGACTGGGCGATTCGATCAAGGGCGCGACCTTGATCGGCGACGGCCCGAGCGTGCTCACCAAAGTGCTCGGCATCGGCAATGACATGGCGCTCGACGAAGGCATCGGCGTCTGCGGCAAGGGCGGCCAGAGCGTCCCCGCGGGCGTCGGCCAGCCGACCTTGCTGGTCGGCGGGCTGACCGTGGGCGGGACGGCCTGAGCCATGAGCGACTGGCAGGCGGCCGTCGTTTTCTACAACGGGCGCCGCGCGACCGATCCGGCCTTCGACGTCGTCGGCGACCTTTTCGCCAGCCGCCAGGCGTGGAACACGCTGGTCGAACGGCCGAACAACTGGCCCGAGCTGGTCAAGATCGTCCGCTCGGTCTTTCTGGTGTCGATCAACCAAGCGCACCGGATGATCCTGTCGCATCCCGGTTTCCGCCCGCTGGTGCAGGCGGCCATCGACGCCAATGCCGATTGCGCCGCCTATGCCCGTCAAGGCATCCGCAAAGGCTGGCTGGGCGGGCTGGCCGAAATGCGTGGCGATCGCCCGGTCATCGCGCTGTGACCTCCATCACTTGGCGCGCCGCATCGGTGCGCCTATACCCGCCTCAAACATAAAGCAGAATCGGGTCGCATGAGTTTTTCCGCCGGGGCGTTCGCCTCCGGTCGCAGGGAGGAATTATGCGTACGACTTTTCGATTCACCTCGGTCGCGGTGATCGCCGCGATGCTGAGCGCGCCCGTCGCGGCGCAGAAGAGCACGGGACCCAAGGAACGTTACGAGATGGACGCCGCGACGATGTCGGGCTTCGCCGCGATGGGCGGCGGGAAAGGCGGCATGGGCGGCGCGATGAGCATGATGTTCGGCGGCGGCCCCGACAGCGCGCTCGCGCGCCAGCTGTTCCTGCGCCTCGGCTCGAACGAGCTGCCGACCGCGCCGCCACCCAAGGGCGACCACTTCTTCCTGCCGCAGGCGAAGCTCGGCAAGTCGGTGCCGCTGATCGGGCGCGAGCGCAAGGACGGCGATTATCCGACCGACTTCGAACGCCCGAAGGGCCGACTTTTGCTCTATTGGGGCTGCGGCGCCAAGGCGGGGCCGGGCCAGCCGGTGATCATCGATTTCGCCAAGGTCGCCGCGGGGCAGATCCCGCCGAACCTCTTCTCGAGCGCGGTGCCGGTGGTGCGCGAAGTGACGCCCGAGAACAGCAAATCCTATGTCGAATGGCCGAATAGCAAGTCGACCAAGCTGCCTGCGAAGGACAGCAGCCTGCTCGGCGCGCACCGCGTCGCGAGCAACATCGGCAGCGACATCAACTTCACCCTCGCGCAGGATTATATGCCCGCGCTGCAGGCCTCGACGGGCGACAATGCCGACGGGTCGGTGACGATCCGCTGGAACCCGGTGCAGAATGCGACCGGCTACGCCGCCTGGACGATCGGCGGCATGGACCGCGCCGAGAAGGGGGGCGACATCATCTGGTGGTCGAGCAGCGCGACCAAGGAATTCGGCGGCGGCCTCTGGGACTGGCTGCCACCTTCGGTCGTCGCGAACCTCATCACCAAGAAGATCGTGATGCCGCCGTCGCAGACGACGTGCCAGATCCCCGCCGAAGTCAAGAAGGCGTCGGGCGAGTTCATGATGGGCAACCTCAATGCCTTCGGCCCCGAGGCCAATTTCTCCTATCCGCCCAAACCCGCGACCGGTGTGTGGAACATCGACTGGACCGCGAAGGTGCGTTTCCGCTCGTACACGATGCTGATGGTCGGTGCCGATTTCGGCGGCATGAGCGGCGGCGGGGCGTCGAGCGGCAGCAGCGAGACGCCGGCGCCGGCGAAGAAGAAGAAATGCAAGGGCCCGCTCGGCATCCCGCTGCCCGACGCGGCCTGCTGAACCGGCGCCAACGGGCGCGGGTCCGAGTCAGTTGCCGTTCAGACGAAGCGCCCTATATCGACGATAGAGGGTGTGTGTTGAATGACAGGAGTCGAACCATGCGTCCGTTTATCGCAACCATCATCGCCGCCGCGGCGATCGCCGCCGGGCCCGCCGCGGCCAAGGAAAAGCTGGCGCCCGAGGCGCAGCTCGAGAAGATGCTCGAGGGCCGCGTCGCCGGCGAGCCGCAGAATTGCATCAACCTGACCTCGGCGCGCAGCTCGACGATCATCGACGGCACCGCGATCGTCTATCGCGCCGGCAGCACTTTGTGGGTCAACCGACCGAAGGGCGGCGCCGAATCGCTCGACGACGACGATATCCTCGTCACCAAGACGATCGGCAGCCAGCTGTGCAGCATCGACACCGTCCAGCTGCGCGACCGCTCGAGCCATATGTATGCGGGCTTCGTCTCGCTGGGCGAGTTCGTGCCGTATCGCCGCGCGAAGGCCGAGTAAGCCAGGCCGTCCCGCTTATGCGTTCGGCGAAGCGATCCGGGGTTGCGTGAAGCGCGCCGGATTGCTTCGCTGTGCGCTATGACCCAAGATAGCCAAACCCCCGTCCCGCCCGCCGACTGGCCGGCGCAGCTCCTGACCTTCTGGTTCGATGCGCATGGCATGGACGACTGGTACGGCGGCGGGCCCGAATTCGACGCCGATGTACGGGGCCTCGCCGCCGACTGGCACGACGCTCTTCGATCACAGCCCGCCGAGACCTTCCTCGCCGATCCCGACACCGCACTCGCCGCGGCGATCCTGTTCGACCAGGTGCCGCGCAACGTCCACCGCGGCTACGCCGACGCCTTCGCGACCGACAGCCTGGCGCGCGCCATCGCGCGCGGGATCGTCGCCCAGGGCTGGGACCGGGACTGGCCCGACGAGCGGCGGCAATTCGCCTACCTGCCCTTCGAGCATAGCGAGGATATCGCCGACCAGCGCGAATCGCTGCGGCTGATGGGCCAGCTCGCCGATCCCCTGTTCGCCGACTATGCGCGGAAGCATTTCGACATGATCGACCGCTTCGGCCGCTTCCCGCATCGCAACGCCGCGCTCGGCCGCGCGACGCGCCCCGAGGAGCAGGCGGCGATAGAAGAGGGCAGCCAATGGTGATAGAGCGGCGCGGACCGACGCGGAGCGCAAGACCATGGCCGAATTCACCGACACGCTGACCGACAAGCATATCGCCTTCATCGAAAAGCAGCCGATCTTCTTCACCGCCACCGCCGCCGACGAGGGCCGGATCAACCTGTCGCCCAAGGGCTATGCCGATACCTTCCGCGTGCTTTCGGAGAGCCAGGTCGCCTATCTCGACTTCGGCGGATCGGGCAACGAGACGCACGCGCATCTCGCGGCCGACGGTCGCATCACGATCATGTTCTGCGCCTTCGACCGCACCGCGCTGATCCTGCGCATCTACGGCCGCGGGCGCGCGGTGCTGCCGCAGGATGCCGACTGGGACGCGGTCGCGGCGCCTTTCACCTTGCTGCCCGGCACGCGCCAGATCTTCGTGATCGACGTCGAGAGCGTGCAGACGAGCTGCGGCTGGGGCGTGCCGATGATGGAACTCAGCCACGAGCGCGACACGCTGCAGAAATATCATCGCCAGGCCGATCCCGTGCTGTGGGTCGAGAAGTTCCAGGGGCGCACGAAGAGCATCGACGGCCTGCCGACGCGCCCGACCGACCGCTTTGTCGCCGGCGAAGCCGCCAAGACATCGTCCTGATGGCGCTCGTCGAACTGGTGCGGCTGCCCAATGGCGCCAAGGCCGAACTGCTGCGCGGCCGGCTCGAAAGCGCAGGCGTGCACGCGGTGTGCTTCGACGCGGGCATGAATATTGCCGAGAGCGTCGGGCTGCTGATCCCGGTGCGGGTGATGGTGCTCGACGAGGATCTGGCCGAGGCGCAGGCCTTGCTGGCGGAGTTCGGGGCGCCGTAAACGCAACCCAACCTGCCCCCCGTTCGTCCTAACCCAGTAGAACAAGACAGAAGGCCAGCTGCTCCCCCGCCATGATCAAGGTCGCCAGCTATAATATGCGCAAGGGCATCGGGCTCGACCGGCGTCGCGACCCCGGGCGGGTGCTGTCGGTGCTGGGCGAGCTCGACGCCGATATCGTCGCCTTGCAGGAGGCCGACCGCCGTTTCGGCGCGCGCGCCAGCGCGATCCCGCCGCACATGTTCGACGAGCATAGCGATTATGTGCCCGTCGCGCTCGACGGCCGCCCGCACAGCATCGGCTGGCACGGCAATGCGCTGCTGGTCCGGAAAGGCGCCGAGATCGAGGAAAGCCACGCGCTGCACCTGCCGACGCTCG
The DNA here is from genome assembly GCF_001468285.1 of Sphingopyxis sp. HIX. GTDB lineage: Bacteria > Pseudomonadota > Alphaproteobacteria > Sphingomonadales > Sphingomonadaceae > Sphingopyxis. The sequence continues at coordinate 53,584 of NZ_LNSB01000026.1, read as the reverse complement.
AACCGAGGGGCGCGGTCGCGGCGACCATCCGCATCGGCGACACGCGGCTCCGCGTCGTCGGCATGCATCTCGACATTTCGGGGCTCCGCCGCCGCCAGCAGGCGCGCGCGATCCTGAACCACGTCGCCGCGGGCGAGGAATTGCCGACGATCCTGATGGGCGACTGCAACGAGTGGCGCAACCAGGGCGGCTGCCTCCACGATTTCGGCGAGCGACACCGGCTGGTCGACACCGGCCACAGCTTCCACAGCCGCCGGCCGGTCGCCAAGCTCGACCGCATCTTCGCCTCGCCCGACCTGAAAGCGGTCGAGGCCGGGGTGCACCGCAGCGCGCTCGCGGCAAGGGCGTCGGACCATCTGCCGATCTGGGCGCGGTTCGAGCGGGCGGAACAATAACCGTCGCTCCCGCGGAGGGTGCCGGGAGTCACGTGCCTCCCGACACGGCCGCGACCCGTTTACGCGAAGACATTGCAAAAGGCCGACAGCGGCCCCCGCCTTCGCGGGGGCGACGGCTTTTGCCCAAAAAACAGGCACGACCTTGCCTCGCCTGCCCAATAGACTGACTCAATCGGTCGTCCACCCGCCCGATTCCGTCACAAAATGTTAACTTATCCCGCGCCCGCGCAATCTGGCACGGCTGTTGCACTGCAACATCTGCCAATAAGCAAAAGGGGGCGTCATGAAGCTGATCCTGGCTATCATCAAACCGTTCAAGCTCGACGAGGTGCGCGAAGCCCTCACCGGGCTGGGCATCGCCGGAATGACCGTGACCGAAGTCAAGGGCTTCGGCCGGCAAAAGGGCCAAACCGAAATCTACCGCGGCGCGGAATATGCCACCAACATGGTGCCGAAGGTGAAGATCGAGCTCGTCTGCGACGATGCGCTCGCACCGCGGGTCGTCGAAACGCTGCAGCAGAGCGCCGGAACCGGGTCGATCGGCGACGGCAAGATTTTTGTCCTCGACGTCGGTCAGGCCGTGCGCATCCGCACCGGCGAGACCGGCGAAGCGGCGCTGTAATGATAAAGGGGGAAGCAATGAACTTCGCAAACAAGATTGCGGCGGGAGCCGGGGCCGCGGGCCTCGCGCTCTTCGCCGCGCTGCCCGTCTGGGCGCAGGACGCGGCGACCGCCGCCGCGGCCCCGGCCGCCGAAGCGGCACCGCCCGCCCCGTTCGTGCCGACCGCCGAAATGGTCAACAAGGGCGACGTCGCGTGGATGCTCGTCGCCTCGGCGCTGGTGCTGATGATGTCGGTCCCCGCGCTGGCGCTCTTCTACGGCGGCCTCGTCCGCGCCAAGAACATGCTCTCGGTGCTGATGCAGGTGCTGACGATCGTCTGCGTCGCGGCGCTCGTCTGGTTCAGCTGGGGCTATTCGATGGCCTTCACCTCGACCGGCACGCCCTTCCCCTCGCTGTTCGGCGGGCTCGACAAGGCGTTCCTCGCGGGCGTCGACGTCAACACCTTCGCCGCGACCTTCTCGAACGGCGTGTATCTGCCCGAATATGTCTTCGTGATCTTCCAGATGACCTTCGCCTGCATCACGCCGGCGCTGATCGTCGGGGCGTTTGCGGAGCGCGTGAAGTTCACCCCGCTGATCATCTTCACGGTGCTGTGGCTGACGCTCGCCTATTTCCCGATCGCGCACATGGTGTGGTACTGGGCGGGCCCGGACTTCCTGCACGCCGCGCCGACCGACACGGGCCTGCTGTGGGGCTGGGGCGCGCTCGACTTCGCCGGCGGCACCGTCGTCCACATCAATGCGGGCATCGCCGGCCTGGTCGGCTGCATCGTGATCGGTCCGCGCCTCGGCTACAACACCGAACCCATGCCGCCGCACAATCTGGTCATGACGATGATCGGTGCCTCCTTGCTGTGGATCGGCTGGTTCGGCTTCAACGCCGGCTCGGGCCTCGAAGCCAATGCCTTCGGCGCGCTGGCCTTCATCAACACGCTGGTCGCCACGGCGGCGGCGGGTGCGGCCTGGGCGATCATCGAGCAGGTCGTGCACAAGAAGCCGTCGCTGCTGGGTGCCGCCTCGGGCGTCGTCACCGGTCTGGTCGCGATCACCCCGGCGGCGGGCTTCGCCCACCCCGGCACCGCCATCATCCTCGGCGCGGTCGCCTCGCTGGTCTGCTTCTTCTTCGTCACCACGGTGAAGAAGAAACTGAAATATGACGACTCGCTCGACGTGTTCGGCATCCACGCGGTCGGCGGCATCGTCGGCGCGATCGGCACCGGCTTCGTCGCCAACCCCGCGTGGGGCGGCCAGGGCTGGATCGACTATACCGCGCCTGTCGCCAAGGCCGGCGAGTTCGACCTCGCGGGGCAGGTGATGACCCAGCTCTGGGCGGTCGGCACCACCATCGTGTGGACCGGCATCGTCAGCGCGGTGCTGTTCCTCGCGCTCAAATACACCATCGGCCTGCGCCCGTCGAAGGACGTCGAGCAGGAAGGGCTCGACCTCGCAGAGCACGGCGAGCGCGCCTATAATATGTGACGAGACTGGACACCCGCCGCCGCTCTCTCCTCTCCAAAATGGCGGCGGGGTCCAAACCGGGTTCCTCCTGCGAACCACTGGCCGGGGTTTATCCCCGGCCTCTTTTTTGAGATTGTGGCCGGGACGGCCACGGGCCGGGGTTTATCCCGGCCTCTTTTTTTGAGATTGTGGCCGGGACGGCCACGGGCCGAGGCATGTCCCGGGCCTCTTTTTCGTTTCCGACCGTACCGCCCACGGCCGATTTGGTATGTGGCAGCAATGCAACAGCGCGCCGACATTTTGTTACGCGCGATTCGGACCCCATTGCGCATTTGTGACAACAGGCGCACTCCTCTCGCCGCAACGACGGGGCAACATAGCCCCGCGTACCTTGTGAGGAGAAGAATCATGCATGCTCGCACGACGCTGCTGGCCGGGCTTTCGACGCTCGCGCTGGCCGCTATTGGCACGCCCGCCTTTGCGCAGGACGCCGCCGCCGAGGAAGACGACGGCAACATCATCATCGTCACCGCGACGAAGCGCGACGCCAATATCCAGGACGTCCCCTTCTCGATCAACGCCCAGACCGCCGAGGATATCCAGAAATCGGGCGCCGTGACGCTCGAGGATCTGTCGCGCAACGTCGCGGGCCTCTCGGTCCAGAATCTCGGGCCCGGGCAGAGCCAGGTGTCGGTGCGCGGCGTGTCCGCGGGCCAGGTCGTGCGCGACCAGCCGGGGGTCAAGGAACAGGTCGGCGTCTATCTCGACGAAAGCGTGATCTCGCTCTCGCTCTTCACCCCCGACATCGACCTTTACGACCTCAACCGCGTCGAAACGCTGCGCGGCCCGCAGGGCACGCTCTTCGGCTCGGGTTCGGTCGGCGGCACGATCCGCTACATCACCAACCAGCCCAAGCTCGGCACGACCGAAGGCAGCGTCGAGGCGAACCTGAACCTCGTCGACGGCGACGACATCGGCGGCCATCTGAAGGGCGCGATCAACCTGCCGCTCGGCGACACCGCCGCGATCCGCGCGGTCGGCTATTACACGCGCTACGGCGGCTTCATTAACGCGGTCGGACCGGCGGGCGGCGACGACGTCAACAGCGGCGAACGCTATGGCGGCCGCCTCGCGCTGACCTTCGAGCCGAGCGACAATCTGTCGATCACCCCGCGCGTCGTCTATCAGAAGGTCACCGCCGACGGCTTCAACCGGCAGGAGGTCTACAACCTCTACGGCAACCGCTTCACCACGACGCGGCCGCAGGTGATCTACGACGAGCGCGAGCAGTATCTGCTGCTGCGCGAGGCGTTCGAGGACGAGACGCTGATCGCCGACCTCAAGATCGATGTCGGCCTCGGCGGCGCCAAGCTGACCTCGGTGACCAGCTATATCAACCGCGACATCCTGGTCAGCCGCGACGCGAGCGCGCTCACCGGCTCGGTCTCGGTCGACCTCGGCTTCCCGACCGCGGGCGTGCTGCTGCCGTCGAACCTCGTCGACACCACCGATCTCGAGACCTGGACGCAGGAACTTCGCATCGCATCGGACAACGACAGCCCGTTCCAGTGGGTGCTCGGCGCCTTCTATTCGAAGATCGACCGCGTCTATTCGCAGACGCTGCCGACCCCCGGCTACGACGCCGTCACCGACGCGACGCTCGGCGCCGGGACCTCGGCGGCGGTCGCCAACGGCTTCGGCCCCAACTCGCCGTACAACGCCTTCCTGCCGTACGACATCAAGCAGTTCGCGGTGTTCGGCGAGGTCAGCTACGACATCAGCGATGCCTTCACCGCGACCGCGGGCGGGCGCTATTACGACTTCAAGGAAACGCGCAGCTTCACCTCGGGCGGGCTGTTCTCGAACGGCGACGACCGCACCGACAGCACCAAGTCGAGCGGCTTCACCCCGCGCTTCCTGCTGTCCTACGAGGCGAGCGACGACGTCACGATCAATGCGCAGGCGTCGAAGGGCTTCCGCCTCGGCGGGGTCAACGATCCGCTCAACCTGCCGCTCTGCTCGCCGAGCGACGCGGCGCTGTTCGGCGGTTTCCAGAGCTATGACGACGAATCGCTGTGGAACTACGAGCTCGGGATGAAGGCGCAGGGCCGCGGGGTCACCTTCAACGCCGCCGCCTTCTACAACGACATCCGCAACCTGCAGGTCACGCTCGACGCCGGCACCTGCTCGTCGCGCATCGTCTTCAACGTGCCCAAGGCGCATTCGATGGGGATCGAGATCGAGGCCGGCTTCCAGCCCGCCGACGGGCTCGACTTCAACCTGTCGGGCAGCTTGATCGAGGCCGAGTTCGACACGACGCTGCCCGCGCCGCTGACGATCCCGACCGGCATCCGCGAAGGCAACCGCCTGCCGTCGGTGCCCAAGATCCAGCTGTCGGCCTCGGGCAGCTACGAATGGGCGATGGGCGACGGCGCGAGCATGTATGTCTCGGGCTCGGTCCAGCATGTCGGCACGCGCTTCACCCAGCCGGCGGACCAGGAAATCGACCCGCGCACCTTCGTCCACGGCCTGCCCTTCGGCGGGGCGCCGGCGAATGCCTCGACGACGGTCGATCTCGAACTGCCGAGCTACCAGCTCGTCAACCTCAGCGCCGGGGTCGATTTCGACAGCGGGCTGTCGCTGGTCGTCTATGTGAACAATCTGTTCGACGAAAACGCCCTGCTCTCGTTCGACCGCGAACGCGGCGGGCGCGCGCGCCTCGGCTACACCGTCGGCCAGCCGCGCACCTTCGGCATCACCGCGCGCCAGAGCTTCTGACGCGCACAAAAAGGGGCGGGTCCCAATGGCCGGAACCCGCCCTTTTTGCTGCCCGAAAAATAGGCAGTGGTGATGCAAATTTAGGCCTTTTCATGATGACATTAATATGGCATTCAGCCGTCAAGAGTTTCAGGAGGGGAGAGCCTGAAAGGCTGGGCCGGGACGCAAGTCCCGGCCCTCTTTTTTTGTGCGCAGCATAAGCCCGCACAAAAACCCGCTCAACTTTCCCCGGATTTCCGGCGATATTGCAGCGCAGCAAAAACGCGCCAGCCGCCGTCCGCCTGCAGCACCGAATCGCTGACCGTCAGCGTGCCGTCCGCGCCCAGTACATAGGTCGAGCGCCCGATCTCGACATCGGCGCTGCCCCAATGCGTCCACCATGTTGCACCATCCATGCCGCCCGCGACGGCACGCTTACGGCCATAGCTGTCGGCCCATGTCCCACGTAGCCGCCCCTTCGCGTCGAAGGCATAGGTCGCGTCGGCCGAATAGGCCACCGGCGGCTCGCCGGCGATCGTCAGACGGTAGGCCAGCGTGGTGACGCCGCCCGCGCCGGGCGCGATATCGAGCGTCGCTGTCGCGGGCTTGTCGAACGCCCGCCCCTCGCCGATCCACTGCCCGTGCCACGCGGCGAGCGACGGCGCCTCGGCGGGAGCGGCCGGGGCGGCGGGCGCGACCAGTGCGGCCGCCGCCCACCAGAGCAGCGTCATGCCGCCATCTCGGACTGCGAGAACATGAAGCTGTTGCCGTCGGGGTCGTAGAAGGTCAGCAGCTTCACCAGCCCCGGGATATGCTGGATATCGCCGTCCTGCCGCACGCCTTCGGCGTCGAGATGCGCCTTGGCCGCCTCGATATCCTCGACCTCGAACACATTGGTCGCGCCGCCGCCCTGCACGACGTTCTCGACCTCGCTGAACCCGATGTTCACCCCCTTCATCGGCGTCGCCATCTCGCACCAGCGGATCTCGTCGACGCGGTAGAGCAGGGTGCACAGCATCACCCGCTCGTACCAGGCGATCGAGGCGTCCATGTCCTTGACCCCCATCGAACAGGTGAGTTCGGATCCGATCTTCAACGCCATGCCATTCCTCCCTCTTCGGCCGGAGCCCAAACCCCAATCCGCTTGCTTCGATAGTCCGGTTTGTATAGTTACTGGCAAATGCCGTCAAGCGCTCCCGATCCGTTGCTCGCGCAGCTCACCAGCCACCGCTGGCTCGTGCCCCTGCTCGCCGACCTCGCGGCGCATCGCGGCGCGCGCTTCGTCGAGCTGGTGAACCGGTTGCAGCTTTCGCGCGACAGCCTGGCGCGCACGCTCGACGCCGCGGCGGCGCAGGGCTGGGTCCGGCGCAACCCCGGTCACGGCCATCCGCTGCGCCCCGAATATATCCTCACCGAAGCGGGCCACACCGCCGCGCTGCGCGCCGCGACGATCGCCGCGGCGCAGGCGGCGGTCGGCCTGCCCCCCGGCGCCGCGACGCGCTGGGGGCTGCCGCTGGTCGCGGGAATCGGCGCGGGGCACGACCGTTTCAACGCGCTGTCGCGGCTGCTCGCGCCCGCCACCCCGCGCGCGCTGTCGCAAGGGCTGGCGGCGCTGGGCCGGCACGGGCTGGTGATGCGCGAGGTGGTCGACTCGCGGCCGCCGAGCAGCCTCTACGGGCTGACGGGGAGCGGAAGGATACTGGCGGAGGCGTGCGTATAGTGTTCCCCGGCGAAAGCTGGGGCCCAGATACGCAGCGCCACCGGTCATGGGCCCCGGCTTTCGCCGGGGATCGGTCAGGCCAAAGCCGCCTTCACGAAATCCGCCGCCCTTTCGCCGATCATGATGCTCGGCGCGTTCGTATTCCCCGACACCAGCCGCGGCATGATGCTCGCATCGGCGACCCACAGCCCGTCGATGCCCCTCGCCTTCAGCGTCGGATCGACGACTGCCGCATCGTCGCTGCCCATCCGGCACGTGCCCACGGGATGATAGACGGTGTCGGCGCGGCTGCGGATCAGCGCGTCGAGCGCGGCATCGTCGGCGAGGTCCACCGGATGCCGGTCGACCCCGGCATAGTCGCTGAGCGGCGGCGCCGCGGCGATGCGGTGCATCATGCGGACGCCAGCCCGGAGCGTCGCCATGTCGCGCTCGTCGGTCAGGAAGCCCGGGTCGATCGCCGGGGCCGCACCGGCATCGGACGACGCCAGCCGCACCGACCCGCGGCTCTCGGGCCTGAGCACGCAGGCGTGGCACGAAAAGCCGTGTCCCTTGACCTTCGCCCGCCCATGATCCTCGAGCATCGCGGGCACGAAATGATATTGGATGTCGGGCGCGGGCAGGTCGGGGTGCGATTTCCAGAAGCCCCCCGCCTCGGCGAAGCAGGTGGTCATGATCCCCGTGCGCTGGGTGCGATGCTCGAAGATCGCCTTCACCATCCGCCACGTGCCGCCCAGGCTATCGCCGAAGGGATCGGTCGAGCGCGTCTCCCAGCTCGACACATAGTCGATATGGTCCTGCAAATCGGCGCCCACCCCGGCGCGGTCGGCGACGACGGCGACGCCCTGCTCCTTGAGATGCGCCGCGGGCCCGATCCCCGACAGCATCAGGATCTGCGGCGAGCCGAAGGCCCCCGCCGACAGTATCACTCCGCCGCGCGCACGCAGCGTCTCGCGGCTGCCCCCGCGGCGGATCACCACCCCGGTCGCGCGGCCGTCCTCGACCAGGATCTTCTCGACCAGCGCCTTGGTCCGCACCGTGAAATTGCCGTGCGCGCGCAGCGGCTCGACATAGGCGCGCGCCGCCGACCAGCGCTCGCCCGCCTTCTGCGTCACCTGATAGAAGCCGAAACCCTCCTGGTTCGCGCCGTTGAAATCCGCGGTGCGCGGCAGTTGCAGCGCCGCCGCGCTCTCGACGAAGCGCCGGCTCGTCACATTGGGCCAGCGCTGGTCCATGACATTCAGCGGCCCGTCGCTGCCGTGGAAATAATCGGCGCCGCGCTCGTTACCCTCGCTGCGCTTGAAATAGGGCAGCACGTCGGCATAGCTCCAGCCGGTGGCGCCGAGCGCCTCCCACTGGTCGTAGTCGAAGGCGTGGCCGCGGATATAGACCATCGCGTTGATCGCGCTCGACCCGCCGAGCCCGCGCCCGCGCGGCTGGTATCCGATGCGCCCGTTCAGCCCCTTTTGCGGGAGCGTGTCGTACCGATAGTTCGACGCCTTGGGGATGAAGGGCATGAAGCCGGGGGTCTTGACGCGGACGATGTCGTTCGTCCCGCCCGCCTCGACCAGGCACACCGTCCGTCGGCCATCCTCGGCGAGCCGCCCCGCTGCCGCGCTCCCCGCGCTGCCGCCGCCGATGACGATGATGTCGAACGCATCCATATACCGCTCCCCTCGCCACCCGAGCGGTGGTCATATGGGTGCTTACATGAATGTCATTAGAGAGCGAAGCAAGGCCCAATACGGTCACCCCGGGCTTGACCCGGGGTCCCGCTCGGCAACGGTAAAAAAGCGGGACCCCGGGTCAAGCCCGGGGTGACGAAGAGGATTACTCCGCCGCTTCCTCGGCCGGCCGTCCCGCGGCCCAGCGTTCCTTGATCGTCGCGCTCGTCGCGCGGCTGCCATCGTGGCTCCAGCCGGGTTCGCGCCAGATATAGGAGAGCTTGTGCCGCCACGGCGCGTGCCAGACATCCTTCGCGATGCCGACCCATTCGTGGACCGCGGCCCACAAAATGTTGAAGCTGCCGAGCTGCTTGACGATGCCGTAGCGCACCGGCTCGTCGTCGCGCTCGGCGACGAAGCTGCCGAACATCTTGTCCCAGATGATGAACACGCCGGCATAATTGGCGTCGAGATAGCGCGGGTTCACGCCGTGATGCACGCGGTGGTGCGAGGGGGTGTTCATCACCGCCTCGAACCAGCGCGGCAGCCGTCTGATCGCCTCGGTATGGATCCAGAATTGGTAGATCAGGTTCAGCCCCGCGCAAAAGAAGACCATCGCGGGCGGAAAGCCGATCAGGAAGAGCGGCAGGCGGAAGATGAAAGCGATGCTGATGAAACCGGTCCAGGTCTGCCGGAGTGCGGTCGAGAGATTATAATGCTGCGAGCTGTGGTGGATGACATGGCTCGCCCAGAACCAGCGGACGCGGTGTGCGCTGCGGTGGAAGACATAATAAGCGAGATCGTCGAGGAAGAAGCAGAGGATCCACGCCCACCACCATGTCCGGAAGTCGATGCCGATATCGAACAGGCGATATTGATGCAGCCACACCGCCATCGCGACGACCGTCCCGCCGACGAGCGCGCTGGCGACCTGGCTGCCGGTGCCGAGCATCAACGAGGTCAGTGTATCGCGCGCCTGATAGCGGCTCCGGTCCCGCCGCAACGCGACGATCATCTCGGCGATCAACAGCAGGATGAAGGCCGGGATCGCGTAAGTGACCGGATCGGGCAATTTATCCATTCGGAATCTCCCGCATCCGCGCCGCCCAGACCCCGGCCTCCTTGCCGAGCTGCAGCGTCACCGCGCCGAAGGTCCGCTCGGGCGGGGTCAGGGTCAGAAAATCCTTGTCGAGCCGCGCCATCGTCTGGCGGTCGACCGGCCGCGCCGCGAAATGATTGCCGTGCGCGCGCACCAGCATCATCCGCCCCTCGGCATTGCGCACGATCGCCGCGAAGCCCGCGCGGTCGCGCGCGACGTCGGTGCCGCGAAACCCCGCCTCGGCCTCTTCGGCGAGGCGGATCGCGTGGCTCGCATCCTCGATCCGCGGATCGGCGCCGAGCCCCAATTTCCCGACCAGCCAGGCGACGAAGAACACCGCCGCGAGCGATGCGCCGAGCTGGATAATATCCGCTAGCGTCATTGTTCCCCCGAAAGTGCGTCCATCATCGGGCGCAGGCCGGTCAGGTCGTACCCCGCCTTCGCCGCGGCATCGACGATGCCGTCGACATCGTCGCCCGCGCGCGCGCGCGCCAGCGCCCAGAGGTGCGTCGAGCGCGTGCCCGAGCGGCAATAAGCGAGCACCGGCCCGGTCGCGCCTGCAAGCACCGCGTCGAGCGCGTCGAGCTGCGGATGGCTGAAGCCCGCATGGCCGACCGGGATCGCGGCATAGGCCAGCCCCTCGGCCGCCGCGGCGTGCGCGATTTCGTCGCCCTGCGGCGCCGAGGGCTCCTCGCCATCGGGACGGTTGTTGACGACCATCGCGAAGCCCTGCGCCTTGGCCTCGGCGATATCCTCGATGCTGACTTGCGGGGCGACGCTATAGCCGGCGGACAGGGTTCGAAAATCGCTCATGGCGCCGATCTACTCTCGCCCTGCGCCCACTGACAAGCGCGAAGCTGCGTCAGCGCTTTCCTTGCGCCGCGCTTCGCCTATGACGACCCGATGGACGATCATTTCAAATGGGCCTTCGGCTATTGCGCAGCGCGCGGATATGCCCGGCCCGTGGGCGCGACCCTCGCAGCCGGCCTGTGGTTCGAACCCGGCAAGCCCGATCAGGCCGGGCGACTGATCCTTGGCGACACGTCGGGCGAAAGCGTCGCCGCGGCCTTCGCCGCGGTCGCGGCGCCCGCCATCTATGTCGACATCGCCGCCCCGCGCGCAGCGATTCTTCCGCTCGTTCCGCCGCTTTGGCAGGCGCGCGACCCGATGTGGCTGATGGCAAGCGGCGCCGACATACCGGCGGCTCGGCCGACGCCGGGGTTCGCGATCGAGGTCGACGAAAGCGGCGACCGGATCGAGGCGGTGGCGCGCGATAGCGACGGGACGCTCGCCGCGCGCGGCGTTATCGGCATCGATGGGGCCACGGCCGTCTACGATCAGATCGTGACCGAAGCGCAGTTCGGCCGCCGCGGGCTCGGTTCGGCGATCATGGCCCAGCTCGGCCGCCGCGCGTCGGGCCGCGGGGTCACCGAATCGCTGCTCGTCGCGACCGCCGACGGCAAGGCGCTCTATCAAAGGCTTGGCTGGTCGCTGCGCAGCGACATCGTCTCGGTCATCTCGCCGCCCGGGCATGGTCCTTCCTAGATCAAAAGGCGCAAGAGCCCGGGAATGCGATCGGCACTCCCGGGCTCCGTGACGGCGGGGCGCCCTTGCGCGGGGCGCCCCACACCGCTCTCCCCGAACCCCTCGCCCGGGAAGGCGGATCCGGTTCAAGCGGCGACCGGTGCGGGCCGCGAGGTGTCTGCGGCCGCCTCGCGGTCGCCGGCCACGACCTCGGTGAAACGCTCGGCATATTTCGGATGCTCGGTCCCCATCCATTTGTCCCACCAGGTGAAATAGAGGCCGTAATTCTTGTTGAAGCCGCCGCTGTGGTGGAGGTCGTGGTGCGTCGTGGTGTTGATCCAGCTTGTAAGCGGCGTCGACAGCCACCAGCGCGGATGGAGCTCGAAGCCCGCGTGCCCCATCGCGTTGCGCAATATCTGGAACAGGATCCAGGTCAGCATCACCCAGCCCGGGGTGGGCACGAAGAACAGCCAGATCGGCACGAAGGCGATCATCACGAACGCCTCTGGGATCGCGAAGCTGTACGCCGCCCAGGGGGTCGGGGTGATCGAGCGATGATGCGCGCGGTGGAAGGTCCTGAACAAGGCCGGATGGTGCATCGCGCGGTGCACCCAATAAAAATAGGCGTCATGGGCAAGGATGATCGCACCGAGCAGCGCGAGGTCGCCCGCCCAGCCATAGCTGCCCTCGAAGCGGTGCAGCACCCCGGCATCGACGCCCCAGATGATGAAGGCCGACACGAACGTATAGACCCCGACGGTCTGCACCGACTGCGCCACCTCGCGCCGCCGGTCGGCCATTCCGGCCTCGCGCGGCTGGATCTTGCGGGTGCGAAGGCGCGTGCGGCGCAGCACCCAGACGACCGCGGTCACCAGCGCCGCGGCGACGAAATAGCGCCCGAAGTCGAAGGCGAAGACGATGGGCCCCTTGTGGACCAGATTGGCGAGGGGAGGAAAGGCGTCGAGCATCGGGGCGTCCTGCTGGATCGGAGGCCGCTCCTCAGCACGCCGCAGCCCCGCGCGCTCCCCGCTGTCCAAATATGGCTAGCCGATTCCGGAATCGGCGAGGCGTCGCGCCAATGCTTCTTGACGATATTCGCTCGGCGTCATGCGCTCGGCGTCGCGGAAGGCGCGGTTGAACGGGCCGAGCGAGCCGAAGCCCGCGTCGAGCGCGATCGTCAGGATCGGCACCTCGCGCTGCGCGGCATCGGCGAGCGCGGCGCGTACCTCGTCGAGGCGAAAGCCGTTCAGGAAAGCCGTGAAGTTGCGAAACCCCATCTCGCCGTTGATCGCGCGGCGCACGCGATATTCGGGCTCGCCGAGCCGGGCGGCAAGCATCGCGATCGAAAAGCCCTCGGCGCGGTACGCGCGCTCCTCGGCCATCAGCGCGATCAGCCGCTGCGCGAGCGACGACGGCGCCGCGGGCGGGCGCGACCGCTCGGGCGGGGCCGTCGCATCGGGCGCGGCGAACAGCTCGGCGGACCGGAAGCGGTAAAGGGTGATCGACACGACGAAGGTCGCCACGAAGATCGCGGCGAGCGTCACCGCGCGCCAGACCTCGTGGCCGTCCTGCCGGTTGTGGAACATCTCGACGAAGGTCACGAGCAGGATGAAACCACCGATCGCGCATATCAGCCCTAGCCGGAACCCGCGCCGCGCTTCCACAAGATCGGTCGTCCGCCCGCGCCACGCGATCCACATGCCCGCGAGCGCGAAGCCGAACATGCCGATGCGCACGACCGCCCAGATTTCCCAGCTGTAACGCCCGGTCGCCGCGATCAGCCCCGCCTGCGCGAGCGGCAGCGCGGCGAAGGCGAGCACCGGACACCAGCTGCGCCAGCCGATCTGCGCGCGGTCGTCGAACCACAGCCGCGCGAACAGCCAGAACAGCGCCGGGACCATCACCGACAGCATGTCGAAGACGATGTACGGATATTGCCCCGTGCCGTGCGGCTTGAACAAGCCCGACAGGAGGTAGGCGATGATCGTGACGTTCATCGCGATCGCGACGCGCGCCGCCGCGACCGCGCGGTGGTCGCGCCACAGGAGCGCGATCCACAGCAGGAACAACGCTATGCCGCCGCCGCGAATCAGCGCATCGAAAAGGTCGAGCATCGCCATCGCCGCCTGCTAACGCAGGTCTCAGCGCGCCGCCAGTTGCTGCGTCCGGCGGCTGTCGAGCTGCGCGAGCGCGTCGCGCTGGACGCTCTCGCGGCATAAGCGCGCGGCGCGGCGGGCGCCGAAGCTCAGATGCTCGACATCGTTGCGGCAAAAGGCCGCGACCGCGCGGTCGATCCGCCGCTCTGCCGCCTCGGCCCCGCGCGGGGTGGCGAGGTCGATGCCGGTCAGATCGATCCGCAGCGTCGCGGTGGGCTCGGCGGCGAGCGCCATAGGGGACAGCGTTGCCGCGGCGACGAACAGGCTGGTGAGGATCGTATATTTCATGGTCTTGCTCCTTCGATCACCGGCGCCGGACAAGAGGGGAGAGCGCCGATGGGGAGGAGGTGCAGCAGGGCGCGCCGCAAATCGCGGCGGGTTTGGAAATCGGCTAGCCCGTTTCGGAATCGGCGGGTGCGGGTTTGTCGATCGGCTGTTGGCCGGTGCGGCGAGGCCGGTTCTTTTTTGTCTCACGCAAAGGCGCGAAGGCGCAAAGAGAAGGAAAAAAGGACTCACACGAAGACACAAAGAGGGCGGTCGACGCCACGGCCCGACGCGCCAGAACCCGCGCGAAGCGCCTTTTTGAAGGTCGCCTGCGGCGACAAGCCGCCGCGAGCGTCGGCGCACGCCCTCTTCGTGTCTTTGTGTGAGATTTTTCTTCTTCGCGCCTTTGCGCCTTTGCGTGAGATCATTCTTGCAAGAACCCAACCCCGCAACCGCCCCCTACCCCTCGGGATATTGGTCGATGCAGGCCTGCATCTCGGCCCACAGCCCGCCCGCGGCGCGAAGCTGGACCACGCCGACTTCCTTGCCCAGCACCTTGGCGCGGAGTTCCTTGCCCGCCTTGAGCTTCGGCCAGATCCAGCCTTGCAGATGGCCGATGCGATAGGCGGTCTCGCCCTGCTCGGTCGCGCCATAAACGATGCGCGCCGCGATCTTGCCGTCGACGAACAGCGCGGTGCCCGGATAATTGGCGTAGGTCACGCCGGGCGCATAGACGTAGACGGGAATGCCGTCCGCGCTCGCCGCCGCCTCGTCCTCGACCGCGCCCCGGTCGTGCTTGGCGACCGCGGCGTCGATATCCTCGTCGGGAAAGGGCGGCAGCTTGGACCCGGTGAGCCACACCGCGCCATCCTCGAAATTGTTGAAGCCGAGCCTGAGCTCGAGGTCGGGATTCAACATCTTCACCGCGGTGCAATCGTTGCCGCGCGACTGGAAGGTCCAGCCGTCGCCGAAGCCCAGATCCTTTTCGGGGATCGGCGGCGGCTCCTTGCCCTGCCGCCGCAGCGCCGCATCGCCCGCGAATTGCGCGGCGTCGGCGGTGGCGAGGAAATCGGCCATCGACCGATAGGCGGGCGCATTTGCATATTTGAGCTCGTCGCAGGCATCGAGCCGCTGCAACAGATGCTCGGCGCGCGCCTCCCCCTCGGCGGGCAGCGCGACCACCGCCTCGCCTTCCTCATTGTGGACGCGGTCGAAGGTCGCCTTGCGCTCCGCCTCATCGACGTGCCGCATGTCGTTGGCGAGGCTGAACCAGGTCAAGGCGATCGCGTTGCGCGCGCGACTCTTCTCGGCGTCGCCCTCTTCGAGCACCCCCATCAGGCTGTTGAGCACCCCGCAGCGCATCGCCGCCTCGGCGGTGAGCGGGGCATCGTCCTGGGCGGTAGCGGGAAGGGCAAAAAACAAGGCGGGGATCAGCGGCAGGGCATAGCGCAGCATGGCAGGCTCCGAAGGCCGCGACCCATGGCCTGCTGATGCGGCGGGCGCGGGGCGCTGTCAATCGGGCGGCTGGTTTGGGCGGTGGGGACGGTGCCGATTTATCTCACGCAAAGGCGTAAAGGCGCGAAGAAAAGGACAGAAGGGGAAACTCGCACAAAGCCACGAAGCCACAAAGAAGGCTCCCCAACCCCGTTTGCCCTGAGCTTGTCGAAGGGCCGTTCTTTCTTCGCGACCCCGAAGAGAAGGACGGTGCTTCGACAAGCTCAGCACGAACGGATGAGGGCAAGCCCCTTTGTGGCTTCGTGGCTTTGTGCGAAATTTCTTCTTCTTTGCGTCTTCGCGTCTTTGCGCGAAACGGAATTCAAAACTGCCGGATCACCGCCAGGAACGCATCGCCCCACGCCTCAAGCTTTTTCGCGCCCACCCCTGGGATCGTGCCCATCGCGTGCAGGCTGTCGGGCCGGTCCGCCGCCATCGCGCGCAGCACCGCATCGTGGAACACCACATAAGGCGGCACGCCGGCCTCGGCGGCCAGCTCGCGCCGCGTCGCGCGCAGGGCCTCGAACAGGGGATCGCCCACCGGGTTCGCGGCCGCCCCCGCGCCGCCGCCGCGCTCGCGCCGCGTGCGCCGCGCGGGGGGCTCGGCGATCGTCACGGACACCTCGCCCTTCATCATCGCGCGCGCGGCGGGGCCGAACATCAGCCCGCCATGCTCGGTGGTCTCGAGCGCCTCGCGCGCGACCAGCGTACGCACCAGCGGCTTGATCAGCCGCGCCTCGTCGCCCGCGACGATACCGAAGACCGACAATTTGTCGTGGCCACGCTGCGCGATGCGTTCGTCGCTGCGCCCGGTGAGCACCGCCTCGACATGCCCCGCGCCGAAGCTCTGTCCGGTGCGATAGACCGCCGAGAGCAGTTTCTGCGCCAGCACCGTCGCGTCGATCCGCGCCGGGGGTTCGAGGCAATTGTCGCAATTGCCGCAGCTCACCGGCGGGCTCTCGCCGAAATGGCGGAGCAGCAAGGCGCGGCGGCATTCGCTCGTCTCGACCAGCGCCGCCATCGCGTTCAAACGCGCGCGTTCGCCCGCGACGCGCGCCTCGGGCAGCTCGCCGAGCCGCATCCGCGCGCGCGCAAAATCTTCGGCGCCCCACAGCATCAGCGTCTCGGCGGGGTCGCCGTCGCGCCCGCCGCGCCCCGTCTCCTGATAATAGGCCTCGATCGATTTGGGCAGGCCGGCATGCGCGACGAAGCGCACGTCGGGCTTGTCGATCCCCATGCCGAAGGCGACCGTCGCGGTGACGATGCCGTCCTCCGACGCGACGAAGTCGTGCTGGACGCGCGCGCGCCGCTCGGGGTCGAGCCCGGCGTGATAGGCCGACACCGGCCGCCCCGTCGCGGCGGCGAGCTTCTCGGCCATGCGCTCGGTGCCGTCGCGCGTCGGGCAATAGACGATGCCGGGGCCCGGATTGGCGGCGATGAAATCGGCGAGCTGCTTCGCCGCGCCGATCCGCGGGCGGATCGCATAGCGGATGTTCGGCCGGTCGAAGCCCGCGAGGATCAGGCCGTCCGCCGGAATGCCGAGCTGGACGAGGATATCCTCGCGCGTGTGCTTGTCGGCGGTGGCGGTCAGCGCGAGCCGCGGCACTTCGGGAAAGGCGTCGAGCAAGGGCCGGAGCAGGCGGTAGTCGGGGCGGAAATCATGCCCCCATTCGCTGACGCAATGCGCCTCGTCGATCGCGAAGAGCGCCGGGCACCGCGCCTCCATCAGCGAGCGGAACCCTTCGCCCGTCGCGCGTTCGGGCGCGATATAGAGGAGGTCGAGCTGGCCGTCGCGATAGGCCTGGCGCGTGTCGGCGAAATCGGCATCGACGCTGGTCAGCGACGCCGCGCGAATCCCCGCCGCGCGCGCGCCGCGCAGCTGGTCGTGCATCAGCGCGATCAAGGGCGAGACGACGACGACGCAACCGTCGAGCGCCACGGCGGGCAGCTGGTAGGTGAGCGACTTGCCCGCGCCGGTCGGCATGACCGCGAGCGTGCGCTGCCCCGCCATGACGCGGTCGACGACATCGCCCTGTTTCCCGCGGAAATGGTCGAAGCCGAAGGTCGATTTGAGGAGTGGGAAGAGGGCGTCGGCGGACATAAGGGCGGCGATAGGAAGTTTGCGGCAGGAAACCAAGCCCTCCCCTTCAGGGGAGGGCAGCGAGACTTACGAACTTGTTCGTTAGTCGCAGCGGGTGGGGCCCTGAGGCCTTGCGCTACCTGGCACGCCCCACCCCAACCCCTCCCCTGAAGGGGAGGGGCTTCAAGCCAACGTCAGCATCGCCCGTTCGGCCATCCGCGCCGCGGTCTCGCGCTCGGCCATCACCACATGATCCGCGCCGCGGCGCACGAGATCGGCGACCTCCTCGTCCGAATGCGCGCGCGCGACGATCACCAGTTTCGGGTTGATCGCGCGCGCCTTGCGCACCACCGCACCCGCCTCGACCCCCTCGGGGATCGCGATGAGCAGCGTCGACGCGTCCTCGATCCCCGCCTGCCGCAGCACGCTGTCCTTGGTCGCGTCGCCGACGATCACCGTCGCACCCGCCGCTGCGGCCGCCGCGGCCATATCCTTCTGGTCCTCGATCACCGTCAGCCCCTCGCCGCGCCCGCAGATCAGCGAGCCGATATGGCTGCCGACGCGGCCGTAGCCGATCAGCACCACCCCGGCGTTGCACGGCGCGGGGACGTCGGCGGCGTCCGTCGCCTCGGGCTCCGGCGGCTCGTCGGCGCGGATGCGCTTGACCATCAGGGTGAAGAAGATCGGGTTGAAGAGGATCGACAGCAGCGCGCCCGCGAGGATCAGGTCGCGCCCGGTCTCGGGCAGCACCTCGAGCCCGACGCCGAGCCCCGCGAGGATGAAGGAGAATTCGCCGATCTGCGCGAGGCTGACCGACACGGTCAGCGCGGTCTGGTTGGGATGGCCGAAGGCGCGCACCAGCGCATAGGCGGCGATCGACTTGCCGAAGACGATGATCGCGACCGTTGCGAGCACCGGCCCGGGCTGCTCGATCAGCACCTTGGGGTCGAAGAGCATGCCGACCGACACGAAGAAGAGCACCGCAAAAGCGTCGCGCAGCGGCAGCGTCTCCTCGGCGGCGCGGCGGCTGAGCTGCGTCTCGCCGAGGATCATGCCGGCGAAGAAGGCGCCGAGCGCGAAGCTCACGTCGAAGATCACCGCCGCGCCGAAGGCGACCCCCAGCGCGATCGCGAGCACCGCGAGGCGGAACAGCTCGCGCGATCCCGAATGCGCGACCCAGTGGAGCACCCACGGCAGCACCCGCCGCGCGATCAGGAACATGAAGGCGACGAAACCCACGACCTTGACCAGCACGATCCCCGCCGATTGCAGCATCCCCGCGCCATTGGCCTCGTCGCCGCGGTCGCCGAACATCGCGGGCAGCAGCACCAGCGCGAGCACCATGACGAGGTCCTCGACGATCAGCCAGCCGACCGCGATCCGCCCTTTCTCGGTCTCGACCATGTCGCGCGCCTGCAAGGCCCGCAGCAGCACCACGGTCGAGGCGACCGACAGCGCCAGCCCGAAGACCGCGCTCCCTTCGATCGACCAGCCGAGCCACAGCCCGAGCATAAGCCCGAGCGCGGTCGCGACCGCGATCTGCAGCACCGCGCCGGGCACCGCGATCTTGCGCACCGAGAGCAGGTCTTTCAGCGAAAAATGCAGGCCCACCCCGAACATCAGCAGGATCACGCCGATCTCGGCGAGCTGCATCGCCAGCCCCGTGTCGGCGACGAAACCCGGGGTGAAGGGACCAACGAGGATCCCCGCGAGCAGATAGCCCGCGATCGGTGAAATCCGCAGCCGGTGCGCAAGCGCGCCCATCAGGAAGGCAACCCCGAGGCCGGCCACGACCGTGCCGATAAGGGTCGTGTCGTGTGGCATGGGGGGAGCGTAAAGGGCGGGGGCGTGAGGGGTCAAGTTGTGCGGCGCAAAAAGATGCAACCGCCGCACCTCCCGCCCGTTACCCCCGCAGCAACCAAGGCGCTCCCCATGCCCCACACCCTCCTTTTCGCGGCGCTGCTCGCCGCGCCGCCGGCCCCGCTCCCCGAAGTGCCCGCGCGCGTCGAAACGCAGCCGGTCACCGCGAGCAAGGGCGATACCGCCGACGACCCCGCGATCTGGCGCAACCCGAAGGATCCCGCGAAGAGCCTGATCCTGTCGACCGACAAGAAGGCCGGCCTAGCGATCCACGACCTGTCGGGCCGGCTGCTGAGCTTCCAGCCGCTCGGCGACCTCAACAATGTCGACCTGCGCCCCGATATCAGCATCGCGGGCAGGAAGGGCGTGCTCGTCGCCGCGTCGGACCGCAGCGACAAGGATGTGCCGCGCCTCCACCTCTTCCGCCTCGACCCCGAAGCGCCGACCTTGATCCCGATCGGTACCATCGCCTCGCCCGAGGGGCAGGCTTACGGCCTCTGCCTCCACCGCCGCGGCAAGCAGGTCGACGCCTTCATGGTCCACAAGGAGGGGGTGATCGAGCAGATCGCGCTCGACCTGTCGCAAGTCCCCGTAACCGGCAAGGTGATCCGCCGCTTCGACCTCAAGAGCCGCAGCGAGGGCTGCGTCGCCGACGACCGCACCGGCCGGCTCTATGTCGCCGAGGACAAGGTCGCGCTGTGGCGCTTCGACACATCGCCCGGCCGCGCGATGACTCCCGTGAAGATCGCCGACGTCGACGGCGTGCGCCTGCACAAGGACGCCGAGGGGCTCGCGATCCTGCCGCGCGGCAAGGACGGCGGGCTGCTCTTCGCGTCGAGCCAGGGCGACAACAGCATCGCGGTCTTCCGCCTGCCCGATGCTTCTTATGTCGGCGCCTTCCGCATCGCGGGCGGGCCGATCGACGGCACCGAGGACACCGACGGCATCGCGCTGCACCCCGGCGATTTCGGCAAGGACTGGCCCGGCGGGCTGTTCGCGGCGCAGGACGGCAAGAACCGCAACGATGCGGACGAAAAGGCGCCGCAGAATTTCAAGCTGATCCCGCTCGGCACCATCCTCCGCGCGGTCGAGGGACGCTAGGCCACCGCCACCGCGCCGCCACCCGCGACGTCGCGCCCCGGACGCCCGATCAGGAAGCCCTGCGCCTCGTCGCAGCCTTCGCGGCGCAGCACGTCGAGCTGCTCGGCGGTCTCGATCCCCTCGGCGAGGATCGGGATCGAGAGGCTCTTGCCGAGCGCCAGCACCGCGCGCAGGATCGCGGTCGACTGGATATTGCCCTCGAGCTCGGCGGCGAAGAAGCGGTCGAGCTTGATCTTGTCGAAGGGAAAGGCGCGCAAGGTCTCGAGCGACGAATAGCCGGTGCCGAAATCGTCGAGCGCCACGCCGACGCCCAGCGCCTTGATCTGGCGCAGCACGTGCAGCGCGCGCTCGCGGTCGGCGATGATCGCGGTCTCGGTCAGCTCGATCTCCAGCCGCCGCGGCGGCAGCCCGCTGTCGAGCAATATCTGGTGGAACAGGCGCGGCAGGTCGGCGTGCGACAGCTGCAGCGGCGAGACGTTGACCGCGACCTTGGTCTTGTGCGGCCAGCCCGCGGCATCGGTGCAGGCGCGGCGCAGCACCCATTCGCCGAGCGTCAGGATGAAGCCGTTCGCCTCGGCGATCGGGATGAAGACCGTCGGCGGGATCGGCCCGCGCTGCGGGTGCGTCCAGCGCAGCAGCGCTTCATAGCCGGTGACCGCGCCCGTCGTGACCGAGGTCTGGACCTGGTAATGCACGTCGAGCTGGCCGCGGTCGATCGCGCGGCGGAGGTCCGCGGCGAGCTCGCGCTGGTCGCGGATCGCCTCGTCGAGCGACGAATCATAATGGAGCGGCACCGGCGCCGAATCGGCCTTGGCGCGGTACATCGCGAGGTCGGCGTTGTTCGCCAGCATGTCGGCATTGGCGGCATCGTCGGGGAAGACCGCGATGCCGATGCTCGCACCCAGCCGCGCCTCGAACTCCTCGAACGCCAGCGGCGCCTTCAGCTCGGCGTCAAGCCGCGCCGCGAAGGCCGCAACCTGCGCGCGGTCGGTGAAGCGTTTCAGCGCAACGAACTCGTCGCCGCCCAGCCGCGCGATGAACTCGTCCTGCCCCAGCGAGCCGCGCAGCCGCTGCGCGATGCGCACCAGCACCGCGTCGCCCGCCTTGTGGCCATGGACGTCGTTGACCTCCTTGAAGCGGTCGAGGTCGATCGCGCACAGCCCGACGCGCTCGCCATTGGCCTCGGCGATCTCGATCTGGCGCACCAGCTCCTCGCGGAAGGCGACGCGGTTGGGCAGCCCGGTCAGGCTGTCGTTCATCGCCATGCGCGTCATTTCGCGCAGCGCGTCGGAGCGCGTCTGGCGGTCGAGCATCGCGGCGAACACCCCCGCGGCGATCACGATCCCGCCGACCAGCACCGTCGCCAGCGCCAGCGCGTGGAAATCGGAGGGACGCAGCGGCGTGTCGTCGAGCGCCATCGGCGTGATGGTCATCGCGGTCATCGACAGGAAATGGAGCAGCGCGATCGCCGCGACGATCAGCGCGGTCGCGACGGGGACGCGGTGGCGCACCGCGCGGCGCGTGCGCAGCATCGCGACCGCCGCCGCCGACAGCCCGACGCCGCTGACGATCGCCGCGGCGACATAATGCCAGTCCCACTGGACGATGCCGTCGACGCGGTAGGCGGTCATGCCGGTGAAGTGCATCGCCGCGATCGCGCCGCCGAACAAGGCACCGCCCAGCCAGCCCCAGGCATCGTGCCGCCCCCAGGCGGCGACCGCGAAGCCCAGGAAACAGCCGACCATCGCGACCATCAGCGACGCGATGGTCAGCACGGGATCGAGCGTCACCGGCGCCTTCGCCTCGAAGGCGAGCATCGCGACGAAATGGGTGCACCAGATGGTCGCGCTGGCGGCGACCGAAATCAGGAAGGCCCAGGCGAGCCCCTGCCCGCGCGCGGCGCCGCGCGCACGCTCGAACATCTGCACGATGGCAAAGGCCCCGACACCGCAAATCAGCACCGCGAGCGCGACGAGCCACGGGTCGTGCTCGACCGCGATGCACATGGCAAGCCTGATCAAAACCCCACCTTTCGACGCAGAGACCCCGCCGAAAGTGGTCCGGGCCGGTGCGGAAATGGCGGTAATTGCTTACAAATTTGTAAATTTTGTTGACGGTGGGGAGCGGCGCGCCGCGCCCTCAGCTTCCGGCCGTCGCGTCGTCCACTCCGGCCGCCGCATCGGTGCCGAAAAGCCAGCGTCCGAGCAGCCATCCGGTGAGCGCGCCCGCGAGCTGCGCCATGACGAACGCCGGGACATCGACCAGCGCGATGCCGGCAAAACTATCGGAAAGGCTGCGGGCGACGGTAATCGCGGGGTTCGCGAAACTGGTCGACGAGGTGAACCAATAGGCCGCGGTGATATAGAGCGCGACGGCGGGTGCGATCCACTCGGGCCGGTGCCGCACCGTCCCGACGATCGTCAGGATCAGCCCAAAGGTCGCGACGAACTCACCCGCCCATTGTCCCATGCCGGTGCGACCATGCTGCGATAATTGGATGATCGGCAGGTCGAACATCAGATGCGCCGACCACACGCCCGCGATTCCGCCGAAAAGCTGCGCCCCGACAAAAAGCAGCGCGGTCCGCGGCTCGATGCTCCGATCGAGCGCCGCCACCAGCGTGACAGCCGGGTTGAAATGGGCGCCCGACACGGGGCCGAGCATCGCGATCAGCACGAACAATATCGCCCCGGTCGCCAGCGCATTGGCGAGCAGCGCGAGCGCGACATTCCCGCCCGCCAGCGTCTCGGCCATGATTCCCGAGCCGACCACCGTCGCGAACAGGAAAAAGCTGCCAACGACCTCGGCCGCAATCGCGCGTCTCACGCGGCGCCTTCCATTTGGCCGATGCGGTTCAGCGCCTCGCGCAGCGCGGCCGCGTCCATCGTTTCGAGCGGCAGCGCGAGCATCGCGCGCACGCGCATCGCGAGCAGCCGCCAGGTCTCGGCAAAGGCGGCATCCTCGGCGGCTTCGCCGCCCTCGACGTCGGCGGGGTCGGCCAGCCCCCAATGCGCACGCACCGGCGCGCCGATGAACAAGGGGCAGGCTTCGCCCGCCGCATTGCCGCACACGGTGATCGCGATGGCGATGCGCGGCGCATCGGGCGCCGCGAATTCGTCCCAGCTCTTCGACCGAAAGTCCGCCACATCGAAACCCTCGGCCGCGAGCCGCCGCAGCGCCGCGGGATGGGGCGCGCCCTTGGGCCGGCTCCCGGCGCTAAAGGCACGCAGCCGCCCTTCGCCGAGCCGCCCGATCAGCGCCTCGCCCAATATGCTCCGTGCCGAATTACCTGTGCACAGCACCAGCACCGCCAGCCCTTCCCCCGCCATGGGGTCAGCAGCAGCCGGTGGCCGCGGGCGCTTTCGCCGCGGCGGGGACGCAGCAACTGCCCTCAGCGGCGGCGGGCGACGCCAGTGGCGCGAAATCCGGGCTGTCGCCGTAGATGGTCGCCTCGCCATTGGTCAGAAAGGCTTCCCACACCACCCCGTCGGGATCGGCGATCCAGCTCTTTTCGGATTTGGCGTAGCAGCAGGTCGTCGCGCCCTCTTCGAGCACCGGCGCGCCCGCGTCCTTCAACCGGCCATAGACCGCAGCCAGCTCCGCCTCATCCTCGACCTGCAGCCCGACATGCTCGATCCCGCGATGCGCGCCGTCGCGCACCGAGATCGCAAAATTGATCCGCGGATCGTCGAGCATCCATTTGGCATAATCGGGCTTGGTCACGCTCGGTTCCGTGCCGAACAGTCCCGAATAAAAGGCAATCGATTTGTCCAGATCGGCGACCCCGACATGCATGTGAAAACGGCTCATGCGCTTTTCCTTTCGTCTTGCGGCTGCACGTCGCACGCAGGCGCGCAGACCGCCCCGCCGCCGCAGCAATTTTCGGTGAGAAAGCCGACGAGCGCGTTCATCGCGGCATAGTCGGCGGTGTAGATCAACGAACGCCCCGCGCGCCGCTGCGCGATCAGTCCGGCGTTCGACAGTTGCGCGAGGTGAAAGGAGAGCGACGAGGCCGGCACGCCCAGCGCCTCGGCGATCGCACCCGCCGCGCGCCCCTCGGGCCCGGCCTGCACGAGCAGGCGGAACAGCGCGAGCCGATGCTCCTGCGCCAGCGCGCCGAGCGCGCGAACGACATTGTCCGATTCCATCGCGGCCTCCATGATTCGATAATCGTCGAAATATGGAAGTGATGGGTGAGCGTCAAGTGATATTTCGAGTATCCTCGAAATGTCTAGATTCGGCCTAAACCGTCCCCTCCTCCTTCTCCGCCTGCTGCCGTGCCCACATATCGGCATAGAGCCCGCGCATCCGCAGCAGCTCTTCGTGCGTCCCCGTTTCCGCCACGCGGCCCTTGTCGAGCACGATGATGCGGTCGGCGTTGACCACCGTCGACAGCCTATGCGCGATCACCAGCGTCGTGCGGCGCTCGGCGATCCGCTCCAAAGTCGCCTGGATCGCCGCCTCGGTGCGGCTGTCGAGCGCGCTCGTCGCTTCGTCGAGGATCAGGATCGGCGGGTTCTTGAGCAGCGTGCGCGCGATCGCGACGCGCTGTTTCTCGCCGCCCGAGAGCTTGAGCCCGCGCTCGCCGACCTCGGTGTCGTAACCCTGCGCCAGGATCGCGATGAAGCCGTCGATCGCCGCACCCTCGGCCGCGGCCGCGATCGCCGCGGCGCTCGCATCGGCGCGGCCATAGGCGATGTTGTACCCGATGCTGTCGTTGAACAGCACCGTATCCTGCGGGACGATGCCGATCTCGGCGCGCAGGCTCGCCTGCGTGACCTGCGAAATATCCTGCTCGTCGATCGCGATGCGCCCGCCCTGCGGGTCGTAGAAGCGGAAGAGCAGGCGCGCGATCGTCGACTTGCCCGCGCCCGACGGGCCGACGATCGCCACCGTCTCGCCCGCCCCCGCGGCGAAGCTGACGCCGTTCAGGATGGTGCGGTCGGGCTCGTAGCCGAAGACGACATTCTCGAACGCCACCGCGCCGCCGTTCACCACCAGCGGCCAGGCGCCCTCGGCATCGCGCACCTCGGGCGGGGTGTCGATCAGGCGGAACATCGCCTCCATGTCGATCAGCCCCTGGCGGATGACGCGGTAGACCATGCCGAGCATATCGAGCGGGCGGAAGAGCTGCGCGAGCAAGGTGTTCACCAGCACGACGTCGCCGACCTGGAATTCGCCCTTCGACCATCCCCACACGGTGTAGGCCATCGCCCCCGCCATCGCGGCGTTGGTGATGAAGCTCTGCCCGATGTTGAGCCAGGCGAGGCTGTTCTCGCTCTTCACCGCGGCGCGCGCATATTGGTCGGCGACGTCGCGGTAGCGCGCCGCCTCGCGCTCCTCGGCGCCGAAATATTTGACCGTCTCGTAATTGAGCAGGCTGTCGACGCTGCGCCCGACGGTGAGCGTGTCGAGATCGTTCATGCGGACGCGGAGCGCGTTGCGCCAGTCGGTCACCTTGCGCGTGAAGATGATGTAGAGCACCACCATCAGCGCGGTCGCGCTGGCGAGCCCGAAGCTGAACTTGGTCCAGAAGATGATGAGCACCGCGGCGAGCTCGATCACCGTCGGCGCGATGTTGAAGAGCAGGAAATAGAGCATCGTGTCGATGCTCTTGGTCCCGCGCTCGATCACCTTGGTGACCTCGCCGGTGCGCCGCGCAAGGTGGAAGCGCAGGCTCAGCGCGTGGAGGTGGGTGAAGGTCGCGATCGCCAGCTCGCGCGTCGCATCCTGCCCGACGCGCTCGAACACGACGTTGCGGAGGTTGTCGAACAGCACGCTGGCGAAGCGCGCGCCGGCATAAGCGAGCACCAGCCCGATCGCGAGCGCGACGCCTTCCTCCATCCCCGGCGCCATCTTGTCGATCGCCGCGCCATAGAGGAAACCCATCGACAGCTGCACGCCCTTCGACGCGAGCACGATGAGCGCCGCGGCGACGATCCGCACCTTGTGCTCGGTCTGCCCCGCGGGCCACAGATAGGGAAGGAAGCGCCGCAGCGTCGCGAGGACGGGCGGCTCCTTGGCCGCCTCGGCGGAAGTTTGCGTATCGGGCGGCATGCGCGGCCTATGTAGGGATGGACACGCGCCGGGCCAAGCGCGCTTTGCTACGCCGGCGCCGCCTATGCCACCACGGACAGCGCCATTTTATCTCACGCAAAGGCGCGAAGGCGCAAAGAAAAGGAAGGAAGAAGGGACTCACACAAAGACACAAAGAGGGCAACGGATGCTACCGGCGCGGCGCAAGGCTCGCGCGAAGCGCAATTGGATCTGTCGCCTGCGGCGACGGGCCTACACCAGCTGGCGAGGCGCGCCCTCTTTGTGTCTTCGTGTGAGAATCTCTTTTCTTCTTCGCGCCTTTGCGCCTTCGCGTGAGATTCTTTTCCTACCGCGAATCGCGATACCCCGCGCGGCGGAGCAGGCGGTCGATCAGCCGCCGTTCGTCGGGGGTCGGCCCCACCAGTTCCTGGTGATCCGGCATTTCAGCGCGCCGTCCGAACAGGGGACGCCGCGGGGGGACGAGGGGGGAGAAGCGCATGGGGCCAACCTTTTGCCAAGCGGCGTCGCCCCCGGCGCCGCGGATGGTCTGGTCCCTGCGTCCTGTCTGTCAGCGCATGGTTACCTTCGCGTGAAGCCGCGTGGTTACTGCTTTCTTTCAGGCACCGTGAAGGTGCCCGTCACGCGCCCGCCGCTTCCGGGCACGACATTGCCGTCGGGGCCGCGCGCCGCGCCGCGGCCGTCGACCGTCGCGCGCCCGCTGTTGAGGTCGATCACCAGCCGCCCGCCGTTGAGGCGATTGCCACGCTGGGTCAGCTGGACGTTGCCGACCATCGTGATCAGCCGCCGGTCGAGGTCGTAGATCGCGACATTGCCCGATGCGCGTTCGTCGCCCTTGGTCACCACGACGCCGCCGGTCGCGTCGAGCCGGTTGACGTCGGTGCCGCCCTGGCGGCTGTAGGCGACGGTCATCCGCTGCGACGTCACGGTCATCCCCGCCTGCGTCACGCGCACCCCGCCCGCCAGGATGACGCGGTCGGCGCGGTCCTGCACCTCGATGCTGCCCGCGTCGAAATCGACCGGGGCGTTGCTGTTGTGGTTGGCGAGCGCCTGCGCCTGCGCCGCGTCGCCGCCGCTGCCCGCCGACAAGATGGCCATGCTGGTCAGCGCGAAGCTCGCGCCGGCGATCAGCAGGCTCGATCGCCCGAAAAAGCGCGGCGATGACGTCATTTGAGGGCTCCCTGGTTGATGCGCAGCTTCGCATTGCCCGACAGGCGGACGATCCGCTGGTCGAGGTCGGCGGACAGCTGATTGGCCGAGAACCGGCCGATGTTCAATGTTCCCGCGACGCCGCCGGTGCCGACCAGGCTGCGCGTCTTGAGGTCCACCGCGACGTTGCTCGCGGCGATATGATAGCCGTCGGCGCTCTTGACCTGCACCAGCCCAGGCACCGCGACCTTTTCGGTGTCCATATTATATTGCCCGTGCGCCGCGGCGATCGTCGCCGGGCCGTCGGCGAGGCGGATCGCGCCCGACAGCTGGTCCATCCGCACGATCGGCTCGGCCGAGCTCTTCTGCACCGCGCTCCCCGCGATCAGCGCGAAGGGCTGGCCCTTGCTGTCCTGCCCGCGATATTCGGCGCGCGTCACCTTCATCCGCTCCTTGGCGACCTCGACCTTGTCTTTCGACAGGAGGAAGCTGACCTCGGCGCGCTGGGTGAAGGGCGAGAAGATCAGCACCGCCGCGACCACGCCGATGACCAGCGGCAGCCCGAAGCGCAGGATCCGGATCAGCCGGTCGTGGCTCGACCCGCTGGTCGCCCATAGCTGGCGCATCGTGCGGTCATGATCGGCGCGTTCGGACATGGCTTTCGCGAATCACTCTCAGCTGTGCGCAAAAATGTCGATCTCGGGCCAGCCCGCGAGGTCGAGGCGTGCGCGCGTCGGCAGGAAATCGAAACAGCTTTGCGCGAGTTCCATCCGCCCTTCGCGGACGAGACGCGCGTCGAGAATCTCCTTCATCGCGTGCAGGAAGCGCACGTCGCTCGCCGCATAGTCGCGCTGCGCGTCGCTCAATTGCGCCGCGCCCCAGTCGCTCGACTGCTGCTGCTTCGACACTTCCTGGCCGAGGAGTTCGCGCACCAGTTCCTTGAGGCCGTGGCGGTCGGTGTAGGTGCGGATCAGCCGCGAGGCGATCTTGGTGCAATAGACGGGTGCCGCCATCACGCCGAGCGCCTGCTCGATCGCGGCGAGGTCGAAGCGTGCAAAATGGAACAGTTTCAATCGGTTGGGATCGCCGAGCACCGCCTTCAGCACCGGCGCGTCATAGGCGCTGCCGGGGCCGAAGCGGACGAGATGCTCGTCGCCCGACCCGTCGCTGATCTGGACCAGGCACAGCCGGTCGCGCAGCGGATTGAGGCCCATCGTCTCGGTATCGACCGCGACCGGACCGGGGCCCAGCGCGCCCTCGGGCAGATCTTCTTCGTGGAAATAGACAGTCATCCCCCACGCCTTAGGCCAAGCCGCCTTGCGGCTCAATGACTGGTTTCGGCGGCGGTAAGGGGGTACCGGGGCGATGCGGCGGACGCTGCCCCGGCTGCGGCGAAGCCTGTGAATTTTCTGTTCGCAGGACGTTCGCATTTAGGTTATATATTGCGCCGTTAGCGGCACGGGGCGAGTCTGTGTCCATGGTGAACTGCGTCCCCGTCCGGCGCAAGGAGCCGGATGTAACGGGACGTGGACGACCGAAAGCGACTATCAGACAATGAGTTTCAACAAGGATCGGCGCGGCCACCGCGGACGTGGCAAGCGCGATGATTTCGGCGGTTTCGACAGCTTTGAACCCGCGCCCTACGGCGGCGACAGCTATGGCGGCGGCGGTGGACGCGGCGGCTTCGGCGACCGGGACCGTGGGGGCGGTTTCGGCGGCGGTGACCGCGGCGGCTTCGGCGGCGGCGATCGTGGCGGCGGCGGTGGTGGCGGCTTCGGCGGCGGGCGCGGCGGCGGCATGCCGGCGCAGGTCGTCGGCGAGGGCCAGGGCACGGTCAAATTCTTCAACCCGTCGAAGGGCTTCGGCTTCGTCGCGCGCGACGACGGCGGCGAGGATGTGTTCGTGCACATCAGCGCGGTCGAACAGGCGGGGCTGCAGGGCCTCGCCTCGGGCCAGCCGCTCGGCTTCACCCTCGTCGAACGCAACGGCAAGGTCTCGGCGATCGATCTGAAGATCGAAGGCGAACCGATGCCGATCGAGGACAGCCCGCGCCGCGACGATCGCGGCGGCGATCGTGGCGGCTTCGGCGGCGACCGTCCGGGCGGCGCCCGCGGCCGGCGCCAGCTGACCGGCGAGCGCACCTCGGGCACGGTGAAGTTCTTCAACACCACCAAGGGCTTCGGCTTCATCGCGCGCGACGACGGACAGGCCGACGCCTTCGTCCACATCAGCGCGGTGCAGCGCGCGGGCATGGCCGGCCTCGAGGAAGGCGACCGCGTCGCTTTCGACATCGAGGTCGACGACCGCGGCAAATTCGCCGCGGTGAACATCCAGCCGGCGCAGGACTGACCGTCCTACCAGCGAACAGGAAAAGGGCGGCCGCGAGGCCGCCCTTTTTCGTTTGTGGATAGGCAATTTGGGTGGGGGCGGCCGCATTAATCCTCCCTGCGGCGAAGCCGTGGGGAGGGGGACCGCCCGCAGGGCGGTGGAGGGGTGGATGCCAAAAGCGCCAGCATTGGAGGCCTCTACCCCTCCACCATGCTTCGCATGGTCCCCCTCCCCATCGCTGCGCGACAGGGAGGATTAGGAAGAGGCCGCTACCCGCCTCCTCAATACCCCGCCGTCGCTTCCAGGAACCACACCCGCTGTTCGGTCTCGTCGGCCCAGGCGTCGACCAGCCCGCTCGTCGCGATGTCCCCGTCGCGTTCGGCGGCGGCCTTCACCTCTTTCAGCTGCGCGAGCAACGTCCGGTTGTCGGCGGCGAGCGTCGCCACCATCGCCTCGGCGGCGACCCCCGACGCATCGTCGTCCTTGATCGCCTGGCGCCGGCCGACGTCGCCGATCGAACGCAAGGTGGCGGCGCCGTTCTTGCGCACGCGCTCGGCGATCAGGTCGGTGGTCGCGAGGACCTGCGTCGCCTGTTCGTCGAACAGCAGGTGGAGTTCGCGAAAACGCGGGCCCTGGACGTGCCAGTGGTAGTTCTTCGTCTTCAGATAGAGAGCGAAGCTGTCGGCGAGCAGCGCGTTGAGCGCGTCGGCGACCTTGGGCTGATTATGTTCGGGCATGGGACCCTCCTTTCGTCCCGTCGATATAGGAGGTCCGCTGCCTGGCTTCCCACGCAGCGTTTCACGCTCAATGATCGATAAAATCGATTACTGACCGATCAGCCCGAACGCCGTCATCGCGCTGCGCAGCCCCCAGACGATCAGCACCGCCGCGGCGACCCAGCGCACGACCTTCGCCGCGCGCCGGTCGGCGAGTGCGGGTCCGAAGGCGAGGAAGGGCAGCATCGCGAGGATCCAGCCGGCGAGGCCGCCCGCCGCCGCCCAATGCCCCGCACCGCTCGTCGCGGCCAGCGCGCCGATCAGGAAATGGCTGCGGTCGCCGAACTGGCCGAGCAGCATCCGCGCGCCGAGCAACGGCACCGGCGCCCGCGCCAGGCTCTCGGCATCGGGGCCCAGCCGCCCCGGCCACAGCAGCGCGGCGGCGCCCGAGATGAGCGCAAAACCGACGAGCAGCATCACGATGCCCTGCCCGATCATCGCATTGGCGATGCTCCCCGCGATCGCCGCCACGACGGCGTTGATCACGAAGGCGCCGACCGCGAGGCCGAAGGTCATACGCCGGTCGCTCCGCAGCGCGAGCAGCGCCGACAGGAAGGACCCGGTGCGCCCGTCGGCATTGGCCAGCGCCACCGCGACCAGCGCGATCATGATCGCATCCATGCCTTGAAACTCTCCGGGGAATCAGTGGCCGAGGCGCATCGCGACCGAGGCGAGCCAGGCTTCCTGCATCGCGGGGGCCATCGGCCCGCGCGGCGCGCTCGCGGCGTCGCTCATCGCGTCGAGATAGGTCAGGATCGCCGCGCGATAGCCGCCCGCGGCGACCGCCGATTCGAGCCGGCTCGCCAGCGTCTCGACCGCGGCGAAGCCGTTGTCGCGCGCGAGGCAGCGGATGTCGTCGATCCCCTGGACGATCTGGGTCAGCGCGCAATGCGGCAACGCCTCGGCGAGCGCGCCGATCTGCCCCGTGATGCGGCTCTGGATTTCCTGGCTCGGGTCGTTGTGGCTAAGCATCGTCGCCCCCTGTCCTCAAGGGCCCCACGATGCGCTCAATTGGTTAACGGGCGGTTAGGATCGATTGCCCAGCGGCCCTGGTGACTCGCACAAGGCCACGAAGCCACAAAGATGCTTTTATCCCGTTCGCCCTGAGCTTGTCGGACTCGCAGAGGGCGCGAAGCGCCAACGGCCGTATTTTCTTTCGGGCGTTGGAAAAGAAGAACGGTGCTTCGACAAGCTCAGCACGAACGGTTGATGGGAAAGCCCTTCTTTGTGGCTTCGTGGCTTTGTGCGAACAAAATCGCACAGGCTGGCCGCCTCAACGATGTCCCGCGGGCCCGCCCTGCCCCTGCTTGCAGCGGTACATGTCGCGGTCGGCCGCCGCGAGGATGTCCGATTCGGTCATGTCGGGCTGCAGCATCGCGACGCCGAAGCACGCCGACAGCGCGATCTCGCGCCCGTCGTAGACGGCGGGGGCCGCCATCAATATCTCGCACAGCCGCGTCACCTGCGCGCGCGCGCCGGCCTCGGTCGACTGATCGAGGATCAGCCCGAACTCGTCGCCGCCGATGCGCGCCGCGACGTCGGTCGCGCGAATCGCGCCGAGCAGGCGGTCGGCGATCTGGATCAGCGCGAAATCGCCCGCGGCATGGCCGAAGCTGTCGTTGATGAATTTGAGCTGGTTGACGTCGGCGAAGACCACCGCGGCGGTCTCGGCGTGGCGCTCGAAGCGCGCGATGCGCTGGTGGATCGCGGTCAGGAAATAGCGGCGGTTGAACAAGGGCGTCAGCGTGTCGCGCTCGGACACGCGCTCGAGCTCGGCGACCGCGATCTTGAGCACGCGATTTTCGCGGCGCAGCGCGTCGCGCTCGCGCCGCACCTCGCGCAGCTGGTCCTCGATGGAGACGACGGGGACGGCCGACAGATGATCGACCGCGATCCGTGCCCCCCCTATGCTGTCCATTCCGAAACGTCCCCGAAGCGAGCCCGTGCCGCCGGCCCCATGCCGACGATCTATCCTTGATCGCCGACCCTAGACGGCACTTGATACCAATCGGTAAACGCTGCCGCGATTTGATGGCGTTGCCCGCATCGGGTCCACCCGCTAGGGGGAGGGGCAGCGGTGACTCGCCGCGGCAGGGAGTGACGGGGATGGGCGATACGGCGCCGCTGGCCAAGGCGGTTGTGGGCGTGGTCATGGGCAGTCAGTCGGACTGGCCCACCATGGCGCATGCCGTCCATATCCTCGAGGAATTCGGCATCGCGCACGAGGTGCAGATCGTCTCGGCGCACCGCACCCCCGACCGTCTCGTTTCCTACGCCAAAAGCGCCGCGGAGCGCGGGCTGAAGGCGGTGATCGCGGGCGCCGGCGGCGCCGCGCACCTCCCCGGCATGGTCGCCGCGATGACGCGCGTGCCGGTGCTCGGCGTGCCCGTCCAGTCGGCCGCCTTGAGCGGCGTCGACAGCCTCTATTCGATCGTCCAGATGCCCGGCGGCATTCCGGTGGCGACCTTCGCGATCGGCAAGGCGGGCGCGACCAACGCCGGCCTCTTCGCCGCGGCCCTGCTCGCGGGCGAAGACCCCGCGCTCGCCGAAAAGCTCGACGCCTGGCGCGCGGCGCAGTCGGAAAGCGTCGCCTCCACCCCCGTGCGCGAGGGCTGATCGCTTTGCTGCCACCGGGTTCGACGATCGGCATCTTGGGCGGCGGCCAGCTCGGCCGCATGCTCGCGGTCGCCGCGGCGCAGCTGGGCTACAAGGTCCATATCTACGCCCCCGACGCCGAAAGCGTCGCCGCCGAGGTCACCGCGCACCACAGCCAGGCGGCGTGGGACGACGAACCGCGCCTCGCCGCCTTCGCCGCTGCCTGCGATATCGTCACCTTCGAGTTCGAGAATGTCCCCGTCGACACGGTGCGCTTCCTGTCGGGGCATGTCGCGGTGCATCCGGGCGCCAAGGGGCTGCAGATCGCGCAGGACCGCCTCGCCGAGAAGAATTTCGTCGCGGATCTCGGCGGCCGCCCCGCGCCCTTCGCCGCGGTGCCCGACCGCGCCGCGCTCGATGCCGCGCTGGCCGAGATCGGCGCCCCCGCGATCCTCAAGACGGTGCGCATGGGCTATGACGGCAAGGGTCAGGCGCGGCTCGCAACAGTGGCCGATGCCGAGGAAGCGTGGCAGACGATCGGCCGCCACGCCGCGATCCTCGAAGGCTTCGTCGCCTTCGATCACGAATTTTCTGTGATCCTCGTCCGCGGGATCGACGGCGAGATCCGCTATTGGGATTCGACGGTCAACGTCCATGAGGGCGGCATCCTCGCGACCGCCAGCCTGCCGCCGCCGCCGATCGTCCTCGAACAGCAGGACGAAGCGCGCGCGATGATGGCCGAGGTCGCCGGGGCGCTCGACTATGTCGGCGTGCTCACCGGCGAGTTTTTCGCGACCGACGCGGGGCCGGTCTTCAACGAAATGGCGCCGCGCGTCCACAACAGCGGCCACTGGACGATCGAGGGCGCGGTGACCAGCCAGTTCGAGAACCATATCCGCGCGATCGCCGGCCTGCCGCTCGGGAGCACCGCGACGCGCGCGCTGCCCGTCGTCATGCGCAACCTGATCGGCGCCGATATAGCCGCGATTCCCGACTTGCTCGCCGACGAAAATTGCCACGTCCACCATTATAGCAAGACCGAGGTGCGCGAGGGGCGCAAGCTCGGCCACGCGACCTGGGCGGGGGCGGAGCCCGCATGAACCACCCCGAAATCACATTGGTCATCGCGCGCGCCGCCAATGGCGTGATCGGCGCGAACGGCAAGATGCCCTGGCACCTCCCCGCCGACCTTCGCCGCTTCAAGCAGCTCACCATGGGCCGCCCGATGATCATGGGGCGCAAGACCTTCGACAGCCTGCCCGCGATCCTCGAAGGCCGCCGCCACATCGTGCTCACCCGCGACCGCGAGTGGCAGGAAGAAGGCGCCGAGCCCGTCGCCAGTGTCGAGGAGGCGCTGCGTCTCGCCAACGGACCGCAGGTGATGGTGATCGGCGGCGCCGAAATCTACGCGATGTTTCTGGGGCAGGCCGACCGCATCGAGCTGACCGAAGTCGCGCTCGAACCGGCGGGCGACGCGTCGATCGCCTATCCCGACCCCGCCGACTGGGCCGAGGCCGCGCGCGAGGATCACCCCGCCGCCGACGGCCGCCCCGCCTACAGCTTCGTCACCTTCGTCAGGAGGACATGATGCGCCGCTGGATCACCGGCATATTGCTCGTCGTCGCGCTCGCCACGCTGGCCTTTTTCAGCCTCGCCCCCGGCATGATCGAGCGCGGGCTCAACAAGATCGACGGCAAGCCGCTGCCCGAAGTCAGCGAACGCGCCAAGGCGCTGCACAAGACGCTGACCATCGTCGACCTGCACAGCGACAGCCTGCTGTGGAGCCGCGATTTCCTGAAGCGCGCGACACGCGGCCATATGGACCTGCCGCGGCTCGAGGAAGGCAATGTCGCGCTGCAGATCCTCGCGAGCACGACCCAATCGCCCAAGGGGCAGAATTACGACGCGAACGGTGCCGACACCGACAATATCACCGGACTGGTGATCGCCCAGCTCCAGCCGGTGCGGACGTGGGATTCCTTGCTCGAACGCTCGCTCTGGCACGCGACCAAGCTGCACCGCGACGCCAGGGCGTCGGACGGCCAGCTGCGCGCCGTCGCAAGCGCCGAGGAACTGAACGCGCTCTTCGCCGCGCGCCGGAGCAAGCCGCAGACCACCGGCGCGATGCTCAGCATCGAGGGGCTGCACAATCTCGAGGGCGATATCGCCAATTTGGGCAAGCTCTACGCCGCGGGTTTCCGCATGGCGGGGCTCACCCATTTCTTCGACAACGACCTCGCGGGATCGATGCACGGGCTCAAGAAGGGCGGGCTCACCCCCTTCGGGCGCGAAGTGATCACCGCAATGGAAGCCAAGGGCATGATCGTCGACGTCGCGCATTGCTCGAAAGCCTGCGTCGCCGACATCTTGAAGATGGCGCGCCGCCCCGTGGTCTCGAGCCATGGCGGGGTGCAGGCGACATGCCAGGTCAACCGCAACCTCGACGACGACCAGATCCGCGGCGTCGCCGCGACCGGCGGCCTGATCGGCATCGGATACTGGGACGCCGCGGTCTGCGACACCTCGCCCGCGAGCATCGCCAGGGCGATGAAGCATGTCCGCGACCTCGTCGGCATCGACCATGTCGCGCTCGGCAGCGACTATGACGGCGCCACGACCGTGCGCTTCGACACGTCGCAGCTGGTGCAGGTGACGCAGGCGCTGATCGATGCGGGCTTCACCGACGACGAAATCCGCGCTGCGATGGGCGGCAACGCGATCCGCGTGCTCGGCGCGGGGCTCGTCCCGCTCACCCCGCCCCCGTCGATTTCGGCGCCATGATCCGCCTCGACGGCCACCAGCGTATCGCGGGTGATCTGCGCGGCGGCGTCATCGCGCTCGGCAATTTCGACGGCTTCCACGGCGGGCATCAGGCCGTCGTCGGCCGCGCCGTCCGCCATGCGCAGGACGAGCGCCGCCCGGCGATCGTCGCGACCTTCGACCCGCATCCGGTGCGCTTCTTCAAACCCGACGCGGCGCCCTTCCGCCTCACCACGCTCGATCAGAGGCAAGAACTCTTCGCCGCAGCGGGCGCCGATGCGATGCTCGTCCTGCCCTTCGACGCCGCGCTCGCGGGGACGACCGCGGAGGATTTCATCACCCAGCTGCTGCTGGACCGCTACGGCGCCAAGGGCGTCGTCACCGGCGCCGACTTCGTCTTCGGCAAGGGCCGCGGCGGCGACGTGGTGACGCTCGCCGACCATGCCCGCCGCCTCGGCTTCTTCACCGAAATGGTCGCGCCCGTCGACGACGCCGACGAGGTCATCTCGTCGAGCCGCATCCGCGAGGCGCTGCAGGCGGGCGACTGCGCCACCGCGACGCGGCTGCTCACCCGCCCCTTCACCGTGCGCGGCATCGTCCAGCACGGCGACAAGAACGGCCGCCTGCTCGGCTTTCCGACCGCGAATATCGACATGGGCAATTATCTCCGCCCCGCCTACGGCATCTATGCCGTCACCGGCCGCCTGCCCGACGGGCGTATCCTGAAGGGCGCCGCCAACCTCGGCATCCGCCCGAGCTTCGACCCGCCCAAGGAATTGCTCGAACCGCATTTCTTCGACTTCGCCGAAGATCTCTACGGGCAGGAAATCGACGTCGCCTTCCACGCCTTCATCCGGCCCGAGGCGAAGTTCGACACGATGGACGCGCTGATGACGCAGATCGCGGCGGACTGCGACGCGGCGAAGGCGCTGCTGGCGAGGCTTTAGAAAAATGCGCGCAGAGGCGCAGAGGACGCAGAGAAGAGAAGTGTTCACGCGGAGACGCGGAGGCGCGGAGAAGAAATGAGACAGGCGGCTTCGCCGCCCTTGTTCCCTTTCTCTGCGATCTCTGCGCCTCTGCGCGAATCCCCTCTTCTTTTTCTCCGCGTCTCCGCGCCTCCGCGTGAATCTTTTGACCGACATTTTCCTGGGGCAAGCAAACACCGTGAGCGACACGAACACCGACTGGGCCGACGCACTCGAAGGCCCGAAGAAAAAGCCGATGAAGCGCGGCACCAAGATTTTCCTCTGGCTCTTCGCCGCCTTCGTCGCCTGGGCGACCCTCTCGAACGCGAGCTTCCTGGCCCCCGACCCCGTCGGCAAGCCCCGGCTCATTGCGCACCGCGGCGTCTATCACCTCTACGACAAGCGCGCGGCGGTGGGCCGCGACACCTGCACCGCGCGGCATATCACCCCGCCGAGCCACCAGATTTTCGAGAACACCCCCGAATCGATGCGCCTCGCGGTCGGCTATGGCGCCGCGATGGTCGAGGTCGACGTCGCGCCGACGAAGGACGGCCGCATGGTGCTCTTCCACGACTGGACCGTCGACTGCCGCACCGAAGGCAAGGGCGCGACGCGCGACCTGACGCTCGCCGAGCTACAGGCGCTCGACATCGGCTATGGCTACACCGCCGACGGCGGCAAGACCTTCCCGCTGCGCGGCAAGGGCGTCGGCAAGATGCCCACCGTCGAGGCGGGGCTCGCGGCGCTGCCGGTCCACCCGATCCTCTTCAACTTCAAGTCGAAGAACCCGACCGAAGCCGACCAGCTCGTCGCGATCCTGAAAGCCGCGGGCCGCGATAGCGCGAAGATCGGCGACGCCTTCTACGGCCACGCCGCCCCGGTGAAGCGCATGCGCGAACTGCTGCCGAAGAACTGGGCGTTCGACCTCAAGAGTGAGGCGATGGCGTGCTCGAAGGATTATGTGACCTATGGCTGGACGGGCATCGTCCCCGAAAGCTGCCGCAACGGCACCCTCGCGATCCCGGTCAATTACCAATGGGCCTTCTGGGGCTGGCCCGACCGGCTGATCGCGCGGATGGACAGCGTCGGCGCGAAGGTGATCGTCTTCGGCCCCTATGAGAGCGGCAAGTCGAACGAAGGCCTCAGCGACCCGCGCCAGCTCGCGAAGATCCCGTCGAGCTTCAACGGCTATATCTGGGTCGAGGACATCGCGAGCATCGGCCCGGCGCTGAAGCCGCGGCAGAAGTAATAGCGCGTAGAGCCGCAGAGGCCGCAGAGATTCTGGTTCACGCGGAGACGCGGAGGCGCGGAGAAGAAAGGGGATGGCGGCTTCGCCGCCTTCATTCTCTCTCCTCTGCGATCTCTGCGCCTCTGCGCGAATCCCCTCTTCTTTTTTCTCCGCGTCTCCGCGCCTCCGCGTGAACCCATAACCACGCCGACCCATAAGCTTTGCGCCCACGCGAATCTGCGCTAAGCGCCGCGCACCATGACCGACAGCACCTCCGCCCCCGAGCAGCGCGACTATCGCGACACCGTCTTCCTGCCCAAGACCGACTTTCCGATGAAGGCCGGCCTGCCGCAGAAGGAGCCGGCGATTCTCGCCAAGTGGATCGCGGGCAACCTCGAGGGCCAGATTCGCGAAAGCCGCAAGGGCCGCGAGCAGTTCATCCTCCACGACGGTCCGCCCTACGCCAATGGCGACATGCACATCGGCCATGCGCTCAACCATATCCTCAAGGACATGGTCGTCCGCACCCAGACGCTGAAGGGCAAGGACGCGCCTTACGTCCCCGGCTGGGACTGCCACGGCCTGCCGATCGAGTGGAAGGTCGAGGAGCAATATCGCAAGAAAAAGCTCAACAAGGACGAAGTCCCGGTCGAGGAATTCCGCGCCGAATGCCGCGCCTATGCGCAGCATTGGGTCGACACCCAGCGCGAGCAGCTGAAGCGCCTCGGCATCGGCGGCGACTGGGACCGCCCCTATCTCACGATGGATTATGAGGCCGAGGCCACCATCGTGCGCGAGCTGCTCAAATTCGCCGCCAACGACATGCTCTATCGCGGCGCCAAGCCGGTGATGTGGTCGCCGGTCGAAAAGACCGCGCTCGCCGAGGCCGAGATCGAATATGAGGATATCGTCTCGACCCAGATCGACGTCGCGTTCGAGATCGTCGATAGCCCGATCGCCGAGCTGGTCGGCGCGCAGGCGGTGATCTGGACGACAACGCCGTGGACGATCCCGGTGAACCAGGCTTTGGCCTATGGGCCGGATGTCGAATATGTTGTGGTCGATATCGTCGGCGGGGAAGATTCGACCAGCGTTAAGTCTATGGGCCGCTATCTCATCGCAGAAGCGCTACAAGCTGAGTTCGCGCAGCGCGTTGCCATGCAGATGGCGTCGTTTACCGATCTCCAGCCGGTTTGGCGCGGCAAAGGCGCCGACCTCGCCGGCACCATCGCCCGCCACCCGATGCACGCGCTCGGCGGCTTCTTCGCGCGTCCGCGCCCCTTCCTCGCGGGCGATTTCGTCACCACCGACAGCGGCACCGGGCTCGTCCATATGTCGCCCGACCATGGCGAGGATGATTTCGACCTCTGCAAGGCGAACGGCATCGACCCCGTCTTCGCGGTCGAGGGCGACGGCAAGTACCGCGCCGACTGGGGCTGGCTCGGCGGCCAGGGCAGCGTGATCAACCCCAAATTCAACGCCCCCGACGGCCCGATCTGCAGCGACCTGCGCGACGCCGGCGGGCTGCTCGCGGCCTCGGCCGATTACCAGCACAGCTATCCCCACAGCTGGCGCTCGAAGGCCAAGGTCATCTATCGCTGCACCCCGCAATGGTTCGTGCCGATGGACAAGGTGATGACCCACATCGAGCCCAAGGCACCGCGCGAGCAGCGCTGGGAATCGGAAGGCGGCGCGATCAACCCGCATGAAGAGGACCTCTGCGACGCGCCGACGCTGCGTGCAGCAGCGATGCACGCGATCGAGCGCACGCGCTTCGTCCCCGAAAAGGGCCGCAACCGCATCGGATCGATGGTCAAGGACCGCCCCGACTGGGTGCTCAGCCGCCAGCGCGCCTGGGGCGTGCCGATCACGCTCTTCGTCGATCGCAAGACCGGCCAGTATCTGAGCGACCCGCAAGTCAACGACCGCATCGTCAACGCCGTCCGCGAGGGCGGGGTCGATGCGTGGAACGACGCGCGCGCGCAGGAATATCTTGGCGACGCATACGCCGCCGCCGATTACGAGCGCATCACCGACATTCTCGACGTCTGGTTCGATTCGGGCTGCACCCACGCCTTCGTGCTCGAAAGCGGCAAGTGGCCCGCGGTCGTCCGCCACGACGGCGGCACGCACAGCGCCGACCTGTATCTGGAGGGCAGCGACCAGCATCGCGGCTGGTTCCAGTCCTCGCTGCTCGAAAGCTGCGGCACGCGCGGGCAGGCGCCTTACAAGGCGGTGCTGACCCACGGCTTCACGATGGACAGCAAGGGCTTCAAGCAGTCGAAGTCGCTCGGCAACACCACCGATCCGGTCAAGGTGATGGAAACCAACGGCGCCGACATCATCCGCCTATGGGCGCTGTCGGTCGATTTCACCGAGGACCACCGCATCGGCGACGAAATCCTGAAGGGCGTCGCCGACCAGTATCGCAAGCTGCGCAACACCTTCCGCTACCTGCTCGGCGCGCTCGACGGGTTTACGGAAGAGGAACGCATCACCGACGTCGCGGCGATGCCCGAGCTCGAGCGCTATATGCTCTCGCTGCTCGCCGACCTCGACGCGAAGATGGCGCAGGCGGTCGACGATTTCGACTTCAACAGCTACACGCGGCTGCTCACCGATTTCTGCAACGAAGACCTGTCGGCCTTCTATTTCGATATCCGCAAGGACGTCCTCTACTGCGACCTCGGCCCCGCCGCGCCGCTCGGCACCGACACCCGCCGCGCGTACCGCAGCGTGCTCGATGTGCTGTTCCACGCGCTCGTCCGCTACGCGACCCCGGTGCTGGTCTTCACCGCCGAGGAAGTGTGGGGCACGCGTTATCCGGAAGCGGGCAGCGTGCATCTGCTGGAGTGGCCGAGTGTCGACGCCGCCTGGAACGACGCCGCGCTCGCGGCCAAATGGGCGGGCGTGCGCAGTCAGCGCGAAGCGGTAACCGAGGCGATCGAACCCTATCGCCGCGAAAAGACGATCCGTTCGAGCCTTGAGGCGGAGGTCACCATCCCCGACCCAGCACTCGATCCGGCGGCGCTTGAGGAAGTGTTCATCGTCTCGGTCGCCCGCGCCGGTGCCGAATTGACCGTCACGCGCACCGAAAACCACAAATGCGGCCGCTGCTGGCGCCACCTGCCCGAGGTCGCCGAGGACGGCGCCTTGTGCAATCGCTGCGACACGGTATTGAGCTAGGTCATGACAAAAAGACGTTCGCCGCACCTCCGGTTCGGCCTGTTCATCGCGCTGATCGCCTTCCTGCTCGACCAGTTCAGCAAATGGGTGATCATCACCCCGCTGTCGCTCGAGCTGAAGCGCGTGGTCACGATCCTGCCGATCTTCGACCTGCGCTGGGCCGAAAATTGCGGCATTTCGCTGTCGATGTTCGCGAGCTGCACCGAAACGACGCGCTGGACATTGGTCGCGGTCACCGCACTCGTCGCGCTCGCGGTCGCCTTCTGGATGACCGTCGAAAAGGCGAAGGGCGACGTGATCGCGCTCGCGCTGATCTTCGGCGGCGCGCTCGGCAATATCGTCGACCGCACCCGCTACGGCTATGTCGTCGACTTCGCCGACCTGCATTTCGGCGAATTCCGCCCCTTCATGATCTTCAACGTCGCCGATGCGTGCATCACCATCGGCGTGCTTTTGCTGGTTGCGCGCGCGCTGCTCTTGCGCGAAAAGGCGCCCGAGGCGGACGCGTCGACCGACAAGCCCGCCGCCGAGTAAACGGGGCGCATCAGGAGTTTTTCAAGTGAACCGGACCACCGCCATCCTTAGCGCCGCCCTGGCCGCCTCGACGCTCGCGGCGTGCGGGTCGAACAATCTGTTCAGCCGCGACCGCCCCGACGAAATGCGCGTCTCGCGCCAGGCGCCGCTGATCGTGCCGCCCGACTATTCGCTGACCCCGCCCGCCCCCGGCGCCGCGCGCCCCGGCGGCGAGACCACCGCGGAACAGACGCTGCGCGCGCTCTTCGGCGGCGCCGCGCCACGCAGCACGACCGAAGCCGCGGTGATCGGCAGCGCCGACGGCGCGCGCGCCGACCCCGGCATCCGCAGCCAGGTCGGCAGCCCGACCACCGAGGTCGTCGACAAGGGCCTCGTCACCCGCGACATCCTCTTCGCCCCCGAAGGCGATGGCCGCGACGCCAGCGCCTCGATCCCGGGCGCGTAAAGCCAAACAATATTTGCTGGAATCGGGCGGCCGCGGCCGCCCTTTTTCATGCGCGGCGCCCGGACGGCACGCGACCGAGCCGCCAAGTCGCGCCCGCTTCGTGCCTTCGTGTGAGAAACGGAGGACAGCGCGCCCCTCGAAATCTCACACAAAGACACAAAGAGGGCAGCCTTCCCTTCGCACCTTTGCGCCTTTGCGTGAGATTTTTCTCACGCTGCCGAGCGGGCTCAGCTGAACAGGCTCGACAGCACGAACATCGCGACCAGGCTCTCGATCATCGCGCGCGACGCATGGCCGAAGGCGCGCAGGCGTCCGCATTTGAGGTGCTGGTTGAACCACGCCGTCTGCAGGAAACCGAACCACAGCAATCCGAACAGCGCGAGCGCGCCGCCCGCCAGCACCGACCAATCGTGCGCCAGCTTGACCAGGATCACCGCGCCGCCCAGCATCATCGCGAGCACCGCGGCGACATAGCATTGGCTGTAGAAGGGCGCGCGCAGCGTGTCGCGGTTGACCTGCAATGTCTGCGCGCGGACCATCCGCGTCGCCATCATCACCGGAAACAGGCTGTACATCACGATGCGCAGGATGATCAGGTCGGTGTTGTTGCTGACGAAGGCCGACAGCCCGACCTTGCTCGCGACCACCGCGTCGTTGCCGACCAGCGCGATCTCGGCGGCGTGGACGATGATCAGCGACAGGAGCAGGAACAAAGGCGGGCTCAGCGTATCGGTATATTGCTGGTCCGACGCATCGCCCTGCTCGCTGTCCGAATAATCCATCATCTGCAGCGGCCGCACCAGCGTGCGCCACAGGGTGATCGGATAGAAGACCAGCCACGACATCACCTCGTAGAGCAATTCGTCGAGCGATTGCAGGAGGTTGAAGAAGTTCATGCGGCCGTCGCCCCCTCTTCCGTTCGCCCTGAGCTTGTCGAAGGGCCGTTCTTTCTTTCAACCGTCGAAGGAAGAAGGACGGTGCTTCGACAAGCTCAGCACGAACGGAGGTCGGGCTCTGGCCCCTCGCCCCTCACCCTTCTGCGTGTTTGAAAAACTTAGCCCGATCGATCGAAAGCCTCTTGGATCAGTTTGCGAAGTGCACGGGATTCCATATCCGCTTCCTTGAGCATCTCTTCAATCTTATCCCGCTTTTTCCAGTAGCTTTGCCAAAGGGCGGCCGGCGCCAGCCTTTCGATGTCGATCGCCTGCAATCGCCCGAGCCGCTCAAACTCCTCCAGCTTTGCGATCCGTTCTGCGAGGTCCAAGCACCCTCTCGCCTGGGGAGATCTTTTGCTACTCGACTGCAGAAACTCGCGCCAATGCTTGGAGCCCTTGGAAGAATTGCAATCGCCGCAAGCCGGAACCCTATTCCAGGCGCTATTGATATAGCCCGATGGCCGCTTTTTCTTAACATATGCGTGGAGATGGTCCCAAGTGCCGCCATGCGCACCACAATAGACACAGGAT
This sequence comes from Sphingopyxis sp. HIX, assembly GCF_001468285.1. Lineage (GTDB taxonomy): Bacteria > Pseudomonadota > Alphaproteobacteria > Sphingomonadales > Sphingomonadaceae > Sphingopyxis. The sequence continues at coordinate 9,908 of NZ_LNSB01000026.1, read as the reverse complement.
CGCCGCTCCGCCGTTTGCCCGAAAAATTCAAGTACAGCTCGCTCGTCTTGCGCATTTGGCTTGGGATCGGGGAGAACGCTCTGCACGAAGGCATTTGTTACCGATGTTTCGCGGCTCCGAATCGTCCTTGTGCCACCCCTGCCGCTCAAGCCCTAACCCCCGCTTCCTCCACACCCGCGCTGTTGTGGCGCAGCGCCTTCAGCACCGTGTCGACGATCTGCGGTGCGTTGAGGCCCGCCTGGTCGTACTGCAATTCGGGCTTGTCCTGGTCCTGGAACATGTCGGGCAGGCGCATCGTGCGCAGCTTCAGCCCTGCGTCGATCAGCCCCTCGTCGCTCGCGAGCGTCAGCACATGCGCGCCGAGCCCGCCGACGCTATTCTCCTCGATCGTCACACAGACCTCATGGCTCGCGAGCGTCTTGCGAATGAGCTCCTCGTCGAGCGGCTTGGCGAAGCGCAGGTCGATCACGCTGGCCGACAGGCCCCTCGCCTCCAAAGTATCCGCCGCCTTCAGCGCCTCGGCGAGCCGCGTGCCGAGCGACAGGATCGCGACCGCCTTGCCCTGCCGCACGACGCGCCCCTTGCCGATCTCGAGCTTCAGCGGAACCTCGGGCAGCGGCACCCCGGTGCCGTTTCCGCGCGGGTAGCGGAAGGCGATCGGGCCGGCATCATATTCGGCCGCGGTGTAGGTCATATGGACGAGTTCGGCCTCGTCGGCCGCGGCCATCACCACCATGTTCGGCAGCGTCGCCAGATAGGTGACGTCGAACGACCCCGCATGCGTCGAGCCGTCGGCGCCGACCAGCCCCGCGCGGTCGATCGCGAAGCGCACCGGCAGGTTCTGGATCGCTACATCGTGCACGACCTGGTCGTAGGCGCGCTGGAGAAAGGTCGAATAGATGGCGGCAAAGGGCCGCATCCCCTGCGCCGCGAGCCCCGCGGCAAAGGTCACCGCATGCTGCTCGGCGATGCCGACGTCGAAGGTCCTTGTCGGATGCGCTTTCGCGAATTTGTCCACGCCCGTTCCCGACGGCATCGCCGCGGTGATCGCGACGATGCGCTTGTCGGTTTCGGCGAGCTTCGCCAGCGTCTCGCCGAAGACATTCTGATACTGCGGCGGCCCGGGAGGCGCCTTCGCCTGCACGCCCGTAATGACGTCGAATTTCTGCACGCCATGATATTTGTCCGCCGCGGCCTCGGCGGGGGCATAGCCCTTGCCTTTCACCGTCACCGCATGGATCAGCACCGGGCCATGGTCGCTGTCGCGGACATTTTCGAGCACCGGGATCAGATGGTCGAGATTATGCCCGTCGATCGGCCCGACATAATAGAAGCCCAGCTCCTCGAACAGCGTCCCGCCCATCGCCATGCCGCGCGCATATTCGTCAGTCTTCTTCGCCGCCTTGTGCAGCGGCTCGGGCAATTTCCGCGCAAAGCGCCGCGCGATCTCGCGCAGCTCGACGAAGGGCCGCGACGACACCAGCTTGGCGAGATAGGCGCTGAGCCCGCCCACCGGCGGCGCGATCGACATGTCGTTGTCGTTGAGGATCACGATCAGCCGGTTGCCCGCCTGCTGCGCATTGTTCATCGCCTCATAGGCCATGCCCGCCGACATCGACCCGTCGCCGATCACCGCGATCGCGCGCCCGGGCTCGTCCTTGAGCTTGTTGGCGATCGCAAAGCCCAGCGCCGCGCTGATCGAGGTCGACGAATGCGCCGCACCGAACGGATCATATTCGCTCTCGCTGCGCTTGGTGAAGCCGCTGAGCCCGCCGCCGGTGCGCAGCGTGCGGATGCGGTCGCGGCGCCCGGTGATGATCTTGTGCGGATAGCATTGGTGCCCGACGTCCCACACGATCTTGTCGCGCGGCGTGTCGAACACATAATGGAGCGCGGTGGTCAGCTCGACCACCCCCAGCCCCGACCCCAGATGGCCCCCGGTCGTGCCGACCGCGCTGATCATCTCGGCGCGCAGTTCGTCGGCGAACTGGCGCAGATTTTCGGGCTTCAGCTTGCGGAGGTCGGCGGGGATATCCACCGTGTCGAGCAGCGGTGTGGACGGACGATCGGTCATTCTTGTTCCTTGGATATACCCCCCTCATAAACCCTCGGAATTCACCTGTCGAACAAGTTCGCGCCGACGCGGTTTTGCGCGCGGGATCGCCGCGACAATCGCGGTCGATCGCGATCGCCGCGAAAACGGGCCCGATTCCAAGTGCATCAATCCATCAACTATAATCGCGATCAGTATATGGATCATGATTTGATTTAGGATTCGACTCCATCCTGCCATATTTTCTATATCGATCCTGAAAGGGAGGGTGGTGGCTATGACGACATTTGTGGTTTTTGCTCCCAGAGACCGGATCGAGAACGAAAAGTCCCTCGCAAGCTTCGATGCTTTTCAGGACGTCGTCGCCAGCCGTACGGTCCGCGTCCAGGAAGCGGCGGCTCCGGTTCTTTCCGCGGTGGCGAAACTCGGCGAAGAGGCGGGCGTCGCCCGCGTGCGCGATGCGGCGAATGTATCGCTGATGGAAATCGGGCATAGCGAGATGATGAGCGGCGACGCCGTCGACGGGCCGGATCCGCTCGAGGCGGTCGCGGCCACCAGCAAGGTGAACATGCTTCCCGCGGTCGGCGGCCTGATCCTGCAAGACGCCAAGGCCGAAGAGGTCGCCCGGTTGCGCGACGCCGGTTTCGAGGTCGTCGAGAACAAGCGCTACTATTATGTGCCGCCCGAGCCGGTAGCAGCGGACGGGATGGCGGCGGATGCCGGCGCCGCGCATCCGGCCGAGGCCTGGCATCTCGGTCACTGCGGCGCGCTCGGCATGCACGCCGCCGGCTTCGACGGGCAGGGCAGCTGCATCGGCATCCTCGACACCGGCATCGACCCGGACCACCCCGAATTTGCCGGCAAGCGGATCGCCTTCGCGCGCTTCGACAAGGACGGGAACGTCGTCGGGACCGCGCCGGTCGATACCGGCGACCATGGTACCCATGTGTCGGCGATCGCCGCCGGGCACAGTGTCGGGGTGGCCAAGGCGGCCGATCTCGCGGTCGCCGCGGTGCTGACCTATCGCAGCAACGGGCGGAACAGCGGGTTCCTCGCGCAAATCCTCGCCGGTTTCAACTGGCTGGTGGGCAACCCCACCGCCGGTGCACCGCCGCCGCCCGAGGTGACGGTCGTCAACGCCTCGCTGGGCGGCAAGGGATATCGCCCCTATCTGTATCAGTCGATCCGCACCGCGCGCGACGACCTCGGCATCCCGTTCGTCGGCGCGATCGGCAACGCCGGGCACGGCGGCATCAACCGTCATGGCAGCCCCGGCAATTATGACATATCGATCGGCGTCGGCGCGGGCGACATCGACGACCTGGTGGCCGATTTTTCCGACTGGGGTACGGTCACGCAATTCGGCAACCTCGCCAAGCCCGACCTTTGCGCGCCCGGCGTGGCGATCCACTCGGCGATTCCCGGCGGGGGTTATGCGCCGAAAAACGGCACGTCGATGGCCGCGCCCTGTGTCGCCGGGGCGATTGCGCTGATCCTGCAACAAATGCCGCATCTCGATGGCGACGTTGCTGCGCTCGAGCAGGAGGTTTATAGCCGCATCGTGCCGATGAGCGTCGCGGCTGGCGTTCGGGCCGGGCGGGGACGACTTGCCCTATAGGCCGGTCGATCCCATGTCGTGACCATTGGAGGTTGACGATGGACTTGTCGGATGGTGCCGAACGCGAACTGGCGCGGACGCCCGATGGCCGAAGATTGTCGTTCGTGATCGAATGGAAGGATCCGCCCGTCCTCGGCCCGCGGATGCCGCTGGAATCGCGAAGCGAGCGCCGCGAAGCGCTGCTCGCCGCGATGAACGCGATCAAGCAACCCTTATTATCGACGCTCGCCGGCTTTCCGTTCGTCGAAGTGCTCGACCTTGCCGGCACCGGTCAGGCGGTCGTCAAGGCACCCGCCGAACGGTGGCGGACACTGGTCGAAAGCCCGTCGCTCAAGGCGGCGGGCGTCCGGATCCTCCCCAATGAGGAATTTTATTCGGACTGATCCTGGTTGGGATCGGAGTCAATCGTCGCCGGACGGCGCATCGCCTTCGCCTTCATCCTCGCGCCGTTTCGCTGCGTCGACCTGCGCATAGAGCCCGCGCACCATCAGGTCGGTGAAGACCAGCATAACCCCGATCATCCCGACGAGCAGCGCGACCGCCGCGACCGGAAAGGGCCCGATTTCGGTCAGCACCCCGCGCCGCATCGCCACCGCGAGCAAGGCGGCGACAAGCATCAGCGCATAGCCGGCAAAGCGCGGTTTGCGGCTCATGCCCGCGCCTCGCGCCCGGCGCCATAGGCCTCCATATCGACCGCCATGACGTCGGCCTCGATGTCGCGCCGCGCAACATAGCGCGCCGCATCCCTGAGGTCGCGCGCCAGATGCGGCTTGAGCCAGGGCGCCGCCGCCATCGGGTCGCGCCCCGCCAGCGTCTCGCTGATCGCCAGCGCGGTCATCAGCGCGCGCTCGGACAAATAGCCCTGCCAGCCCGACAGGTACCAGCCGCCGCCGATCGAGGTGCCGACATCGTCCTTGGTGTGATAGCCGTAGCGCGCGCTGTTGCCGAGGAAGATGCCGAAGCCCAGCCACACCGCGGTCAGGTCGGTCAGCAATTCCTCGCATTCGGCGCCGCCGGGCGCGGCGCGCATGGTCCCCGTCATGAAATAATGTGCGGTCTCGTGCCCCAGCGTCGCGACCAGCGCGCCCTCGTCGGCGAGCTGCGCGCGGCTTGCGACGATTTCGGCGAGCCAGCCCCCTTGGCCGTCGTCGACCAGCTGGAAGGTCCCCGCCGCGGCACGCCCGCTGTGGGTCACCGCGGTCGTTCCCGACACCGGGCCGTGGCTGCGCGCGCCGTCGTCCATCACCAGCCGCACCGGCCACGCGCCGATCCCCGCGATCGCCATCACCTGCCCCAGCAATTCGGCGGCGCGCGCGTCGCCCGTGCACCGGCTGTCGGGAAAGCAGTCGCCGTCGGGGGTCGCCAATATCCCCGTCCGATGGGCGTCGATCCCGCCGAATTCCTCGAGCAGCCAGCGAAAGCCCGCGAGCTGCCATTCCCATTCCTCCGCCGACAGGGGCCGCTTCGGTCCGAACAGCCCCATCAGCGGTTCAGGCGCCCGCAAGGCGCGTCGAAGCAGAAGATGGGCGACATGGCGCTTAGCATGGGAACTAAATCGCGCCCCGGCAAGTCTCTGTCTTTCCAAGCCCCCTTGCGTCGCTTACACGAATGTCACGAGGGGCAAGACCAACAGGAACCATAGAACCCATGCCGATGCCCGCCTTCTTCTCCCGCCTGGCCCTTCCGGCGCTGATGCTCGCCGCCGCCGCGCCCGCGCAGGCGATGGACGGCCCGCTCGGTTACGATCTCGCCGCGCTCGGCGGCAGCGAGGTCGCGCCGGGCCTCCCCGCGCCCGTGCTGCCCGCGCCGGCCGCCTATCTGCAGGACCGCGAGATCGACGAGGCGATCCTGCTGCCCACCGCCTCGCCCGAGGGCGACGACGACGACCGCAAATGGGCGCGCGACTATATTTCCATCGCCGGCGGGGTGATCACCGCGCCCAGCTACAATGGCTCGGACGACCGCGTGATCCTGCCCGGCTTCTATCTCCGCGGCCGGCTCGGCGGTTTCGCCTTCTCGACCCGCGGGACCAATTTCCAGGTCGATTTGATCCGCCAGAAGCGCGGGCAGAAGACCGATTTCAAATTCGGCCCGATCATCAACCTGCGCAGCGACCGCACCGGCCGGATCAAGGACGCGCAGGTCGAGGCGCTCGGCGAAAAGAAGATGGCGGTCGAACTCGGCATCTCGACCGGCATCACCCACACCGGCGTCGTCACCAGCGGCTACGACCAGGTCGGCGTCCGCCTCGTCGGGCTCTATGACGTGTCGGACAAGCACGGCAGCTGGGTCGTCTCGCCGACGGTCGACTATGGTACGCCGCTGTCGAAACGCGCCTTCATCGGCGTCTCGGCGTCGATGAACGTCTATGGCAAGGGTTTCGGCCGCTATTATTTCGACGTCGACCCGCTCGGCGCCGCGGCGAGCGGGCTGCCCGTCTACAACCGCGCTGGCGGCAAGATCACCGCGGGCAAATATACGCTCGGCGTCGCCGGCGCCTATGGCCTGTCGGGCGACCTGCGCAAGGGCTTCGTGCTGATCGGCGGCGCGCAGTACGGCCGCATGCTGGGCCGCTACGCCGATTCGCCGATCGTCGCCGACGCGGGCAGCGCCGACCAGTTTCTGGGCGGCATCGGCCTCGCCTATCAATTCTAGACGGGTCTGATCGGGCCCATCTTCGTTCCGGGGGGAAGCGAAGTGGAAGAAGAGCAAATCCTGCGCCTGATGCCGTGGTTCTTCGCCGGCATCGGCGCGCTCTTCGCGGGTATCGGCCTGTGGATGGCGAAAAGCGAGATGCGCGGCCGCCGCTGGCACGAGGTCGAGGGGCGCATCATCGGCCACGACAGCCACTGGAGCCGCGACAGCGACGGCGACACCACGCTGATGCACACCGCGCTGATCGAATATCGCCTCGCGGGGGTGACCAAGCAGATGCGCGACAGCCTGTCGACCAACCATCCCAAGCCCGTCGGCGCCGCGATGCGGGTGCGCTACAATCCCGACGACCCCAGCGACGTCATGATCTGGGCGCCGATGCGCAACGGCTGCTTCATCGGCATTTTTGTAGGGCTGGGCCTGCTCTTCGTCGCGATCGGCACGATCTGGATCGTGGTGGCGGGGGCCTATTAACGGCCAGCGGGCGCTTCGGCGCGAATGTCGGCGAAATTATTTCGCGCAAAGACGCAAAGGCGCAAAGAAGATGGCTCGCGGCCGAAAGGCCGCTTTCTCATCAGCGCCGCGTCCATGTGCAAGGGCCAACCAACAAAACCGATTCGCGGTAAACGCTTCTTCTTCGTGTCTTTGCGTCTTTGCGCGAAACAAAAAAACCTGATTCATCGGCTTCGAACGAAACGCGCTAAGCAAGCCCGTCCAGCTAAGCCAGCCCCGCCAGCCGCAACCGTGCCTTCATGGCGTCGACGAACAATCGCACCGAGGGCAACGCCGCGCGCGAGGGTTCGAACAGCAGGTGCACCGGCAGCGCGGGCGGCTGGTCGGGCGTCAGCAGCGAGATCAGCCGCCCGGCGTCGACCGCATCGGCGACCTGGTAGCTCAGCAGGTTCGCGATCCCCACCCCCGCCTCGGCCGCCGCCATCGCGCCGTCGACGGTGTTCACGACCAGCCGCGCGCGTCCCTCGAGCTTCAGCCGCCGCTCGGCGAACTGCCACTCGCTGCCCGCGCGCGGCCCGTCCATCGCGATCAAAGCATGGTTCGCCAAATCCTCGACCGCCCCCGGCGCGCCGTGCCGCGCCAGATAGGCGGGGCTCGCGACCAGCATCTGGCGCACCGTCCCGATGCGCACCGCCTTCAGGCTCGAATCGGCGAGCGGCCCGATGCGCAGCGCAACGTCGATCCCCTCCTCGACGATGCGCACGTTGCGATCGACCAGCATCATCCGCGCGCTCAGCGCGCGATGCTCGGAGAGCAGCGCGCTCACCACCGGCAGCATATGCAGCCGCCCGAACATCACCGGCGCGGTGAGGTAGAGCTGCCCGCGCGGTTCGGCCGCGGCGCCGCGCAGCGCGCGTTCGGCCCCCGCGAGGTCGGCGAGGATGCGCCGCGCCTCGCCGAGGAAGGCCGCGCCGGCATCGGTCAGCACCACCGCGCGCGTCGACCGATGGAACAGGCTCGTCCCCAGCCGCGCCTCGAGCGCCGCAATCCCGCGTGTCACCGCGGGCGGCGAGCTGCCGAGCTTGCGCGCCGCCGCCGCAAAGCCGCCCTCGCCCGCCACCGCGACGAACATCTCGAGCGTGAGGAGCCGGTCCATCGATTATTCCACTTTCCGGAATGAAGTCCTGCCATCTTCACCGATTATCGCGCAGCGGGCAATGACCTACATCGGCTCCAGCGAACGAAGGCATCCGCCCCCTCCCGGCCTTCGTTCGCGCTTTCCTCGACAAGGATCCGCGCCATGGCACGCAATTACCGGACCACGCTCTTCAACGACGACGTCCAGCGCCTGCAGGAAATCCACGGCTCGCGCGCTTCCTATGCCAAGCTCGACGCGGGCGCCGACGGCGCGCCCGACCTGCTCACCGCCAAGGAGATCGATTATATCGCGCTGCGCGACAGCTTCTATATGGCCAGCGTCACCGCCGACGGCTGGCCCTATATGCAGCATCGCGGCGGCCCCGCGGGCTTCCTGCGCCATATCGAAGGCAACCGCATCGGCTTCGCCGACTATCGCGGCAACAAGCAATATATCAGCACCGCGAACCTGATGCGCGACGACCGCGTGTCGCTGTTCCTGATGGATTATCCCAACAGGGAGCGGCTGAAACTGCTCGGCCATGCGAAAAGCATCGAGCGCGACGACGACCCCGAGCTCGTCGCCTCACTGATGCCCGGGGGCTATCGCGCGGTGCCCGAGCGCGCCTTCCTGATCGATGTGATCGGCTGGGAATGGAATTGCTCGCAGCACATCACCCCGCGCTTCACCGAGGCCGAAATTTCTGCGGCGATCAAGCCGATGGCGGCCGAACTGGGTCAATTGCGCGCCGAACTCGCCGCGCTTCGTGCAGAGAAGGACAAGACATGAGCCAAGCCTGGACCCAGGGTGCGCACCACATCGGGCTCGCCGTGCGCGACGTCGCCGAGGCGCGCGACTTCTTCGTCGACGCATTGGGCTACAGCGTCGCCGCCGAGCGCCCCGACTATCCCGCGATCTTCGTGACCGACGGCACGACGCTGCTGACGCTTTGGCAGGTCGCCGACCCCGCGAGCGCGGCCCCCTTCGACCGCCGCGCCAACATCGGCCTCCACCATCTCGCGCTCCGCGTCGCCGACCTCGACGCGCTGCGCACCGTCTTCGCGCGTGTGCAGGGCCATCCCGGCGCCCGGATCGAATTCGACCCCGAACCGATCCGCGAAGGGTCGACGACACATCATTTCATCTGCGCTATGCCCGGCGGCATCCGCATCGAATTCGCCACCCCCTTCGCCTGAAAAGTCGGAAGAGAATAGGAGCGCGCCCATGCCTTATGTGAACATCCGCATCACCCGCGAGGGCGCGACGCCCGCGCAGAAGGCCGAGCTGATCGGCGGCGTCACCGCGCTGCTCCAGCGCGTGCTGGGCAAGAACCCCGCGACCACCGTGGTCACGATCGACGAGGTCGATTTCGAGAATTGGGGCATCGGCGGGCTGCCCGTGCTCGACTATCGCGCGCAGCAAGCCGCCGCCGCGAAGGAGGCCGGGCGATGACCGCCCCGAACAGCGCACCGGCCTTCGCGCTGATCATGCTGCTCACCGGGATCGGCATCCCGATCCTCGCCGCCTTGAACGGCGGGCTCGGCGCGCGGCTCGGCAGCCCGATGGCGGCGTCGATGATCCTCTTCGGCCTCGCCTTCCTGATCGCGGCCGCGGGTGCGCTGCTCACCGGTTCGGTCGGCCAGATCCGCTTCACCAGCGACATCGCGCCGCAATTCTACTTCGGCGGGCTGTTCGTCGCCTTCTACGTCATCGCGGTGACCTTCATCGCGCCGAAGTTCGGCGTCGGCAACGCGATCTTCTTCGTGCTCGTCGGCCAGCTGGTCAGCGCCGCGACGATCGACCATTTCGGCCTGTTCGGCGCGATGCGCTCGGCGATCGACGTGAAGCGCGTCGCGGGCATCGGGCTGATGATCGCGGGCGTGTATCTGGCGCGGCGTACCGGCTGAGGGCGGGTTTCGGGCGGGAGCGGTCATTCTAATCCTCCCTGCGGCGAAGCCGTGGGGAGGGGGACCACCCGCAGGGTGGTGGAG
>NZ_LNSB01000025.1 GCF_001468285.1 Sphingopyxis sp. HIX | reverse complement strand
GCTCTGCGGCATCGGCCGCCCGATCCGCACCGCGCGCGACGTGAAGCTCGACCGCATCGCGTTCAGCCGCGGCAGATTTGCCTTGGAGGCGAGCAACGGCAGCACGCTGACCCTGCCGGTGCAGTCGGAGATCGGGCGGCTGATCGAGGATTGTAGGGGTTAGCGTCGCCCCCGCCTGCGCGGGGGCGACGAGCTATCAAGCCCCCAGCCGCACCGTTCCGCCCTTGATCCAGCCCCAGCGGCACGGGCCCTGATATTCGCGCGCGGTGCGGATCGGGCGGCCGATGCCGCAGAGCGTGTCGTCCTGACCCGCGGGCGGGAAGATCACCCCGAACCAGGCATCGTCGTCGGTCGCCTCGCACAGCGACACGCGCACCCCGCCGGCGAGCTTTGCCTTGACTGCGCGCGTTTCTCCCGGCGCCCAATAGACGTCGGTGCCGCCATCCTTGACGCGGCTGATGCTCGAACAGGCGGGAAGCTGCGGCCCTTCGGTGCCGATCATTACCGGGCGCGAGGCGAGCGGCTCGCCGGCGACGACGGGGGCATTGTCGGCGGGCGGCGCGGGCTGCGAACAGGCGGCGAGCGCGAAGGCGAGAGTGGCGGCAAGCGAAGCGGGGAGACGATGGTTCATGGGGGCGAAACTAGCCGCCGCGGCGCGGCGGCGCAACGCCCCTTGCCATGGCCCCGAGAGGCGCATTTTCGCTTGGGTTTTCGGGGCGCCGACCCTATATAATCGATATGACGGACACCCCTGAAAACAGCGCGCCCGAAAGCGCCGCCAAGCAGCCCAATGCCAACGCCTATGGCGCCGATTCGATCAAGGTCCTCAAAGGCCTCGACGCGGTGCGCAAACGCCCGGGCATGTATATCGGCGACACCGACGACGGGTCGGGGCTGCATCATATGGTGTTCGAGGTCAGCGACAATGCGATCGACGAAGCGCTCGCGGGCCACTGCGACCTCGTCCTGATCACGCTCAACAGCGACGGCTCGGTCAGCGTCGAGGACAATGGCCGCGGCATCCCCACGGGCATCCACGCCGAGGAAGGCATTTCGGCCGCCGAGGTCATCATGACCCAGCTGCACGCGGGCGGGAAGTTCGAAAATACGAGCGACGACAATGCCTACAAGGTGTCGGGCGGCCTGCACGGCGTCGGGGTGTCGGTGGTGAACGCGCTCAGCGAATGGCTCGAGCTCACGATCTGGCGCGACGGCGAAGAGCATTGGATGCGCTTCGAGAACGGCGATTCGGTCGCCCCGCTCAAGGTCAACGGCGCCGCCCCGGCGGGTAAGAAGGGCACGCGCGTGACCTTCTTCGCGTCGACCGAGACCTTCAAGAATGTCACCGAGTTCGATTTCGAGAAGCTGGAGCATCGTTACCGCGAGCTTGCCTTCCTCAATTCGGGCGTCCGCATCAAGCTCGTCGACGCGCGCCACGCCGAGCATGTCAGCCACGATCTCTTCTACGAGGGCGGGATTGCCGCCTTCGTCAAATATCTCGACCGCAACAAGACGGCGCTGCTGCCCGATCCGATCGCGATCAGCAGCGAGCGCGATGGCATCGGCATCGACGTCGCGCTCGAGTGGAACGACAGCTATTATGAAAATGTCCTCTGCTTCACGAACAACATTCCGCAGCGCGACGGCGGCACGCACTTGGCCGCCTTCCGCGCCGCGCTGACGCGCACGCTCAACGGCTATGGCGAAAAGTCGGGGATGCTGAAGAAGGAGAAGGTCAGCCTGACCGGCGAGGATATGCGTGAGGGCCTGACCGCGATCGTCTCGGTCAAGCTGCCCGATCCCAAATTCTCCTCGCAGACCAAGGACAAGCTGGTCTCTTCGGAAGTCCGCCAGCCGCTCGAGAGCCTGATGGCCGACCGCATGAGCGAATGGCTCGAGGAAAACCCCGCGCATGCCAAGGCGGTGATCCAGAAGGTCATCGACGCCGCCGCGGCGCGCGAGGCCGCGAAAAAGGCGCGCGAGCTGACGCGGCGCAAGGGCGCGATGGACATCGCATCGCTACCCGGCAAGCTCGCCGACTGCCAGGAACGCGACCCTAGCAAATGCGAACTCTTCCTGGTCGAGGGTGACTCGGCAGGCGGCTCGGCCAAGCAGGGCCGCGATCGGCATGTGCAGGCGATCCTGCCGCTCAAGGGCAAGATATTGAACGTCGAGCGCGCGCGTTTCGATCGCATCATCTCGTCGAAGGAAGTCGGGACCTTGATCCAGGCGCTCGGCACCGGGATCCGCGACGAGTTCAATCTCGAGAAGCTGCGCTATCACAAGATCGTGATCATGACCGACGCCGACGTCGACGGCGCGCATATCCGCACGCTGCTGCTCACCTTCTTCTATCGCCAGATGCCCGAAATCATCGAGGCGGGGCATCTCTACATCGCCCAGCCGCCGCTCTACAAGGTCGCCAAGGGGCGGAGCGAAGTTTATCTTAAGGACGATAGCGCGCTCGAAAATTATCTCGTCGACGGCGGCATCGACGCGTTGCTGCTCGAAACAAGCGGCGGCGCGCGGTCGGGCGCGGACCTGCGCGACCTGATCGAGCATGGGCGGCGGCTGCGCGCGCTGATGCGTTACGTCCCGCGTAACCTGAACCATGGACTGGTCGAGGCGCTGGCGCTCGCGGGCGCGCTCGATCCCGAGCTCGACACCGCAGGGCGCCACAGCGCCGCCGCGACCGCCGCGACCTGGCTCAACGCCGCCGAGCGCGCGCTGACCGGCGGCGCCGAAGCCGTCTGGACCGTCGCGGCGGTCGAGGGCGGCGGCTATACGCTCGAACGCCGCTGGCGCGGGGTCAGCGACCATCATGCGATCGACGCGGGGTTCCTCGCGAGCCAGGAAGCGCGCCGGATGCACAAGCTGGCGACCGAACAGGCCGACACCTATGCACGCCCGAGCCGGCTGGTGAAGGCGAGCAGTGCCGCGGCCGAGGTCGAGAGCGAGGAAGGCGAGGATGGCGAGACGATCGTCGTCGCGAGCGGCAAGACGACCCCGGTGACGCGCCCGTCCGAGCTGCTCGAGGCGATTTTCGCGCACAGCCGCAAGGGGCTGACGATCAGCCGCTACAAGGGGCTGGGCGAGATGAACGCCGAGCAATTGTGGGAGACCACGCTCGATCCCGCCAACCGCTCGCTGCTGCGCGTCGAGGCCGAACAGGCCGACGTCGCGCACGAAATCTTCGAGCGGCTGATGGGCGACGAGGTCGAGCCGCGGCGCGATTTCATCCAGACCAACGCGCTGTCGGTGGCCAATCTCGACGTCTGACCGCAATTCCAGCGCAGCGTAACGCGGCCCGGCTTGCCACGGCGCGCCGGGCGCGTTTCTCTGCCGTCAGAAAACAGGGGAGGATGTCATGCGGGCGCTTTGGGCCATGCTGATGCCGATGCTGCTGGCGCTTCCGGCCGCCGCGCAGGAGGCCGATAGCGATGACGATGCCGTCGTTGAGACCGAGGTCGTGACCGGGATGGCGAGCTATTACAGCCGCGAAATCGCGGGCAACCGCACCGCCAATGGCGAGGTGTGCGACCCCAGCGCGCTGACCGCCGCGCACCGTACCCTGCCCTTCGGCAGCAAGGTGCGCGTCACCAACCTGTCGAACGGGCAGAGCGTGGTGGTGCGGATCAACGACCGCGGGCCGTTCGGGCGCGGGCGGGTGATCGACATCAGCCACGCCGCGGCGAAGGAAATCGGCATGCACCGGAGCGGCACCGCGCGCGTGCGGCTGGCGCTGCTCGACGACTGAGGCGCGATACCGAGCGGACGGAGTGCCGGGCCGCAGGTGTCGGCCAAATTTATTTCGCGCAAAGGCGCAAAGGCACGAAGAAGGGGGGGGTACGGCCGCAAGGCCGCTTCTTCATCTTCGTTCTGTCTTGCCGTGACGTGAAGGGAATGAGGCCGCTTCGCGGTCGGCACGACATCTTCGTGCCTTTGCGCCTTTGCGCGAAACAAAAAATCCGGACCTGTCGGCCCCAACCGAAACCCTCTGCGCGCGCCCGTTATCAGTCGAACACCGACCAGCCGGCGGCATAAGCGAAATGTTCGAGCGCGATCGCGCCGACCAAAGACGTCCCCGCCTCGTTGAGCCCCGGCGACCAGACCGCGATCGAGCCCTGGCCGGGGGCGATGCAGAGGATGCCGCCGCCGACGCCGCTCTTGCCCGGCAGGCCGACACGGAAGGCGAATTCGCCCGAATTGTCGTAGTGGCCGCAGAGCATCATGATCGCGTTGATCCGGCGCGCGCGGTGCGCTTCGAGCAATTGCTCGCCGGTGTGCGGGTCGCGGCCTTCCATCGCCAGGAACAGCCCGGCGCGGGCGAGTTGGGTGCAGCTCATCGCAATCGCGCACTGGCGGAAATAGACGCCGAGCGTCGTTTCGACCGGGTGGCGGAGGTTGCCGAAGGCGTCCATGAAATGGGTGAGGCTGCGGTTGCGCGCGCCGGTTTCGGATTCGGAGAAGGCGACGTCGAGGTCGATGTCGACGCCTTCATCGCCGGCCCGCGAGCGCATGAAAGCTAGGATTTCGGCGATGGTTTCGTCGAGGTCGCGGCCGTCGATCAGCCGGTCGGTGGTCGCGATCGCGCCGGCGTTGATGAAGGGGTTGCGCGGGACGCCCGCTTCGTTTTCGAGCTGGACGATCGAATTGAACGCGCTGCCCGAGGGTTCGCGGCCGACGCTGTCCCAGAGCGAACTGCCGACGCGGCGCAAGGCCAGCGCCAGCGTGAACACCTTCGACACCGACTGGATCGAGAAGGGCATGTCGGCGTCGCCCGCGGTGTGGAGCGTGCCGTCGGGGAGCGCGAGCGCCATGCCGAAGCGGTTCGGATCGACCTTCGCCAGCGCCGGAATATAGTCGGCCACCTTGCCCTGTCCGCGGTGCGGCAGCGCGATTTCATAGGCTTCGGCAAGGCAGCGAGCGAGGTCGGTCATGGCTCTATCCCTAGCAACTTCATTCGCGATTGCATGTATTTTCATTTTTGCGAAAATATTCTATGATTGAGAAATCATAGGCGAATCGGGAGATGAAGCATGGCGGACCAAGCACGCGGCAAGGGACTTTCGAGCGCCGTCTGTTACCAGGACAGCAAGGCGGCGTTCCGCTGGCTGGAGGCGACGTTCGGCTTCGAGCCGCTGTTCGTGCTGCTCGATGCCGAGGGCAATCTGGCGCACAGCGAGATGGGTTATGGCGGGTCGACGATCATGGTCGGCAACGAATGGTCGGAGGATCACAAAAGCCCGAAATCGCTGGGCGGCAAGAACACGCAGACGGTGCACGTCCAGCTGGCGGTCGGCGAGGATATCGACGCGCATTGCGAAGCCGCGCGCGCCGCGGGCGCCGACATCGTCCAGGAACCCGAGACGCAATTCTACGGCGATCGCAGCTACCGCGCCAAGGATCCCGAGGGGCATATCTGGACCTTTGGCGTGACCGTCGAGGAAAAGAGCGCCGACGAGTGGGATGCCGCGGGCGGCTTCACGACCAAGACGCGGCTCGACGATTGAGCGCCGAACGATCGAGCGCGGGGGTCGATCGCCTGTTCGCCGCGCTCGCCGACCCGAAGCGGCGGCGTGCGGTCGAACTGCTCGGGCAGCGCCCGCACAGCGCGGGCGAGCTCGCGTCGGCGCTCGGGCTCGCGCCGCCCGCGATGAGCCGCCATCTGCGCGCGCTCAAGGAGGGCGGGCTGGTCGAGGACAGCTATTTGCGCTTCGACGCGCGGGTGCGCATCTACCGACTGAAGGACGGCGCGACCGCCGAACTCAAACAGTGGCTCGCCGAGACCGAGGCGCTTTGGGCCGACCAGCTGGCGGCGTTCAAGGCGCATGTGGAGCGCGGGACATGAGCGCCGCGGTGATCGTCGCGCTGCGCGTCACCGCCTCGCCGGCGCGCGCGTTCGAGGTGTTCACGCGCGAGATCGGGCTGTGGTGGCGGAGCCATCCGCTGTTCGCGCTGTCGCGGCAGGGCGACGGCGAACTGCGCTTCGACCCCGAGGGGCCCGGCGGGCGGCTGGTGACCCGTTTCGCCGACGGGCGCGAGTGGGAGATCGGCGCGGTGCATCGCTGGGAGCCCGGCGAGCTTCTGGCCTTCGGCTGGCGGCTGCCGAGCTTCAAGGCGGAGCAGGCGACCGAGGTCGAGGTGCGCTTCGAGGCGGTCGGTGCGGAGACACGGGTCACTGTCGAGCATCGCGGCTGGGACTCGATCCCGCAGAAGCATGTCGCGCGGCACGGGTTCGAGTTGATGCTGTTCCAGCGGCGGCTGGGCGAGCATTGGCGGGGGTTGCTGGGGAAGGTGGGAGAGCGGGTTTAAGGGCCGCTCAGGGGAGGGGAGCGGACATATTAATCCTCCCTGCGGCGAAGCCGTGGGGAGGGGGACCACCCGCAGGGTGGTGGAGGGGTCGACGCCATAAACGTCGGCTCAAGGCCGCCACCCCTCCACCATGCTTCGCATGGTCCCCCTCCCCATCGCTTCGCGACAGGGAGGATTAGGATGGCCGCTAACGCCCGAAAGCGGTTTTCCTAATTCGCCGCTTCGACCTTTGCCTGCGCCTTGGCCATCGCCTCGATCGTCCGGTCGGCGCTGGCGAAGAGGCTCGGCTGGCGCTCGCGGAAGGCGGCGCAGGTGGCGATGTCGGCGGCGAAAACGTCGGTCTTGCCCTCCACCCGCGCGAGCAACGCGTCCGAATCGGCGATGGCCTCTTCGGCTTCGTACAAAGTCTTCAGCGTCTTCGCGTCGAAATTGTCGTCGGGCTTGTTTTCGGCGAGCGCGAGCATGATCATATAATATTGCAGGAAATGCCGCTCCGCGGTCCGCTTCGCCTCGCTGTCCTGCGGCAGTTTTTTGCTGGTCACCTGATAGACCGCCGCGCAGCGCAGCATGCCCGCGAGCTTCATCACGGGCTCCTCGGCGGCGACCGGCAGCGGGAACAGCAGCGCCGCAGCGGCGCTCGTTGCCAGTGTGGATTTGAACATGGGCATCCTTCCGATGGATGCGACCCCGAAGGGTGTATCGCGGGTTTTGCGGGGGTTGTCGATGGGGTCTCGATCCTCCCCACGCGCAGCGATGGGGAGGTGGCAGCGCGAAGCGCTGACGGAGGGGGCGACGCCGTCAGGCGTCGGTGCAAGGCCAGACCCCTCCACCACCGCTTCGCGGCGGTTCCCCTCCCCATGGCTGCGCCAAGGGGAGGATCTGGAGACCCTTGCCCCCTGCATCGCCGCGCGCCACATCTGCCCCATGCCGCTGTCCGCCCTTTTCACCGACTGGTTCGCCGCGCGCGGGTGGCGGGTGCGGCGGCATCAGGCCGATATGCTCGCGGCGGCGGCGCGCGGCGAACATGCCTTGCTCGTCGCGGCGACGGGGGCGGGGAAGACGCTCGCGGGGTTCCTGCCGACGCTGGTCGACCTCGCCGCCACCCCGTCGGACCGGCTGCACACGCTCTACGTCTCGCCGCTGAAGGCGCTCGCCGCCGACGTCGAGCGCAATCTGACCGTGCCGATCGAGGAAATGGGACTGCCGATCAGCGTCGAGAGCCGCAGCGGCGACACATCGTCCGACAAGAAAGCGCGGCAGCGTAGCCGGCCACCTAACATCCTGCTCACCACTCCCGAATCGCTGTCGCTGCTGCTCTCCTATCCCGACAGCTTCACGATGTTCGCGGACCTCAAGACGGTGGTGATCGACGAGATCCATGCTTTTGCGCCGGGCAAGCGCGGCGATCTCCTGAGCCTCGCGCTGGCGCGGCTGCAGGCGATCGCCCCCGCGATGCGCCGCGTCGGGCTGTCGGCGACGATCGCCGATCCCGCGCAATATGCCGAGTGGCTGGCGCCCGAGGCGGCGGGCGAGACGATGACGATCGTGACCGGCGAGGCGGGGGCCGATCCCGACATATCGATCCTGCTGCCCGAGGGCGCGGTGCCCTGGGCGGGGCATTCGGGGCGCTATGCGGTGCACCAGGTGATGGAGGTGGTCGCGACGAACCGGACGACGATCATCTTCTGCAACACGCGCGGGCTGGCCGAGCTGATCTTCCAGGAATTGTGGAAGGTCAATGATTTGAGCCTGCCGATCGCGATCCACCACGGCAGCCTCGACCGCGAGGCGCGGCAGCGCGCCGAGCAAGCCATGGCCGAAGGCCGGCTGCGCGCGCTGGTCGCGACGTCGAGCCTGGACCTCGGGCTCGACTGGGGCGACGTCGATTGCGTGATCCAGATGGGCGCGCCCAAGGGCTCGTCGCGTCTGCTCCAGCGGATCGGGCGCGCCAATCACCGGCTCGATGAGCCGAGCCGCGCGCTGATCGTGCCGGGCAACCGCTTCGAATATCTCGAGGCGCAGGCCGCATTGGACGCGGTCGAGGCCGGCGAACGCGACGCCGACCGCTTCCGCCCCGGCGCGCTCGACGTGCTGGCGCAGCATGTCATGGCGCTCGCCTGCGCGGCGTCGTTCGACGAGGGCGAATTGCTCGAAGAGATCCGATCCGCGGCGCCCTATCGCTGGATCAACGCGACGACCTTTTCGCGGCTGCTCGGTTTCGTGCGCGACGGGGGTTATGCGCTCAAGAGCTACGACCGCTTTCGCCGCCTCGCGCCCGACGGCGCCGGCCGCTGGCGCATCGCGCATCCGCGGCTCGCGGCGCAGCACCGGCTCAATGCCGGGATCATCGTCGATGCGCCGACGCTCGACGTGCGCTTCAAGAACGGGCGCCGCCTGGGGAGTGTCGAGGAATATTTCGCGAGCACCTTGAGCCCCGGCGATACTTTCGCCTTTGCCGGGCTCAGCCTCGAGGTCGAGGCGATCCGCGACACCGACCTGCTGGTGCGCGCGACGACGCGGCCGGCGCGCATCCCCTCCTATGTCGGGGCGCGCATGGCGCTGACGACGCGGCTCGCCGACCGGGTGCGGGCCTTCCTCGCCGAGCCTGAGAGCTGGTCGCGCTTTCCCGAAGATGTGCGCTTCTGGCTGGAGATGCAGCAGCTGCGATCGGTGCTGCCGCGGCCGGGCGAATTGCTGGTCGAGACCTTTCCGCACGAGGGCAATCATTACCTCGTCGCCTATCCCTTCGAGGGGTGGAACGCGCACCAGTCGCTGGGCATGCTGATCTCGAAGCGCATGGAGCGCGCGGGCTTGCAGCCGCTGGGCTTCGTCGCGTCTGATTATGCGCTGGCGATCTGGTCGTTGCGCCCTGTGACCGACCCCGCCGCGCTCTTCGACGCCGCAATCCTCGAGGACGAGTTCGTCGAATGGGTCGAGGGATCGCACCTCCTGAAGCGCGCCTTTCGCGAGGTCGCGGTGATCGGCGGGCTGATCGAGCGCCAGCATCCGGGCAAGCGCAAGACGGGCAAGCAGGTGACCTTTTCGACCGACCTGATCTTCGACGTGCTGCGCAAATACGAGCCCGACCATCTGCTGCTTGAGGCGGCCTGGGCCGATGCGCGCGAGCGGCTGACCGATGTGGCGCGGCTCGGCGACCTGCTCGACCGCGCGGCGGGGACGATGCTGCACCAGCGGCTCGAGCGGATCAGCCCGCTGGCGGTGCCGGTGCTGGTGCTGATCGGGCGCGAGAATGTCGCCGCGGCCGATATCGACGACGCGCTGCTGGGAGAGTTGGCCGACGAGCTGGCGGAAGCGGCGATGGGTTGAGGGCGGTCGGGTATCGGGCGGAAGGCGACGCCGGTGTAACCCACCTTCGTCACCCCGGGCTTGACCCGGGGCCTGCCTTTTCTTTGATCCGACAGCGAGAGAAGGAAGGCGGGTCCCGGGTCAAGCCCGGGATGACGACCGGACAAGTGGCAGCTCCCAACCCCCAAACCGCCGTCCCGATCACTCCCCGCCCGTAACCCTCGCCCCGCTTGCCGCGAACCGCGGAGAGGCGTAGACTGCGGACAAATATAATGAGGATGCCCGCGATGACCCATGTTTCGAAGCGGCCGATGTTCTGGAGCGCGCTCGCCGCGGCGCCGCTGCTGCTGGGCGCGAGCCAGCCGCCGGCGCCCCCGGCGGTGCCCGCCCCCGCCGCAACCCCGATCGTCGATCCCGCGCTGACCAGCGAGATCACCCCCTTCATCCAGCCCTTCGACCTCGACGCGACGCGGCGCATGGCGGTGCAGGTGATGGTCGGCGGGCAGGGGCCCTTTTCCTTCCTGGTCGATACCGGCGCCGAGCGCACGGTGATCGCGCGCGAACTCGCCGACCGGCTGAAGCTGGCCGAGGGCGAGAAATTGCGGCTGGCGACGATCGGCAGCTCGGCGGTGGTGAGCAGCTACCGTGTCGCGGCGCTGTCGATGACGGGGCTGCACATGACGCCGTTCGACGCCCCCGCCTTTTCGGGGCGCCATATCGGCGCGGCCGGGCTGATCGGGGTCGACATGCTGGAGAACCGGCGCATCCTGATCAATTTCCGCAGCGAAACCATGGAGATACTGGAAACGCGCCGCCGGGCGCGGCCGATCATCGACGATGACGACGCGATCGTCGTCACCGCGCGCAACATGGCGGGGCGGCTGATCCTGTCCGACGCGCGGATCGACGGCAAGCGCGTCGACGTGATCGTCGACACCGGGGCACAGACCAGCGTCGGCAACCTCGCGCTGCAACGGCTGGTCGCGTCGCGGCGCCAGCACAGCTTCCCCTTCTTTCCGACGGTGCTGAACGCGGTTTCGGGCGAGGAGGTGCCGGCGACGCGCACCGCGATCAAGCGCATCACGATCAGCGGCGCCGACGTCAACGACCTGCCCGTCTCCTTCGCCGACAGCCAGGCGTTCCGCGCGCTGGGGCTGGAGGAGCGGCCGGCGCTGCTGCTGGGCATGGACAGCCTGTCGCTGTTCGACCGCGTGGAGATCGATTTTCCCAACAAGCGCGTGATCTTCGAACTGCCGACCGGGGCGTCGCGCGAGAACCGGCAGCGTTTCGCCGCCTATTCGCCGCCCCGCGGATAGGCCCCGGGCGCGCGACCCTTGCCGGGGGCAGGCGGCACCGCCATAGCGGTGCGATGCCCGCCGCGCCGCACCTCGATTTCGCCGGTCACCGGTTCGTTCCGCTTGCCGGGCGCGCGCTGTTCTGGCCGCGCCACGGCGCGCTGATCGTCGCCGACCTGCATCTCGAAAAGGCGAGCTGGTACGCGGCGCACGGCCAGCCGCTGCCGCCCTATGACAGCCACGACACGCTCGACCGGCTCGCGCGGCTCGCCGCCGAGACGGGGGCAGCTGCGATCTGGTGCCTCGGCGACAGTTTCCACGACCGCGCCGCGGCGGAGCGCATCGCGCCCGCGGTCGCCGAGCGGCTGCTGCGCCAGGCGGGCAGCGCGCGGCTGACCTGGATCGCGGGCAACCACGACGGGCTGGCCGGCGGCGCGTGGGGCGGTGCGGTTGCCGACGAGATGGAGGTCGACGGCGTCGTCCTTCGCCACCAATGTATCGCCGGCGAGACGCGGCCCGAGATATCGGGTCATTTCCACCCCAAGCTGCGCCTCCAGCTGCGCGGGCGGCTCGTGTCGCGGCCGTGTTTCGCCGGCGATGCGCAGCGGCTGATTCTGCCCGCCTTCGGCAGCCTGACCGGCGGGCTCGACGTCGGCGACAAGGCGATCGCGGCCAATTTTGCCGGCGATTATCGCGCAATGCTGGTCGCGGGCGGAAAATTGCTGTCGCTGCGCTGTGGCGGCCATGCCGCCGATGACGTTACGGCAATGCCGCGCCGCGCCTGATCGCGGCGAATCCCGCGCTTTTGCGCCTGTGACCAAAAAGCCGCACTCGCCGAAAACATGACGGAAACGCGCGCCCTCGGCTGGATCAGCGCATAATTATGCGTATGAATAGGCGCCAATAAAAACAACGAAATGTTGAGAGGAGTGCCCGAAATGAAATCCTATACCCTTTGTGCTGCCCGCCTTCTGCGCACGAGTGCGCTTGGCGCCTCGCTGGCCATCGTCAGCATGGCGGTCCCGGCTTATGCCCAGGACACGGCGACCGACACCGCCACCACCGACGACGGCGCCGCCGACAGCGAAATCGTCGTCACCGCGCAGGGCCGTTCGCAGCTGCTGTCCGACGTTCCCGTCGCGATCTCGGCGGTGAATGCCGAAGCGCTGCAGAACAGCGGCGCGAACGACATCCGCCAGCTCAACCAGGTGGCGCCGTCGCTGCTCGTCTCGTCGACGGGCTCGGAAGCCAATGGCTCGGCGCGTATCCGCGGCATCGGTACGGTCGGCGACAATCCCGGCCTCGAAAGCTCGGTCCCCGTGTTCATCGACGGCGTCTATCGCTCGCGTTCGGGCATCGGCCTCAACGAACTGGGCGAGATCGACCGCGTCGAAGTGCAGCGCGGCCCGCAGGGCACGCTCGGCGGCCGCAACTCGTCGGCGGGCCTGATCAGCATCTATTCGAAAAAGCCCGATTTCGAGTTCGGCGGCACCGCCGAGGCGACCTATGGCAATTATGACTATTTCCGCCTCGGTGGCAGCATCACCGGGCCGCTGAGCGACACGATCGCCGCCCGCCTCGACGGCATCTGGGTTAAGCGCGACGGTTTCTATCGCGACGTCAACAACAACACCGACGTCAACGACCGCGACCGCTATTTCGTGCGCGGACAATTGCTGTTCGAGCCGACCGACGCGCTGTCGATCCGGCTGATCGCCGATTACACCTATCGCGACGAGAAATGCTGCGGCGCGACCTATGTCGACAGCGCGGTCAACACCGCGGTCGGCGACCTCAACAACCCGTCGGTGCCGCTGTCGCCGCTGCAGGCCAACGGCAACAACATCATCAACGTGCTGCGCGACCTGGGCCAGGCGCTGCCGGCGTTCAGCCAGCGCTATGCGCGCACGCTGTCGGTCACCCCGGGGCGCAGCTATGCCGGCAAGACCAAGGACTACGGCTTCTCGGGCCAGATCGACTATGACCTGGGCGGCGCGACCCTGACCTCGATCACTGGCTACCGCGAATATCGCTCAGGGCAGGCGGGCGACGTCGATTATGGCACGGTCGACATCCTCTACCGCGCCGAGGACGACGACGCCTATCGCCAGTTCCACACCTTCACCCAGGAACTGCGCCTGCAGGGCGAGGCGTTCGACGGCAAGCTCGACTGGCTCGTCGGCGGCTTCTACGCCAACGAGAAGCTGACCGTCCGCGACAACCTCCGCTTCGGCAACCAGTACGGCCGTTTCGCGACGTGCCGCATCATCTCGGGCGGCGGGCTCGCGGGGCTCTATTCGCCGACCAACCCGCTCTGCGTCGCACCCGGCGTCGGCCCGGCGACGATCGCGGCGGCGAGCGGCGCGTCGGGCGCCGACATCGTCGCGGCGTTCAACGCGCTCGACAGCCTGAACAATCTCGGTTCGATCAACGATCGCTATCGCCAGAACGGCAAGAATTGGGCGCTGTTCACGCACAATATCTTCCACATCACCGACACGCTCGATTTCACCTTCGGCGTCCGCTACACCAACGACAAGAAGAAGTTCAACGCGAGCTTCACCAACGACAACACGCGTTGCACCACGATCCAGGGCCTGCTGCTCGACGATCTGGCGAACCCGGCGACCAACGCCACCGCGCGGGCGCTGGCCGGTGCGCTGGTCGGACTCGGCTGCCAAGGCAATTCGACCGCCGAGCTCAACGGCGTGTCGATCAACGACAAGCGCAGCGAGGACGAGTTCACCGGCACCGCGATCCTGTCGTGGAAGCCGGTCGAAGACCTGCTCACCTATGTCAGCTATTCGCGCGGCTACAAGGCGGGCGGGTTCAACCTCGACCGTTCGGCGCTGAAATCGCCGATCCTGCCGTTCGGCGGCCAGGCCGGGGCGCAGGCGCTGGTGGGCAACCTCCAGTTCGACCCCGAAAAGGTCGACAGCTATGAAATCGGCGCCAAATATTCGGCGGGCGGGTTCAACCTCGGCGTGTCGCTGTTCCGCTCGGACTTCTCGAGCTTCCAGCTCAACACCTTCAACGGCACGGTGTTCCTGGTCCAGAACATCAACGGCTGTGAAGCCGACCTGGGTGGTGCCGACCGCGACGCGAGCGCCGCGACGGGCGCCTGTGCCGCCGACAAGGTCAGCTGGGGCGTGCGCGCCGAAGGCTTCGAGCTCGAATCCTCCTTCGCGCCGGCGGACGACCTCCGCCTCGCGGCGGGCGTGACCTATTCGAAGACCAAATATCGCGCCAACCTGGTCGGCACCAACGCCGGCGGGCCGCTCGACCCCGCGCTGCGCTTCCTGCCCGGCGACAATCTGTCGAACGCGCCCGAACTGGTCGGTACCGCCAGCATGACCTGGACCCCGGCGATCGGGAGCGGCGGGCTCACCGGCCTCGTCTATATCGATGGCCGCGCGACCAGTGGCTACAACACCGGCTCCGACCTGTTCCCGCAGAAGGAACAGGAAAGCTTCACGGTGTTCAACGCGCGCCTCGGCGTGCGCGGGGCCGACGAGAAATGGGCGGTCGAACTGTGGGCGCAGAATATCCTCAACGCCGACTATGCCCAGGTCGCCTTCAACTCGCCCTTCCAGGCGGGCACGAGCTCGGCGCCGTTCACCGACGCCAACGGCTTCCCCGGCGGGCGCCAGATCTTCTCGCAGTTCCTGGCCGAACCCCGGACCTATGGCCTGACGCTGCGCGGCAAGTTCTAAGCGCAAAACATCCGGTTTTCCGGACTTTCAAGGCCGCCCGCATCCCACCGGATGCGGGCGGTTTTTGATTTTGGCATCGGCCGAAAATCTGTTATCATCGCTGAGAATAAAATAAGCTTGGTGGGAGGATGACATGAAAAAGGCCGACAGGAGAATTGCGCGTTTCGCCCGTGGCAGTGCGGCGGGGGCCGCGCTCGCGACGCTGCTGGCGGCGACCCCGCTCTGGGCGCAGGACGCGCCGGCACCCGCCGCCGAGACCGACGACGACACGATCATCGTCACCGCGACGCGGCGTAGCGAATTGCTCTCCGACGTGCCGATCGCCGTCTCGGCGGTGTCGGGCGACACGCTGGAAAAGACCGGCGCCACCGACGTCCGCGCGCTCGGCCAGGTCGCCCCGTCGCTGCTCGTCTCGGGCGCGACGAGCGAGGTCAATTTCACCGCGCGCATCCGCGGCATCGGCACCGTCGGCGAGAATCCGGGGCTCGAAAGCTCGGTCGGGCTGTTCATCGACGGCGTCTATCGCAGCCGTACCGGGGTCGGCCTGTCCGAACTCGGCGATATCGAGCGCGTCGAGGTGCTGCGCGGACCGCAGGGCACGCTCTTCGGGCGCAACTCGACCGCGGGGCTCATCAACATCGTCACCAAGGGCCCCGACATGACGGGCTTCGGCGCCAAGGGGTCGGTGAGCTACGGCAATTACGATTATTGGCGCGTCGACGGCATGGTCAACGCCCCGCTGGGCGATACCGCCGCGGTGCGCCTCGACGGCGTCTGGCAGAAGCGCGACGGTTTCATCCAGAATGTCACCCCCGGCGAGCCCGACATCAACGACCGCGACCGCTGGCTCGTCCGCGGCCAGCTCGCGTTCGAACCCAATGACAGCCTCAAGGTCCGGCTGATCGCCGATTACAGCGAGCGCAAGGAAAATTGCTGCGGCGGCATCCTGCTCAACCCCGTACGCAACCTCGCGCGCGGCCCCGACGGCTTCCCCGTCGCCTCGGCGAACACGCTGCTGCCGCTGCTGCTCGCGCTCGGCTCGAACCATCAGCAGGCGCCCGCGGGGACAAGCTTCGTGCGCCGCCAGGCGACGACCCCCGGGGTCGACTATCGCTCGGATACCAAGGATTGGGGCGTGTCTGGCGAGGTCAGCTGGGACCTCGGCGGCGCGTCGCTGACCTCGATCACGGCGTACCGCGATTACAAGAATGCGCAGGGGCAGGACGCCGATTTCAACGCACTCGAC
This sequence comes from Sphingopyxis sp. HIX, assembly GCF_001468285.1. Classification (GTDB taxonomy): domain Bacteria; phylum Pseudomonadota; class Alphaproteobacteria; order Sphingomonadales; family Sphingomonadaceae; genus Sphingopyxis. The sequence goes on along the minus strand of NZ_LNSB01000025.1, from coordinate 57,888 downwards.
ATATTGCGGCGCACCGACCTCGACCGCCGCTTCCGCCTGTTCACGCAGGAACTGCGGCTGCAGGGCGAGGCGTTCGACGGGCGGCTCGACTGGCTGGTCGGCGGCTATTACGCCAACGAGCGGCTCGATGTCGACGATGACATCGTCTACGGCGCCAATTACGAGAAATTTGCCAACTGCCTGCTGCTGGCGCAGGCGTTGCCCTCGGCAGTGCTGCCCAGCAACGCGCAATGCGTAAACGTCCCCGTGATCCAGGGCACGATCAACGTGCTGCCGCCGGGCGCGACGCGCAGCCTGCTGCAGGCGCTGATCGCCAACCCCGCGCGCCCGGGCTTCGGCTCGCTCGCCGCGGCGCTCGGCCAGCCGGGGCTCGCGATCAACGGCACCGGCAACCAGGGATCGACCTTCGAGCAGAAGAGCCGCAACTTTGCGATCTTCACGCACAACAGCTTCGACATCATCGAGGACACGCTGACGCTGACCGTCGGCGCGCGCTACACCAGCGAGCGCAAGACATTGGATGCCGACGCGAATTTCAACAATTCGATCTGTTCGCTGATCGTCAATTCGCCCTTCCAGTCGCTCGCCTCGCTGCCGTGCGTGATCAACGGCACCGCGCCCGACCTGCCCGCGGGCAGCCCGGGGACCAAGTTCAAGGACAATGAATGGACGGGCACGGTGGTGCTCAGCTGGAAGCCGACGCAGGACCTGCTCGTCTATGGCTCGGCGTCGAAGGGCTATAAGGCGGGAGGCTTCAACCTCGACTTCTCGGCGCTCGACCGGCCGTGCAACGCCGCCTTCGACGCCGCCTGCGCGGCGCGGCTCGCGCTGCCCGCCAACACGCCGGGCAACGGCCGCGCCGAAGCGAGCGATTTGCAGTTCGCGAGCGAAAAGGTCGATGCCTATGAATTCGGCGTCAAATATGACGGCGACGGCGTCGACGTAAATCTGGCGGCTTTCTACCAGGAATATAGCAATTACCAGCTCAACACCTTCAACGGCGTCAATTTCGAGGTCACCAACATCCAGGCGTGCAAGACCGACCTCGGCGGGGCCGACAGCGACGGGTCGGCGCTGACTGGCGCCTGCGCGCCCGACCAGCTGAAGCCCGGGGTGCGTGCCAAGGGGGTCGAGATCGAGACCTTCCTGCGCCCCGCGCGCTACTTCACGGTCAATATGGGGCTGACCTATGTCGACACCCTCTATCGCCGCAATCTCGTCGGGACCGGCGGGCGGCCGCTGTCGCCGGTGCTGTTCCAGCTGCCCGGGCGCGGGGTGTCGAACGCCGCGCGCTATGTCGCGACCGCAGGGATCAGCTGGACCCCGCCGATCGGCAGTTCGGGGCTGACGGGCCTCGTCTATTTCGACACCCGCCTGCAGAGCGACACGAACACCGGATCGGACCTCGACGTCGAGAAGATCCAGGACGGGTTCGCGGTGTTCAACGGCCGCCTCGGCCTCTATGGCGCCGAGCGGCGCTGGGGCATCGAGCTGTGGGCGCAGAATATCTTCAACAACAAATATTATATGATCGGCGCCGACATGCCGCTGCAGGGCGGCGGCACCTTCCGCGCCGTCGCGGCGCCGGCATCGAGCGGGCTGGCGGGGACGGCGAACCAGCTGTTCGTCGGCTTCCCGGGCGAGCCGCGCACTTATGGCGTGACCTTGCGCGGGCAGTTCTAAGCGGCTCTCCCCCCGTCCCGCGAGGGGTGGGGCGGGAGGTCCGCCGCGGTCAGGGCACGGCCGCGGCGGACCCTCCCCAGGGGGCGGCTTTGGGGTGGGGAGCGGACGTACTTAATCCTCCCTGTCGCGAAGCGATGGGGAGGGGGACCATGCGAAGCATGGTGGAGGGGTGCGTGCAGCCGAACTCGGCGTATGACCTCCCGCACCCCTCCACCACCCTGCGGGTGGTCCCCCTCCCCACGGCTTCGCCGCAGGGAGGATTAAGATGTCCGCAACCGCCCGAAAGCCGCCTATCGCGCGCGCGCCGCCTGATGCGCGATGTCGGTGACCAGCTTGCGGAACAGCACCGCGCCTGCGGTGCCCGACGCCTTCAGCGCGCGCTCGCAGTCGAGCAACCGGCTCATCAGCCGCGCGATGCGCACCGAATCCCAGATGTGGAGCTGCGCGGTCACCGCGCTCTGTTCCTTCCAGAACACCCCGCTGCTGCGCGCCGACACCACCGTCGCGGGGTGCGCGCCGGCGTCGACCTCGGCGCGGAGGCGCGCGAGCTGCGTGGCGCGGATCGCGAGCGCGCGGATCAGGCGGATTTCGGCGACGCCGACCGCCGCCGCCTGCGCGAGCATCGCGGGCAGTTCGCGCACCTTGCCGCCGAGCGCGATGTTGATGCACTCGCTGACATCCTCCTCGTGCGTGGCGGCGCCCAAGGCGGCGATGTCGGCGGCGGTGACCTGGCGCTGGCGATCGGGCCCGGCGTCGAGATAGAGCGCGATCTTCTCGAGCTCGCGGCGCATCAGCGCCTGGTCGCCCGAGACGAGGTCGACGAGCAATTGCGCCTCGGCATTGCCGAGGCGGAGCCCCTGCTCCTCGGCGGCGGACATCGCGATGCCGACCAGCGCGCGGCGGTCGGGCTGGTAGCAGATCGCCGCGACCGCGCTCGCCGATCCCTCGACCAGCTTGACCAGTTTCGACTTGGCGGTGATCGAGGCGCCGGTCGCGATCACCGGGTTGATCGCATTGTCGGTCGCCAGCAGTGCCTCGACCGCGGCGAGGCAGTCGTCGCCGCTGCCGGAGATTTCGAGCCGGATCACGCGCGCGCTCGAAAAGAGCGACATCGACGCGGCCTCGGCGGCGAGCAGCGAGGGGTCCTGGTTCATCTGCGACGAAGTGAGGTCGAGCCGCTCGGCCTCCTTGCCCGCGAGGCTCACCAGCCGCGCGGCGAGCGTCTCCATCGTCGCTTCGTCGGGACCGGTGAGCAGGGTGAGGCGGACCGCGGGGTCGAGCCGGCCGACGCGTTCCAGCTCGGCGGGTTTGACGCTCTTCACGAGCCCGGGGAGGCGGGGGCGTCGGGGGTGCGGCCGCCGCCGCGGTCGGCGAAGACCGCGATGCGCGCGACGATCTGGTCGGCGACCGCCTGCGACAGGCGTTCGAGCGCGGTCGATTCGGCGGCGATCGTCGCATATTCGCTGCCGACGACGTCGATCCCGGCGTCGGAGAAGGCGGTCGCGTCGAGCAGCACCTGCCCGGTGCCGGCGTCGACGAGCTGGTAGCGGGCGCGCAGCGTCCGGCGCTCGCGTGTCACCGCATCGTCGGCGCGCACGCCGAAGCCGGTGATGCTGTCCTCGAGCCGCACGTCGAGCCGCAGGCGCTTGCCCGCACCCTGCCCGTTCTGCGCGGCGACGAGCCGGTCGCGCAGCGCATTGCGGACGAGCCAGCCTTGATGCCCCTCGATCGGCGCGACGTCCACGTCGGCGAGGATCGTCGCCACCGCGCCGTCGCTGCCGCTGGCATAGAGCGGGCGCAGGCCGCAGCCGCCGAGGAGCAGCGAGGCGGCGATGATCGAGGCAGTGAGAAGCTTACGCATATGAGACTCTAATGCCCCCTATCCCCGTTCGTGTCGAGCGAAGTCGAGACACGCTGGCGCTGTGCCACACGCATCTCGACTTCGCTCGATGCGAACGGAGAGTGGGGGCCATAGGTTCCGAGGGCGGCTTGTCAGGGAACGATGTTCACGAGCCGGTCGGGGACGACGATCACCTTGCGCGGCGCGGCGCCGGAGAGCAGCTCGACGATGCGCGGGCGCGCGAGTGCCGCGGCTTCGAGGTCGTCCTTGGCGGCCCCCTTGGCGGCGGTCATCGTGTCGCGCAGCTTGCCCGCGACCTGGATCGCGATCGTCACTTCGTCGTCGACGAGCAGCGCGGGATCGGCAGCGGGCCAGGCGGCGTCGGCGATCATCGCGGTGCTGCGCTGGCCTTCGGGCAGCGCGGCCCAGGCCTCCTCGGCGAGATGGGGCAGCATCGGCGCGACGAGCAGGATCAGCGTCCGGCACGCTTCGGCGCGCGTCGCCGAGGGCACGGCCTTCTCGATGTCGTTGGCGAGCGCGTGGATCTTGGCGACCGCCTTGTTGAAGCCCAAAGCCTCGATATCGGCGGCGACCCCGGCGATGGCCTGGTGTAGCTTGCGCGCGAGCGCCTTGTCCTCGGCGCCGTCACCGACGGTCTCGGTGTCGCCGAACAGCCGCCACAGGCGCTGGACGAAGCGCCACGCACCCTCGATCCCCGCCTCGCTCCACGGCAGGTCGCGCTCGGGCGGGCTGTCGGAAAGCATGAACCAGCGCGCGGCGTCGGCGCCGTACTGGTCGAGGATGGCGTCGGGATCGACGACATTCTTCTTCGACTTCGACATCTTGATCACGCGGCCGACCTGCACCGGCGTGCCTTCGCTGTTGAGCGTTGCGCCGTCGGCGGTGCGGGTGATCTCTTCGGGGGTGAAGAAGATCGGCGGCAGGCCTTCGCCCTGCTCGCGGCTGTAGGTCTCGTGCGTCACCATGCCCTGCGTGAAGAGGCTGGCGAAGGGTTCGGCGATGTCGATCATCCCCATCTTCTGCAGCGCGCGCGTCCAGAAGCGCGCGTAGAGCAGGTGGAGGATCGCATGCTCGATGCCGCCGATATATTGGTCGACGGGCAGCCAGCGGCGGATCACCTCGGGATCGAAGGGCTTGTCCGCCGGAGCCGAGGCGAAGCGCAGGAAATACCAGGACGAATCGACGAAGGTGTCGAGCGTGTCGGTTTCGCGCACCGCTTCGCCGCCGCAGCTCGGGCAGGCGACATGCTTCCACGTCGGATGGCGATCGAGCGGATTGCCGGGGACCGAGAAATCGGCGTCCTCGGGCAGGACGACGGGAAGCTGACTCTTGGGCACCGGCAGCAGGCCGCACGCGTCGCAATGGATGAAGGGGATGGGCGTGCCCCAATAGCGCTGGCGCGAGACGCCCCAGTCGCGGAGGCGCCACACGGTCGTGCCCTTGCCCCAGCCCTCATGCTCGGCGCGCGCGATGATCGCGGCCTTGGCTTCGTCGATCGTCATGCCGTCGAGGAAGTGGCTGTTCACGAGGCGGCCGGGGCCGGTGTAGGCCTCGTCGCTATGGAAGACCTGGCCGGTCTCCTCGCCGTCGGCGATCACGCGGTGGACGGGCAGGCCGTATTTCCGCGAGAAGTCGAGATCGCGCTGGTCGTGCGCGGGGCAGCCGAAGATCGCGCCGGTGCCATAGTCCATCAGCACATAGTTCACGACCCAGACGGGCAGGTGCCAATTGGGGTCGAGCGGGTGCTCGACCGCGAGGCCGGTGTCGAAACCCATCTTTTCGGCGGTGTCGAGCTGTTCGGCGGCGGTGCCCTGGCGGCGGCACTCCTCGATGAACGCCGCGAGCTCGGGCGAATCCTTCGCCAGCTTCTCGGCGAGCGGATGGTCGGGCGAGATCGCCGCGAAGCTCGCACCATAGAGCGTGTCGGGGCGCGTCGTGAAGACGTCGAAGCCCACCGCGCCGCCCGCCATGCGGAAGCTGAACTCGAGCCCCTGCGATTTGCCGATCCAGTTTTCCTGCATCAGCCGGACCTTGTCGGGCCATTTGTCGAGGCTCTGCAGCCCTTCGAGCAGCTCGTCGGCGAAGTCGGTGATCTTGAGGAACCACTGCGACAGCTTCTTCTTCTCGACCGGCGCGCCCGAGCGCCAGCCGCGGCCGTCGATGACCTGCTCGTTCGCGAGCACGGTCATGTCGACGGGGTCCCAATTGACGTAGCTGTGCTTGCGCGTAACGAGCCCCGCGGCGAACAGGTCGAGGAACAGCGCCTGTTCCTGCCCGTAATAATCGGGCTCGCACGTCGCGAGCTCGCGGCTCCAGTCGATCGCGAGGCCGAGGCGCTTCAGCTGGCTGCGCATCGCGGCGATATTGTCGCGCGTCCAGCCGCCGGGGTGCACGCCCTTTTCCATCGCCGCATTTTCGGCCGGCATGCCGAAGGCGTCCCAGCCCATCGGGTGGAGCACGTCGTGCCCGGTCATCCGCTTGAAGCGCGCGAGCACGTCGCCCATCGCATAGTTGCGGACATGCCCCATGTGGATGCGCCCCGAGGGATAGGGGAACATCTCGAGGATATAGGCCTTGGGCTTGCCGTCGGTATCGGTGGTGGCGAAGCTGTTCGCCGCCTCCCACTCCTTTTGCCAGCGGGCGTCGGCGGCGAGGGCGCCGAAGCGCGGTTCGCGGGTCATTATTTCTTACCCCGTTGATGTCTGGCGGCGCGCGTCCGCGCCCGGAAATTAGCCCTCGAAGGCCGAACGGCGCAGGTCGCGGGCGCGGGTGAGAATGATTTCCTCGAGCTTCTGCACCGTCGCCGCCTGCACCGGCGCGTCGACCCAGGTGCCGCCCTGCGCGACCTGACGCGAGGCCGCGACGCGGAGCGCGTCGGCGCGAAGGTCGCGGTCGAGGATCGACACGGTGACCTTCATCCGCTCGTTCGGGTTGCCCGGGTTCGCATACCAGTCGGTGATGATCACCCCGCCCGACGAATCGGCCTGGAGCAGGGGCATGAACGACAAGGCGTCGAGCGAGGCGCGCCACAAATAGCTGTTCACGCCGATGGTGGTGACCTGCGACGCGGCGAGATCGGCGCGCGGCCGTTCCTTGCCGCCGCACGCCGCAAGGCCGAGCGCCGCGACGCTAACGAGCGCGAGCGTGGCGGTACGGCGACCGGTCAGGGCAAGGACGGAAAGCTTGGACATGCCGAAACACCTTATCAAAATGGCGCGGGCGACCGCCGCGCTGCTAAAGAATTGCGAGCGTCTCTATCGCGCCTCTCGCGCGGCGGCAAGCGCGGCAATGCGCTTGTTTGCGCCGTTCATCGGGGAGTCAGGTGACGCCCCCACTGTGGTCATCGCGCAACAGGCCCGCAAAAATTCAGGGGCTAAAGATTTGCTTTCGTGCGAATCACTGGAAAAGTCGGCGCAACAGGCCTATTCAGGCTGGGTACTGGGGTTGGAGTCGCAGACAATGCCGCGCACATCGCGCCATTTCTGGAAAGCAGGGGTCGTCGTTCTGGCGGCCATTCCGCTCGCCCTGCCCCCCGCGCTCGCCGCGATGAGCCGCGCCGACCGCATCCGCGAAACGTCGCTGTCGGACACCCTGCTGGGGCAGTTCACCCCCGCATCGGGCGATCCGCGGCTGATCGCACGCTATGCCAAGGTGTCGGCCGACGCACGCCGCAGCTTCAGCTTCACCCCCGCGCTGACCGACGAGAATCGCGGCAACCGCGCGATCACCGTCGTCGTGCGCAGCCGCGACGAATCGTCGAGCGCCGCGCTGACCTCGGCGCTGGTTCAGGGCCGCAAGGCGCCGGTCGCGATCACCCCCGTCGCCTACAACCTCGGCGCATCGGTCGGGTTCGAGAAATTCGTCACCCCGGCGCTGCCGCGCGGGCTGGACCTCCGCAACCTGCCGCAGGCCAAGGCGCCCGAGCAGAATGAGAAGAAGTCGCGCTTCGCGACGCGCATGACCGCGCGGCCGAGCGACCCCGCCGGCGCGACCGACCGCCTGACCGCACCCGGCGACGACCAGACCGTCGACGTCGTCAGCAGCTATCGCGTGACCAAGAACCTCGATGTCACCGCGGGCGTGCGCTACAAGAGCGACGATGGCGTCCAGCCGCTGACCGACGCCCGCCGCGACAGCCAGGCGGTGTATGTGGGTACCGCGTTCCGTTTTTAACGCGTGGGGTTTCGTTACCGTATCGATTGGAGAACTCCGGTCGATGGCAGCTTCCAGACCCTTCCCTATTCCCGTTCGTGTCGAGCGAAGTCGAGACACGGGAAGGCGCGCACGAACTCGGCGTGTCTCGACTTCGCTCGACACGAACGGGATTTATAGGGCGGCCTGTCCTCTAACGCCCCGCAAGACTCATCCACGCATCGATTCCAGCCCAGCCGGGCGCAATGCCGCTTGCTGCGCTCGCCCGGCCAAGCGAGCGCGCGCGTTTTGCGGTCATGCCGCCGAGCGCGACGGGCTGCGCGCCGGTCAGGCGCGCGAGGCGGAGCCATGTCTTTTGCCCGAGCGCCGGAGCGCCGGGATGCGAGCGCGTGGCATGGAGCGGCGAGACGAAGGCCAGGTCGGCGCGCGCGCGGCGCGCGGCGCCGGCTTCGCGGGCATTATGCACCGGCATCGAGACGATGAGGCCGAGGCGGTGCGCCTGCGCCGCCTGCTTCGCGGACGGCTGGCGCAGGTGAACGCCGTCAGCACCCCAGCGCCGCGCGAGCGCGGGCGGGCCGGCGAGCAGCAGCAGGTGCCCGGTGCGCGCGAGGCGGCGTGCGAGGCGCCAGCGTTTGCCCGGCGCCAGTTCGTCGTGGCGCAGCACGATGCCGCTCGCCGGCGGCAGCGTGGCGACCGCGGCGAACAGCGCGTCGCCGAGCCGCGCGTCGGTGAACAGCCAGGCCTGCGGCCAGAGGGTTGGGAGGGGGTGGCGCCGGGGCATCGGCTTTTCTATAGGCGCGTCGCCGCCGCGCGCAACGCGCCGCCGCCAGCGAAGGATCAGCGATGGAAGACGCAGCGCAGCGATTGGCCGAAGTCGAAACGGGAATCGCCGCCGCCGCGGCGCGCGCGGGTCGCAAGGCCGAGGAGGTGACGCTGATCGCGGTGTCGAAGACGCATGACGCCGACGCGATCCGCCCGCTGATCGCCGCGGGCCAGCGCCATTTCGGCGAAAATCGCGTGCAGGAGGCCGCGGGTAAATGGCCCGCGCTGCGGACCGGGACCCCCAATATCACGCTCCACCTGATCGGCCAGCTGCAGTCGAACAAGGCCGAGGAGGCGGTGGCGCTCTTTGACGCGATCCATTCGGTCGACCGCCCGTCGCTGGTGCAGGCGCTCGCCAAGGCCTGCGCGAAGTTGGGCCGCCAGCCGCAGTTTTTCGTCCAGGTCAATATCGGCGACGAGGAACAGAAGGGCGGCGTTGCGGTCGCCGACCTGCCCGCGCTGCTCGCCGAAGCGGCCGACGCGGGGCTGAAAATCGAAGGCCTGATGGCGATTCCCCCGGCCGATGTCTCCCCCTCGCCCTATTTCGCGCTGCTCGCCGAACTCGCCGAACGCCACGGCCTGCCTTTGCGTTCGATGGGGATGAGCGGCGATTATGAGGGCGCGGTGATGCTCGGCGCGACGCACGTGCGCGTCGGGACCGCGCTGTTCGGGGTGCGCGGCTAAACCTTGCAGGGGTCGCCGTCGGGGCCTTCCCTGGCCTCTGGACGGCGCAGTTCGCACATCGCCGGGAGCAGCCGGTCGAAATCCTCCGCGGGCGCGATGGCGTAGCGTACGAAGGCCGCGATCGCCTTGCCTTCGCGCCCGGCTTTCGCCTCTGCGGTCTCGCGCTCGCTGCCCCCCACCGACCAGACGGCGACCAGCTGCGGCGAGAGCAGAAGCGCCGCGGTGCAGCTGTTCCGGCCCGACTCTTCGTCGCGGTCGCATTCTGCGATCGCCTTGCCCGGCGCCATCCGCATGGCGCGGAGCCGCTCGCCCCACGTCCGGCCCGCTGCCGTATGATGCCGGTCGAAAAAGCCCATCGCGTCGCGATCGACGAGAAAGAAGCTTCCGTACGGCATCGCCTGTTCGACAGGCGCCCATGGGTCCTTGCACACCGAGGCCACCCAGCGGCGCGCGAGCAGCGGGCAGATCTTGCGGATTTCGGGCTCGAAATCGCTCCAGCCATAGGGACCGATACCCAATTCGATACGGTCGAGCTTCGCACCGGCTGCCGGGAAAGGTTGCGCTTCGTCGCGCCCGTGCAGCGCCACGCGCGGGAAAACCAGCGGCGTGTCGCCGACAGTGACCCGGATTTCCTCGGCAAGTTCCTCGACGTCGGCGCGCGTGAGCTTGGGTCCATATTCCGAATCCGAACAGCCCGTGAGCAGGGTGGCGGCGGCCAGCGCCGCTATCGCCCGCCTATTCATATTCCACCGTCACCGGAATCCGCCCGCGATAGTCGCCGTCGTCGAGTCCGGCGATCTGGAGCCGGCCGCCGAAGCGGAATTGCAGCCGCCCGTCGGGGCCGAGGCGCGGTGCGGCGGAGAGGTTGGTGACGAGGCCGCTGACGCGCGCGCTGCGGCCGCGGTCGCCTTCGAGATCGACGCTGGTCGGCAGGATCACGCGCACCGCGGCGCCGGGCTCGCCGGTGACCGTCACCGTCCCGGTGACCGCGAAGCCGCCGAGGTCGACGACGTCGCCGCTGAGGCGGCGCGCGCCCGACAGCGGGTCGAGCTCGACCGCGCCGCCCATCGCGCCGACCGCGACGCGGCTGAAATCGAGCTGGGTTTCGACCTCGACGCGCAGCGGCGTCTCGGCCTGGCGTGCGGCCTTTGCGTCCGATGTGCCGTCCTGCCCGCACAGCAGGCATTGCGCGGAGGCCGGCGACGACGCGGCGAGCAGGGCAAGGGCAAGGAAAAGGCGCGGTCCCACGCCTGTGCACTAGCCCTTTCATGGTTAAGCCGCGGTAAAGGCGGCGAAGCGCTTATCCGCTGGCGAGTCTCCCGTTTTTGGCCCAAAGCAGCGCCATGCCCCCCGCTCCCCCCGCCTGGCTCAACGCGCTCGCCACCGCGACGCCCGATCATGATATCCATCAGGCCTTCATCGACTGGGCAACGCCGCGCGTTGCCGACGAACGCACGCGTGCGCTGTTTGCGCGCATGGCGGCGCGGTCGGGGATCGCGCACCGCTGGTCGGTGCTGCCGCCGACCGCCGCCGGCGGGTCGCCGGTCGCGCCGGGGGGATTCTACGACGTGCCCGGGCTGCCGCCGACCTCGGTGCGCATGGCGGCCTATGCGAGCCATGCGCCCGACCTCGCCTTGCAGGCGATCGCGGGGCTCGGCACCGCTTTCGATCCCGCGCGGGTGACGCATCTGGTGGTTGCGAGCTGCACCGGCTTCGTCGCGCCGGGGATCGACCAGATCATCGCGCGCAGGCTGAGCCTCGCGCCCACGGTCGAGCGCGTGCTGATCGGCTTCATGGGCTGCTACGCCGGGGTGACCGCGCTCCGCAATGCGCGGCACATCGTGCGATCGGAGCCGGGTGCCGTGGTGCTGGTCGTGAGCGTCGAGCTCTCCACCCTGCACCTCAGCCTCGCCGACCAGCCCGAGCCCCTGCTCGCGATGCTCCAGTTCAGCGACGGCGCCGCGGCGGGGATCGTTTCGAGCGAGCCCGGCGGGCTGGCGCTCGGCGAAGGCCGCAGCCTTGCGCTCGAGGCGAGCGAGGACCTCATCCGCTGGGATATTGGCGACAAGGGGTTCGAGATGCAGCTGTCGGGCGAGGTGCCCGGGCGGCTGCGCGCGGCGCTCGGCGAGCCGGCGGTGCAAGCGCAGCTTTTCGATGGCGCACCGCCGCCGCTGCTCGCGATCCACGCCGGGGGGCGCTCGGTGCTCGACGCGGTCGAGGCGGCGCTGCACGTCCCCGCCGACGCGCTGACCGACAGCCGCGCGGTGCTCGCGGCGTGGGGCAATATGTCGTCGGCGACGATCCTCTTCGTGCTCGCGCACATGATGGAACGGCGGGCGCAGGGCGAGGGGATCGCGATCGCCTTCGGCCCCGGGCTCGCCGCCGAAGCGATCCGCTTCACCGCCCCCAAGGATATATAAGAACGTGAACCCCTTCGCCAGCCTCGCCGTGCCGATCGAGGCCGAAGAGGAGATGGACGCGGTCGAACTCGCGCCCGCGCGCTATGCCAAGGTGCTCGCCGACCTGTCGCGGATCAATGCGCTGACGCTCGCCGCGCGGCCGACGCTGGGATTTCTGGAGCGGGTGCGGGCGCGCGGGATCGGCGCGCGGCCGTGGCGCATCCTCGACGTCGGCTTCGGCGCGGGCGACATGCTGGCGCGGATCGCGCGCTGGGGCGACAAGCGCGGGGTGGCGCTCGATCTCGTGGGGGTCGACCTCAATCCCAACAGCGCTCCCGTTGCCGAAGTGCGGCTTGACGGACGCGTGCGGCTGGTCACCGGCGATTATCGCGACCTCGCGGGCGAGGGGTGGGACATTGTGATGTCGAGCCTCGTCGCCCACCATATGACCCCGATCCAGCGCAGCGAGTTCCTGCGCTTCATGGAGCGCGAGGTGGCGCGCGGCTGGCTGGTCAACGACCTGCACCGCCAGCGGCTGCCCTTCGCGGGCTATCCGTTGCTCGCGACGCTGGCATGGGTCGATCCGATCGTGCGGCGCGACGGGCAGCTCTCGGTCGGGCGCAGCTTTCGCCGGAGCGAATGGACGGCGATGCTGGTGGAAGCCCTGCCCGACGCGGCGGGCGATTGCCGCATCTTCCGCAGCTTCCCCTACCGCCTCTGCGTCGAGCGCATCCGGTGACCGAAGCGCTGATCGTCGGCGCCGGGCCCGCCGGGTCGGCGGCGGCGATCGGGCTGGCGCGGAGCGGCGCGCAAGTGCTTCTGCTCGAACGCGCGCGCGAAACGGGCGATGCGCTGTGCGGCGGGTTTCTCAGCTGGCAGACGCTCGCGCGGCTGGAAGCAATCGGCATCGCGGCGGACACCCTGGGCGGGCAGCGCGTCACCGGCGTGCGCTTGTTCGCGGGTAAGCGGATGAGCGAGGCGCGGCTGCCTGAAGCCGCCTTGGGCGTGTCGCGCCACCGGCTCGATTCGGTGCTGCAGGTCGCTGCCGAGACGGCTGGAGCCGGGCTTGAGCGCGGCGTCCACGCGACCGCGATCGCCGACGGCAGCGTGCAGACGCGCGACGGCGCGGCGCTGGCGGCATCGGCGATCTTCCTTGCGGCGGGCAAGCATGGCTTTCGCGGTTTTGCGCGCGAGCCCGCCGCGTGGCAGCGGAGCGACCCCGTGATGGGCCTGCGGCTGCGGCTGCCGACGCATCCAGCGCTCGAGCGGCTCGTCGGCGAAGCGGTCGAGCTGCATCTCTTCGACCGCGGTTACGCCGGGCTGGTGCGGCAGGAGGACGGCAGCAGCAACCTGTGCCTCGCCGTGCACAAGTCGCGGCTCGACGAGGCCGGGGGCGATCCCGGCGCGCTGCTCCGCGTACTGGGCGACGCGCTGCCGCGGCTCGGCGAACGGCTCGCTTTTGCCGACTGGTCGCGCGGCGTCGATGCGATCGGGCATGTTCCCTATGGCTGGCGCACCGCCGACACCGCGCCCGGGCTGTTCCGCCTTGGCGACCAGGCGGGGGTGATCCCGAGCCTCGCGGGCGAAGGCATGGGGCTCGCGGTCGCGAGCGCCGATGCGGCGGTGGCGGCATGGCGGCGCGGCGGCGGCGATGCGGCGCCGGAGTATCAGCGCGCGCTCGCGGCGCGCATGGCGCGGCCCTTTGCGCTGGCGAATCTTGTCTGGCGACTGGGTGAGAATCCACGGACGGCGGGGCCCATGACCGCAGCGGCGTCACTTTTTCCGTCCTTGGTGCGAATAGCATCGCGAACGACGCGCATCCGCAGCGGCTGACCCCTCCTGCCCCTTGCGGCGGCGCGTTCCCCGACCGATATTATCCACAAGAAAACGGCGCCCCGCGGGGCCCGTCAACAGGAGATCATCCGATGACCGATCCCAACACCAAGCCGCTCGACCCGATGGCGCATCATGTGCTGCGCGAGGGCGGCACCGAGCGCGCCTTCACCGGCAAATATACCGACCACAAGGGCGACGGCGTCTATCATTGCGCCGGCTGCGGCGCGCCCCTGTTCGACAGCACCACCAAGTACAACAGCGGATCGGGCTGGCCGAGCTACACCGCGCCCGCCGCCGACGCTGCGGTGACCGAGGTGACCGACACCAGCCACGGCATGGTCCGCACCGAGGTGCGCTGTGCGAAGTGCGAAGGCCATTTGGGCCATGTCTTCCCCGACGGCCCCGGGCCCGAGGGGCTGCGCTACTGCATCAACAGCGCGGCGCTTGACTTCGCGGACCGCTCGCCGGATGACGCATCCACCGGCGAGGGTTGACCACCGACCCTCGCTGCTGACGCGTACAGGGGCGCAGCGAGGGAAGGACATCGGCTTTGCGCCGCGAAAGACAGCAGGTTTCCGCAGGTAAATCACCGGCCAGCACCCGATCGGGCGGTTCGGCTCCCAAGGGCGAGCCGCCGCGCTGGCGGTTGTGGCTGCGCCGCATGATCCGCTGGGGCCTCGGCCTCGTGCTCGTCGGCGCGGTCGCGCTGGCGGTCGCGGTCGGCATCGCGGTGCAGCGCATCCCGAGCTTCGAGGAGCTCAAGAAATCGCCCGCGGGGCAGACGATCCGCGTCCACGCCGCCGACGGCACGGTGTTCCTCTCGCTCGGGCCCAATTACGGACGCTGGCTGACGCTGCGCGAGACGCCGCAGGTGATGCAGGACGCGATGGTCGCGGTCGAGGACCGGCGCTTTCGCTACCATCCCGGGGTCGATCCCGTCGGCATGACGCGCGCCGCGGTCGTCGCGGTGCAGAACCGCGGCACCGGCCGCCGTCTGCAGGGCGCATCGACGATCACCCAGCAGCTCGCGCGCAACATCTTCCTCTCGAACAGCTACACCTGGACGCGCAAGGCGCGCGAGATGATCCTGTCGATGGCGCTCGAATGGAAATTCTCGAAGGACGAGATCCTCGAACTCTATCTCAACAAGGTCTATTTCGGCGGCGGCAGCTACGGCATCGACGCGGCGTCGCGGCGCTTCTTCGGGCATAGCGCGACCGAAATGTCGCTGTCCGAGGCCGCGGTGATCGCGGGGCTCGTCAAGGCGCCGTCGCGCTATTCGCCGACCGCCGACGCGCAGGCCGCGCTCGGCCGCGCGGGCGTCGTGCTCGCCGTGATGGTCGATGCGGGCGTGATCACCCAGTCGCAGGCCGACAGCGCCAAGCCCGCCGACGTCCAGATGGCGCAGGAAACGGGGCAGAACAGCGCGCGTTACTTCAGCGACTGGGCGCTGCCGCAGCTCGACATGCTGATCGACGAGGGCAGCGAGGCGATCGACGTCTACACCACCATCGACCTCGGCATGCAGCGCGCGGCGACCGCGGCGATCCAGGCCAATGTACCCGGCGGGGCGCAGGGCGCGCTGGTGTCGATCGACCGCGACGGCGCGGTGCGCGCGATGGTCGGCGGCACCGACTATGTCGCGTCGAACTACAACCGTGCGACGCAGGCGGTGCGCCAGCCGGGCTCGGCGTGGAAGGTCTTCGTCTATATGGCCGCGCTCGAATCGGGCTATAAGCTCGGCGACGAGGTGGTCGACGAGCCGGTGACGATCCGCGGCTGGTCGCCGCGCAACTCGTCGGGGCGCTTCTCGGGCGCGATGGACCTGCGCAGCGCCTTTGCCTATTCGGTGAACACCGTCGCCGCGAAGCTCGGCGACGAGGTCGGCACTTCGTCGGTCGCGAACATGGCGCGACGCTTCGGCATCTCGACCCCGATCAACACGCAGCCGTCGATGGTGCTCGGCACCTCCGACGTGCGCGTGATCGACATGACCGCCGCCTTTGCCGCGATTTCGCGCAAGGGGGTGTCGGCGGCGCCCTATGGCATCACCAAGGTCACCACCGCCGATGGCCGCCTGCTCTACCAGCGCGCGCCCGAGCGCGGCACGGTGCTGGTCGACGACTGGGTCGCCGCGGGAATCACCGACCTGATGCAGACCGCGGTCGCCACCGGCACCGGGCGCGCGGCGCAGATCGGCCGTCCCGTCGCGGGCAAGACCGGAACGACGTCGAGCAACAAGGACGGCTGGTTCCTGGGCTTCTCGAGCGGGCTGACCACGGGCGTGTGGATGGGCCGCGACGATGCCAAGGCGGTCGGCGGGCTGCAGGGCGGGCGCGCGCCCGCCAAGGCCTTTGCCGATTTCATGCGCGTCGCCGTCGCGCGGCGCCCGGTCGAGCAATTCGACACCGAGGTCAAGCTGCCCGACTGGCAGCTCGAGGACGAGGATGAGGCCTATCTGGGCGAGCCCGGCGAGGGCGGCTTCGTCGACGAGAATGGCATGCCGGTCGAGCTGCCCTATGGCGGCAGCGAAAACCGCCCCCCGAGCGATGGCGGCGAGGGGAACGAGCCGCAGGTCGAGCCGCCGGTGATGGACCAGCGCTGGCTCGACGAACAGACCGGCGGCGGCAATGGCGCCCAGCCCAAGGCGCCGCAGCCCGCGCCGAAAGCGCCGCCCGCGAACAAGGCGCTTCCGCCGGCGGTCAAGAGTTCGACGGTGCGTGTGCAGAGCGGGTCGGGGCAGAATAATTAGACTCGGCATTTATAAAATATCGTCATCCCCGCGAAGGCGGGGATCCAGCTTCTTGCGTTGTCCGCGAGCGAGCACAAACGGCTGAACCTATGACCCTTTGCGTTCTTTGCGCCTTTGCGTGATTCAAATTTATCTCACGCAAAGGCGCAAAGGCGCAAAGAACGCGAAGAAGGAAAAAGCTGGATCCCCGCCTTCGCGGGGATGACGAGGTGGCTCCGCTACCCGAACCGATACCGGTGCAGCCCGCGCCCCTCGCGGCGCAGCCATGCGCGCGCGGCGGCGACGTCGCCGTCGTGGAGCTCGTCGACCAGCGCGTGGAAGGCGCGGCCGTGATCCATGTGCCGGAGGTGCGCGACCTCGTGCGCGACGGTCGCGCGGCGGACATGGTCGGGTGCCATGACGAGCCGCCAGCTATAGCGCAAATCGCCCGTCGCGGTGCAGCTGCCCCAGCGGCTGCGCGGGTCGCCGACCCCGACGCGCCCGACGCTGAGCCCCGCGCGCGCGGCGATCGCGCGGCTTTCCCCGGCCATGAGTTCGAGCGCCTGCGCCTTCAGCCAGCGCTCGATCCGGCGGCCGACGCCGTCGGCGGGGCCGCCAAGCGCCAATATGTCATCCTCAACGCGCAGCGCACGCGGCAGGGCCGGGTCCCAGACGATCAGGCGCTCGGTCCCGAACAGCGGCACGCGCGCGCCCGGCGCGATGTCGACGGGCAGCACCGCCCTGCCGACCTGCTGGACCAGCCAGTCCTGCTGCTCGCTCGCCCAGCGCAGCGCCTTCGCCGCGCTGCCGCGGCGCGGCAGGGTGAGGCGGAGCTCGGCGCGCGCGGCGTCGAAGACGAGGCGGTAGCGGCGCGACTGCGCATGGTGCACCAGCCGCACCGGCCACAGCGTCTCGCCCACCCGGATATGCGGCCCCTCGGCCGCCTTCAGTTCAGACGATGCGTTCGACAAGATGATTTTCCAGCGGCCCCGCAACCTGTTCGGCGACCGTCCAGCCGGTGATCGACTGGCCCGCGCGGTGCACGGCGTCGCGGTCGCCGCTGATCAGATAATGCCATTCGGGCAGCGGCCGGTCCTCGGCGCGCAGGCGATAGGCGCAGCTTTGCGGCAGCCATTCGATGTCGGCGACGCTCGCCTTGGTCAGCGTCAGGCAGTCGGGGACGTGGCGCCGCCGGTGCTTGTAGTCGCCGCAGCGCGCGGTCGTAAGGTCGAGCAGTCGGCACGCGACATTGGTCGGATAGATGCGGCCCGTGTCCTCATCCTCCAATTTGTGCAGGCAGCATTTGCCGCAGCCGTCGCACAAGGCCTCCCATTCGCCGGCGTCGAGGCTGGCGAGCGGCATTTCCCAGAAGCGCCGCGTCGTCACTTCACCCATTTCTGGAGGTCGGCGGCGACCTTCTCGGGGGCGCCCTCGTCGACATCGGTCGAGGGATCGTCGAGCGGCAGCAGCACCAGCGGCTTGCCGGCGGGGTCCATCAGGAAAGCGAGCTGGCTATGCGCCATCAGATAACGATCGGGCGCCGAGCCATCGACCTTGTGATAGGTGACGACGAAGGCCTTGGCGACCGCGGCGATCTGTTCGGGCGTGCCGGTCAGCCCGAGCAACCGCGGATGATAGCGCGCGACGAAGGGCCCCAGCGCCGCGGGCGTGTCGCGCGCCGGATCGACGGTGATGAAGATCGGCTGCACCCTGGCGCCGCGCGCCGCGTCGCTCTTTTCGAAAGCGGCGAGCCCGCGCATCAATTTCTGGACGTCGACCGGGCAGATGTCGGGGCAGAAGCTGTAGCCGAAATAGACGAGGCGATATTTGCCCGCGAAGTCGGTGTCGCGGACGGTCTTGCCGTCCTGGTCAGCGGGACCCTGTTCGAAAAGGCCGTGCGTCCCTTTTGGCGGGACCGCCGCAACCGGCAAGCGCGATACCGGCGAGCAGGAGCAGGCTTGCACGAACGGCCTTTTGGCCCATATTCAGCTTATTCATCATCGCGCCAGCCTTGCTGGGCTAGGCGCAGAAAATCAACCTTTGTCGTCGTTCCCGCCAAAAGGGACGCACGGCCTTTTCGAACAGGGTCCCGCTGGTCATGCTTCGTCGCACCGCCTTTCGCCTCGCCTCGCTGTCGCTGGTCGCCGCCGGCGCCGCGCTCGCCTTTGCTCCCGCGGTGCAGGCGCAGTTCCGCGGCGGTTACGCCTTCCTGCAGGCGGTCGACAGCCGCGACGGCACCAAGGCGACCGACGCGCTGAAGGAGGACCCGGCGCTGGTCAACACGCGCAACCCCGACACCGGCGAGACCGCGCTGGTCCTGGTCACCAAGCGCCGCGACACGATGTGGGTGCGCTTCCTGCTCGACAAGGGCGGCGATCCGTCGATCGGCGACCGCCAGGGGATGACCGCGCTGATGCACAGCGCCTTGCTCAACACCACCGACGTCGCCGACGAGCTGCTGAACAGGAAGGCGCCGGTCGACCAGGCGAACCGGCGCGGCGAGACTGCGCTGATCCTGGCGGTGCAGGCCAAGAACAGCGCGATGGTGCGCCTGCTCGTCCGCCGCGGCGCCAATCCCGACAAGGCCGACCATATCGCGGGCATGTCGGCGCGCGATTATGCCCGGCGCGACGACCGTAGCGGGCAATTGCTCGCGATGCTCGACGCCAAGGCCGACGCGCCGGTACGCGACCTGGGGACGACCTTCGGGCCCAAATAGGCCGGCCGGATTCGCGCAGAGACGCTGAGATCGCATAGTTTTGCGAGAGATAGCGAACGTCCGCTCTCCGCCCTAAAGCCGACCCGTACGCGATCGACCCAAATCTATTTCTCCACCCCCAGCTGCGTCAGCACGAAAGCGAATTCCTCGGCGTCTTCGCGCAGCGCGCCCCAGCGGCCCGACTTGCCCGCGTGGCCCGCGCCCATGTTGGTGCGCAGGAGCAGGGTCGCGTCGTTGGTCCGCGTCGCGCGCAGCTTGGCGACCCATTTCGCCGGCTCCCAATAGGTCACGCGCGGGTCGTTGAGCCCCGCCGACACCAGCATCGGCGGATAGGCCTTCGCCGTTACATTGTCGTACGGGCTGTAGCTCAGCATATAGTCGAACGCGGCCTTGTCGGTGACCGGATTGCCCCATTCGGGCCACTCGCCCGGGGTCAGCGGCAGCGTCTCGTCGACCATCGTGTTGATCACGTCGACGAAGGGCACCCCCGCGAGCACCGCGCCCCACAGTTCGGGCGCCTCGTTATAGATCACGCCCATCACCTGCCCGCCCGCCGAGCGGCCCTCGACCGAGATCTTGCCCGCGCCGGTATATTTTTTGGCGATCAGTCCCTTCGCGACGTCGATGAAGTCGTTGAACGTGTTTTTGCGCTCGGTCGTCTTGCCCGCGAGGTACCAGGCGCGGCCGAGGTCGTCGCCGCCGCGGACGTGCGCGATCGCATAGACCATGCCGCGGTCGACGAGGCTGAGCCGCGTCGTCGAAAAGCCCGGCGGCACGCGGTAGCCATAAGAGCCATAGGCATAGAGGTGCATCGGCGCGCTGCCGTCGAGCTTGGTCCCCTTCTTGTAGACGAGCGAAGCGGGGATCATCGTCTTGCCGTCGCGGCTCGGCAGGCTAACCCGTTCGGTTACATATTGCGTCGCGTCGTAACCCGAAGGTATCTCCTGCACCTTCAGCGTCTCGAGCTTTCCGCTCGCGAGATCATAATCATAGACGGTGTCGGGGGTGACCATCGATTCATAGTCGAGCCGCAGCTTGTCCTGATGATATTCGGGGTTGTCGCCGAGCCCCGCCACATAAGTCGCTTCGGGGAACTGGATCCGGCCGGGGGTCAGCGGCGCGTCATATTGGCGGATGTCGACCTGGTCGAGCCCGTCCTCGCGCGCCTCGATCACGAAATAGTCGCGGAACACCGACAATCCGGTGATGTAGCTGTGATCCGACCCGGCGATCAGCGTCTTCCATGTCCCCGGCGTCTCGATGCTCGCGGTGGCGACGCGGAAGTTGGGATGCTCGTCGTTGGTGTGGATGTAGAGCGTGCCGTCCCGCTCATCGACGCTATACTCGCGGCCCTTCTTGCGCGCCGACACCAGCTGCATCGGGGCTTCGGGATTGTCGGCGGGGAGCAGATAGACCTCGCTCGTCTCGTTATCGCCCGTCGCGATCACGATATAATTGTCGGCCGCGGTCTTGCCGATGCCGACCCCGAAACCGATGTCGGGCTCCTTGTAGAGCAATTTGTCGTCGGTAATCGGCGTGCCGAGCTTGTGCAGCCGGACATTGTCGGTGCGCCAATTCTCGTTGGCGAGGCCGTACAAAATCGCGTCATTGCCGGAGGTCCAGATCAGCGACGACAAGGTGCCGGGGATGACGTCGGGCAGCATTTCGCCGGTCTCGAGGTTGCGGATGCGCACCTCGAAGCGTTCCGACCCATTGTCGTCGAACGAATAGGCCATCAGCTTGCCGTTCGGGCTGATCGACAGCTCGGCGAGGCGGAAATAATCCTTGCCCGCGGCCATCGCGACCTCGTCGAGGATCAGCACCGGCTCCCCGCCCGCGACGGGCTTGCGGTACCATTTCTTATACTCGGCGCCCTCTTCGAACTCGACCCAATAGACCCAGTCGCCGTCCTTCTGCGGCACCGACGAATCGGCCTCCTTGATGCGGCCCTTCATTTCCTGGAACAGGGTTTCGACGAGGTCGGCGTGCGGCTTCATCGCCGCGTCGAAATACGCATTTTCGGCCTTCACATAATCGAGGACATCCTTGTCGTCGATCACCGGATAGCTCTCGTCCTTCAGCCAGTGATACGGGTCCGAGAGGGTCTTGCCGTGCAGCGTCATTTCGTGCGGGCGCTTGTCCGCGACGGGGGCGGCGGCCAAGGCGGGGGGCGTGTCGGTCAAATTCGTCTCTTTCTCTTCGGCGAAAGCGCCGGCGGGCGCGACAAGCGGGGTGGCAATTGCCGCCAGAAACATCCAAATAGCGCGCATCGCAAAAACCCCCGCGGTGTCGCCCGGAACGGGCGGGATTGCCGCGATGTAGGAACAAGGAACATCCGATGTCCAGCCCTGTCCATGCCGACCGCCTGAGCCGTCTGCGCGCCACCCTCGCGAAGCGCGGGATCGACGGCTTCGTCGTGCCGATCAGCGACGAGCATATGAGCGAATATGTCGGCGCCTATGCGCAGCGCATGGCGTGGCTGACGGGCTTCGGCGGATCGGCGGGGACCGCGGCGGTGCTGCCCGCCAAGGCCGCGGTGTTCATCGACGGGCGCTATACGGTGCAGGTGCGCGACCAGGTCGACGGCACCCTGTTCGACTATGTCGGCGTGCCGGCGTCGAGCGTCGCCGAATGGCTTGGCGCCAACGTCAGCGCGGGGCAGAAAATCGGGTACGATCCCTGGCTCCACGGCATCGACTGGGCCAATGCCACCGCCAACGCGCTCAAGGCCAAGGGCGCCGAGCTCGTCGCGGTGGACAGCAACCCGATCGATGCGGTGTGGGACGACCAGCCCGCGCCGAGCGACGCGCCGGTCGCGGTGCACGACGTCAAGCTCGCGGGGCAGAGCGCGATCGACAAAAGGCAGGTGATCGCCGACTGGCTGAAGGACAAGGGGCTCGACACCAGCGTGATGACCGCGCTCGATTCGATCGCCTGGACCTTCAATATTCGGGGGCAGGACGTCAGCCATACGCCGGTCGGGCTCGCTTTCGCCTTGCTCCATGCCGATGCGACGGCGGACCTGTTCATCGCGCCCGAAAAGATGACCGACGCGGTGCGCGCGCATCTGGGCAACAGCGTGCGCATCCACGATCGCTCCGCGTTCGAGGCGGCGCTCGCGGCCCTCAAGGACAGACAAGTCGCGGTCGACCCCGGCTCGGCGGTCGCGGCGATCTTCACCGCGCTCGAGGCGGCGGGCGCCAGGATCGAGCGCCACCGTGACCCCGCGGTGCTGCCCAAGGCGATCAAGAACGACGTCGAGCTGGGCGGCACGCGCGCCGCGCATGTCCGCGACGGCGTCGCGGTGGCGCGCTTCCTGCAGTGGATGGAGGATGTCGCGCCGCAGGGCGGCCTCGACGAGCTTGGCGCCGCGGCGAAGCTGCGCGACTTCCGCGAGGCGAACGGCGGGCTCGTCGATCTGAGCTTCGACACCATCTCGGCCGCCGGTCCCAATGGCGCGCTGCCGCATTACAAGGTCGACGAGACCACCAACCGCGCGATCGAGACCGGCACGCTCTACCTCGTCGATTCGGGCGGGCAATACGCCGACGGCACCACCGACATCACGCGCACCATCGCGATCGGCACGCCCACCGCCGAGATGCGCCGCCGCTTCACGCAGGTGCTCAAGGGGCATATCGCGCTCGCCACCGCGCGTTTCCCCAAGGGCACGCGCGGCAGCCAGCTCGACATCCTCGCGCGACAATATCTCTGGGCCGATGGGGTGGATTATGCGCATGGCACCGGGCACGGCGTTGGCACCTATCTCGCGGTCCACGAAGGGCCGCAGCGCATCGCCAAGCCGTCGGGCGGGCAAGCGGGGACCGAGGAGCCGCTCCACGCGGGCATGATCCTCTCGAACGAGCCCGGCTATTACAAGGCGGGGCATTTTGGCATCCGCATCGAAAATCTGGTGATCGTGGTGCCGCAGCGCATCGACGGCGCCGAAGAGGATATGCTGGGGTTCGAGACGATCACCTTCGCGCCGATCGCGAGAGATCTCGTCGATACTGCGCTGCTCTCGCCCGCCGAGGCCGACTGGTTCGACGCCTATCATGCGCAGGTGTTCGAGAAATTGGCGCCCGGCATGGACGGCGACGATCGCGAATGGCTCGAAGCGGCGTGTGCCCCGCTCGACCGCGCCCCCGCCGCGCTCGCCGCCTGACCATGGCGATCGAACAGCTTCCGCTCGGCGATTTTCGCGTGCACGAGACGGTGCGCGTGCGCTTCAACGAGATCGACGGGCAGAATATCGTCTTCAACGCCCATTATCTGGTCTATGCCGACATCGGCGTGACCGAATATTTCCGCGCGCTCGGTGAGGGGCAGCCCGGGCCCTATTTTCACCAATATGGTACAGACATTCGCGAGACGCATTGCGAGATCGACTATCATGCGCCCGCGCGGCTCGACGAACTGATTACCATCGCCGCGCGAATCAGCGCCTTCGGGCGCACGAGCTTCACGCTCCATTGCGGAATTTTCCGGAATTCGCAGCGGCTTACCGATATCGCAATCAGCTACGCCCATATCGACAGCGACAGTGGCCAGCCGACCGCGCTGCCGGGCAGCTTCATCGCCGAGGTGCGGCGATTCGAATCGCGGACGCCCGTCCAGCAGTGATTCGCCGCCGCTGATTCGAACCGGATCGCGTTTCTCGACTCAAAAAGTCGAGAAATCGGCGGTTTCGGGCAAAAAAAAGGGCCACCCGAAGGTGGCCCGTGAAAGTTTTGGGAGAGGATGCCTAAAAGGCATGCTCATATTGCAGCGCACAAAAATTTGTGCAACTGCGAAATGAGCATCTGCAATTGCATTTTTTGCAATCGAGACACCGGGCGGCTTGCGGCGCGCGCAATCGCTACCCCCTCGCAAATCGGCACGACATCGCCTAAATTACGCCTATGCGCATGTTCACCACTCCCGATATCGGCGGCGGCCTGTCCGATTTCTGGGCCTATGTCCGCGAGCCGCGCCCGCATCGCTGGGCAGTCTGGGGCGTCGCGATCGCCCTGACCTACCTCGTGTTCAACGGCGTGTCGCAATATCTGATCCCTTATGAGAAGCCCAAGGCGCAGATCGTCTATTTCGAGAATTGGGCCGAGACGCGCAGCGATGCCGAGATCCGCGCCGACTGGGTCGCGCGCGCCAAGGAGATCACGCAGCGCAACGCCGAAAAGCGCGCCGAATATCAGCGCCTCGCCGACATGATGGGGGTCGAATATGATTCGGCCGAGGCCGACAAGCTGACGCAGGAAACGCTGGGCGCCGATGCCGCGGCGGCGGCGAAGAAGAAACCCGAGCCGCCCAAGCGCTCGACGCTCGCCGAACGCGCCGCGCGGGGTCCGAAGGCAGCGCCTGCCGCGCCGCCTCCCGCGACCGCCACGCCCCTCGCCGCGACCGCCCGCTAGTCGATGCAGCGCCTCCGCGCCGATGCCGACTGGATGGCGGCGGCGATCGCGCTGTCGCGGCGCGGGCGCCCCGCCTCGGCGCCTAACCCCAATGTCGGCTGCATCTTCGTTAAGGACGGGCGAGTCGTCGGGCGCGGTTGGACGCAGGCGGGCGGGCGGCCGCACGCCGAGGCGGTGGCGCTCGCCGCCGCCGGCGACGCGGCGCGCGGCGCGACCGCCTATGTCAGCCTCGAACCCTGCGCGCACGCCAGCGCGCGCGGGCCGGCGTGCAGCGATTCGTTGATCGCCGCGGGGGTCGCGCGCGTCATGATCGCCGCACAGGATCCCGATTCGCGGACCGACGGTCGGGGGATCGCCCGGCTGCAGGATGCCGGGATCGAGGTCGTCTTCAACGTCATGCCCGCCGAGGCGCGCGCCGCGATGGCGCCGTGGTGGACGCGGCAGGCCGAGGGGCGGCCGTTCGTGACGCTCAAGCTCGCGACCTCGCTCGAAGGCCGGATCGCGCGCGCCGACGGCGCGAGCCGCTGGATCACCGGCGCCCGCGCGCGCGCGCACGGCCATCTCGAACGCGCGATGCACCAGGCGATATTGGTCGGGCGCGGTACTTATGAAGCCGATTCGCCGACGCTCGACGTGCGCCTGCCCGGCCTCGAGGACCGCAGGCCGCGGCGCCTGCTGCTGACGCACGGCGCAGCACCGGCGGGCTGGACTGCAGTGGCGTCGCCCGAATCGGTTGCGGGCGTCGATTCTTTGCTCGTCGAGGGCGGCGCGGGCGCGGCGTCGGCCTTCCTCACCGCCGACCGCGTCGACCGGCTTTTGCTCTATCGCGCGCCGATCCTGATCGGCGCGGGCAAGGCGGCGCTCGGCGACATCGGGCTGGCCGATCTCGCCGACGCGCACGGGCGTTGGCGGCTGGCCGACAGCCGCCTGCTTGGCAGCGACCGGCTCGACGTCTACGAGCGCGTCAGAGAAGGATAAGAGCCCCATGTTCACCGGCATCATCACCGACATCGGCACCGTGCGCGCGCGCGAGGATCGCGGCGACGCGCGGCTCGTCATCGCCACCGCCTATGATACCGACAGCATCGACCTCGGCGCCTCGATCGCCTGTTCGGGCGCGTGCCTGACCGTCGTCGAAAAGGGCAAGGCCGCCGACGGCGACTGGTTCGCGATCGACGCCAGCGCCGAGACGATCGCGCGCACCGCGCCGGGGATGTGGGAGCCGGGGCGCCGGCTGAACCTCGAGCGCGCGCTCAAGGTCGGCGACGAACTCGGCGGGCATATCGTCACCGGCCATGTCGACGCGGTCGGCCGCATCGTGTCGATCACGCCGGTCGGCGACAGCATCGCGGTCACCGTCGCGGCGCCGCCCGCGCTCGCGCCGCATATCGCGGCCAAGGGCTCGATCACCGTCGACGGCGTGTCGCTGACCGTCAACGAGGTCGCCGACCTCGCGTCGGGCGAGGCGCATTTCACGCTCAACATCATCCCGCACACACAGGCGATGACGACGCTCGACGAGGCGGCCGAGGGGCGGCCGGTGAACCTCGAGATCGACATCCTCGCGCGCTATCTCGCGCGGATGCAGGCGCGGGGGTGATCGGCCTTCGAGGCTGGTTACGCGAATGTCTCACGCAAAGGCGCGAAGGCGCAAAGAAGAAGAATCTCACACAAAGACACAAAGAGGGCGTGGTATTGCGCGGCCGTCTCCTGTCGCCGCAGGCGACCATGAAAAGGCGCTTCGCGCCGGCCTTACACTGCGGCGTTTGGGCAAGTCGCCCTCTTTGTGTCTTTGTGTGAGATTATCGAAAGGCCCGCCGCGCTGGCTGCCCGCTTTGCGCCTTCGCGCCTTTGCCTGAGATAATTTTTCCGCGCCCACGCAAGCGGTATCAGCCCTCGACCCAGCCCGCCGCGATTTCGGGATCCATCGCGACCATCGAGCGCCGCATCGCCAGGCGGCCGATGCGCAGCAGCTCGGCCTTGCGCCGTGCCGGGGCGAGGTTGCAGCTTGCCGCCTCGCGCACCACCGCGGCGCCATAACGGTCGGCGACGATCAGCCCCGAGGTCTCGGGGCGATATTCGGGAGTCTCGAGGATCGCGGGATCGAGCCCCGCCGCGAGCGCCCAGTAGAAACGGTCGCACCAGTCGCAATAGTCGGGCCATTTGCCGTCGCCGTGCAGGTCGGCGCGGCTGACCTTGATCTCGACGATCGTGATCTGGCCCTTGGCATCGATCGCGGTGAGGTCGGTGCGCCGCCCGTTCGGGAGCGGCACCTCGGGGATCGCGACGAGACCCTGCTGCGCGAACAGCCGGCACACGCCGCGCGCGACGTCGGCGGCGATCAGCAGGTCACTCGCCATGGATCGGCGCCTCAGAAGGGGACGTCGTCGTCCAGATCGTCGTCGAACGGCGGGCGCCCGCCGCCCGAGCCACCGCCCGAGCTGCCGCCGCCACCCTGGTTCCAACCGCCGCCCGAGTTGCCGCCCGAACCACCGCCGCCCTGGTTCCAGCCGCCGCCGCCGCCGCCGCCATTGTCCCAGTCGCCGCCACCGCCGCGCGAGCCGCCACCACCGCCGGGCGCGCCGTCGAGCATGGTGAGGTTGCCCCCCATGCCCGCGATCACGACTTCGGTCGTGTAGCGGTCGTTGCCGTCGCGGTCCTGCCACTTGCGGGTGCGCAGCGAGCCCTCGATATAGACCTTCGAGCCCTTCTTCAGATAGCGCTCGACCACCCCGACCAGCCCGTCGCCGTTGATCACGACATTATGCCATTCGGTGCGCTCCTTACGCTCGCCCGACATGCGGTCCTTCCACTGTTCGCTCGTCGCGATGCGGATATTGGCGATCTTGCCGCCGTTCTGGAACGACTTGATCTCCGGGTCCGCGCCCAGATTGCCGATCAGAATAACCTTGTTGACGCTGCCAGCCATCGCCGCTCCGCTCCCGATAGATTGAGGGGACGTCAGCCGAGACCGAAGGCGACCGCCGTCCAATAAGTGATACCTGCTGCGGCATAGGCGAGCAGGAACAAATAGCCAACCATGAACATGGGCCATTTCCACCCATTGGTCTCGCGTCGCGTGATCGCGATCGTCGAAATGCACTGCGGCGCGAAGACGAACCAGGCGAGGAAGGCGAGCGCGGTGGCGAGGCTCCACTTGCCCTGCAGCCGCTCGCCCAGCGTCTCGGCCATCGCTTCCTCGTCGTCGCCGGCGTCGATCGCGTTCGCGGTCGCCATCGCCGACACCGCGACCTCGCGCGCCGCCATCGCGGGGATCAGCGCGAGCGCGATATCGTGGTTGAAGCCGATCGGCTTGACCACGACCTCCAGCCCGCTCGCAATGCGACCGCCGACGCTGTAATCGACCTGGCTCTCGCCCGGCGGCGCCTTGGGAAAGGTCAGGAGCAGCCAGAGGACGACTGTGGTCATCGCGATGATCGTACCCGCGCGGCGCAGGAATATCCATGCGCGCTGCCACAGCCCGAGCGCCACGTCGCGCCACTGCGGCATCTGGTAACGCGGCATTTCCATCATGAAGCCCGCGGCATTGCCCTTGGCGACCGTGCGGCGCAGCGCGAAGGCGACGATCAGCGCACCGACGATGCCCGCGAGATAGAGGCCGAAGAGCACCAGCCCCTGCAGCCCGATGCCGGTGCCGCCGACGCCGCGGTTCGGGATGAAGGCGGCGATGATCAGCGCATAGACGGGCAGCCGCGCCGAACAGGTCATCAGCGGCGCGATCAGGATCGTCGTCAGCCGGTCCTTTTCGTCGGGAATCGCGCGCGTCGCCATGATCCCGGGCACCGCGCAGGCGAAGCTCGACAGCAGCGGAATGAAGCCGCGGCCCGAGAGGCCGACCTTGGCCATCAGCCCGTCCATGAGGAAGGCGGCGCGGGTCATGTAGCCCGACGCCTCGAGCAGCAGGATGAAGAGAAAGAGGATCAGGATCTGAGGCAGGAAGACGACGACCGCACCGACGCCCGCGAGCAGCCCCTCGACGACCAGGTCGCGCAGGAAATTCTGCGGAATGTTCTCGACGACCCAGCTCTGGAGCACGCCGACGCCGGCTTCGAGCGCGTCGGCGGGCGGGCCGGCCCAGGCATAGACCGCCTGGAACATCACGAACATCAGCGCGAGCAGGATGAGGAAACCGACGACGGGGTGCAGCACCACCGCATCGACGCGCGCGGTCCAGCGGCGCACCGGGGTTTCGGACAGCGTCGCCGCACGCGAGATCGCACGCGCGCGGCTGTGCAGCGCAGCGTCGCTCGGGGTCGGGACCTGCGCGATCGGCGCGGCGGGCTTGGCGCCGCGCAGCGCCTCGTCGACCGCGCCGAGCAGCTCGGCCATGCCGCGCTTGCGCACCGCCACGGTCGGCACGACGGGCACGCCGAGTTCCTTCGAGAGCCGCGCGGGGTCGAGCGTCAGCCCGTCGCGTTCGGCGAGGTCGAGCATGTTGAGCGCGACCACCGTCGGCAGCCCGAGCGCGATCAATTCGAGCGCGAAGCAGAGATGATTGTCGAGATTGGCGGCGTCGAGCACGACGATCAGCGCGTCGGGTTGGCGCTCGCCCTCCTGACGCCCAAGGATCACGTCGCGCGTCACCGCCTCGTCGGGGCTCGCGGGGATCAGGCTGTAGGTGCCGGGCAGGTCGATCAGCGAGATCGGGCGGCCGTCGGCGAAGCTCGCGTGCCCTGCCTTGCGCTCGACGGTGACGCCGGGATAATTGGCGATCTTCTGCCGCGCGCCGGTCAGCGCGTTGAACAGGCTCGATTTTCCGGCATTGGGATTGCCGACGAGCGCGATGGTGGGGACGGCGCCGGTCATGATTCGGCGGGCTCGCTGACCGGAGACTCGACCGAAATCATCGCCGCCTGGCGCGCACGGATGATCACGCGCATCCGCCCGACCGCGAGCGCGAGCGGGTCGCGCGAGAAGATGCTGCCGCGGTGCAGCGGGGTGATCTCGACCCCTTCCATCAAACCGAATTCGCGCAGGCGGCGGCCTTCGTCCTCGGACATGGCGGACCAGTCGATCCCGGCGATCCGCACCGCGACGCCCAGCGGCGCGCTATCGAGCAAAGCAGTCATTTGCGAGCGATTATCAATATCGCCCGCGCGGCGCCAGTCCTTTATGGAAACGCTTCAGCGTCCCGGGTAGCGCAATCGCCCGATGAAGCGCGCGAGGCTGGGGCGTTCGACCTTGGTCGCGGCGCGGCGGTGCTTCCAGCCTTCGAAGCGCATCACCTGGTCGATGCGGCGCGCGAGGAAGGCGCGGGTGTCGGCGTGGCCCTCGCTCTCATCGTTCAGGAACACCGCCATCGTCGCGCCATAGACGCTGCCGAGGATCGCGCGCTTGCTGTAATGATTATAATCGGTCGCGGTGTCGCCCGCGAGGCGCCACATCAGGTCGGCGGCGCGCCAGCCGAGCTTTGCCGCGAAGGGCACGTTGGTCGGCAAGGCGAGCAGCGCGAGCGCGCGCCGCAGCGCTTCGCGATTCGGCGCGAGCAGGTCGATCCGCATTTCGACGAGCGTGGTGATCCGCTCGCGAATCTTGCGCGTGGCGAGCTTCTCGGCCGGCCATTGCGCCGCCATCGCACCGTCGATACCGGCGAACCAGGCGTCGACCATGTCGCGCCCGCCGCCGGGATAGGCGAGCCGCGCGACGTCGGCGTCGACCCCGGCGCGCGCCGCTGCATCGGCCAAAGCGGCTTCGCTAAAGCCGTCGAAGGCGGCGTTCGCGGCGATCAGCGGCGCGAGCGCGGCGCGAATCTCTTCGAGCGTGGGGTCGGCGTGCAGGGTGGAGGCCATAAGATTCAGATAGGCCGTTCGCCGCGGCTCGGCAACCGGATCAGCACCAGCGCCGCGCCGACCATCAGCCCGCCGATCAGGTCGATCGGGCCGAGCAGCTCGCCGAACATCAGCCAGCCCGCGAGCGCGGCGAGCGCGGGCTGGACGAGCAGGGTGAGTCCGATGACGAGCGGGCTGAAGCGCGGCAGCGACCAGATCATCAGTCCCTGGCCGACGATCTGGCTGGTCAGCGCGAGCAGGAGGAGGGGGGTCCAATTGTGCGGCATCACCACTTCGTCCAGCGCGAAGGCCACCCCGAGCAGGATCGGCGGACAGACGAGCGAGGCGATGGCGAGCGCCGACCAGGCGCCGATCGTGCCGCGCACGCGCTGCATCAGGATGACGTAGCCGGTGTAGAGAATGCCCGCGAGCAGGCTGAGCAGGTCGCCGACCAGATAGTCGGGCGAGAGTTCGTAGCTTTGTCCCATCAGGAGCGCGGACCCCGCGAAGGCGAGGCCGATCGCCAGCGCCTGCCACCCGCGCGGCAGGCTGCGGGTCAGAAAAATGCCCCAGATGACGAGCAGCAGGCTGGCGCAATTGCCGAACAGGGTCGCGTTGGCGACCTTGGTCTGGAGGATGCCGATGTGCCAGGCGGCGAGGTCGAAGGCGAAGAAGATGCCCGCGGCGGCGGCGATCAGCATGGCCGGGCGCGGCGGCAGCCGCCCGCCGGTCTCGCGCCAGGCGAGGAAGAGCAGCACCGGCGCGGCGAGCGTCATGCGCCAGAAGGCCGAGGCGGTCGGTCCCGTATCGGCGAGCCGCACGAGCATCGCGCCGATCGACAGCGCCATATTGCCCGCGAGCAGCGCGGCAAAGGCCCAGCGGCCGGGCTGTGTCGCTGGGCTATCCTCGGTCACCGCTTGTCCTGCCGTTAGATTTTCTTTTGCTACCCATGCTTGCGCCGGGGCATCGCTGTCCATAGCTTCGCTGCCCATAGCGGCGACCCCGGGGGGCGTCGCTAAAAAACGAGACGCCTAAAAACGAGACGAGGAGATCTCCATGTCCGCATCATTGTTCGATCCGATCCAGCTGGGCGCCATCGACGCGCCGAACCGCATCATCATGGCGCCGCTGACGCGCGGCCGCGCCGGCCCCGGCTTCGTGCCGAACGAGCTCGCGCGCGACTATTATCGCCAGCGCGCCTCGGCGGGGCTGATCATTTCCGAAGCGACCGGCATTTCGCAGGAAGGCCTCGGCTGGCCGTCGGCGCCGGGCCTGTGGACCGACGCGCAGGTCGAAGGGTGGAAGCCCGTGACCGAGGCGGTGCACGAGGCCGGTGGGCGCATCGTCGCGCAGCTGTGGCACATGGGCCGCCTGGTCCATTCGGTGTTCAACGACGGCAAGCCGCCGGTGTCGGCCTCGGCCACGGTCGGCGAGGGCCGCGCGCATACGCCGGTCGGCCGCCGCGACCTCGAGGTCGCGCGCCCGCTCGAGCTGAACGAGATCCCGCGCGTGATCGCCGACTATGTCCACGCCGCCGAGAACGCGAAAAAGGCGGGCTTCGACGGGGTGCAGCTGCACGGCGCCAACGGCTATCTGATCGACCAGTTCCTGCGCGACAATTCGAACCTGCGCGACGACGATTATGGCGGGTCGGCCCAGAACCGCATCCGCCTGCTGCGCGAAGTCACCGAAGCTTTGATCGGCGTGTGGGGCGCCGGCCGCGTTTCGGTGCGCCTGTCGCCGAACGGCGCGACGCAGGGCGTCGACGACAGCGCGCCCGAAAAGCTCTTCCCGGCGGCGGCCGGGGCGCTGGGCGAGCTCGGCATCGGCTTCCTCGAACTGCGCGAGCCCGGCCCCGAGGGCACCTTCGGGCGCACCGATGTGCCCAAGCAGTCGCCGGCGATTCGTGCGGCGTTCAAGGGCCCGCTGATCCTCAACAGCGACTATGACGTCGCGCTCGCCGAGGAGGCGGTGACGAGCGGGCTCGCCGATGCGATCGCTTTCGGACGCCCGTTCATCGGCAACCCCGACCTGGTCGAACGCATCCGCGCGGGCGCCGAATGGTCGGCCGACAATCCGCAGACCTGGTATTCGCCGGGCCCCGAGGGTTACACCGACTATCCGGCGCTGCAGGTGGCGTAGGAAACCGGCGTCGCCCCCGCGAAGGCGGGGGCCGCCATCGGTTTTGCGCAGCGCTGCTGAGAAAGGCGGCCAGCGGCCCCCGCTTTCGCGGGGGCGACGGTTTGCTAATCGCGCTCCGCCAGCGCCTTGTCGACGATGCCCGCACCGATCGGGCCGAGCACGCCGCCGCCGAAGCGGAAGAGGAGGAAGCCGGTGATGAAGAAGATCACCGGCTCGATCATCAGCAGCACGACCGCCGCGATCAGCGCGCCGATCACGATCGCGACGAAACCGCCGCTCAGCGCCGACTGACCCTTGGGCCCGAGTTCGATCGTGCGCGGGCCCTTGCTGTCCCACCATTTGGCGGTGACGATCGTCTTGCGCGCGCCGCCGCGCGGCGGGGCCGGGCGCTCGGCGATTCGCGCTGGCGCGGGAGCAGTTGTTGGAGCAGGGGGCGGCCGGTCCCGATTGGTCGGCGCGTTGCTCCACGGCCGCCGATTGCGTTCGGCGACCGCCGCCGCCATCGACGCATTGCCGCGGTCGCCCGCCGGGGGCGTCGGCCGCGTGTCGGCGCGCGGGGCAGGGGTCGCGGCGGGTGCAGGCGTGCGGCTCCGTTCGGGCCGAATCGGCTCGACGCCCATCGCGCGGTCGTGCTGGTCCATGCGCTCGGCGGCGCTCAGCGGGATCTGGCCGGTCGTCCTGTCGATCACCACCAGCCGCCCGCCGCGTTCGACGACGGAATAGCGGCTGGGGGGTGGTCGGTCAGCCAATGCCGAACTGCTCCTTCAGGGCCAGCATCGCGAGCGCGGCCTTGGCCGCTTCGCCGCCCTTATCCTTGCGCGTCTTGTCGGCGCGCGCAAGCGCTTGCTCTTCATTCTCGACGGTGAGGATACCGTTGCCGATCGCGAGCCCGTCGAGCGTCAGTGCCATGATGCCGCGCGCGCTCTCGTTCGAGACGACCTCGAAATGATAGGTTTCGCCGCGGATCACGACGCCGAGCGCGACATAGGCGTCGTAGCGTCCGCTGTCGGCCGCCAGCGAAATCGCCGCGGGTACTTCCAGAGCGCCGGGGACGGTCACCGTCTCGTGGCTATGCCCCTCGGCTTCGAGCGCCGAGCGCACGCCGTCGAGCAGCATGTCGTTCAAATGGCTGTAGAAGCGGGCTTCGACGATCAGCACATGCGCCATTATTCGGCCTCCCCGGGGATCGAGCGTTCGCCGACGACCGACAGGCCATAGCCTTCCAGTCCGACGAGATTATGGTGCGAGGGGGTCAGCAATTCCATCGCATGGACGCCCAGGTCGACCAGGATCTGTGCTCCGATGCCATAGGTGCGAAGGTCCATGCCCCCCGTCGGCGGCGGCACCGCGTCGGCGTCGGCCGATCCGGGCAGCGGGCGCATCAGCAGCACGATGACCCCCGACCCGGCCTCGCCGATCGCGTCCATCGAGCGCTGCAGGCGGCGCTTTTTCGGCCCTGGGCGCCCCATCAGGTCGTCGAACAGCGACACGGGGTGCATGCGCACCAGCGTCGTGCCGTCGGGGTCGACGGTGCCCTTCTGCAGCACCAGGTTGATGCTGCCGTCGGTCTTGTTGCGATAGGATTTGAGCCGCCAGTCGCCGCCATAGTCCGATTCGAAGGGTTCGTCGGCGACGCATTCGACCAGCCGGTCGGTGCGGCTGCGATAGGCGATCAGGTCGGCGATCGTGCCGATCTTCATCCCATGGCGCCGCGCGAAGGGGATGAGGTCGTCGAGGCGCGCCATCGTGCCGTCGTCGTTCATCACCTCGCAGATCACGCCCGAGGGGTTGAGCCCCGCGAGGCGGCTGATGTCGACCGCGGCCTCGGTATGCCCGGCGCGCACCAGCACGCCGCCGTCGACCGCGATCAGCGGAAAGACATGGCCGGGGGTGACGATGTCGTCGCGGCCCTGCGAGGCGTCGATCGCGACCGACACGGTGCGCGCGCGGTCGGCCGCCGAAATGCCGGTGTCGATGCCCTCGCGCGCCTCGATCGAGGTGGTGAAGGCGGTGCCGTGGCGCGAGCGGTTGTTGCGCGTCATCAGCTCGAGCCCGAGTTGCTCGACGCGCTCGCGGGTCAGCGTCAGGCAGACGAGCCCTCGGCCGTGCGTCGCCATGAAATTGATCGCGTCGGGGGTCGCCATCTGCGCGGGGATGATCAGGTCGCCCTCATTTTCGCGGTCCTCGTCGTCGACGAGGATGAACATGCGGCCGTTGCGCGCCTCGGCGATGATTTCCTCGGGGGTCGCCATCGGCGACAGGTCGCTGCCGTGCGCGAGCCAGTTCTCCAGCTTGCGCAGCGTGTCCGCCGTGGGGTTCCAGCCCGGCGAATCGAGGTCGCGCAGGCTGTTGGCGTGGAGACCGGCGGCGCGCGCGAGCCCCGAACGGGACATGGCGCCGTCATCGACGATGGCGCGGATGCGCTCGATGAGTTGCGTAGACATGCCGCGCAGTTTTCACATCATGATGTGATTGTCAATTGGAGAATCACATTGCGGTGAAGAAGAAGCGCGGAGGGTGGGAAGAGGCAGCCTTGGGATGGGGAGGATTTCCAAGGTCGGCTCCGCCCGCTTTCGGACATCGCCCACCCCAAAAGAAAACCCCGCCCGGTACGAAACCGGGCGGGGGCAAAGGGGGAGGGAAGATATTGGGGGTCGGGTCAGCCCTTAGCGGCAGCCGTCATTCCCCTTGTCGATCGCGCGGCCCGCGATGGCGCCGACGGCGCCGCCGATGATCGTGCCGACCGTGCGGTCGCCGCGACCGGCGATTTCGTGACCGGCAAGGCCGCCGGCAATCGCGCCGATGATCGTGCCGCCGGTGCCGTTGTCGCAGCGCTGGCCGCGATAGCGGTTGTTGTAGCGATTGTCGTAACGACGGTCGTTGCGGTAATCGCGGCGGTTGTCGCGGCGATCGTAACGACGGTCATAGCGACGGTCGTCGCGGTCGTAGCCGCTGTAATAGCTCGAATAGCCGTCGCGGTCGTAATAGCCGTTCTGCGCCGCGGCGGGAGTCGCCACGCCCAGCGTCGCGGTGGACATCAGGGCGGCGATCGAGAGAGTCACCATCTTTTTCATTGTCTGTCTCCTTCTATCGTCGTTCAGCCCGTCTGGGCGTTGTCGATGAAGAGGTTCTAGGCGATTCGCCTTGAGCCGACCCTGAACGCGGCTGTTGGCTGGCGTTCAGCCTTGGTTGCCCGAGGTTCAGCTTGACCCACGCTTCCGCGCGCTTTCCTTTGCCCGCGCTTCGCTCTACGCCCGCGGCGATGCGCCGCCTCCTCCCCGCCGCCCTCATCTTCCTGACGCTCGGCCCGGTGCCCGGGACGCACCATCGCTATACCGTCGTCGACCGCAGCCAGAGTGCGAGCGCCCGCCCGCTGATCCACCCCGCGGGAACCAGCGGCAGCCTGCGCTTCGTCCGCGGCTGGCGGCTGACGAGCCCGAACAGCTTCTTCGGCGGCTTCTCGGCGCTCGCGCGGCTCGGCCCCGGCCGTTTCCTGCTGCTCGGCGACAATGGCCGCGCCGTGCGGCTGACGCTCGGCGCGGGCGGGGTGGAGGCGGTGACGATCGGCGCGTTGCCGCTGCCGCTGCGCAACCCGGGCAGCAAGGCCTTTACCGATACCGAGGCGGTCGCGGTCGATCCGGCGACGGGCAGGATCTGGGTCGCGCTCGAGGGGATCGACCAGATCTGGCGGCTCGATCCCGCGCTGACGCGGATCGAATCGCGCAACAAATCGGCGCAGCTCGCGCACTGGCCCGCGAATCGCGGCGCCGAGGCGATGGCGCGGCTCGCCGACGGGCGTATGATCGTCTTTTCGGAGGATGCCGACGACGATGATCGCGGGCGCGAGGCTTTGCTCTTCACCGGCGACCCCGCCAGCCCGGGCGCGCGGGGCCTGCGTTTCTTCTACGATGCCGGGGGCAAGGGCCAAGTCAGCGACGCCGCCCCGCTTCCCGACGGCCGTATCCTCCTCGTCCACCGCTCGCTCGGCGTGTCGCCGCTGTTCACGACCACGCTCGCCATCGTCGATCCCGCGGACATCACGAAGGACGGGGTGGTGCGGTCGTTGATCGTCGGGACGGTTCCCGAGGCGCTGCGCGAAAATTACGAGGGCGCGGCAGTATCGGTCGAGGGCGGGCGCACCTTCCTGTGGCTCGTCGCCGACGATAATTTCAACAGCTGGCAGCGCAGCCTGCTGCTCCAGTTCGAGCTGGTCGACCTGCCGGGCAGCAAAAAGGCCGCGCGGTAAACCGGCGGCCTGATTGCGATTCGAAAGCGTGAAGGGCTTAGGCGGCCTTTTCGGCCAGCTTCTTCGCCACTTCCTTCTTCAGCTTGCGGGCGTTCGCCGACAGCTGGTCGTCGCCGGCCTTCAGCAGCCAGTTGTCGAGGCCGCCGTTGTGCTCGACCGAACGCAGGCCGTGGGTCGACACGCGCAGCTTCACGCCCTTGCCCAGCGCGTCCGACAGCAGGGTCACATTCTGCAGATTGGGCAGGAAGGTGCGCTTGGTCTTGTTGTTGGCGTGGCTCACATTGTGGCCAACCTGGCGGCCCTTGCCGGTGAGTTCGCAGATGCGCGACATGGTCTTCTTCCTCGAATCAATGGGCGGCGTGCCGGTCGTGCCGCAAGGCACTTAAAGGACCGGGTGGGCCGGGAAAGGCGCGCGCTTATCGGCTTGCAGGAGATTCGTCAAGCGCATAGGCCGCTTTCATGGCCCATTTTCCCCTCCCCGAACCGATGCGCCGCGCGCTCGATCTCGCGCGGATCGCCGCCGAATGGGGCGAAGTGCCCGTCGGCGCGGTGGTGGTCAAGGACGGCGTGGTGATCGCCGAGGGTCACAACCGCCCGCGCGAATCGCACGACCCGACCGCGCACGCCGAAATCGTCGCGATTCGGTTGGCGGCGGCGAAGCTCGGCAACGAACGGCTCGACGGCTGCGACCTCTATGTCACGCTCGAGCCCTGCGCGATGTGCGCCGGCGCGATCGCCCACGCCCGCATCGCGCGGCTCTATTACGGCGCCGACGATCCCAAGGGCGGCGCGGTGGTCCACGGCCCGCGCACCTTTTCGCAGCCGACGGTGCATCATAGGCCGGAGATTTACGACGGCATCGGCGCGCGCGAGGCCGCGGGGCTGCTCAAGGCATTTTTTGCCGGACGGCGATAGCGCCAGATCGAGGGCGAAACTTTTTCCAGAGCCGACGCTTGATCGTTCAACGAGCCAGCACTTCCTCCACCCAAGCCGGCACCAGCAGGCTCGCGGGCCCGTGCCGCGCTTCGTCGAACCAGTGCGACCCCTGGCTCGGCTCCATGTTGAGCTCCAGCGTCCGCGCCCCGCTCGCGCGCGCCTCGCGGACGAAACCCGCGGCGGGATAGACCGCGCCCGAGGTGCCGATCGACACGAACAGGTCGGCGCGGTTCAGCGCGCGATAGATGGCGTCCATCGCGTACGGCATCTCGCCGAACCACACGACGTCGGGTCGGAGATGGCCGGCGACGCCGCACGCCGGGCATGCGGGCCGGTCGAGCAAGGTGCCCGTCCAGGCGCTGCGCGCGTCGCACCCGGTGCACCAGGCTTTGAGATGCTCGCCGTGCATGTGGATCAGCCGCCTGGCCCCCGCGCGCTCGTGCAAATCGTCGACATTCTGCGTCACGATCAGCAGCTCGCCCGCCCATTCGGCATCGAGCCGCGCCAGCGCATCGTGCGCCGCATTGGGCTGCTTGGTCTGGATCGCTTCGCGCCGCGCGTCGTAGAAGCGGTGCACCAGGTCGGGGTCGCGGATATACGCCTCCGGCGTCGCGACATCCTCGACGCGGTGCTGTTCCCAAAGGCCGCCGCCGTCGCGAAACGTGTCGATCCCGCTCTCGGCCGACACCCCGGCACCCGTCAGGATCACGATATTTTCGATCTTGGTCATGCTCCCCCATATCCGTTCGTGTCGAGCCCTTCGACTGCCTTTAGCAGGCGCTCAGGATAAACTTCCACCGACGGGGGAAGTCGGGACACGCGAACGATAGCGCCAACGTGTCTCGACTTCGCTCGACACGAACGGTTAAAGGGAGGCCGTATTTCAGGGGACGGATCATGACCAGCATCGGCATCGTCGGCAGCCAGGGCCGGATGGGCGTCGTGCTCGCCGCCGCGGCGGCCGAGGCAGGCGCGCGCCATTGCGGCATCGACAAGGGCGGCGATGTTGCCAAGCTCGCCGTCGACGCCGAGGTGCTCGTCGACTTCTCCTCGCCCGCGGCGCTCGAGGCGACGCTCGACGCCTGCATCGCGGCGAAGACCCCGATCGTGGTCGGCACCACCGGGCTCGAGGAGCGCCATCACTGGCTGATCGACGATGCCGCGAGCGAGATCGCCATACTCCAGACCGGCAACACCTCGCTCGGCGTCACCCTGCTCGCGCATCTGGTCAAGGAGGCGGCCGCGCGCCTCGACGCCGACTGGGATATCGAGGTGGTCGAGATGCACCATCGGATGAAGGTCGACGCCCCCAGCGGCACCGCGCTGCTGCTGGGGCAAGCCGCCGCCGACGGCCGCGGCATCAGCCTCGATCGCTGCTCCGAACGCGGCCGCGACGGCGTTACCGGCGCGCGCGGCCATGGCAAGATCGGCTTCGCATCGATACGTGGCGGCACCGTCGCGGGCGATCACGACGTGATCTTCGCGGGCAATGAGGAAATGATCACCCTCTCGCACCGCGCCGAAAACCGCATGATCTTCGCGCGCGGCGCGGTGAAGGCCGCGCTGTGGCTGCTTCACCAGCGGCCGGGGCGCTACACGATGCCGCAGGTGCTGGGGCTTTCGTGACCGCGCAGCTTTTCGGCCTGTTCTGCGCCGCGATCGTCGTGGCGCTCGTCCTCGCCGGTCCGGTCCGCCGCTGGTTGGCCGAACGCAAGCGCCAGCGCGCATGGCAGACCGAGACCGCCGAATGGAAAGCCGGTTATGACGCGCGCAATCCGCCCGGCCCGCCGCTGACCGAGGCCGAGATCGCGGCGATCAAGGATTGGTTCCCCGCCCACGCGCTGCCCGCCGCCGAGTTGCGCCCCGACCCCGCCGCCCCCGTCCGTCCCGACGGCTGCCGCCTCGGCGGTCCGGTGTGGCTCGCAGAGGGGCAGGAGTGGCCGGTCGACGGCGACGGCCGACCTTTCGATTTCGTCGCCCAAGTCGATTTCGAGCACCTGCCCGCGCTCGACGGATTCCCCGCCACCGGCGTGCTGCAATTCTTCACTCAGCGCGAGGACATCATGGGGGTCGATTTCGACCATCCCGACCGCTCGGTGATCCGCCTGATCTGGCATCCGAACGGGCTTCCCGCCGGCGGATTGGTTCCGCCGCCGCCGCAGGACGAGCCGACCGGGCCGCTGACCGACGCCACGCGCGACACCGGCATTACGCTGGTCGCCTCGCCGGCAATGCACCAGCCCTCGTTCAATGATTTCCGTGTCGAGGGGCTGATCGACGGGCTCGGCAATAGGCCCAATTTCAAGGTGATCGACGACTGGCTATACGATCCCGCGCACGAAGAACCGATGGTCCATCATGTTGGCGGTCACCCTGCTTTCACCCAGTTTGATTTCCGCCGCCCGCGCCATTTGGACGATTATGACCGCACGCTGCTGCGCCTGACGTCGGACGATCATATCTTCTGGGGCGACGTCGGCGAGGCGGTGTTCCTGATCCGCGCCGCCGACCTCGCCGCGCGCGATTTCTCGCGCGTCGCTTTCTCATGGGACTGCCACTAGCATGACCGACACGACCAAAGTCACCGCAGCCGCCTGCACCTGGCGCGACGAGGGCGGCGGCGAGGCTGCGGCGGCGCGCATCCTGCCCTTTCTCGAGGAGATCGGGATCGAAGTCGACTGGATCGGCGAGGCGAAGGAGCAGCTTCTCGACGGCCTCGCGATCGTGAACGGCCGCATCCTCATCGACCCCGACACGCCGGTGTGGCCCGGCGACCTGCTCCACGAGGCGGGGCATATCGCCGCCGTGCCGCCTGAGGACCGCGCCACGCTCGGCCCGCTCGAGGCCGATGCCACCGACGAGATGGTCGCGATCGCCTGGTCCTATGCCGCGTCGCTGCCGTGCGAACTGCCGCTGCGGCAATTGTTCCACGACGGCGGCTATCGCGGCGATTCGGCGAAGCTTCGGACCAGTTTCGCGACCGGCCACTTCATCGGCGCGCCGATGCTCGGCGTCTATGGCATGACCGCGGACCTGCGCACCGCGCTCGCCGAGGGCAAGCCCGCCTTTCCGTCGCTCAGCCGCTGGCTGCGCTGATCCATCCGCCAGGGAGCCTGTAATGACCTTCGACCCCGCGACCGCCACCGCCGCCTATATCGACGGGCTCGGCCCTGCCGCGCTCGCCAAGGCCGCGGCCTATACCACCGGCAGCGAATGGCTGCTCCTCTGGAACGTCGTCGTAGCCGCGGTGGTGACCTTCGTCTTCGTGCGCTCCCGCATCCTCGACCGCCTTTCGGCAAGGCTCGAACGCCGCGGCTGGGCGCTCCGCACCTTCCTGATCTGCGCCACCTTCCTGCTGCTCTCGGCGCTTCTCACCCTGCCCTGGGACTTGTACACGGGCTGGTATCGCGAAACTGACTATGGCCGCACCAGCCAGCCGCTCGGCGACTATCTCGGCCAGTCTGCGATCTCGCTGGTCATCGGAACCTTGTTCGGCGCGCTCTTCTTCCTCGGCATCTATGCGCTCGTCCGCCGCGCCGGAAAGCGCTGGTGGGTCTGGTCGGGCGGGCTCGCCGCGGGGGCGATCCTTGGCATCCTGCTGCTTTCGCCGATCGTGATCGAGCCGATGTTCAATGATTACAAGCCGCTTCCCGCCGGCGCGGTGCGCGACGCGCTCGAAGTGCAGGCGAAGGAAGCCGGCATCGAACCCGATCGCATTTTCGTCTTCGACGGGTCGCGCCAGTCGAACAACTTCACCGCCAATGTCTCGGGGCTCGGCCATTCGGCGCGCATCGCGATCTCCGACGTCGCGCTCAAAGGCGCCTCGCTCGACGAGGTCCAGGCGGTCACCGGGCACGAGATCGGCCATTATGTCCTCGGCCAGGTCTGGTGGCTCGTCGCGGTCTTTTCGCTGCTCGCGGTGCTGCTCTTCTTCCTCGCCGACCGCCTCTTTCCCCGCTTCGCCAAGCTGTTCGGCAGCGACGCGACGATTGCGGAGGCGCGCGGCTTCCCGGTGCTGATGTTCATCGTCTCGCTGTTCGGCCTGCTCGCGCAGCCGGTGCAGAATTGGGTCGTGCGCAAGGGCGAGACCGAAGCCGACCTCTATTCGGTGCAGACCGTCAACCTGCCCGACGCGATGGCGAGCGCGCTCGTGAAGACCGCCGAATATCGCAACCCGCGCCCGAACGCGGTCGAGGAATTCCTCTTCTATTCGCACCCCTCGGTCGAGCGCCGCGTCCGCGCCGCGATGGAGTGGAAGGCGGCGCATCCCGCCGGAAAGCAGCCCGCCCCCCAATGAAAAAGGCCGACATCTTCGAATTCTACCGCCGCCTCGCCGAGCTGAACCCCAGCCCTGAGACCGAGCTGGAGTTCGGCAACACCTACCAGCTGCTCGTCGCGGTGGTGCTCTCGGCGCAGGCGACCGACGTTGGCGTGAACAAGGCCACGCGCAAATTGTTCCAGGAGGTGAAGACCCCGCAGCAAATGGTCGACCTCGGCGAAGCGGGCCTCAAGCAGCACATCAAGACGATCGGGCTGTTCAACGCCAAGGCCAAGAATGTCATCGCCCTCTCCGAAATCCTCGTCCGCGACTTTGGCGGTGAGGTGCCTGCGGATCGCGATACGCTGGTCGAGCTGCCGGGGGTCGGACGCAAGACCGCCAATGTCGTGATGAATTGCGCTTTCGGGGCGGAGACCTTCGCGGTCGACACGCATATCTTCCGCGTCGGCAACCGCACCGGGCTCGCGCCCGGCAAGACGGTGCTCGCGGTCGAAAAGAAGCTCGACAAGGAAACTCCCGGCCCCTTCCGCGTCGGGGCGCACCACTGGCTGATCCTCCACGGCCGCTACATCTGCAAGGCGCGCACGCCCGAATGCTGGCGCTGCCCGGTCGACGACCTCTGCCGGTTCAAGCCGAAGACCCCGGCGCCGAAGGCGAAGAAGGCGGCGTAAAAAGAGTTTCGCGCAAAGACGCAAAGATACGAAGAGGTCGCGCCATTTTTCCGGCCCGGCTTGCCGCCGCAGGCGAAATAAAAGCGCTTCGCGCGGTTTTGGGACGCAATCTCCGCGCCATGCACGAACATCTTCCCGTCTTTGCGTCTTTGCGCGAAACATATATCGTGCCCTATCGGGCCGCGCGACGCCTCTTGCGCAACCCGAGCGACGCGCCATAACCCGCTCTCATGCAAAGCCTTGTCGCCCCGCTCGCCCTCGCCGCCGCCCTGCTCGCCGCCGCGCCCGTCCACGCCAAGCCCGCCGACGCCGAGGCGGCGAAGAAGATCCTCAAGGACAGTATCGCGATCCCGACCGTCATGGGCCGCGGCAAGGTTCCCGAACTCGCCGCCTATTACGCTGGCGTGCTCAAGGCCGCGGGCTATGCCGACGCCGATATCGAGATCACCCCGATCGGCGAGACCGCGACCTTCGCCGCGACGCTCCACGGCACGACGCAGGCCAAGCCGATCGTGCTGCTCGGCCATATGGACGTGGTCGAGGCCGATGCGAAGGACTGGACGCGCGACCCCTTCGTGCCGGTCGAAGAGAATGGCTATATCTTCGGGCGCGGGTCGGAGGACAACAAGTTCGACGTGTCGATGATGGTCGCCGCGATGGCGCAGCTCAAGAAGGAGGGCTTCAAGCCGAAGCGTAGCATCATCCTGCTGCTCTCGGGCGACGAGGAGACGTCGATGACGACCACCCGCGCGCTCGCCGCAAAGTACAAGAACGCCGAATTCGCGCTGAACGGCGACGGCGGCGGCGGGCTGATCGCCGAGGACGGCAAGCCGCAATATTACGGGCTGCAGGCAGGCGAAAAGACCTATGCCGACTTCACGCTCGAGGTCACCAATGCTGGCGGCCACAGCTCGCGCCCGTCGGACAGCAATGCGATCGTCCAGCTGTCGAACGCGCTGGCGAAGGTCGGCGCCTATCGCTTCACCCCGCAGCAGAACGAGCTGACCAAGATCGGCATGCCGATCGTCGCCGACCAGGTCGGCGGCGACATCGGCGCGG
The DNA here is from genome assembly GCF_001468285.1 of Sphingopyxis sp. HIX. Classification (GTDB taxonomy): domain Bacteria; phylum Pseudomonadota; class Alphaproteobacteria; order Sphingomonadales; family Sphingomonadaceae; genus Sphingopyxis. The sequence goes on along the minus strand of NZ_LNSB01000025.1, from coordinate 14,471 downwards.
CGCTGAAAGCCTTCGCCGCCAACCCGGCCGACGCCAAGGCGATCGCCGCGATCCGCGCCGACCCCGAATATATCGGGCAGATCGGTACCACCTGCGTGCCGACCTTGGTGAAGGGCGGCCACGCCGAAAACGCGCTGCCGCAGCGCGCGACCGCGAACATCAACTGCCGCATCTTTCCCGGGGTGCCGGTCGAGGCGGTGCGCGCCGAGCTCGAAAAGGTCATCGCCGACCCCGCGGTCAAGGTGAACCCCGATCCCGACGCCAGCGCCAGCGACGCCTCGCCGCTGCGTCCCGACGTCATGGCGGCGGTGAAGAAGGCGGTCCATGCGCGCGCGCCGGGCCTGCCGATCATCCCGTCGATGAGCGCGGGCGCGACCGATAGCTATCATTTCCGCGCGCAGGGCGTGCCGAGTTACGGCGTCGCCGGGCTCTTCTCGAAGGCCAGCGACAGCTATGCGCACGGCCTCAACGAGCGCGTGCCGGTCGACGCGATTGCCCCGGCGCTGGCGCATTGGGACAGCTTGTTGAGGGATTTGTCGAAGTAGCCGATCCTCCCCTCGCGCCTGCGGGGGGGGGGGAGAGCGGACATCGGCTCTATCCCTCACCCCGCCAACCCCGCCGGCATCGCCCGCAGCCTTGCCGCATCGCGCAGCGGCGGCATGCCGAATGCCTTGGCGTAGTCGCGGCTGAACTGCGACGGGCTGTCATAGCCGACCTGGAATCCCGCGCTTGCCGCGTCGATCGCATCGGATACCATCAACCGCCGCGCTTCGAGCAGGCGCAGCCGGGTTCGGTATTGCAGCGGACTGAATCGCGTCACGCTCTTGAAATGCTCGTGGAAGGACGACGGGCTCATCCCCGCCAGCCCTGCCAGATGGTCGATGCTGAACGCTCCGGCATAATGATCCTTGATCCACGCCACCGCGCGGCTGATCTGGTACAGCTTTGTGTCGGCGGTCGCGATATGGCGCAGCATCGCGCCCCGCGGTCCGGACAGCAGCCGATAGAGCAATTCGCGCTCGATCAGCGGTGCCAGCGCGGGAATATCATCGGGCGTGTCGAGCAGGCGCAGCAGCCGCAACGCGGTGTCGCGCATCGCAGGGTCGACCTCGCCCACCGCGATCGATGCCGCATGGTCGCCGCGCGGCACACGATCGTCATGCGCGAGCAGCAACTCGCTCAGCACCGCGACGTCGAGGTCGAGCTTCAGGCACAGATAGGGATCCTCGGCGCTGGCCTCGAGTATCATGCCGGTCACTGGCAGGTCGACCGACACCACCAGATATTGCGCGCTGTCGTAAACGAAGCCGGTATCGCCGATCAGCACGCGCTTGCGCCCGCTGATCGCGAGGCACAACGATGGCTCATAGACCACCGGCATCGGTTCGCCCGCTTCGGAGCTACGGACAAGCGATATACGCGGTAGCGGGCAGGGGTGGATGCCGTCGCTCGGCCGGTGGCGAAGCAGGATGTCGCGCATTTCTTGCAAGCTCGTCATGATCGCGGTGTCGCATCCCGATCTGGGCCCCGCAAGCGCAAAGCCCATCATGCGGAGGATCGTGCAATCATCGCTGAGCTGCGATCTACCGCTCCTATCCCGACCGGGTGCAATAAGTCTCCAGCGAACGGCAAGGCGCCGCTCGGCAGACAAGGAGACCGACCATGACGACCACCGACAAAGTCATCCTCATCACCGGCGCGAGCAGCGGTATCGGCGCCGCCACGGCGCGCGAGCTCGCCGCCACCGGCGCGAAACTGCTCCTCGGCGCGCGCCGTACCGATCGGCTCGAAGTGCTGGCGGCCGAGATCGCCGCCGCCGGCGGCACTGCCGAGTTTCGCGCGCTCGACGTCACCAACCGCGCCGACATGCAGGCCTTCGTCGATCATGCCACCCAGCGCTTTGGCCGCGTCGATGTGCTGGTCAACAATGCCGGCATCATGCCGCTGTCGCCGCTCGCCGCGCTCGAAACGGCCAATTGGGACGCGATGATCGACGTCAATATCCGCGGCGTCCTCAACGGCATTGCAGCCGCGCTGCCCGGCTTCACCGCGCAGGGTTCGGGGCATTTCGTCAATGTCGCCTCTTTGGGCGCACATTATGTCGTGCCCACCGGTGCGGTCTATTGCGCGACCAAATTCGCCGTCTGGGCTATCACCGACGGCATTCGCCAGGAACATCAGGATATCCGCGCGACGATCATCTCGCCCGGCGTCGTCGAATCCGAACTCGGCCATGACATCACCGATCCGGACAGCGCCGCCGCCATGGCCGAATTCCGCAGCATCGCGATCACCCCCGACGCGATCGCTCGTGCGATCCGCTTCGCGGTCGAACAGCCCGCCGATGTCGACGTCAGCGAAATCATCGTTCGTCCGGTGAAGGGCAGCTTCTGACGATCTGTTCCCCGGCGAAAGCCGGGGTCCACAAGGAAAGGGCGGCGTTGCTCAGTCGAGCAGCGCCGCCACCGCCTGTTCGATCATCGCCGTCGCCGCGTCGGCGCCGAAGCTTGTCGAATCGAGCGACAGTTCGAGCCACAGCCCGTCGACCATCGCGGTCAGCATGATCGCCAACCGGTCGGCATCGCGTGCTCCGCAAGCCGCGAGCAGCTCGCTCAGCCGCGCGCGATAACCGGCGTAGCTTTCGGCATGGATACGCGTCATGCGCGCGTCGCTTCGGGCCAGCGCCCAAAAGGCGGTCCAGGCGCCGAGCAGCTCGGGATCGGTCACCGGGGGGCGGAAGCTCGCGGTCAGATAGGCGTTCAGCCGCGCGCGCGGGTCGGGGCCGGCGCTCTCGACCGCGGCGGCGAAGATCGCGTCCATCCGGTCGCTCGTCGCCTGGTAGGTCGCGGCGACCAGGTCGTCGATCCCCGCAAAATAATGGCGCAAGAGCCCGGGCGACACCCCGGCGCGCGCGCAGATCGCGCGCACATTCGTCCCCGCGAGGCCGAGCGCGGCGAGGCACGCCGCGGTCGCCTCGATCAGGTCGGCGCGGCGGGCGTCGGCGCTTTCGCGCGTAAAGGCTTGGCGAGCGGGCTGCATCTTGTTATACACTTGTACAATAAGGATCGACTCATGGCAACGCTGCGCGACACTTTCGACAATTTCCGGAACATCGACCCACTCGACGGCTGGTCCTTGCCCGCCTGGACCTACAGCGACCCCGAGTATCACGCGGTGGAGATGGAGCGCATCTTCCGCCCCAGCTGGCAGGTCGTCTGCCACGACAGCGACATCCCGAACGTGGGCGACTGGCACAGCATCGACTATTGCGGCGAGAGCGTGATCCTGGTCCGCGGCGCCGACCGCAATGTCCGCGCCTTTACCAACGTCTGCCGCCACCGCGGCTCGCGCCTGCTCGACGGCGCGGCGGGCTGCGCGAAGAAGCTGGTCTGCCCCTATCACGCCTGGACCTACGAACTCGACGGCCGCCTCACGGGCGTGCCCGACAGCGCGAGCTACCCGACGCTCGACAAGGGCAGGGCGGGGCTCGTCCCCGTCGGGCTCGAACAATGGCGCGGCTTCTGGTTCGTCCGGCTCGAGGATGACGGCGGCCCGTCGGTCGCGACGATGATGGCGCCATACGAGGCGATGGTCGAACCCTATCGCTTCGAGGAACTCGGCGCATTGGGGCGCGTCACGCTGCGTCCGCGCGAGGTGAACTGGAAGAATGTCGGCGATAATTATTCGGACGGCCTCCACATCCCCGTCGCGCACCCGGGCCTCACGCGTCTGTTCGGCAAAAGCTATGGCGTCGAGGCGAAGGACAATGTCGACCGTATGTGGGGCGATTTGATCGACCGGCCGTCGGCCAATTGGTCCGAGCGCATGTACCAGCGGTTGCTGCCGCCGGTCCCGCATTTGCCCGCGGATCGCCAGCGCCACTGGCTCTATTTCAAGCTCTGGCCCAATGTCGCCTTCGACATCTATCCCGACCAGGTCGACTTCATGCAGTGGCTGCCGACCGGCCCGACGACCTGCCTGATCCGCGAGATCAGCTATGTCCTCCCCGATGAGCGCCGCGAGATGAAAGCGACGCGCTATCTGAACTGGCGCATCAACCGCCAGGTCAATGCCGAGGACACCGAACTCATCACGCGCGTCCAGCAAGGCATGCAATCGAAGAGTTTCCAGGTGGGCCCGCTCAGCGACAAGGAAGTCTGCCTCAAGCATTTCTGTTCGCGGATGCGCGACCTGATCCCCGAATCCCGCCTCGACCAAGCCCCGCGTGCGGGATGGAGCCAAAAATGACCAAAAAATATGACGCGCTGATCATCGGCGCCGGCCACAATGGCCTCGTCTGCGCCTTCTATCTCGCCAAGGCGGGCCTCAAGGTGCGCATCGTCGAGGCGCGCGACGTCGTCGGCGGCGCCGCGGTGACCGAGGAATTCGCGCCGGGCTTCCGCAACTCGGTCGCGAGCTACACGGTCAGCCTGCTCCAGCCCAAGGTGATCGCCGACATGAAGCTCGCCGATCACGGCTATCGTGTCATCGAGCGGCCGATCAGCAATTTCCTGCCGCAGGAGGATGGCGGTTATCTGAAGCTCGGCGGCGGTCTCGAACGCACGCAGGCCGAATTTCGCAAATTCTCGAACCACGACGCCGAGGTGCTGCCCGCCTATTATGACGCGCTCGAAAATGTCGCCGAACTGCTCCGCGACCTCGCGCTGCGCGTGCCGCCCAATGTGGGCGAAGGCTTCCGCACGCTGATCGACGGCGCACGGCAGGGGCGACGCTTCGCGGGGCTCAGCCTCGAACAGCAGCGCGACGTGCTCGACCTCTTCACCAAATCGGCGCGCACGATGCTCGACAGCTGGTTCGAGAGCGAGGCGGTCAAGGCCGCCTTCGGCTTCGACGCCGTCGTCGGCAACTATGCGAGCCCCGATACCCCGGGCAGCGCCTATGTGCTGCTCCACCACGTCTTCGGCGAAGTGAACGGCAAGAAGGGCGCGTGGGGCCACAGCGTCGGCGGCATGGGCAAGATCACCGAGATCATGGCGAAGGTCTGCCGCGACATGGGCGTCGAGATCAGCCTCGAAAGCCCGGTCGAGAAGGTGCTCGTCGACGGCGACAAGGCGGTCGGGGTCAAGCTCGTCGGCGGCGAGGAGGTCGCCGCGGCGCGGGTCATCGCCAATGTCGGGCCGAAACTGCTCTACGAACGGCTGATGGACGCGTCCGACCTGCCGGGCGATTTCCAGCGCCGCATCCGCGGCTTCAAGGCGGGCAGCGGCACCTTCCGCATGAACGTCGCGCTCAGCGAACTCCCCAAATTCACCTGTCTTCCGGAACCGGGCGAGCATCACCAGTCGGGCATCATCCTCGCCCCGACGCTCGATTATATGGATCGCGCCTTCCTCGACGCGAAGCAGTTCGGCTGGTCGAAGAAGCCGATCGTCGAGATGCTCATCCCCTCGACCGTCGACGACAGCCTCGCCCCTCCGGGCCAGCATGTCGCCAGCCTCTTCTGCCAGCAGTTCGCCCCCGAATTGCCCGACGGCCGGGACTGGGACGATGAGGAAGGCGCCGCCGCCGACGCGATCATCGACACCGTCGAGGCGCATGCGCCGGGTTTCCGCGCCAGCATCGTCGGCCATACGCGCCTGTCGCCCAAGGGGCTCGAGCGCAAGTTCGGGCTGATCGGCGGCGACATCATGCACGGCAATATGACGCTCGACCAGCTGTGGGCCGCGCGCCCGGTGCTCGGAAACGGCGGTTACCGCGGGCCGGTCAGGAACCTCTACATGTGCGGCGCGGGCGCGCACCCCGGCGGCGGGGTCACCGGCGCGCCGGGACACAATGCCGCCGAGGTGGTGCTACGCGACCGGGGTTTCTTCGCGCCCCGTTGGCGCGCCTGATCCGAAGCCGATCGGCTGCGGCATCGCCGGGCGCGCCGCGCGCTCGCGCCGCAGCCGTTCGACCAGCGCCGCATCGTTCGCCGCGCCGGTAAAGCGCATCTGCCGCGCGACGACCGCAAAGTCGCCGAGCGTGAGCCCGCCGAGCCGGTCGAGCGCTGCCGGTGCTTCGCGCCCGAAGAAATGGACGAACGCCCGCCGCGCCCGCCCGGCGTCGAGCGTGCGCATCTCGACCTTGAACACGAAACGCCGCGCCGACGCGGGGTCGAGCTTCGCCGCATGATTGGTCGCCGCGGCAAAGGGCAGCGGATGCTCCGCCATCCAGGTCAGCAGTTCGTTGACCTGGCTGACCTCCCAGCTTCGCGACGCCCCCTGCCGGTCGGCGAGCAGCGAATCGACCTCGTCGAAGAAGAGCATCGCGCCCTGCCGCCGCGCCTCGGCAAAGGCTGCTGCGATCGCCTGTTCGGTCTCGCCGACCCATTTCGACATCAGGTCCGACGCGCGCTTGACATGCAGCGGCCGCCCGAGCTGCCGCGCCAGCGCCTGCACGGCCTCGGTCTTGCCCGTGCCCGGCGGCCCCGTGAGCAGCAGCGAGAAATCGGCGGGCGCGCCGGGGCGGGCCAGCGCGCCGAATAGCGCGGGCAGGTCGGTGTCGGCGGCGAGCAAGGTCTCGTCGAAGGCGCCCTGCGGCCGCGGTGCGATCGTCTCGCCGCGCAGCGTCCCGAGCACAGAGCCCGCGAAGCGGCTGGCGCTCGCCGCGTCGCCCGCGAGCGCGGCCGCGCGTGCCGCGATGCGGAACAGCGATGCCGTCTCGGGCGCGGTCGCGGCCAGCGCCTGCAGCGCGGGGTCGACCGCGACGCTTTCCTCGGCGCTCACGCGTTCGAGCATCGCCGGGCTGTGCGCGGCACCGGGGAAGTCCATATGGATCGACAGGCTGAAGCGCCGCAGGATCGCGGCATCGACGTCGGCGACCGCGTTCGACGTCCAGATCACCGGCACGACATTGTCTTCGAGCAGGCGATTGACGAACAGCTTCGACCCCGCGCGATCGCGCACGCGGCCGTCCTGCTCGCGCCGGGCATTACCGAGCAGGTCCTCCATCTCGTCGAACAGCAGCAGCGCGCGACCGCGCTTTTCGAGCGTGCGCAGCGCCAGCCGCAGAGCGGCGACGCGGTCGAAGCGGCTGGGCTCGTCGCCGTCGCCGTCGGCCTCGCCGACCCCGTGCAGCGGTTCGCCGACCGCGGCGGCCAGCGTGCGCGCCAGCTCGGTCTTGCCCGTCCCCGGCGGGCCGTGGATCAGGATGTTGATCCCGCGCGCGCCGCGATCGATCGCCCCGCGCAGCAGCCGGATCGCGAGCTCGGCCTCGCCGCGCTGCGCCGGGAAATCCTCGAGCGCGTGGCGCGCGGCCTGCCGTGCGCCGAGCAGGCCGTCGAGCAGGCTTTCGTGGCGCCCGGGCGGGGCGTCGAGCAGCCGCTCGAACGCCCAGCAGAGGCCGAACTCGACCCCGCCGCTCTTGTCGGTCCAGCGCCCGACGAGGTCGAGCCGCACCACCTCGGCGCGGCGCAGCGCGTGCGGCGCGATCCCGGTGACCGCGCCCGCCAGGGCCTCCATGTCGAGCTTCTCCGCGCCGATCAGCTGCTCGAGGCTGCGGGTCAGCGGCGCGCGGTCGAGCGCCGTCGCGAGCAGCAGCAACGCGCGTTCCTCGCCGGGCAGCTCGAGCGCCTCGGCCAGTCGGCCGGCCTGGATCAGGCCTTCGTCCGCGTGCGCGCCCGGGGGCGGGGCCGGGAGCTCCGCCAGCAGCGCCGCGCGCGAGATATTCCTTTCATCGAGCCCGAGCGCGGCGGCGCGCGCGCGGGCCCAGCCGAGCAGGGCCCGGCCGGTCTTGGTCTTGCCTGGATGATCCGTGGCGATGGCGCGCGCGAGCGCACGCGCCCAGTGGCTGTCGTGCAACATAGATACCTGCCTGCGGCCGGCGGACGCATGGCGCCCGGCGGCAGAAGTGATGATGGGCGGGTTGGAAATTGCGGCAGCGCCCGGGCGCACCGCGTCAGGAAAAACGCGCTACGACAGCGGGCGGATGCCGCAGGGTTTCAAACCCTGGATGGTCCGGCGGTCCGACACGTCATTTCTCCAGAAAAGCCCGAATCCGGGCTCGTGGGACCGCGCCGATAGGCGATTCGGCGGCCGGAATCAAGCTTCAGGCGGCCGCGGGCTTCGCGTACCGCATCGCCAGATAGATCGGCAGCCCTGCGGCGGTCATGATCAGGCTCCACACGCTCGCCTCCAGCCCGGCGCCGTAGAAGGCCCAGCCGCTGTAGAGAAAGCCCGCGACCGTAGCCGCCACGAAACCCGCCGAGACCTTCATCTCGCCCCGCCGCTCGAGCCACAGCGCCGCGAGCGCGCCGACGATATAGAGGATGATCGCGGTCGAGGTCGTCACCTTGACCATGAAGGCAAAGAGGTCGGCGAGCCCGCGCGAATAATTGGCATAGACGATCACGCTCGCCAGCCCGCTCGACACGAGCTGGGTGATCCACGGCGAGGCGAAACGATTGTCGCGCGCGAAGGCGGCGGGGAGCAGCCGGCGGTGCGCCAGATCGCGCGGGATGTCGCCCTGCAGCAGCACGAAGCCGTTGAGCGCGCCGAGCGCCGCGATCGCTGCGAAGAGCGCGACGACCTGTCCAGCCTCGGGGCTGACGAGCCGCGAGAAGAAGGTCGCATAGGCCGCGTTCGAACTATGGAGCGTGTCGAGCGGCACGAGCAAAGTCACCGTCGTGCACGACAGGAGGTAGAGCAGGCCCACCGCCGCGGCGGCGATCACCGTCGCGCGCGGGATCGTGCGCTCGGGATCCTTGACCCGGTCGCTGACCACGCACGCGCTTTCGAAACCGAGGAGCGCGAACAGGGTCAGCGTCGCCGCCGAGCTCACCGCCGACAGGCTGACCGGCTCGGTCCCGGCCATCGTCGGCGGGGGCGCGGTACCGGTGCCGAGCGCCCAGATGCCGACGAATATCGCGCCGACGACCGGGATCAGCTTGAGCCCGAGCGTCAGCAGCTGCGCGCCGCCCGCGCGCCGGACGCCCGCGAGGTTGACGAGGGTGAAAAGCCAGATGCAGCCGATCGCGATCCACGCGGTCAGTGCGCCGGCGTCGGCGAGCCAGGGCATCAGGATCGACAGATTGCTGAGCGCCGCGACCGCGAGCGTCGCGACCACCGTCCAGCAGCTGATCCAGTAGCTCCATGCGACGATGAAGCCGGTGCCGGGGCCGAAGGCTTCGGCGGCATAGGTATAGGCCGCGCATCCGGTCGGCAGCCGCTTCGCGAGCCGTGCAAAGACGATGGCGAGGCACAAGGTCCCCGCGATCGACACGCCCCAGCCGATGATCGCGTTCCAGCCGAGCGGCGCGAGATCGCGCGGGAGCAGGAACACCCCCGACCCGATCATATTGCCCATGCCGAGCGCGACGCACATCAAAAGGCCGAGCTTTTGGCCCGGCCTTTCGTTGTTGGTTTGCGGTTCGGTCACCCGATCAGAACTTGGCGCCCAGTCGCGCCCCGATCGTCCGGGGCTGGTTCACCAACACCTGCACGCGCCCGTCGCACTGGCCGCAATTCGAGAAGCGCGCGAGCTGTGCCCGCTCGTCGAACGCATTCTGCAGGAACAGCTCGAAGCTGTAGTTGCTCCATTCGAACCCGGCGCCGAAGTCGACCGTGGTCGACCCCTTGATCCGGCCGAGCGCATTGGCGGTGGCGACGCGGATGTCGGGGGTGGCCGAGCTGCGATGCGCGATCACCGACTGGAAGTGCATCTCGCCCGGCCCGACCGGGAATTGGTAACGCACCGTCGCATTGCCGTTGAACTTCGGCGTCACCGGCAGGCGCGTGCCCTTGGCCGCCGAAATCGAGTTGCCCGGGTCGGTACATTGATAGGTCGGATCGTCGATCGCGCAGAGATTATTCCGGGTCTTGGCGTCGGTATAGGAGGCCGCCGCGGTGAAGGTCAGCCCGTCGGTCGCCCGGATATTGACGTCCGCCTCGATCCCCTTGATCCGCGCGTTCGGACCATTGTGGATCTCGGTGAAGCTGTTCTCGCCCAGGAAGGAGAATTGGAAGCGTTTCCAGTCCTGCATATAGATCGCCGCATTCAGCCGGACCTTGCCGTCGGCCAGCGTCGTCTTGATCCCCAGCTCGTAATTGGTCAGGAAGTCGGCGTCATAGGGCGCGATCGTCCCGCGCCGGTTGATGCCGCCCGGACGGAAGCCCCGCGACCAGGTCGCATAGGTCATCACATCCTCGCTGGCTTTCCACGTCAGGTTCACGCGGTGGGTGAAACCCGTATCCTTGGTGCGCTTGGGGACAAGCTCGCCGCCCACGAAATCGGCAAGGTTGGTACAGGGTCCGCCCGGCACCGCGGCGGGCAGCAGCGTGCCGCCCGGATTATCGCGCAGGATCGCGCCCGTCGTCGTATAACAGCCGGCGACGCCCGTGCGCGAGCTGCCCGCGCCGTTGAACGGCGGGCCGTTCGGGTTGCGGCCGAAGCCGAAGAAGCCGATCAGGCTGTTGTCATATTTATAATAGCGCCCGCCGCCGGTCAGCGTGACCGTCGGGGTGATGTCGAAGCTCGCTTCGCCGAACGCCGCATAATCCTTGTCGACGCGCTTCTGCTCGGTGAGCCAGAGAGTGCCCGGGCGGCCGTTGACCGACAGCGCGCTCGCGAGACCGGGGACGATATAGTCCTGGTGGATTTCGTTGCTCTGGCGTTGGTAGAAGAGCCCGGCGACGACGCGGAAGCGTTCGTCCTGCGGCGACGACACGCGCACTTCCTGGCTCATCTTGCGGAAATGGTCGGTCCCGATGATGAACTGGCGCGGGTCGATGTCGTTGCCGCCATTGTCCTCGAGGTAGAAATAGCCGGCCAGCCCGCCATAATCGGCATAGAGCGCGTCATAGGCCTCGGCATAATCGGTATAGTCGTTGATCTGGTACGTCTTGCGGTCGAGATAGGCACCGGCATAGGTCAGGTCGAAATTGCCGATCTTGCCCTCGATCGTCAGCGCCGCCTGGATGAACTTGTCGCGGCGCTGGTCGGGATAGAAACGCTGGACCTGCAGGTCGCCGACGAGCGGATCCTGGACGAAGACGCCGCTGCTCTTCTGCTTCTGGTAGAGGACGGTCGGGGTGATCGTCCAATTGTCGTCGAGGTCGACCTTCAGCGCGGCGCGGCCGCCATAGATTTCGGCGTCGTTGAAATCCTTTTCGACGAAGGCATTGTTGTTGACCGTGATGCCGCCGGGCGTCGGCAGGAAGCTGCGCGTGCCGGGGACATTGTCGATATAGCCCGAATCGCGCTGGTACCAGCCGACGAAGCGCACCGCCGCCATGTCGCTGAGCGGGGCGTTGATCATGCCCTCGACCTTGCCGCCGACGCCGCCGCTCTTGACCGTGTTGATCTCGCCGTCGACGCGGCCCTCGAAACCGCTGGTGTCGGGCTTGTTGGTGATGATGCGGATCGTGCCCGCCTGCGACGAGGCGCCGTAGAGCGTGCCCTGCGGCCCGGCGAGCGATTCGATGCGCGCGATGTCGTAGACATGGACGTCGAGCGTGCCGCCGATCGTCGTCACCGGCTGTTCGTCGAGATAGACGCCGACGCTGGGCAGCGAGCCCGAATGGTTGCCGTCGCCGCCGCTCGCGACGCCGCGCATATAGACGGTGGTCACGCCCGGCTGGCTCGACTGGAAGGAGACGCTGGGCAGCAGTTTCGAGAAATCCTCGAAATTGGCGACGTTCAGCTGGTCGAGCTTGCGCGTGCCGAGCGCCTGGATGCTGATCGGGACGTCCTGCAGATTTTCTTCGCGCTTCTGCGCCGTGACCACGATCTCGTCGTCGTCGCCGGTGTCGGCTGGAGCATCCTGCGCCAGCGCCGGCGTGGCCGACAATACCGTGCCGGACAGCGATGCCAGAAGCAGCGCGCGGCGCGAAAATTGGAACCGCATAAAAGACCCCCTCATATGTGCGATCGCCGTTGCAGCGGCGGAAAGGGAAGCTTGAACAGTTTCGGCGCGCCGTCAATCGGGCGCCCGCGAAATGACGGCGTGCGACCGCCGTTTCGCGGCCACTATGACAAAATTGCAACAATCGCCTCAGGGCGTCGCCGGATACTGCGTCAGCGCGGGCCCCAATGCATCGACCAGCGGTCCCAGCCATTCTTCCATCGCGCGCCACTGGCCGACGCCGTCGCGGTTGATCGGGCGCCGCACCTGTTCCGAACTGGCGGTCCGCACCGCGCGCTCGTTGGTGTGGAAATCGAGGCAGGCGGCCTCGAACGGGAGGCCGAGATAAGCGAGCAACGCGCGCACTTCGCCTTCCAGATCGTCGATCAGCCGCTCGTGGAAGACGCGGTGGACATGGCCGGGCAGGACGGCGTCGAAATGGTCCATGAGGCGCACATAATCGGCATAATAATGCCCCATGTCGGCGAGGTCGTAGCTGAACGCCTGGCCGCGGGCATAATGTTGCTTGAAGTTCGAAAAACAGCAATCCATCGGGTGGCGCCGCGCGTCGATGATCTTGGCATTCGGCAGGATCAGCCGGATGAAACCGCTGTGCAGCCAGTTGTTGGGCAGCTTGTCGATATAGAAGGGCTTGCCGCTCTTCCGCTGCACCGCCGTGTCGTGCAGATAGCGTTCACCGAGCACGCGCGCGTCCTCGGCCGACAACCGGGCGATGCCGCCCATGCCGCGCGCCTGGCCATAAAGTTTCGGGATGTCGGGCAATTCCATCGTGCCCTCGACCATCGAATGGCTCGACAAGATCTGCTCGATCAGCGTCGATCCGGCGCGCGGCATGCCGATGATGAAGACCGGGTCGCTCGCCGCCGCGCCATGGCCGCGGCGCGCTTCGAAAAATTCGGGGGTATAGAGCGCGATCGCATGATCGACCGCGGCGCGCGTCTGGCCGGCATCGTAGGGTAGCAGTTCCTTGCGCAGCGCATTGCCCGTCGCATAATGCTCGAAGGCCGCGGCGGCCTGCCCGCGGTCCTCATGCGCCTTGCCGAGCGCGAAATGCAGGTGGAACCGGTCCGGCGCGCCGATGCCGTCGGCATCGAGTGCCGCGCGCATCGCCGCGATATCGCCGTCGTCGAACTTCAGCGTCTTCAAATTCGCGAGGCTCCACCACACTTCGCCGAGCGTCGGTTTCAGCGCGAGCGCCTCGCGATAGGCGGCGACCGCGTCGACCTGCCGCCCCACGGTCTTCAGCATATGGCCATAGGACATCCAGATCTTCGGCTGCTTGCCGAAATTCTGGAGCACCTGTTCGTAGAGTTCGAGCGCCTCGTCGAACTCGCCGACGCGGCCCAGCGCCGCGGCCTTTAGATTGGCGTTGGTCGGGTTGTCGGGGTCGAGTTGCTGCAGCCGGTCGAGCTCCTCGACCGCCTCGCCCGACCGGCCTTGGCGGTGGAGCACGGTCGCGAGGTTCGAGCGCGCGGCGAGGAATTCGGGCGCGAGTTCGAGCGCGCGGCGCAGCAGCGCCTCGGCATCGCGGTAGCGTTCGATCCGCGCCGCCAGCTCGGCGAGCATGCGCATCGCGGCGACGTCGAACGGGTCGCGCTTCAGATGCGCCTTCAGCACCGGCTCGGCGTCGTGCAGCCGTCCCTCGTAGAGCGCGAGCGCGGCGTCCATCAGCGCAGGGTTGCGGACCGCGCGGGTGATCGAGGTCTCGGCCGATCCCGCGGTCATCGCCTCAGCCCTTCGCCCGCGCCTTGGCGACCGCGTCGCGCAGCCCTTCATAACCGATCTGGCCCTGCAGCAGCTGGTCGCCGATGACCCAGGTCGGGGTGGCGTTGAGCTGCAGCTGGCTGGCGATCGCGAGATTGCTGTCGAGTTCGCGCTGGAAGAGCGCCTCGTTGGCGGTCGCGTCGGCGCTGCCGTCGGTGACCACGCCTGCCTTCTCCGCCGCTGCGGCGATCGCGCTGGCGTCGAGCGACGGGGCGCGGAACATTGCGTGGTGGAAGGCGTCATATTTGCCCTGGCGCGCCGCGGCGAGCGCCATGATCGCGGCGTCGCGGCTCTGCGGCGAGATGATCGGCAGCTCGCGGAACACGACTTTCACGCGGCGGTCGCTGCGGATCAGCCGGTCGATGTCGGGCAAGCTGGCGCGGCAGAAACCGCAGGCGTAGTCGGTGAAGACGGTCAGCGTCACATCGCCGTCGGCATTGCCCGCCCAGGCCCCGGCATAGGGCTTTTCGAGCGCCGGGCGGATCTGGTCGATCGCCTTCGCCATCTCGCGGTCGCGCTGCGCCGACAGCGCCTCGGGAATGATCTGCGGGTTCGCCTTGATATAGTCGGCGACGATCGTCTCGACCTCGCTCTTGCTCATCCCGCCGCCGAAGCGGCCGCCGAGCCAGAAGGTCGCGCCGAGCAGCAGGATCGCGCCGAGCGCGAGCGCCCAAAGGGGGGCGGGCAGGGCGAAACCCCCGCCGCCGCTTCCGCCGCCGTTGCCGCGTCCCGGCGGGGCGCGATGCGGGGTGCGGTCGTCGGCGGCGGGCGCCGAGATCGAGGGGGGCGGGGCTGCGCTCGCGGCCTTGGCGGGCTTCGCCGCCGACGACCGCACCCCGCATCGCGC
>NZ_LNSB01000024.1 GCF_001468285.1 Sphingopyxis sp. HIX | reverse complement strand
CCACCATGCTTCGCATGGTCCCCCTCCCCATCGCTGCGCGACAGGGAGGATTAAGAACAATAGCTCCCGCCCGTCCCTAGCGCTCACCCCGCCATCAAAAGTCCGCCAGCAGCCGCACCAGCTCGGTCTGGCGCCGCGCCCCGGTCTTGTCGAACACCGCCTGCAACTGGTTGCGTACGGTGTTGCGCGTGATCCCGCGCGATGCCGCATAATCGGCGGTGCTGCCGCCATCGGCGATATGCAGCGCGAGCAAAGCCTCGGACGCGGTCAGGTCGAAGCGCTTGCCCAGCCGCTCGATCCGCGCCGCGGCATCCTCGGCGATCTCGATGACCAATTCCATGCCCATGTCGGCATAATCGCCCGCGACCCCGGTCACGATCTCGACCGCGCGGCGCTTCGCCTCGGGATAGAGGCGGACATAGTCGCGCAGCGCCTCCGACGTGTCGACCAGCGCCTCGACGGCCTTGCGGTCGGTCCCCTTGATGCGCATCGCCAAGCCCCCTAGAACCCTTGGAAGATAGCCGATTTCGGCGCCAAGGGGAACAGGCGATGGCGGGGCTCGCGCTCGACCTGCCGGGGGTGGAGGTGACGGCGATGCCGCGCGCGACATCGCTCGTCCGCCGCGCCCTTCTCGACCTCGGCGTCGCGCTTCCCTGGCGGCTTGGCGGCTGGCTGGTCGCGAACGAATTGACGCGCGCCGCGGCGATCGCCGACCCCGCCGAACGGCGCGACCGCTACCGCGATCTGCGCGACCGCTTCGTCGCCGTCGATGCCAAGCATATCGCGCTGATGAACGTCGCGATCGCCGGCCTGTCGGTCGAGCGCCCGGTCGCGAAGGGCCCCGCCATGTCGTGGATCGACGGCCCCGGCTTCCGCCGCGACATGGTGCTGCTCTACGTCCCCGGCGGCTCGTTCGTCGTCCCGCGCAGCCCGCATTTCACCGCGATGATCGCCCGCATCGCGCGCGAGGCGGGCGCGAAGGTGGCGATCTGCGACTATCGCCTCGCCCCCGAATTCCCCTGCCCCGCCGCGGTCGACGACGTCGAGACCGCCGCCGAACTGCTGATCGCGCGCGGCCATGCGGCACAGAATATCGTGCTCGTCGCCGAATCGACGGGCTGCGGCCTCGCGCTCGCCGCGGCGCAGCGGCTGGTGGCGCGCGGCAAGCAGCCCGCGGGCCTCGCCTTGTTGTCGCCGTGGATCGACGTCGATCCGGGGCGCGGCGACATCCACCCGGTGGCGCGGCAATGCGCGCGCCTCTATCTCGGTTCGGCCAGCCCGCGCGATCCTTCGGTCAATCCGATGCTCGGCACGATGCGCGGCCTGCCGCCGATCGCGATCCACGCCAACGCCCGCGACCCGATGTTCGCCGATGCCGAGGCGCTCGCGCGCCGCGCCGTCGCGGCGGGCGTGCCGGTCGAGCTGCGCGCCTGGCCCGGGCGCATGCATGTGCTCGAACGCCACGACGACCCCGATGCGCGCCGCTCGGTCGCCGAACTCGCGGCCTTCGTCGACCGCTGCCAGCCGTATCGCACGGTGGCTTAGGGCTGGACAGCGGCGGGGTGCCTCCTTAGGTGGCGCCATGTCCATCCAACCGACCGAATCCATCCTGATCGTCGACTTCGGGTCGCAGGTCACGCAGCTCATCGCCCGCCGCGTCCGCGAGGCCGGGGTGTATAGCGAAATCGTCCCCTTCAACAGCGCAGCGGAGGGCTTCGCGCGGATGAAGCCGCAGGGCGTCATCCTGTCGGGCGGCCCCGCCTCGGTCACCGACGCGGGCAGCCCGCGCGCGCCGCAGGTGATCCTCGACAGCGGCCTCCCGATCCTCGCCATCTGCTATGGCCAGCAGACCTTGGCCGTCCAGCTCGGCGGCACCGTCGAGGGCGGCCACGCCGCCGAATTCGGCCGCGCCGACGTCGAGATCCTGAAGCCCAGCCCGCTGTTCGAGGGTTTCTGGGAGGTCGGCAACAAATATCCGGTGTGGATGAGCCACGGCGACCGCGTCACCGAGGCGCCCGAGGGGTTCGAGATCGTCGGCACCTCGCCCAACGCGCCCTTCGCGATCTGCGTCAACGAGGCGAAGCGTTACTACACGACGATGTTCCACCCAGAGGTGGTGCACACCCCCGACGGCGCAAAACTGCTGTCGAACTTCGTCCACAAGATCTGCGGGCTCGCCGGCGACTGGACGATGGCCGAATTCCGCGCCACCAAGATCGCCGAGATCCGGGCGCAGGTCGGCGACCAGCGCGTGCTGTGCGGCCTGTCGGGCGGCGTCGACAGCGCGGTCGCCGCGGTGCTGATCCACGAGGCGATCGGCGAGCAGCTGACCTGCGTCTTCGTCGATCACGGCCTCCTCCGCCTCAACGAGCGCGAACAGGTCGAACGCCTGTTCCGCGACCATTATAACATCCCGCTCGTGGTGGTGGACGCCGAGGAGCGCTTCATGGCGGGCCTCGCCGGGGTCACCGACCCCGAGGCGAAGCGCAAGTTCATCGGCGGCGAATTCATCAACGTCTTCGAGGAGGAAGCGAAGAAGATCGGCGGCGCCGACTTCCTCGCGCAGGGCACGCTCTATCCCGATGTGATCGAGAGCGTCAGCTTCACCGGCGGCCCGAGCGTGACGATCAAGAGCCACCACAATGTCGGCGGCCTGCCCGAACGCATGAACATGAAGCTCGTCGAACCCTTGCGCGAGCTGTTCAAGGACGAGGTCCGCCTGCTCGGCAAGGAACTCGGCCTGCCCGAGGTGTTCGTCGGCCGCCACCCCTTCCCCGGCCCCGGCCTCGCGATCCGCATCCCCGGCGAAGTGTCGAAGGAACGCTGCGACATCCTCCGCAAGGCCGACGCGGTGTATCTGGAAGAGATCCGCAATGCGGGCCTCTATGACGAGATCTGGCAGGCCTTCGCCGTGCTGCTCCCCGTCCGCACCGTCGGCGTGATGGGCGATTACCGCACCTACGACCATGTCTGCGCACTCCGCGCCGTGACCTCGACCGACGGCATGACCGCCGACATCTACCCCTTTGAAGCGCAATTCCTGAGCCGCTGCGCGACGCGCATCATCAACGAGGTGCAGGGCATCAACCGCGTGGTCTACGACTATACGTCGAAGCCGCCGGGCACCATCGAGTGGGAATGATTCGGGGCACGCAAATGCCCGAATACCTCTCGCAGGGATGACGTCCAACTAATTGAAAAAAATAATTTTGTTGTCGATAACATTCGGCGACAATCGGTGGGCAGCCTTCATTGCGAGCGGACGGGCTGACGGCCTTGCCTACCCTTGTTTCTTCCAGAAATCGTCGATACCGTCAGGGACACATCAGTCCTAGACGGTATTTTTTTCGCTCTAACAGTCGGAAAAGCAGTGCTTTTTCGGGCGGGAGAACTGCGCTTTTAGGCTGACGGTATTTTTCCGTCGGAGTCCCCCTCATGCTTACCGATACAGAACTCAAGCACCTGAAACCAAAAGCAAAACCATATAAGGTCACGGACCGTGACGGCATGTATGTGCTGGTCAGTCCCGGCGGCACCATTTCCTTCCGCGTGGACTACCGTTTGCATGGTCGCCGGGAGACCGTGACACTTGGCAAGTACGCGCCTTCGGACCTTTCGCTAGCGCGCGCTCGCGAAAAGTGCATCGACGCAAAACGAATGATCGCCGAGGGGCAGTCGCCGGCCATCGAGAAGCAGCGCGAGAAGAGGCGGATCAAGGAAGCCAAGAGCTTTGGCCAGTTCGGAGAGAAGTGGCTTCAGTGTGCTCCTATGGCCGACAGCACACGAGCAATGAGGCGCTCGATATTCGAGCGTGAGTTACTTCCGGTATGGAAGAGTCGCCTATTGACCGAGATCACCCCGGGCGATCTACGCGAACATTGCCTCAAGATCGTAGATCGCGGCGCGCCGGCAACCGCCATTCATGTCCGCGATATCCTCAAACAGATTTACGCCTTTGCAAAGCTGCACGGCGAAAAGGCGGAGAATCCCGCTGACGAAGTGGGTCCGGCATCAATCGCGACTTTTGTCCCGAAAGATCGCTCGCTATCTCCTTCGGAAATCAGGGTGCTGTTCAAGGCCCTCGAGCAGGTGGCAACCATCCCGACAATACGCTTGGGGATGCGATTCATCCTACTTTCGATGGTGCGGAAGAGTGAATTCCAGGATGCGGTCTGGAACGAGGTCGACTTCGAAAATGCCGTCTGGTCCATTCCGAAGGAAAGAATGAAAAGATCGCGGCCGCACAATGTCTATCTGTCGACGCAGATGCTCGACATCCTGATCGCGCTGAAGACCTGTGCGGGCAATTCGAAATATTTGCTGCCATCCCGCTACGACGCGGATGCGCCGATGTCCCGTGCAACTCTGAACCGGGTGACTTACGCCGTGGTCGAACAGGCGCGGAAAGACGGCCTGCCGCTTGAACCATTCACCGTGCACGACCTTCGCCGAACGGGTTCGACGCTTCTGAACGAGATGGGGTTCAACAGTGACTGGGTCGAAAAATGTCTTGCGCATGAAGACGGCCGCTCGTCGAGGGGCGTGTACAACAAAGCCGAATATGAGCAGCAGAGGCGCCACATGATGCAGGAATGGTCAAATACCGTCGATGCGTGGATCGCAGGTCAGCGCTATGCACCCACACTGCTCCCCCCAGCACCGCCACTCCTCGACCTCGACCCTAGCCTTTGACCGGCCGATTGCGCCGGTCGCGGACATCCACTTGCTGGGCGCGACCGATAGGCCGTGCCCGGCGATCCGCCAACCAAGCCTCAACCTCCGCCAGGTTCCAGACTACCGTCCTTGGAGACAATGCGTAGCGACGAGGGAATTCTCCCCGACGCTCCATCTCGAAGATGGTGCTGTCGGCAAGCGGTACCATCTCTCTTAGCTGATGGCGCCGGATCGTGCGTGTATAGTCGTTTGGGCCGTCCTTGGACATTTGCTGTGACTCGGCTTTGGCGCTCGGAGGCCTATTTCGACCGAAGGCGAGCGAACGCCCGATCGGTGCTGATGAAATGATCGAGCATCGGAGCAATGAGGCGCTCGGGCAAAATCGGCTCGCTGAGCCCCGTCTCACGCGCATGAACTTTCGCATATTCGACCAGCCTGGCGTGCAAGGCACCCGGGAGTTCGATACTGAGCTTGACTGGTTTTTCGTCCAGCACCGCTCCCAGTCTGAGCTTGCTCACCGCGCACCTGCCGA
Source organism: Sphingopyxis sp. HIX (assembly GCF_001468285.1). Taxonomy (GTDB): domain Bacteria; phylum Pseudomonadota; class Alphaproteobacteria; order Sphingomonadales; family Sphingomonadaceae; genus Sphingopyxis. The sequence continues at coordinate 72,549 of NZ_LNSB01000024.1, read as the reverse complement.
AGCCGAGCTATCAATAATGAGGTCGCGGGTCACCATGACGCGAAACGCAAAGCCGGGCCGGACTGTGAGCGTTGGTGGCACGGAGAGCTCGCGTTCGACCACCCGCCGCCCAGCCTCGTTCGTGCTATCCTGAAGGCCCGACCGAAGCGCCCGGACGAGGTCACCGTCCCCACCGACGGCGAGTTCGGTCCCGACGCCGAGAAACGCCGAGACCAACGCCGCGCGCAACATCCGCCCCCAATGGTTGTTCACGCCATCTTCAAGACCGACATAGCCCGAGACATCTGCGCCGAGCTGGCGATCAAGACGAATTGATCGCCCGCCCGGGAGTATAAGGCGATCCCAGGCCAGAAGCACACGGCGCTGACCCGCGGCGACCTCGCTGTCATACTCTCCGACGAGCCGCGCACCTTGCGGAATGAGCAGCAGCCGACCGGTCGGACTGTCATAGACATTCTGCGTGACCTGCGCGGTGATCTGGCCGGGAAGGTCGGACCGGATTCCCGTGATCAGAGCAGCCGGGATAACGGTGCCAGCCTGAACCACGGCCGCCGAACTCGGCGCGACGATCCGCTCGGAGCTTTCGAACGCGGGCTGCGGCCCGCCGGCGAGAAAGGCTTTGCGCACTGCTGCGGGCGTACCTGCCTCCTTGGCCGGTTCTAAGGCTGCCGGCGGGGCATCGAGAATTCCGTGCGCGGCGGCCGCCGCGCTGCCGCCGCCCAGAAACAGGCGGCTTCCCTCGGCGGCCTCGCGTTCCTGCAGAGCGCGCTGCTTCGCCTGGTCCCGCGCGGTTTGGCGCGGATCGGGCGGGGGCGGCCCCATCGCGGGGACGGGGACAGGCTCGCCCGCCCTTTGCGCCGCCACGATCGGCCGCCCGAGGTCCCCTGGCAGCGGCGGTCCGAGCTTGGGGACAGCGCCATAGTCGGCGGGCGCCCCGGTCACGGCTTCGGACCGGTTGGGCGAGGCGACCTCGTAAAGCTCCTGCGCGACCTTTGGATCGGCCGAGCGCAGCGCCCAGAGAAGTGCGCCCCCAATTGCGATCCCGGCGGTGCCACCGAGCACCGCAAGCGTCTTGCGCGACAGGCGCATGACGCGCGGCAGTTCGCCCTCAAGACGAAAGCCGTCAGGGCTTGCAGGCGCAACTACCGCCGCGTCCGGCATGGGTTCGGCGGCCGGCGCCTCCCCTTCGGCGTCTGCGAGCCGGCTCACGGGCGCACCCGCGCGGTCGGCGCGTCGCGAGCGATCCGGACCTTCCTCGCCGCCTTTCCGGTACCCAGGCGAAGCTCGCCGCGATCGAACAACCGGTCGACTATCATGAAGCGGCCGTCGACACGGTAGTTCAGAAGCTCGGCCGCACCCTTCTCGCCGACGGCAAATAGCGGCGGCATTTCGCCGGTGGCGATCGACGGGCCGAACTCGACGAACAACTGGCGGCCGTCGTCGAACGCCCGCACCGGCCGCCACGCGACCTTGTCGCCGCTGATCCGGTACGCGAAGTTGAGCGACGGCAGGTCGATCCCCCCGGCAATCGGCGCGGCCCGGACGCGTTCGGCCTCGGCGGCGCGGAGCGCGATAAGCTCGTCCTGCGGATACCGCCACGAGACAGCGGCCATATAGGTCGCCGGCGTCGCGCGTAGCTCCATGTGATAGGTTCTGCGGCTCGTGTTGATAACGAGGTTCGTCATGATGTCGGGCCGCGTGGGCTTCACGAGGATATGCACGCGCCGCGCGCCGCCTTCACCGCTCAACGTATCACCGATGATCCAGCGCACCGTATCGCCGGCGGCGACCGGCCCCGGGCCCACCAGTTCCTCGCCTTCCTGCAGGGCGATGTCGGTGACTTGTCCCGGTGCCGTATAGACCTGAAACAGCGCGCCCTCGGCCCACGCATATTGCTGGATCGCGTTGATAAAGGTCGCGCGCTCGGGCTGGACGCGCGCCGCATCGTTGGCGCGGCCGACCTGCGCGCGCGGATCGCCGGGTGCTGCGTGGAGCGGCGTCGCCAGCAAGGCTGCGCCCGCAAGCAGTGAAATCCTCATCATTGATTGAGCTCCTTGGAAAGATTGATCGCGGTCACGAAGACGCCCAAAGGATTTTTTCTGAGGGCATCGGGGGTGCGCGGCGGCAAGATCGTGACGGTCACGATTGCCGACCAGCGCGAGGTTTCGATGAGCCCGCCGTCCTGGTAGCGACGCTCGGTCCAGGCGATGCGGAAGCTGTCCTTAGACGCCCGGATCACGCTCGACACATCGACCGCGACCTGGCGCTTGCCGACCTCGGCGAACGGATCGTTGTTGCGCGCATAATCGTTGAGCGCCTGCGCGCCCGATGTGGCCGCGAAATCATAGGCGCTGAGCCAGTTCGCGCGTAGGACCACGGGATCTGCGGGGATCGAGCGGATATGCTCGATGAAGCGCGCGAGGTGGAAGGCGACCTGCGGGTCGGTCGGCGCATAGTCGGCATCGGCAGGCGCGACCGCCCTCGCCTCGCCGAGCGTGTCGACCTCGACCACCCAGGGCGTGATCGTGCCGCGCAGCGACTGCCAGACGAGCGCCGAGGCGAGCCCGCCCGAAAGCGCGAGGCAGCCGAAGAAGGCGAGCCGCCAGTTCTTCGCCTGGATCCGCGCCGAGCCGATGCGATCGTCCCAGATCTGCGCGGCGCGCTGATAGGGCGTCACCGGCTCGGGCGACTTGCCATAATGTTGGTGGGGTCGTCGGAACATGGTCTCAATCCTTCTGGCTGATGTCGGGGGATGAACCTGCGCCATGGCTGTCGCCTTGTTTCAGGGTTTGCGCGCCGATGGTGGCGCCGGAGGAGATTGCCTGGCGCCGCTTCATGGCGGCGGCCCAGGCCGGCTGGCCGGAGGGCTCCGCCCCGGCTGCGGTAGGCGCGGCCTTGCCGGCCTGCCCCTCGGCGAAATTATGGCGAAGCTTGGCCGCTGCCTGCCGCAGCGGCGAGCCGGCACTGCTCGCCGCGTCGCGCGCGACATTGGCCATGCCCGAGCCGAAGGCCCGCATCCCGGACTTGCCTGCAGCGCCGCGGGCATAGGAAGCCGAGGCCGATCCGGCAGCCCGCGAGGCTCCCGCCGCTCCCTTCCCGGCCATCGATGCGGCGGCGCCGGTTGCGAGAGTCGCCCCGGCGGCTCCGGCTGCGATGGTCGCGCCGGCGGCCAAGGTCGTTCCGGCAGCGGCGCCGGCGCCGAGCTGCGGCCCCCCGGCAACGATGCCGTTGGCGACGCTCGGACCGAAGATGCCGAGACCGAGCAAAGTGAGCGCGCCGAGCGCGATCGCCATCACTTCGCGGATGTCCGGCTCGGTGCCGAGGCCCGCTTCAATGAAGCGCTCGAACAGGGTGACGCCGATCCCGGTGATCACCGCGAGCACGAGCAGTTTGATGCCTGAGGAGATGACATGGCCGAGCACACGCTCGGCCATGAAGGCGGTGCGATTGAAGAAGGCGAAGGGCAGCAGGACGAAACCTGCGAGCGTCACCAATTTGAATTCCAGAATAGTGACGAAGACCTGCACCGCGAGGATGAAGAAGGCGAGCACGACGATCACCCAGGCGATCAGCAGGATCAGGATCTGGACGAAGTTGGTGAAGAGCCCGACCGGGCCGACGAGATCGGCGGTCGCATCGAGCAGGGGCTCGGCGGCATCGAGGCCGGTCGCGGCGATCATTCCGGGGCGCATGAAGTCGCCGATCGCCATCGCGCCGCCGCTCGCCTTCAGGCCGAGGCCGGCAAAGCTTTCGAGCAGGATGACCGAAAGCGCCTGAAAATTGCCGATGATGAAGGCGAAGACACCGATATAAAGCGTCTTCTTGATGAGCCGCTGCAGCACATCCTCGTCGGTGCCCCATGCCCAGAAGAGCGCGGCGATCGTCACGTCGATCACGATCAGCGTCGAGGAGAGGAACCCGACCTCGCCGCCGAGCAGCCCGAAGCCGCTGTCGATGTATGTCGAGAAGACCGACAGGAAATTGTCGATAACGCCGGTGTCGTTCATTGCTCGGGCTTTCCAGAACGGAAGAAGTGACGCCGTTTCGCTTCCCACGCCGCCTCGCATTCGGGGTCAGCTTCGGTGGCGGTTCGGCAGCGGCGCAGCGTGTCGCCATAATCGGGGGGTGCGTCCGCTCCGGAGATTTGGGGAGCGGACGCACGGGGCGCGGGCGGATCGAGCGCAGCGATGAGGGCAAGGGTCAGCGCAAGACCCAGGACGATTGCCGCTATCACCAGCCCGCCCGCCCGGCCCATCTCAATTGCCCTTGCGGAAGCGGCGGAAGCGTTCGCGGCCTTCGGCCTCGGCCGCCGCTGCGCGCGCGGCACCGAGCATCTCGGCGCGGCCCTGTGCCGTCACGACGGCGGCGAGGTCGGCGATCTGCTGCGACTGGATGGCGAGCAGCTGGTTGCCCGCCTGGGCGGCCTGCAGCGCACCGGTCGCGCCCTGGCTGGCGCCCACGATGGTCGAGATCGAGGTGCGGGTGCCGCCCATGTTCGAGACGATGCCGGCCTGCACCTTCATCGCATCCTCGAACGCGCCGACGCTGTCCTTCCAGCGCGCCTCGGCGTTGGCGACCAGCGCCGACGCCGGACCCGAGAAAGCCGTGCCCTTGTAGCGCTGCTCGAAGCCCTTGCGGATGTCGGCGACATCATAGGCAATGCCTTCGGCTTCGCTCAGCAGCTGCTTGGTCTGGTCGATCTGCGCCTGCAGTTCGCCGAGCGTCGATGTCGGCAGGCTCTGGAGATTGCGCGCCTCGTTGAGCAGCGAGGTCGCCTGGTTCTGGAGCTGTTTGATCTGGTTGTTGATCTGCTCGAGCGTGCGCGCGGCGGTCAGGATATTCTGCGAATAGTTGCGCGGATCGTGGACGATGCCGCCGACCTGCGCGATCGCCAGCGCCGCGACCATCGGACCCGCGGCGGATGCCAGCAAGGCGGCGGCAAGGACGCGAGCAAAATTCATCTTCATTGGGGGGACTCCTGGTTGGGGGCGACTGCGGGAGGCAGCAGCTCGGTCGCCCATTCGAGCTTGCGGTGGGAGAGCCAGGCGGCCGCGAAACCCTCGCGGCCGTGCGCGGCGAAAAGCTCGCCAATGCGCGTCTGGTCGGTCTTCGAGGAGGCGGCCGTGAAGGCGAGTGCGATGTCGCCGAGGCCTAGGTCGAACAGGCGGTTGCCGCGGCGCGACTGGCAATAATAGTCGCGCTTGGGCGTTGCCCGGCTCAATATCTCGACCTGCCGGTCGTTGAGCCCGAACCGCTCGTAGATGCGAGCGATCTGCGGCTCGAGCGCGCGCTCGTTCGGCAGGAAGATGCGCGTCGGGCAGCTCTCGATGATCGCGGGTGCGATGCTCGAGGTTTCGATATCGGCGAGACTTTGGGTCGCAAACACCACGCTCGCGTTCTTCTTGCGCAGCGTCTTGAGCCATTCGCGGAGCTGCGCGGCAAAGGCCGGACTGTCGAGAACGAGCCACCCCTCATCGATGATGATAAGCGTCGGCGACCCGTCGAGCCGCCCGGCGATGCGGTGGAAGAGATAGGACAGCACCGCACCCGCCGATGCTGCGCCGACGAGGCCTTCGGTCTCGAACACCTGCACCAGCGCCTCGCCGAGCTTCTCCTCGTCGGCATCGAGTAGCCGGCCCCAGGGACCCCCGACCAGATAGGGAGCCAGCGCTTGCTTGAGCTCGATCGACTGGAGCAGCACCGCGAGGCCCGTCAGCGTCCGTTCGGATACTGGCGCGGTCGCGAGCGAGGTCAGCGCCGACCAGAGATGCTCCTTGGCGGCCGGGTCAATCTCGACGCCTTCGCCGGCGAGCATCGCGGCGAGCCATTCGGCTGCCCAACTGCGCTCAGCGGCCTCGTCGATGCGGGCGAGCGGCTGCAACGCCACGCCGCCTTCGCCGTCGTGCAAGGCGCCGCCGAGATCCTGCCAGTCGCCGCCCATCGCGAGCGCTGCGGCGCGGATCGAACCGCCGAAATCGAAAGCGAAGATTTGCGCCCCTGCATAGCGGCGGAACTGCATCGCCATGGTGGCAAGCAGCACCGACTTGCCGGCGCCCGTCGGGCCGACGACGAGGCAATGGCCGACATCGCCGACATGAAGGGAAAGGCGGAACGGGGTCGAACCTTCGGTCTTGCCATACAGCAAGGGGGACTGACCGAAATGCTCGTCCCGTTCCGCCCCCGCCCACACGGCGGATAGGGGGATCATGTGGGCGAGATTGAGCGTCGAAATGGGAGGCTGGCGAACATTGGCATAGACATGCCCCGGGAGACCCCCGAGCCACGCCTCGATCGCGTTCATGCCCTCGATCGTGCAGGTGAAGTCGCGGCCCTGGATGACCTTCTCGACGAGCCGGAGCTTCTCGGCCGCGAGCGCCGGATCGGCGTCCCAGACAGTCACGGTGGCGGTCACATATGCGACGCCGGCATGATCGGCGCCGAGTTCCTGTAGCGCCACGTCGGCGTCGGCCGCCTTGTTCGAGGCGTCGCTGTCCATGAGCACCGACTGCTCGTTGGTCATCACCTCCTTCAGGATGGCCGCGATCGACTTGCGCTTGGCGAACCATTGCCGCCGGATTTTGGTCAGCAGCTTGGTCGCATCGGTTTTGTCGAGCATGATGGCGCGCGTCGACCAGCGATAGGCGAAGGCGAGCCGGTTGAGTTCGTCGAGCAGCCCCGGCCAGGTCGACGACGGAAACCCCGTAATCGTCAGCGTCCGCAGATGCGACGAGCCAAGCCGAGGCTCAAGCCCGCCGACGAGCGGCTGATCGGTCAGCAGCGCGTCGAGATAGACCGGGGTCTCGGGCACGCGAACGCGCTGGCGCTTGGTCGAGACGGTAGAGTGCAGATAGGTCAGCGTCTCGCCGTCCTCCAGCCACTCGGCCTCGGGCATGAAACCCTCGACAAGATGGAGAACGCGGTTCGTCCGGTCGGTAAAGCTTGCGATATGCTCGCGCGGGTCGACGCCCGAGCGCGCCATCCCCTCATAGAGCCACCCTTCCGCGCGCGAGGCATCCTCGGCGGGCGGCATCCACAGGAGGGTCAGGTAATAGCGGCTCTCGAAATGCGCCCCTTCCTCCCGGAACTGCTCGCGGCGCTCCATATCGACCAGCGCCGAGGCCGGATCGGGAAACTCCGACTGCGGATAGTCGCTCGCCGGCAGTCGCTGCGCCTCGACGAACACCGCCCAGCCGGAACCCAGCCGCCGCAGCGCATTGTTGAGCCGCGAGGTCACGGCGACGAGTTCGGCGGGCGTGGCACTGTCGAGATCGGGGCCGCGGAAGCGCGCAGTGCGCTGCAGCGATCCGTCCTTGTTCAGCACCACGCCCTCGCCCACCAGCGCGACCCACGGGAGAAAATCGGCAAGGCAGGCGGATTTCGAACGATATTCGGCGAAGTTCATCATGGCCGCATCCAGACAGGATATTTGAGGTGACGCCGGGCGACGTCGACGAATTGGGGATCGCGGCGCGCCGCCCAGACCGAGAGCGCGTGGCCGATCGCCCAGATGGCGAGGCCCGCGATCCAGAGCCGAAGACCGAGGCCGATCGCCCCGGCGAGCGTGCCGTTGACGATCGCGAGCGACCGCGGCGCGCCGCCGAGCAGGATCGGCTCGGCGAGCGCCCGGTGGACCGGCGCGAAGAAGCCTGAGACCTCGCCCTGCGATTCCATCAGACCAGCGCTCCGCCGCCGAAGGAGAAGAAGGAGAGGAAAAAGCTTGACGCCGCGAAGGCGATCGACAGGCCGAACACGATCTGGACCAGTCGGCGGAAGCCACCCGACGTGTCACCGAAGGCGAGGCTAAGACCCGTCACGATGATGATGATCACCGCGACGATCTTAGCGACGGGGCCCTCGATGCTCTCGAGGATCGATTGCAGCGGCGCCTCCCACGGCATCGACGAGCCGCCAGCGCGGGCCGGTGCGGCGACAGCGAGCGCGACGATGAGCGCGGTCGAACAGAGCATGGCGCGGCGCGCGCCATGCCGGCAGGCATGGATCATCATATATCTCCTTCGGGGTTGATGAGCGGGGCAATGCAGAACTGGCCGGTCGCAGGGTCGAGACCATCGATACGGGCGAGTTCGGAGAGGCGTCGCCCGGCGCCGTCGCGTACCAGCACGGCGACTAGGTCGATCGTCTCGGCGAGCAGCGCACGCGGGACCGTCACCACGGCTTCCTGGATCAGCTGCTCCATTCGGCGCAGCGCGCCGAGAGCGGTCCCCGCATGGATCGTGCCGATGCCGCCGGGGTGACCGGTGCCCCAAGCCTTCAGAAGCTCGAGCGCCTCCGCTCCCCGGACTTCGCCGATCGGGATGCGATCAGGCCGCAGACGGAGCGAAGAGCGAACGAGGTCTGCAAGCGTCGCCACGCCGTCCTTCGTTCGCATCGCGACGAGATTGGGCGCGGCGCATTGAAGCTCGCGTGTATCTTCGATCAGAACGATACGATCCGACGTCATCGCAACCTCCGCGAGCAATGCATTGGTAAGCGTGGTTTTTCCGGTACCGGTGCCGCCGGCCACCAAGATGTTCTTTCGCTCGGTTACTGCACAGCGGAGGATCTCGGCCGAGAGGTCCGACATGATACCGGCGGCGGCATAATCGTGGAGGGTGAACACCGCGACGGCGGGCTTACGGATGGCGAAGGTCGGCGCTGCGACCACCGGCGGCAGCAACCCTTCGAATCGCTCGCCGGTCTCCGGGAGTTCTGCAGAAACGCGCGGCGAGCCGGCGTGGACTGCAGCGCCGACATGATGCGCGACGAGGCGAATGATGCGTTCGCCATCGGGGGCGGCGAGAAGGACGCCGCTATCGGCGATGCCGATGCCCAGCCGGTCCACCCAAAGCCGGCCATCGGGATTGAGCATGATCTCGATGACCGAGGGGTCGGCCAGCCATTCGGCGATGGCGCCGCCAAGCGCGGTCCGGAGCATGCGCGCGCCACGCGCCTGCGGCTCGTTGCCGGTTGGTACTGCGCCCATTGTAAACCCCGTTCGCTGGTCCGGGCAACGGCGCCCGGCTCGACGGGGACGAGTAAGAGACGCAGAAAAGTGCCAGCTTCAACAAGGATTTTCGGGCATCAAACGGTCGGAAAGAATGACTAGCCATTGCCTATGCAGACGGCCCGGTCCGAAGCCATCTTACCGCGACTCACCCCGATGATGCTTGCGCTCGGCGGCTTTGTGACAAGAGTGGGACCATGGATGATTCGGGGTCGCACCCACCTGACGATGAAGATCGATGGAACCGCCTGACCGAGAAGCAGCGCGCGTGCCTGGACCTGCTCATTGAGCACAAGACCTCGAAAGAGATCGCCCGGCTTCTGGATATTTCGAAGCACACCGTCGATCAGCGCCTGAATCTGGCGCGCGACACGCTAGGCGCGCAGGACCGGAACGAGTCCGCCTTCATCTATCGGCAGATGAAGGAGAAATACGACCGAGTGACATACGACACGGTGGAGGTTCCGGCGACGCCGGCCTTGGTGCGATCCGAGTTTCCGGACGGCGGCTCGCCCAACCTCATGGAACTGCACGACAGTTCGGCGTTGCGGGGCGGGTCATCGGGAATTCGCCCGCCGTTCAGAGGTCTTTTCAAGCGCAACCATAATTCGGCAAACCGGCTTTGGATTTATCTCGCCGGACTTGCCGCTGCGGTCTGGATTGTCCTGGGTGGTCTCGGCGTTGCTCAAGCGCTGAACCAGCTGATCCAGAACTGACCTCTCTTCAAATCGGTCCAATTGGCTGAGGCTTTGCGGCTTCGGCGAAGGAGAACCTATGTCTCAGAATATTGCCGCAATGGCGGCCCGGCTGCATCGCGACGTTCCGAACGCCGAAGGAAGTATCGACGACGCGCTGATTGCCGTGGCTTCGCTCACCACCAGCGTCGTGATGGCCCGGCGCGCGATCGGCGCACCGGCGAAGACCGGCCAGGGAACAATCATGCGCTTGGTCGAGGCGCAGATGTCGCTCGTCAAGGTCAGCGGCAGTATTCTTCGTGCGCACAACGAGCTGGCCGAGATTGGCAAGGAAACGGCCGGGTACGATCTGCGCGAATGCCCGTCCGTTGCCGACACGGAGGTCGTTCCGCTTTCGTCGGCTGCATGAAGCGAATTGACCGAGAGCGATCCGCATGAAAAGTCACGAGAATGCGCATAGCCATTTTCGCCACGATATTGCTGATCGCTCTCGTCTATGCGGCGTGGAAGGGTGGCGGGCCCGAGCGGGCGATGGTCGCGATCGCAGTTACCATTGTGGTCTGGGATCGCTTGTTGGTCGCTTCTGGCTTGGTCTCATATCATGCGCTCGACATTGGTTATCTCGCGCAAGACGCATTTGGAGCTCTGGCGACGCTCGCCCTGGCGATGGTCGCGTACCGCTTCTGGACCATTCCCGCGGCGATACTTCATGCTTTGCCCCTGCTCGCCCACTTGAGCCGAGCCGTGGACCTCTCCATCAGTCCTGTCGTGTATCTCACGATGCAAGTCGCATCGTCCTGGCTGGTGCCGCCCCTGCTGATCCTTGCAACCTGGCATCACCAGCGTCGCCTGAAGCAGTTCGGCAGCGATCCATCTTGGCACATCTCGTGGAAATCGCAGCCCCGGGACGCGGCGCAGCAGTCGCCAACGCTCTCCTAGACGAATTCCAGTCGCTCGGCCGCCTGTGGGCCCAAGAGCCCGAGGCAATAGCAAGGATCGTCGGCAGCAATTCTCCCGTGGCGTCCCTCATCCTTCACGCTCGCGACGCCGCAATTGCAGCGGCGAGTTCCGACATCCGCGGGATTCGCATCGACCCTTTCGCGGCCGAAGTCAGGCAGTATCTGATACTGTCGATGGGCAGCCTTGCCGACGAGCGCTTCCGCATCCTGTTTCTGGATTCTTCGCAACGCCTGATCGCCGACGAAGAGATGCAGCGCGGCACAATTTCCCAGATCAGCCTCTACCCGAGAACGATCTTTCGCCGTGCGCTCGAAGTGAACGCCGCCGCGATCATCCTCGTGCACAATCATCCCAGCGGCGACCCGAGCCCAAGCGCGGAAGATATCGAAGTGACCAGGCGCCTCGACCAGATAGGCCGTTCGCTCGGGATCGAGGTGCTCGACCATATCATCGTGACCACTGCATGCGCACATCACCTCATCAATCGCGATCCGACAGCCAATCGGGAGGCGGCGGCGCCATTTACGCTCCGGAGCCCTAGCAGCCAGCAGACTTCGGACGGCGAGGACCTGGCGCTCGCCAATGCCCGCGCAATGATGCGGAGACGGCTCCTCCGCCAGCAACTGCTCGGCGCGCCCGAACTCTTCGGGGATCCCGCGTGGGAGATGTTGGTCGACCTCTTCATCCACGAATGCGAACGAAAGCCCATCTCGGTGACCTCGCTATGCGTTACGCCCAGCATCCCCATGAGCAGCGCTATTCGCCTCTGCCAGAAGCTCTGCGACGCGAACCTTACCGAGCGAAAACCTGACCTCTACGATGGTCGCCGCGTCTTCATCGAGCTCAACCCGGAAGTGTCCCATCGCCTCCGCGCCTACTTCCTCGCTGGATCCGACTGAGCGTCTCCGCGGCGCAGTTCGGCCCCCAGTTTCGCGCCGCCGTCCATCCGCTTTGCGAGCGCATCGACAAATCCCTCCCACCGCCGCTTGCCGGTTGCCTGCGCCGCAGCGAGCGCGTTGTCAGGAAGCGGCGTCGTGCTGGTCAACCAGTGCCGCACGAAGAGCGCCAGCGTCTCGTTGGTGAGGTCGGTATGCCATTCGAGCCGTTCGAAGAGCCGGACCAGGCGGTCCAGGCGCCGGATCAGCAAGGCCTCAGCACGGTCCTGATCTTGGGGCAGCAACAAGGCCGTAAGCGCTGCTTCCACGACCTCGGTCTTGGTAGTGCCGCGTTGGCGCGCTCGATCTTCCAAACTTCGCACGAGGCCAGCGTCGAGGCGAAACGTCTGTTTGATATGGGCGCGGCTCACAGGTCGATCCCGTCACCGGGATCGAGCGAGGCATTTCGCGCCGCGCGCGACAGGCGGCGATCGGCAGCCGCGCGGGCGCGGGCTGCGTCGCCCTGTGCGTCGTCGTCGGCATAGTCGAACTCGCCCTGCACCGGACGGCTTGGCGGCGCGACGTCTTCATGTGCCGGAAGCTCTGGTTCCTGCCGGATCCCGCTATTCGCAGTGTCGCTCGCGCTGTCGTTCTGTTCCTTGGCTTCAGGCGCGGGCAATGCGAGGCGAACGGGCGCAGGCTCAGCTCCTTCCCTCCGCGCCCAGTCATGAAGCTTCATTGGTCCGGCCTTCCGATCGGGTGGCGCAATGATCCGCGCACTGAACCGGGCGTCAAGAAAATATCTCGCCTTCCGCGCCCGGATCGGCGCAAGACCCGCGACCATCACGATCTCGTCGTCGGGCGGAAGCTGCATCACCTCGCCGGGTGTGAGTAAGGCGCGGGCCGTCTCGGTACGCGATATCATCAGGTGACCGAGCCAAGGCGAGAGCCGGTGGCCCGCATAATTCTTCATCGCCCTTTGTTCGGTGGCCGTCCCGAGGGCGTCCGATATGCGCTTGGCGGTGCGCTCATCGTTCGTCGCGAAACTGACGCGCACATGGCAATTGTCGAGGATCGCATTGTTCTGGCCATAGGCCTTCTCGATCTGGTTGAGCGACTGGGCAATCAGGAAAGCCTTGATCCCGTACCCCGCCATGAAGGCCAGCGCGCTTTCGAAGAAATCGAGCCGCCCGAGCGCCGGGAACTCATCGAGCATCAACAATAGCCGACGCGGCCGCGCAGCGGGATTGAGTTCCTCGGTGAGGCGCCGCCCGATCTGGTTGAGGATCAGGCGGATCAGCGGCTTGGTCCGACTGATGTCTCCCGGCGGTACGACGAGATAGAGCGAGACCGGGACATCATCCTCCATGAGGTCGGCGATCCTCCATTCGGACGATCCGGTGACGGCCGCGATGACCGGATCGCGGTAGAGGCCGAGAAAGGACATGGCGGTCGAGAGCACGCCCGATCGCTCATTCTCGCTCTTGTTGAGCAGTTCCTGCGCCGCTGCCGCCACCACCGGGTGAACCGATGTGCCGAGGTGCTTCGTCGTCTTCATGCGCCGGAGCGTCGTCTCGATCGGGCGGCGCGGGTCTGAAAGGAAAGCGGCAACCCCAGCGAGCGTCTTGTCCTCCTCCGCATAAAGGACGTGAAGGATCGCGCCGACGAGGAGCGCGTGGCTCGTCTTCTCCCAATGGTTTCTCTTCTCGAGGCTGCCCTCGGGATCGACGAGAACGTCGGCGACATTCTGCACGTCGCGCACCTCCCACTCGCCGCGGCGGACCTCGAAGAGCGGATTATAGGCGGCCGACGCCTTGTTGGTCGGATCGAAGAGCAGCACGCGGCCGTGCCTCGCGCGGAAGCCCGCGGTAAGCTCCCAATTCTCGCCCTTGATGTCATGAACGATGCAGCTGCCGGGCCATGTCAGCAAGGTGGGGATGACGAGGCCGACGCCCTTCCCCGACCGCGTCGGCGCGAAACAGAGCAGGTGCTCGGCGCCATTGTGTCGCAGATAGCGTTTCCCGAGCCGCCCGATGATCACCCCGTCCTCGCCGAGCATGCCAGCGGAGCGAACCTCGCGTTCGCTAGCCCAGCGCGCCGAGCCATAGGTCTCGGCGCGGCGCCGCTCACGGGCGCGCCAGATCGACATGAAGATCGCGACGATGATCGACAGGAAGCCGCCCGAGGCGGCGATCGCGGCGCCACGATAGAAAACCGGCGGCGCATAGGCATCGAAGGCGAACCACCACCAGAAGAAGGCCGGCGGAGGATAGATTGGATAGCCCGATATGCGGAACCAGGGATCGCCGAGCGCTGCCTGATAGCCAAGTTCCCATGCCGTCCACTGCGTCGCGGTCCAAACCGCGCCGAGGACGATCAGAAAGATGACCGTGATTTGTCCCCAAAGGATTCGGTCGTTCATGGGTTTTCTCCTGTCCGGTCAGATGCCGATCCCGCGGCCGCGGCCGAGCGACCAGTCGATGCCGCCAGTCGCTGTTGCCGTTCCGCTGATATGCTTGCCGAGATGCGGCTCAAGTGCTGGCCTCCAGGGCACGAGCTGGAAGCCGAGCCCGTCGTCGATCATCGCGAAGCGTCCCGAGGCGAGCTGCACGCGCTCGCGGTAGATGCCGCTCACATGCTCGCCCGGCGCCGACGGCCGATGCTCGAGTCCGGTTCGCGCCGCGATCGCGTCCACCGCTGCGTCCATCTCGCGCCGGCGGAGCATCTCGATCCGTTCCCAGGATGACTGGCGCCCCATGTCGCGCGGCAACAACTCCTCGCGCTCGAGAAAGGCGGTGCGCGCCTTCATCGCATCCCGGACCTCGCGGCCGAACCCTTGGGAGCGCATTGACCGGTCGGGCGCGGCAAGCTGCCGATCGAGCCAAGTCGCGCCGGGGGCCTCGACCTGTTCGCCCAGCGGCAGATCCGAGCGAACCGCCAGCGAGATATGGCGGGCGCCATCGCGTCCGTCCCAGTGCCTCAGCTCGACAATCGCGCCGGGCTTTGCGTCGCCGGTCCGTTCAAGATCGGGAAAGCGGATATGATGGGTTCGGCCATCGATCCCGTCGACGATCGCATAGGCAGAACCCGCGAGCTCGTCGTCGAGCCCCCGCGCCACCAGACGGCCGATTATAGGACCCTCGCCCTGCTCTCCGATCGCCAGAGCCGAAGCATCGAATGCGATCCCGCGCGCGGCCATTTCGCGGTGCATGGTCTTGATGATGTCGCCGCGCTCCCCGATGGTGCGAAGCCTTTCCTCGGCCCCCGGATCGAGAAGATATTGGGCGGGTCCGACACGCGAGGCGAGCCCCAGCGCCTCGAGCTTCGCGGCACGCCCCAGCAGATGCCGGTCCGTCCTGGCCTCGCCCCCGGCGACCGGGCGAAGATCGACGATTTCATTCTCGCGCGATCGCCGCGCAAGCTCGGCATCGAGACTGGTCCAGCGTTCGGCCTCGACTTCGCGGCGCAGCGCAGCATCGACCTGAAGCTCGCTCCTCGGGCCAAGCTCCAGGGTCGCGATCTCCGACGCACGGCCGCGGACGCCCTCGGCCATATAGCCCCGGTCGACAACGAGATCAGTGCCATCGGCCGTGGCCCCGCGCACAAGGACATGGATGTGCGGATTGTCGGTATTCCAATGATCGACCGCGACCCAGTCGAGGCGCGTCTCGAGATCGACCTCGAGCTGGCTCATCAGGTCGCGCGTGTAGCCGCGCAGGTCGCCAAGCTCGGCCGCGTCCTCGGGGCTGACGATGAAGCGGAAGTGGTGACGATCGCCGCCGCAGCGCTCAGCGAAGCCGCCGCGATCGGCCTCATCGCCGGCGGCATCGAACATCGAGGCGTCGCGTCCATCGCGGGTCACGCCGTCGCGTTCGAGATAGGCTATGTGGCGTCCGAGCGGGGCGGCACGAAACCCTGCGCCGCGATGCCGGACGATCCGCGCCATCACGGTGACACGGCGCATCGCGGGACCGCGCCGGATGACCGCGAGCGCCCGGCGGCCGCGCCCATGACGTCCGGTCCCGCCGCGCGAAGGCCCCGCGCGCCGGAGCCGCGTCGCGCCCGAACGCGCGGCCGCACGCCGCACCTCCGCCGCAAGCCGCTTGCCGCGACCGGCGGAACCCGCCCCCGCGTCTCTCCCCCGTCCCGGCCTGACCCGGAAATCTTGGTCGTCGTCGCTCATCGGCGGGGTGCCAGACGGCAAGCCGTTGAAAGGAAAGGCGTAAACTGCCCGCTATATGGCACGGCGGGCCGCGTGCCATACGCAAAAGCTGAGACAAACCAACCACATACCGCCAGCGAGCTGGCCGGTCTTTTATCTTGCCCTGCCCCCTTCCCCTTCCAGACGAGCCAGAACACCCGAGCCAACAGGTCCGGGCAAGGCATCGAAACCGAGGCGCGACAGATCATTGGTCGCGGCCGGAAAGCGGAACGAAGAGCGCCGCAGGCGCGCGAGGTGGCGCACGTTCCGCTGCATCGGCGCTGCGCCCGGATTGCAGCGGAGCTGCACCGGGCAGCGCGGCCGCATCGTCGCCGGGGCGTTCGGCGAACAGCGAAGCGCTGCGCCAGGACGGTGCCGTCGGTGTCGGCGCGGGGGCGAGCGAAGCGATGCCCGATGCGCCGATCGCCGGTGCAATCGCGGCAACATAGGCGATGGTCTCTGCGGGAAGTCGGCGCCGACCCACCGCATAGGCGTCGGCGCGGCCCGGTCCCGCATTATAGGCGGCGAGCATGAGCGAGACGTCGCCATATCGGTCCCACATCATGCGCAGATAGGCAGCACCGGCATGGATGTTCGCGCGCGCGTCGAAGGGGTCTGACCCCAGCCCGTATCTTGCAGTCAGCATGGCCCAAGTCCCCGGCATGATCTGCATCAACCCCATTGCCCCCGCGTGCGACACGGCGCGCGATCGACCCCGGCTTTCGACATGCATGACGCGCCATATCCATGCCTCGGGTATGGCGAACCGCTGCGAAGCCTCGCTGACATGGGGCGCATAAGGATGAGCGGCAGGCGCAGCGACAGGCCGCTCGCGCGCTGCCGCCGGAACGGCAGGCAGCGCCGCGAGCGCCAGCAAAGCGGCACCGGCGATGCGCATCGCGCGGAAGCGCGCCGAGCGAGCCAAAGGCCGCATCACTCAGCCTTTCGCCTGCGGTGCCGGGCGCGACCAGAGCAGATGATATTCGTCCTCGTGTCGCGTGGAGCGAATGAGGTTGGCGCGCAGCGGCGACGGCAAGGCCGGGTCGTCGATCTGCAGCGCGATAAAGGAACCGGCGCGTTCGCCGGTGCGGTCCCAGCCCGCTCCGATCTCGACGCCATCGTCGGCCTCGACCAGCAGCACCCGCCAGCCCGGCGCGTTTTCGGCGTCGGACGGCGCAGCCGGAACGATCGCGATCATCGCGTCGAGCAGGAGGGTCCGGATCGATCCCGCATAGCCCTCGCCTGCGGTCTGAAAGCTTCCGATCATCATGATGTCTGTTCCTCGTCCGGCTAGTTGGTGAAATGCCGCGCGCCGTTCCGGCGCCAGCGAAGCGGCGCGCCGGAGGCGTCGCGGGTGAGAATGGGATGCGCGGTGCCGATGACGGCGGATGCCGGAAGCGGCCCGAAATATCGGCCGTCGAGGCTGTCGGGAGACAGGCCGAGGACGAATAGCTCGCCGCGCTCCAGCCGGCGGCAGCCGAGCCAGAGCGGCAGTGTTCGTCCCATGCGGTCCGCCGATCGCGTGCGCGCCGCAGGCGCGCCGTCGATCGTGACGAAGACGCCGCTGCGGCACACGAGCGCGCCGCTCGTTGCTGCGACCCGCTTCAGGAGCGGCACGCCGCGCGGCAGATAGCCGCGCTCCGAAAGCCAGGCGGAGAGCGGCGCGGGCGGCGCAATGGCGACAAGGTCGCCGCGCGCAGGCTTTGCGCCGACGTCGATGGCGTAAAGCCCGACCGGCACGCTCGCGCTCGCGTTCCAGATGAGCCGCGGCTGCGGCGCGAGGATCGCGGCCGCGCCGAACAGCCCGCAAAAGAGCGCGCCGCAGGCGGCGGTCGTGCGGAGCCACCGCCGGTTCATGGACGGGCCTCGCCGCGGCGGAGCCACGCGGCATGGCGTTCGGCTGAGTAGGAGCGGAACGGCAGCGTCTCTGCGAGCCGCCGCCCGATATGGCGCCAGTGATCGGGAGACACGTCGCACGCATCGACGCCCGTGACCTCGATCATGTCGATCTCGCGGCACACTGCGCGGATGGGTTCGAGATCGGAAAGCTCGAGGAGAATGTCGCCTCCCGGGTGAACAGCGGGATGGGTCGCATAGGGCGCACCGGGTGCGACCGCCCTGACGATGGCTAGGCTCCAGAACAGAGATCCGAGATCGTTCACTGTGCAACCGATCAGCCCGAAGGTCGCACCCGGACGGAAGGACGCGATGCGCTTGTGCGGTCCGCCGGACCGCTCGGCGGCGACCCGCCCGAAGCGGAGCTGCTGTTCGAGCCGGCCCTCGATCCAGGTCATCTCGACGTCGGTCAGGCCGCTTGCGGGGAGCCGAACGCCGGCAGGCGGAGACGCCGCCGCCGGCATGAGCGACGGCAAAGCCGATGCCATTCGCCGGCGCATCAGCGGCGCACCGGGCGCAGCGGCGAAATGTGGCCGACGCCGGGATCCGAGGTCGATGTCTTGCGTCCGATCGCCGCCCAGGCGTCGAGGTCGGCGATCGCATAAACGACGCGGCCGCCGAGCTTGTGATAGCGTGGCCCCGTCCCGTAGCAGCGATGCTTCTCGAGCGTCGCCGCCGACAGGCTCAAGTGGACAGCCGCTTCCGGCGTCCGGAGATAGCGGGCGACGACGGGCGTGTGACGATCGGACAATGGGGCCTCCTGCCAAGGACCGGAACCCGGATCAGGGTTCAGGAACGAGGAGGCGTTCTTGGAAAATCACCCGAAGGATTCGGAACGGACAAAACGAAGGTCGTCGGAATGTCCCGATCAGGCCGCGCCGAGAAGCGCGTTGAATCCACCGTCGCGCATGGCAACGGCGGCGCGCTGCCAGCGCGCGATACGGCGGCGCTCGCTCGACGCGTCCCACTCGGCGGCGGAATAGTTGCGCGCCTCGGCGAGCAGTAGCGCTGCCGCCATGTCGCGGGCCGATGCTCCCTCGGTCATGGCGTCGAGAATGCGGAGCCATTGGACCAGGCGCCAGCGCTCCGTCGCCCCCGGGGCGCTGTCAGGTGCCGGACGAGCGCCGCCCGTATCGAGGAGTTCGCGGTGAAGCGCCATGATCATCGAGGCGCGGAGACCGGCCTTTGCATCTGCGGGCGTGAGAAATGCCAGTCGCTCGTTCGCGCAGCAGCGCCGGACCAGCAGACGATAGTGCCGTCCCCCGGCAAGCAGGACGATATGCCAGTCGCGGTACGAGAGCAGCTCTGCGGCAATCTCTGGTCCGTCGACAATCTCGGCGAGGCGCAGCGCGGCAAAGCCCTTGGGCGCCGGGCGTGCGATCGTGACGAAGGCGCAGGCCTGCGGCCGCCACAGGGCGGGCGCGGCCGCGGCCGGAAGATCAGGATCGAAGGCGAAAGACCAACCCCCAGCGGCTGGCGAGCCGCCGAAAGAGCCGCACGCGGTCGGCGCCCGGCGCCGCCGCGGCGGCGGCATAGCCGCCGCGATAGGCGGGGCTTCGCCGCAGGAATTCCTGCGCGAAGTCCGCGCGATCATATCGTTCGAATATTTTCGGAAAATATGGCGACTGCCATCCGACTGCCTGATCCATTCGCACCTCCGACCCGTTTGAGGAGAATAAACCGCCGCTTTCGGCCGACCTTGGCCCGCCAACAGCGGCGTGGTTACCGGCGCATACATCATGGACTTAGCGCAAAAATATCCGAGCTACGCACGCTAAAGCCCTCAAATTGGATATAACATCGCCCGGCCGAGGCCGGGCGATGGGCGCCGCATCAATTGTCGTTGCGGCGGTTCTGGCGGCTCCAGACGAGGTCATATTCGCCCTCGTCGCCCGCGAATAGCTGCGCGAAGATCGGGGCGACGAAGCTCGGGTCGTCGAGCTTGACCGAAAGATAGGGGCGTTTGTCCTGGCTGGTCTTCGACCAGGCGGCGCCGACTTCGGCGTCGCCGACGAAGACGCGATGGCTCGGGGCGTTGCCGCTTGCGTTCTTCTCCGGGACGATGCGGACCGATTTGGCCTGCACCGAAAGCGTGACGATCTCGCCCTGATATTCGCCCGAGACGAGTTGGAAGCTGCCGATCTTGCTCATGATGATGTCCTTTGCTGCATGTCGAGCCGCACCATCGCGGCCTCGATGCGCATCGACGTCCGGCAAGGGATCGCGCCGCAGCCGCCAGGCCCGCAGCAAAGCGGAGGACGGAGGGCAAAGGCTTTCTTGATTCGCGAGGAACGGCGGAACGCCGGGGGAAGAAAGTCGCATGCCCGCCGTTGCGGTCAGCGATCCAGCGTCAGCGTCTTGCCGGCAGATGGCGCAGATCGAGGAGGCCGCGCCGGTTCGGCGTTGCAGCGTAGCGCAGACCGGAGATGGGCGGTCATCCAACCTTCACTGGCGGCGGGCTGTACTCACACGGCGCCTATCGTCGCTTCACGCGGAGAGCCGTCCTGCCTCGCACCGAGGCCGCGCATGGCGGCTGCGGCCGCGGCTAACGCGCCGGCGATTCCGAGCGTCTCGAGCATGGCGCCTTCCGCGAGCCCGAGACCGGCAAACCCCCTCGCCGCCTGGTAGCCTGCGAATCCCGCCGGGATGGCGAAGACAAGCATGACGACGAAGCGATAAAGCGGCGGGAGGAAGGCGCAGAGGGCTCGTCCACATCCGATGACCAGGGCGCCGACGGCCAGTCCGGCGATGATCGGGACCAGATATCCCAAGTCGCGATCGATCAGGTAGAGCGTCGTGCCGATGCCCGCGTAGAGCGGCAGTGCAACCGAGGCCAGCCGGAACATCAGGATGGCAATATAGATGGCAGCCACGGCGCCGAGAATGATCATAAAAGTCATAAGCGTCCTCCCATCGGACGCGCTCTCCACCACCACCACAGCGCAATCTGCTTGCCCGACATAGCAAAATCGCCCCGAGGGTGGAACCGAAACTGGAACCACCGTGGGGCGAGTTTTCTCGAGATTTCAGCGATTGAACGGATCATATTCGCACACGATGCAGGCGGGATCGCCGTCGAACTCGTCGAGCGGCATGACCGAGAAGCCGCTGCCCGTTTCGATCAGGACGATGATGGTCATCATCGTGCGGGCCATGCTCCAGGCGAAGGATTGTGCGGTGGAAAGCGGCATTTCGAGGCTCCTGTCCGGGAGCGGGACCATTCCCGCTCGACAGTCGCCCCGCCGGACGGGGACAGGCCGCTGTCACCGCGGCGCAGCCGCGGCCCAAGCTTGCGCAGGGACCCCATCGGGGTTGACTGTAGGAGGCCGGTCCTCGGCCAAGGGATTAGCGGCATTCGAGAGCGGGATGGATCCGCGGGCTGCGGGAGCATCGGCCTTGCTGTCCTGCCTTTCCGGTGCGAAAGCCAACGCGTCTAGGTGGCGTGGGGCGGACGCGAATGGGTGAAGCAAAGCAGCGTAAGTCCGCATTACGGACAAGGCTCCTCGACCAGGTCGAGGGCTGGACATTTCCGCCAACGGACTGGGAACGCGCGCTCGTCCAGGACGTCATGGCCCTGCCCGCCTATCGTGCTCGGCGGATGCCCGCTAAGGACCTCGCGTGGATGGGCATGCCGGCCAATCATTGTCACGCAAATGTCCGCTGGTATGTCGCCAACGACTATACCAAACAATCGAAGGCCGCTGTCGGCTGGTGGCCTCAGGGGTCCGACCTGGTGTTGCACAGCGTCCTGACTAATGGCGCCGAATATATGTGCATTACGCCCTCTTCGCTCGGAGAAGCCGAGATCGTCTTCATTCCAGACCCCCAGATCGCATGGGTCGAGCATCAGGGGCAATTGGCAGCAAAGCGAAACGGACAAATCATCGGCCTCGGCATTCGCCGCTTTCCCGCGCTGACGATCGCGATGCACGAGATCATGCGGAAAAAGCTCGAAAGCGGGACGGATCCCGATCGAGCGTCTGAATTCAGCGAGAAAGAACGCGATGAACTGATGCGCGTGCATCTTTCCCCGGAGGAATATGCCGCCGTGAGCGAAACCGGCTCCGCCTGACGGCGGAGCCGGTCAACCGATCAGGTGCCGGGGGCGTTCCAGATCAGCACCTTCTTCATCGGATCCTCGCCCGGCGCGTTCGCGACATTGCAGAAGATCTCGCCGAGTTCGGGCGCCGACAGCGACACCGAGATATATTCGGCGCCGGTCGAGCGCGCGGTCTTCGTCCAGCCGCCGCCGAGTTCGAAGCCGTTCCGCCGGCTGACGACGCGGAAGTCGGGCTCGCTTTCCTTCGTCTTGCGGCCGTTCGGAACGATCGCGATCGGCACGGTGACCATGAGGGTCGCAAGCGTGCCCTCGAGGCTGCCGTCGTCCTTGAGGGTCAGATTTCCGATGGTGGTACCCATTTCAAGTCTCCTTGGTTGCTCGGGACCTGTTCCCGATGGCGCCAAAAGGAGGGGCCGTGAGCCGCCGTCACCGAGCGCCCGCGCGAGGGCGAACCCCCAACGGGGGTTGACGGCATTAGGCGAGCCGAGACCCGCAATCAGGCAGCCAATGAGGGAGAGGTCCGCCGAGCGAGGAGACCCATGGGCCTCAGTGGAAATCGTGGCTCCGGATGCGCAGGCCAGGCTCGCGGCTGTCCGGCCCTCCCCCGCTCCGCGCCCCGTCCCCGCGTCCCGGCGCAATGGGAAGTGCGCTGCGCCCTACGCTGCGGAGCAGCGCATCATGATCGGTGATCCGGTCGCAGATGATGTGAATGACCTCGCCTTCTTTCTGGAGCCGTCCTCGCATCGCGATCATCGAGGCCGACATGACCTGGCGCCTGTAGATGTCGAACCGGTCAGGCCAGAGGATACCGTTGGCGATCCCGGTCTCGTCCTCGATCGTGACGAAGAGCACGCCCTTTGCGGAGCCGGGCCGCTGCCGTACGAGGATCACCCCAGCCACCTCGATATTCCGGCCATCGCGGATATAGGCGAGGTCCGCGCAGCGGACCACGCCCATCGCGTCGAGCTCGTCTCGCAGGAAACTCAAAGGATGCGCGCGCAGCGACAGCTGGAGCGTGCGATAATCCTCCACCACCTCACGTCCCTCGGTCATCGGCCGGAGTGCGGTGGCGGGTTCGAGCCCCTCGGGCGAGAAGCCCGCCTCGCGGGCGTCCGCCGCAGCAAACAGCGGCAGCGGCGCCTCCCCCAGCCCCCGCACCTTCCAGAGCCCCTGCCGCCTGTCCTCGGCGAGGCAGGCAAAGCCGTCGGCTTCGGCGATCCTTTCGATCGCGGCGCGCGGCACCCCCGCGCGGCGCCACACATCCTCGACGCAATCATAGGGCACATCGCCCCGCGCCCCCACGATCGCGGCGCCATGAACATTGGCGAGCGAGCGGACTTGGCGAAAACCGAGGCGGACCGCGAGATAGCGCCCACCGCTTTCCTCCAGCGTGCAATCCCAATGGCTGTCGTTGATCGAGACCGGGCGCACCTCGACGCCGTGATTCCGCGCATCGCGCACGATTTGCGCGGGCGCATAGAAGCCCATCGGCTGCGCATTGAGCAAAGCGGCGCAGAAGACATCGGGATGATGATGCTTCATCCAGCAGGAGGCGTAAGCGATCTTCGCGAACGAGGCCGCATGGCTTTCGGGAAAGCCATAGGAGCCGAAGCCCTCGATCTGCTTGAAGGTGCGCTCCGCAAAATCCTTGGGATAGCCGCGCTCGACCATGCCGCCGACGAGCTTGTCGTAGAAATGCGACACGCCTCCCGTCAGCTTGAAGGTCGCCATCGCGCGGCGAAGCTGGTCGGCCTCGGCCGGCGTGAAGCCGGCGCCGACGATCGCAACCTTCATCGCCTGCTCCTGAAACAAAGGCACGCCCAAGGTCTTCTCAAGCACGGTGCGCAGCTCGGGCTTGGGATATTCGGGCTTTTCCTTGCCTTCGCGCCGGCGAAGATAGGGATGCACCATGTCGCCCTGGATCGGACCAGGCCGGACGATCGCGACCTCGATCACGAGGTCGTAGAAACATTTCGGCTTGATCCGCGGCAGCATCGACATCTGCGCGCGGCTCTCGATCTGGAAAACCCCGAGCGTATCGGCCTTCTGGATCATGCCATAGACGGCGGGATCGTCGTCCTGCAGATCGGCCATGCCGACATCGATCCCCTTAAGGTCACGAAGCAGGTTGAACGCCCGGTTCATGCAGCCGAGCATCCCGAGGCCGAGGACATCGACCTTCATGAACTTGAGGACGTCGATATCGTCCTTGTCCCATTCGATGATCTGCCGGTCTTCCATGCGCGCCGGCTCGATCGGCACGAGATCGTCGAGCCGCTCCTCGGTCAGCACGAAGCCGCCGGGATGCTGCGACAAGTGCCGCGGGGTTCCAATGAGTTGGCGCGCAAGATCGAGACAGAGTCTCAGCCGATAATCATCGGCATTGAGATTGAGCTCGGCGATCCGCTCCTCGGGGATGCCGTCCATCGACCAGCCCCAGACAAGCCCCGTGAGCATCTTGGTGAGATCGCGCGGCAAGCCCAGCGCCTTTCCGACCTCGGCGACCGCGCCTCGTGTGCGGTAACGCGTGACCACGGCAGTGAGCGCGGAGCGATGGCGGCCGTAGGTCTCGTAGATCCACTGGATGATTTCCTCGCGCCGCTCATGCTCGAAGTCGACGTCGATGTCGGGCGGCTCCTTGCGCTCGCCCGACACGAAGCGCTCGAAGAGCAGCTCGTGGCGGATCGGGTCGATCGACGTGACGCCGAGCAGAAAGCACACGCAGCTATTCGCCGCCGACCCGCGGCCTTGGCACAGGATGCCGCGGCGCCGGCTCTCGGCGACGATCGAGTTTACCGTCAGAAAATAGGGCGCGTAATCGAGTTCTCCGATCAATCGCAGCTCGTGATCGATCTGCTGCCGGTAGGCAGGCGGAACGCCGCCGGGAAACATGCGCGACGCGCCTTCCTCCGTCAGCGCGGCCAGCGCCTCCTGCGCCGTTCGTCCCGCCATCACCTGCTCATAGGGATATTGGTAGCGGATCTCGCCGAGATCGAAGCGGCATAGCGCCGCGATATCCGCGGTCGCCGCAATCGCATCGGGAAAGAGCGCGAAGCGCCTTTCCATCTCGGCCGGGCTCTTCAGCGCCCGGTCCATGAACCGCTCGCGCTTGAACCCCAGCGCGTCGATGGTGGTCTTCTCGCGGATTGCGGTCAGTACGTCCTGCAGCGGGCGGCGGTCGGGCGCGTGATAAAGAATGTCGCCGAGCGCGACGCTGCGTGCGCCGAGACCGCGCGCCAGCGCGTCGAGGGCGGAAAGCCGCGCGAAATCGCCGGGACGGCGCCGCAGCGTGAGCGCCAGAAATGCGCGCGAGCTGAAGGCGTCGCGCAATTCCGCGAGATCGAGCCGCGTCCGTTCGTCGGCCGCATCGGGCAGGAGGATCGCGACGAGGCCGTCGGCCGAGGCCGCGATATCCGGCCAGTCGAGCCAGCATTGGCCCTTGCCGCCGCGCGCCTTGCCCAGCGAGAGCAGCCGCGTCAGCCGCGACCAGGCCGCGCGATTGGTCGGATAGAGAAGGATCGAGCGGCCATCGCGAAGATCGACGCGCGTCCCGGCGATCAGCCGGACGCCGGTCGTCTCCTGCCCCGACAGGCCGCGGACCATGCCGGCGACGCTGCCCCGGTCGCAAAGCCCGAGGGCCGAATGGCCGAGGTGCGCGGCGGCCGCGAACAGCTCTTCCGGCGAAGAGGCCCCCCGCAGGAAGGAAAAATGGCTCGTGGCATAGAGTTCGACATATGTCGTCGCGGACGCGCTCATCCGAAGACGCCGTGCATGTACCAGCTCAGATCGCCCGTGTTGCCGGTGATCGCGTCGCCGCGGCGGAAGAGCCAGAAGCGCTCGCCGCTTTCCGCCTCGACCCGGAAATAGTCGCGCACCGCCCACATCTCGCCGGGGCGGCGCCACCATTCGCCATGGATGCGCTCGGGTCCGTCGCCCGCGACCACCGCATAGCTCCGCCCGCGCCACGCGAAGCGGCGCGGCGGATGGTCGGGCAGCAGCGCGACGACGCCCGACAGGGCTTCGGGCCGCGCAAGCATGCGAATGGGCCGCGCCCACGCCGGCCAGCCGTCAGGCTTGGTCAGGGGGCCGGCGCGCGTGATCGCGCGCTCAGGCACATCGCTTTCAAGCGCGCCCAAGCGGAACAGCGCGCCTTCTCCGCCACGGCCCGCCAGCGCATCGACGAGCGGAGCGAGGTCGGGCGCTTGGCGTGACGTGTCGAGCGCGGTGCCGATCGTCTCGGGCGCCAGACTTTCGACCTGCGGCGCGGTCAGGACCATAGCCTCGATCCCGAGCCCCGGCTCGATCCGGTCGACCCGGAGCTTGAACAGGCGCAGCAGATGCTTCGCATCGCGCGTCGCGCGCGCCGTCCCCACGGTGACGAGCTGCTCGCCCATATCGAGCCGGTCGCAGCGGAGCACGAGGCTGCGCGCGCCAAGTCCGCGCTCGCGAAGCGCAGGCACCAGGTCGTCCAGAAGGTCGGAAATCACCTGTTCGATCGCCTCGGCCGTCCCGATCGGCTCAAGCAGCGAGCGCCGCGCTTCGGGCATCTCGAACGGGACGACGGGGATGATCGGCTCGGGCACGAACCCGCGCGCCTGGTCGAGACGCTCGACCGCCGCGCGCCCGAGCCGCCGGGCCAGGGGCCCGCGCGGCATCGGGTAGAGATCGGCGATCCGCTCGATCCCGAACCGCGCGGCCGCGGCGAGCGCCTCCGGCGCCAGCCGGAGCGCCGCGAGCGGCAAAGGCGCCAGCGCCTCACCCTCTCTGCCTTCCGGCAAGATGAGAGACGTCGCGGGCCCGTAGCGCGCGAGTGCGTAAGCGGAGCCGGGCGTCCCGGCGATCGCGACACGCGCGGTAAAGCCGAGCCGCTTCAGAAAGCAGAGCAGCCGCGCCGCGAAGCGCTCCTCGCCACCGAAGAGATGCGTCGTCCCCGACAGGTCGAGCCATAGCCCGTCGCTGCCCGATACCGCTGCGGTCGGCGTCCAATAGCGGGCGGCGTGGAGCGCAAGGCGATCCAGCCAGCCGCGATCGCCGACGGGATCGGCATCGAGCACCTCAAGATCGGACACGAGCGCCCGCGCATGGGCCGCGGCCATACCGGGTGCGAGCCCGAGATCGAGCGCATGCGGACAGGTGGCCGTGACAATGTCGCGCTGGCCGGTCCGCGCGACAAGAATCGTCGGCTTCGCTGCCCATGGGGCCATATCGACAGCGACACCCGCGCCCGCGCCTCCGCCATCGTCGGCACGAAGCGTGCGAAACACCGGGGCGGCTGCTTCGCTGCGCCGTCCCAGCTCGCGCATCGTCGGTCGCTGGTGTGCGGGCAACGCATCGACCGCCGACTGATCGGGTCGCGCCCGCGCCGATGCATCCTGTGCCCAGCGCGCGCCGGGGCGCCAGCCACCGCCGCGCGGCACCGAGCAGGTACCGGGATTGTCGTCGATCGGCTCGGGAAAGCGTGGAGCAGCTCGCGCCGGTTCAGGCGGCGTGTCTTGCCGCCCCGCCCGTCGCAATCGCTCTATCGGCAGTTGCGGCAGGAAGAGCGAGGCGACCCTGGTCATCGCACGCCTCCAGTTCGAGGGAGAAAGGCGGCCCGCCGCGCTGGCGGACAAGCTCGACGCTCCATCGCCCGCGTCCGACGCCCGGCGACGCTATACGCCCCGACGACAAAGTACCGATGCGCCAGCGGGTCATGGCGAGCGAGGGATCGGCAAGCGGGCATTGGCCGTATCGCCGATATCGCCGGTAGAGCAGCATCGGCGTATGCCCTTCGGAAGCGGCAAGCTGAAGCCGGCGCGTCGCCGTCTGGTCGGCCGCTTTCACCTCGGCGACGACACAGGCGAGCGAGCCGTCGCGCAGCGCATCCTCGCACATAGCGAGCAATTCCTTGTCGGTCCGGCCCTGCGCATAGAGAATGCGGTCCGGCCCCAACCCCGCCTGTTCGAGACCGGGGGCATAGAGATCGAAACGCGTCAGCGCCCAGAGGGCGGCGACACCGGGCGCGGCGGCGAAGCGCGCGGCGATCCCCGCGGTAAACAGTGTCGCCGCTGCGTCATCGCTCCAGCTTGCCGATGCGCCCGCAAACTCGTGCAAGCCCGCGCCGTCGAGCCCGCCGCCGCTCAGCAGATGATCGAGCGGGCCGATCCCGAACGGCAGCACCGGCCCGCGTGCGGCCGCGACGCGCGCGACCGCCTCACGAAGCGTCGCGAGCTGGTCGGCACTCGGCCGGAGCGAAGAAATGGGCGTAGCGCTCATGATGATACCGACTCAAATGTTCCCTATATGTTCTACTTGCGAGAAACATTCGTCAAGGCAGCTCCCGCACGGTCGTGTTGATCGTTTGTCACTGCATTGAGATTCGGGGATAATTGACCCGATCAGGATGAGGTATTTCCGGGTTCGCAGGGGTGCGCGATCGAAAACTCGAGCGAATATCGTCCTGTAGGATTCGGTTCCTCGGCTTCGATCCGAAAGCGATACCCGTTCCAATCGAGCGAGGCGCCATCGGCCTCCGGATCAAGCTCATCGCGGAACGCAGAACGGGCCTCCGCGCCGACCGCACGATCCATCAAAATGGTGACAAGTTCTGCAAAGCGCTCCTCGTCCCTTTCGCGATTGTCATTCCCCCATATCCAGAGTTCTAGGGTGAGCAGCGTCGCTCGCGCCTCGTCGCCCTCGACATAATAGGTGGCGTAATTGGCCAGCGGACCATCGCCGAACTTGTGCGTGACGCTCGCGCGGTACCGGTCGGAATACCAGAGATAGGGCGTCGGCGGAAATCCTTCTGACACGAGGAATTCCAAGGCAACGTATGGCGACCAGCCGTCTGTCAGGTCGACGGCTGGTCGTCGCAACGCATTGTCCCGCTCCCGCATAGCCTGGGCGATCGCCTGCACGACACCCAGCCGATCGGAAGGACGCCGCTGGGCGACGATATGGCGCCAGCGTTTCAGGAGATCGAGGTCGGTACGAAAGGCGAAAAGCGCGCGACCCCGAGCAAAGCGCGCAAGCCCCTTGTCGGGCAGGGCATATGCGATGTTCGTGAAGTTGCGGTCATAGACGAGGAAAATCGAGAGGGCATACAGAAAGGGCAGGAAAAGCAGTGACAGAAGGATCGGAACGAGCAGTTCGCTCAGATTCTTGCGCAGGTCAAACTTCGCCCATTCGAGCCAGGTTGCGTGAATGCTGTACGCGAGAATGGCGATGCCTGCGACCACGAGGAGTGCGCCGAGGCAGCTCGAGGCGGGCTTGTGCGCGGGATCACGAAGACCGACCTGATGCATGAGGGACACGAAGGACATGACCGGGACGAAGAGCATCTCGGCTGGCAGGCTGAAGCTTTCGAGGCCGCCGATGAAAACGAGGAGGCCCGTCAGTCCGAGTGTATCGCCGATCGTCCGCCCAAAGTAGGTCTTATCCTCATCGATCCTGTTGGCATCGATGAGTGTTACGAAGACGAACGTGATCGACCAGAAGATCGTCGATTTCAGATTGTCGGCAGTCCATATGCCCCACCAAGAGAGAAACGCGATACATGCGCCTACATATAGGGCTGCCACGCCGTAGATCAGGAGAATTTGGCGCTGAACAAAAGCTCTTAGCAGTCCCCGAAAGGCGATCCTAACCGAGGCATGGCGGAAGACGGCGACTGCGAGGATCGCCAGCCAGATCAGCGTTGCGATTTCGCGATTGTTCAATTCCATCGCGCCGGCCAATCTTCTTTCGCGTCAGTCTTTGCCCGCGGAGCGGAGCAAGGCGAGGCTACGATCATCACGTTCGCCCGCGAACCATCGGTTCAGCGCGGCCGCCAAGAGCGAATTGTCAGAGGCTGCCTCGAACAGAGTAAGCGACGAGCGGAGCTTGATGCTGTCGACTTCTCCAAACACCGCCACCGGGTCACTGCCGGTAAGATCCTGCAACGCCTCGACGCATTCGAGATAGCGCGCGCCGAGAAGCGGATGGGCGAGATAGGCACGCGCTTCCTCTATGCCTCCGAGGCCGTAGAGCTGCGCCACCGCGCTGCGCCCGAGGCCGGCAAGCTGGGGAAAGACGAACCACATCCAGTGCGTGCGCTTGCGCCCGCGCCGGATTTCATCGAGTGCGCGCGGATAGACTTGCTCTTGCGCCTTGACGAAGATGTCGAGCCCTTCGGCGTCGGTCATGGTCATAGCGCCAGCGCTCCTTGGGCCGGCGGCTTGCCGTAGACCTGGGTGACCTCGAGCATGCTGGCCGGCAGCCATTGCAGAATATCCTCGGCGGGGGCCCGCGGGTCCAGCCAGGCCACCCATTTGTCGCGCGGCAGCGGAATGATCTGGCGGTGATGATAGGGCGCGATGTCCGGCCCAGCGTCCATGGTCAGCAGGCTGAAGGCCTCTCCGACATGCGCATCGCGCCAGATGCCCGCCATGCAGAACCAGCGATGATCCTTCAACGTGAAGAGCCATTTATCGAGGCGCTTCTGCGACGGATCGGTGGGGTCGGTGAACTCGTAGAAGCCATCGCAAAGTACAAGGCAACGCTGCGTCCCGAGATCGCGGCCCTCCGAACGGACATTATAGACCGGCTTCCCGCCTTGCCCCGGCCAGCTCCACCGCCGGTTGACCAGCTCGCCGACGGCGTCGCCATCGCTCGCCTTCACGATCGGCGCCATATCGGTGATTCGCACATCCTCGCGCGCCGGCACGTTCGGCGCGCCCTCGGGCATCTTGATCTTGATCTGGAGATCGTCGAAGTCTTCCATGATCGAAGCAACGTCGACTTCAAGCTTGTAATCGTTACACATTGCCCTGCAGCCCCTGATGCTTGCGACTCACGGTCGTTCCCATTATGTTCCAACCATGAGCACGGCGCCAACCCCTTTCGATCCCGATGCCCCGGACGGCGGTCGCCGTGCGCTCATAAGACGCAATCCCGACGACGAAAGCGAGATCGAAATGGTCGAGGCTGTCTGGGGAAGCGACCCGCGCTTTTCCGACGGCATCAACTACCGCTTTGCGCGCTCCGAGGGCCGCGCCTTCCCGAAGCGCCGCTGCCTGATCCCCGCGTCCGAGTTCCGCATGGGCACCGGCGACCGCCGCTACCGGGTAACGCTCGACAGCGGCAATTTCTTCTACCTTGCGGGCGTATGGGATCCCCCGCTCGCCGACTGGCCCCTCTCCTACCGTATCCTCACGATCCCGGCCGGCGCCGATGTCATCCCCTATCAGCAGCGCCACGGCGTCATCATCCATCGCCGCGACGTGATACATTGGCTTGATGCTACACTCCCCAACGAGGTGCTGTTCGAGGAGCCCCCGCGCCACACATTCATCGTCGAGCCGCTGCGCGCTCAGACTGAATTGCCGCTGTGATGTCCAAGGGCGCTGGCCGTTAAGCTTCTGCCTAACGGTCGGTCCGTCGGTAGCCGTTGAGAGGCCGCCTCTTTTCGGACGGCATGCTGAGATCCGTTCGGACGAAGAAACTCGCGTCATGATAGCTGAACAACCGGGGGGACAAGGGAAATAGGCCAAGTTCCTTCCCGAGCATCTCCGGCGACATTACACGAGCCTTCAGACGGCTGACGGCGGCGCTGCGCGCCTGAGCCTCGACGGTCCGGATGAACTTGAAATCCATCGTCAAGAAAGCATGGATTCCGAATTTGTCGGCGGTGTAAAGGTGCCACGCATCCTGACTGTTGGCCTGACCCAACGTCCTTACCAACTCGTCGAAGGCTTCGTCCTGGCGATGGCGATCAATGCGGGCTCGCTGCTGCTCTTCGGCCGACGGCAGCCGCATCCAACTCGGGCCGAGATGCGGAAAGACATGCCCATCGACGCTCTCGATCTGAAGCCGGGCGAAAAGGCTATGATCGAAATAGCCATAGCCCCGATAGCGGCCGGCAGGCTGCCGAAACTGCTCGTCCTGCAGCTCGGCAGAAGTCAGAAGCTCGACGAAACCGTTACGGCACAACTGCGCGATCCCAGCAAGAAAGCGAACATTCCGATGCTCACGACCATCCGTATCGTCATCGTGAACAGGAACGCGCGCCGAATAACCCGTGTCGATCTCGTGCGGCCCCCACTTGCTCTTGCCAGTCGATATCCACGCGGTCTCGTGTGTCACCGCGTGATAGAGCACCGTGTTGTCGACGAGCAGCCGCATTGGCTGCATCCCCCCAAGCGTCTGTCGTGCCTGATATGTGGACGCCCACGCCAGCCAATCGGCGATAGGCGGCATAAAACGGAACCGTAGCCGCTCCTTGAAGTTTTCAACGCGCTGAGCGAGGCTCGGCACCGCAGTAGCTCCCTCCTGTTCTTACACTCATGTGTCGTTTCATTCCCGACCATTCAAGTCGGTGCGTCACGCCAAAGCGGCAGCGCTGCGGAGCAGTGCCGGCCCGAAGGGCCCGAGCAATCGCGCTCTTGGCGAGCCCGCAGCGGCACGGCGTGTGCGCAGACGGAAGGGTAGGTCTTGGCGTAGCCAGGACCGTGGCAGCGCGTCAGCGCTGTCCACCCGCTCCGGGTGCGTGCGCCCGCGCCGCAAGGAGAGCGAGCCCAAGTGCGCTCGCGCGGCCAGAACAATGTCGCGACCCCTGGCCGGAGCTCAGCGAGGCCAGAGCGCGCTCATCAACTGCCGCGCTCGACATGCCGCCACGCGGCCGTCCCGCCGGCCAAGCCGGCGGGACGCACCGGTCAGCCGTTGAGGCGATCCTTGACCGCCTTGGCGGCTCCGAAGCCAAGCTTCTTCTTGGCAGCGATCTGCATGGTCTCTCCGGTCGCCGGGTTGCGGCCCTCACGAGCAGCCGACGTCGAGACCTTGAACTTGCCGAAGCCACTGACCGAGACTTCTTCGCCCTTTGCGGCCGCGTCCGTGATCGCCGAGAAAACGGCATCGACGGCCTTCTTGCCCTCGGCCTTGCTCACTCCGAGCGATGCGGCGACGCTGTCTGCCAGTTCGGCATGGTTCAATTGATGTCTCCTTGTGCGGCCGGAGAATCCCGGCCGGGCGGGCCATATAGCGCCAGCTGATGCGAGACGCCATGTACGGCGCAGCATGTGGGGAGAAGCTGTTGAACTCGAATACTCCCTGCGGCACTAGCGCACCAATGCTCTCCATCCGCCTCATCGCATCCGCCCTGATCCTCAGCGCCACCGCCTGCTCCGCCGCGGCGAGCTCGCCTGCGGACATAACCCCGCCCGCGCAGACCAAACCGCTAAAAGTCGCTAGCTGGAACCTAGAATTCCTCGCCGAGCAAAACGGCGCCGGCTGCAACCCGCGCGATGATGCTGATTATGCCGCGATGCGCCGCATAGTCGGCAGCCTCGATGCCGATGTGATCGCGTTCCAGGAAGCCGAGAGCATTGCCGCTGCCGCACGCATCTTCGACACGGCGAGCTACACGATCGTCATGGAGGCGCGCCCGGGCGCGCCGAGCAGTACATGCGGCGGCGAGCATCCGGATCAGAAGGTCATTCGCCAGGCGGTGGGTTTCGCGGTCCGCAAGGGCATCGCCTTCGAGCGCAATGCGGATGTTTCTTCGCTGATGATCGGCAACGCGCAGCTGCGATCGGGGATCGACATCACATTGCGGCCGGCTGACCGCGCGCCGATTCGCCTGCTCGGCATTCACCTGAAATCGGGTTGTTTCGCGGGCAACGAGGCCAAGGCATGCCCGACGCTCATGCAGCAGCTCCCCGCGCTCGAGGCATGGATCGATGCAGCCGCGAGCGGCCCTGACCGCTTCGCCGTTCTCGGCGACTGGAACCGCCGGCTCGCGCAGAGCGGCGATATTGTGTGGACCGAGATAGACGATGGCGAGCCGGCGAACGCCGACCTCCATCTCGCCGACGCCGGCAAGGGACCGGCCTGCGATCCCCGCTATACCAGCTTCATCGACCATATCGTTCTCGACAGGCGCGCAGCCGCGGACCTCAGAGGCTTCGCCGAGACGTTCTATGCTCCCGGCGAGAAACATTACTCCGATCATTGCCCGATTGCGGTGACGATCGCGAACTGAACGGCGACACGCCCCACTCAGTCGTCGAGAAACCAGTCCGGCGTGTCGATCCTGCGCCAGGTCTTGTATGTGCCGGGCACCGGTATCTTCGCGCGAGCCTCGATCAGGGCGCCGGTCGTCAGATCATGGATGTCCGCAAAGACTTTGGGATTGCCATAATATGGCGGGGGACCGTTGAGCGGCCCTACCTCGACGATGCGCGCGCAGCTGTTCGCCCAGGTCGTTCGGCGGATCCAGAAGCCCGGCTGCCGCGCGTTGGCTTCGTACATCTGAAAGACGTTGAGATCGGAAAATTCGGTCGTCGCCCCCTCCCTCTTGCTCAAATCGGATAGTTCAGACCCATTGGAGGGCACAGTCTTCGATCGAAGCCTCCTCGCCCATCGAGAGGCGGACAAACAACGCGTGCCGGTAGCGGAAGCTCCGCTTGATCTGCTCAAGCTTCATCAGGTCGCGCTCATTGCTCCTGTTGCTCGTGGACTTCTTGATCTCGATAACCAGCAGATTGTCGTCGTCGGATCCCGGCACATGGACGATGATGTCGGGAAAGACCTTGCTCTCGGTCAGCTCGCCTTCTGCATCCGGCAGCCCGATCTCCTTGGGATAGATGTCATGCCGATTATATTCGACATGGACCTTGTGCTCGGGAAAATGAGGGATGAGCAGCCAGGCCAGAGAGGAGCTGATCGTCCTCTCGCCGATATCGAAGGAAATGATCTTGCCCTCTTCGGCGTAAAGCTGCTCGATCGCCTCAACGACGATAGCACCGATCGTATCAGCGTCCATAATGCGCCCTTCTCCACTATCAACAATACCGGATATGGAACAATTATTGACAATTGTTCCTATAAGGAACATATAGGTCTCACTGGAGACTATATGGCTACCGCTGCAAAAGCTATCGACCGCAAGGAACTCACCGGCCCCGCGCTCCGGACCTTCTTCAACATCGCAGAGGCCTGGGACCTCAGCGAGGTCGAACAGATGAAGATCCTCGGCCTCGACAGCCGTTCGACCTTCCACAACTGGAAACGCGGCGATGTCGCTGCGCTCAGCAAGGATGCGCTCGAACGCATCTCCTATGTGATGGGCATCTACAAGGGTTTGCAGATCCTCGTCCCGCAAACCGCCGACGCGTGGGTGCGCAAGCCCAACAAGGCGGCCATGTTCGGCGGCAAGCCTGCCATCGATCGCATGGCGTCGGGCAATGTCTCCGACCTCTACGTCGTGCGCCAGTATATCGACGGCCAGCGCGGCTGATCCCTTGGACATTCCCGTTACCGCCACGAGCTGGGCGCCTTGCTATCGCATCATCCCGAGCCGCTTCCCGCCAGTCGGCCTGTTCGACAAGGTGGCAGACCCGGCCGACCTCGACGCAGTCTTCATCATCGAGGCGATGACAAATGACCGGCTCCGCGACGAGGTCGGCGACCTCGCGCTCGTCCCGCCCGAGGACCGCATCGCCGGCCCCGGCACGACGCCGATCATGGCCGCCTTCACGCATCTCAATACCGAGGGTAGCCGTTTCTCCGACGGGAGCTTCGGCGTCTTCTACGCCGGCCTCACCATCGACACCGCGATTGCCGAGACCAAGCACCACCGCGTCCGCTTTCTCGGCGCGACCGACGAGCCCGCGCAGGAGATCGACATGCGCGTTTATGCCGCCGACCTCACCGCAAATCTTCACGACATTCGCGGCCACGCGGAAAGCCATGCCCATCTCTACGATCCCGACACCTATGCCCATTCGCAGGGTCTCGCGACCGAGCTGCGCGAGGCAGGATCGGATGGCATTCGCTACCTAAGCGTCCGCGACCCCGGCGGAGAATGCGCCGCCGCCTTCCGGCCTCGTCTGCTCGCGAACTGCCGGCAGGAACGACACCTTTGCTATGTCTGGGACGGCGCGACGATCGGCACCGTCTATGAGAAGAGAAATTTCGAAGGCTGACCAGACCGCGGGAACCATCGATCGATCCCGGACGTTTCAATTACCTGTCCAGACGAAAGAATGGCAGAATTTGATCGCATCTTCGGATGCAATCTAGGGAAGCCCCGCTGCAGAGATGTAGCGGGGCTTACCGCATGAACTCCCCGAGAACTGAGGGCAATGGCCCGAAGGCCTTGGACGAATGCGCTCATGTCGAGTCTGCGAAGTGAGAGACCGATCGAAAGCGCTCAATTTGACCAATCGGGAGATTTCGGACAAAAAGAGAACAAATGTCCACGAGCCCGCCACGACGTAGCCGCAAGATCGGCCGAAATGAGCGCTGTCCCTGCAGAAGCGGACGCAAGTTCAAGCACTGTCATGGTACAGTCGGATCGAACCTCCCCGCAGTTGGCGTTTTTCCAAAGGACATCGAGCAAGCCCGGACGCAGTGGCGAGCGCGCGAGAGGGTGCGCGAGAAGCAGCAGGGCCTAGGACGCCCGATCATCTCTGCGAAGGTTGGTAATGAGCAGATCGTCGCAATCGGCAACAAGCTCCTTTCATCCCGGAACTGGAAGACATTCCCTGATTTCCTGCAGGACTATCTCAAGACCAAGCTCGATCCGGCGTGGGGTAATGCCGAGATCGCAAAGCCGCTCGAGCAGCGACACCCGATCATGCAATGGTATGAAGCGCTATGCCATTTTCAGCGCAAATGGGTGATGAAGCCCGGCGTCCCGACGAGCACCGATGTTGTCGGCGTCCTCGCCTGCTATCTTGGTCTTGCCTACGGGCTTTATCTGCTCGACCATAATGTCGAGTTGCAGGATCGTCTGATCGCGCGTCTGAAGGATCCCGGCAATTTCCAGGGAGCCTACTACGAGATCCTCGTTGCCCGCGCCCTCATTTCGGCAGGTTTTGAGCTGACGCTCGAAGATGAGACCGACAAGCGAGAAAAGCACTGCGAATTTGCAGCGGTGTCCAAAGCGAGCGGCGAGAAATTCTGGATCGAAGCGAAGATGCGCGGCGTCACGGGAATGCTCGGCCGGACCGATGCCGATGGCACCACGAACCCGAGTGCAATTTCCAGCCTGATCCCGCAGCTCAACGGCGCCTTCAAAAAGCCGGCGGCGGACAGGCGCATGATCTTCATCGACCTCAATACGGAGATGCGCAGCGACGTCACGGAGGATGACCGTCCGCCGTTCCTCGCGAAAGCGACAGAGCGCGTTCACCGCTACGAGCGCGACGAGCTGGCAGAAGGCCAATCCGCCTATCTGTTCATCACCAATATGACCTTCCATCGCGAACTCGAGGGGCCGGCCCAGATGGTCGCGTTGCCCATCGGCGTCGGCATCCCGGATTTCAATCGCCCGGGCTATATGACGCTCTACGAGGCCTACAAGAGGGAGAAGAAACACGCCGATGCGAACCGGGTCGCCGAAGGACTGTCCTCCCTGCTCTCGATCCCCTCGACCTTCGACGGTTCGCTGCCCGGGGTGACGCTGCACGGCGAAAGGCCGCCAGTGATGATCGGGCATACTTATAATTTCGAGGGCGCTGGCGAGGATGGCAGTGACATGATCGCGACCGTCACCGACGCTATCGTTATGGAGTCCGATCAGACCGTCATGATCTCGGTCTACGACAAGGCTAACGACAGGGCCTGCATTCTCAAGGAGAAGATGAGCGACACCCAGTTTGCCGACTATCGCAATCACCCCGACGCCTATTTCGGTGAGGTGCGCCACGTCCCGACCGTGTCGAAGACACCGTATGAATTCTTCTGTGCGCTAATGCGCATCCATTCGGACTGGCCGCGGGACAATCTGCTCGGCCGCCTGAAACTGCCGGACAACGAGGCAACAACGCTGAGCGACGAGGAGGTCTGCGCGCTCTACTGCGAACGTCTGGTGGCCGGCAGCGGCGCGTTCGAGAGCCGGGACGGCGTCCTTGTCCCGAAAGGGGCGAAGGACAAGCAGGCGACGTCGGTCGTCCCCAACGAAGTGTTCAGGCCCGCGGCGCGGCGCTTGACTCCGTAGCCGTCACTGTCAGTCCGATCAGGGGCTTCAAACGTCGCCATGCACGGCCGAACCCGATCTCCGACTCATTCAGCTCGTTCGCCTTCGTCAATTTTGGGCTAAAGGGGCGACAACCGTTATTGCCTCCCTACAATTGATCATTTCGGAAGCACGCAATACTATCAATTATCCGCCTCATTATCGTGCCTCATGAACGCGAGAGAACTGGTTGCTATTAAGTGACACGCCCCGCGGTCAGAACTGGCTGACCAATTTCGATCTCTCTGAACGCGAGAGCGCGGCAATTTTGCTCGACAGCATCGAGCTTGTCGGACAGGACTCGCTACAAATCGGCCTATCAAAGCTTATTGAGACTCTCGCCGACGAGTTACCCAACCCAATCGCTCTCGTGCCAGTTCGGGAACTCGCGCCCGGGCAGCGATACTTTCAAACTGGTCGCGACGCACCAGCCCGACTTCTGCTTCCGCAGTCCTTCCCCGGGAGCGAGGCTATTGTTGCCGCAATGCTCAACGGCGTGCGCCGCGCTGCAGGCACCCGACAACCGTTCGTCGGTGCTCCGAGCTTGAAGAACATGCGGGGGGCGCGATGCCGAACCATTCTGCTAGTTGATGACTACTCGGGCTCGGGAGATCGTATTAAGGGCTTTTATCGAAGTTTCAGATCCCATCCCACATTGCGTAGTTGGGCCTCTTATCACCGGATAGAATATCACGTGGCGTGCTATGCAGCCACGCCTCACGCGCTTCGCGTCCTGCAGAAAACCTTCGGAAAAGACAAAGTCCATCTGCACACGGTCTGCCCCACGATTTCAACGCGAAGTTGGGACGATGATCGGCTCAAGAGTGTCAAGAACATTTGCGAGAAATATGCTTCGTCAGCAATCCAATGCCCGCCATTTGGTTATGGGAACACTGGCAGCCTATTAGCCTTCTCGCACAGCGCGCCGAACAATCTCCCAGTAGTGCTCTGGCAAATGTTTCGCGCAGGCGGTGCAGCGTGGTCGCCATTTTTTTTGGACAAGGGGATACCTGACGACATCAGAACGCTGTTTAGCATGACCGACGTCGACCGGCAGCGCTTGTCCGCTGTACGGCAGCTGCGACAGCCGCGGCTGTCCTTAATAGACTGGAGCCAGCTGCCATCCCGAGACTCGCAAAACGCGATGTTAGTCCTTGCTGCAATCGCGCGTCGACCTCGGGATCGACATTACGTGGCGCAAGTGACAGGCCTTCCGTTGCCTGCCGTGCGCCGCGCCGCAGATCTTTGCACCACGCTCAGGTTGATCGATCGAAGTTTTCATCTGACGGACCAAGGGCGTGCCGAACTCCAGCACGCAAAAAAAGTAATGCTGCTCGGTGACGATTTCCTATTGAATGGTAGTGATGAGCCCTACTATCCTCGGCAACTGCGGGCGGGGCGTTAACAGCTAGCGTTGCCGACGGGTAACCGTCGGTGTCCATCCGGTAAGCCGGCGGCCGAGTGCTTCGCATTCGGCTGGTAAAATCAGCCGCCATTCGCGCCGGCGAGAAGCAAGACTTCCTCTCTCGGGGTCTCAAGCCGTCTCGCTTCTCGTCGTCACGGGGGTGACCAAAGTAGATGATCAGCGCCTCGCCCCACCAATATCGTGCTTCCGCACTAGCCAGGGGAATAACACAACAGACAGTACAGCACGCGCTTGATCAAGCAGAGCAAGCCGAGAAACGCGGGGCTCCCGCAATTTTGACATTGCGCCATCTCGCCCACGTTACCGGGGCCGACTATAAATACCTGAGATTGATCGTCTCACGGTCTGAGGATGGCTACAAGCCATTCACCATTCGCAAAAAGTCGGGCGGCGGTCGTCTCATCGCCGCTCCAGAGCCTCAACTTCTCAGTGTGCAA
This sequence comes from Sphingopyxis sp. HIX, assembly GCF_001468285.1. Taxonomy (GTDB): domain Bacteria; phylum Pseudomonadota; class Alphaproteobacteria; order Sphingomonadales; family Sphingomonadaceae; genus Sphingopyxis. The sequence goes on along the minus strand of NZ_LNSB01000024.1, from coordinate 33,019 downwards.
CGGTGGATCTCGCGAAACGTACTCGCAAATCGCCCAGTACACTCGAGCAGCATGGCCTACGCACCCGGCGCCTCCCCTCTAAAGTGCGCTGCTCGCCATGTCGGCGCGAGATGGCTATTAAAGTTCGATATTCACGACTTTTTCGAAAGCATCTCGGAAGACAGGGTATATTGGGCCTTCCGGTCGTGTGGATATCAACCTCTAATCGCTTTCGAGCTCGCAAGGATATGCACGAGAGTACACTCACCGTATGTGCAGATCGATTCGAGGTGGCGTTCGGGTCGGACTCATGGTCCAGCAGAGATCACGGCCTACAGCGACGACCGCCTCGGTCACCTGGCTCAGGGGGCCCCAACCAGCCCCATGCTGTCCAACCTGGTAAGCGAGCCAATGGACGACCTCTTGGCAAAGATCGCTCGGGAGCGTGGACTTGTTTATACACGCTACTCCGACGATGTTGTCTTTTCGACCGGGACGACGATTACTCGGCGTGAAGTGCGCAATCTGGTCCATGATGTGAAGCGTGTGTTCAATTCGTTCGGGCACCTGTTACATCGCAAGAAAGTCGTCATTGCGCCGCCAGGCGCGCGCAAACTCGTCTTGGGATTGCTTGTTGACGGCGATGAGGTGCGGCTGTCTCGCGAATATCGGGCTAGGGTCGAATCTCATGTCCGCGGCATCGAGAAATTTGGCTTAGCGGAGCACGCAGCCTCGCGCCACTTTACGTCGGTCTGGGGCATGGTGAGACACGTCGGCGGACTGATTGCACACTCCAGAGCCGTAGATCAAACTTATGGAGATTCAATGCAATTGCGACTTTCGGCGGCACTTGAAGCTTCAGGTTGGAGTGATGCTTCACCCTGAAAGTATCCCCCCTTTAAAGCATCCACCTGGCCATCTGGTCAGATCGAGTTACCGAATTTCATTCAGGATGGAATGCCAAAGATCACCGCTTCGAGCGAGGCGCAAACTAGCTGGCTGCCCGTGCAGTTTCCTCAAGCTCGGAGATACGCGATGTGCAGACTTCGCGGACAATCGCCGCTAGAGCGTCAACTCGGCTACCGAGCCAAGCTAGCTCCTCCACAGAGATCCGATAGTGCTTCGAATAGCGGGCTTTAATGTAAGCCTCCTTCAACTTCTCGAAACGTGATCGATCGGCCTTCGTCTCGCGAGGCCAAGCTTCAGCCAAGCGCTCGTCCATCCGTTCTGCTTGGGTGCGCAGAAATGCGAGATTGTGCACGTGCGGGCTGTAGAACGAACAAACAAGCAGTGCGCAATTGTAGAGGCGCTCGGCCGTCTGATGGTAGTCGAACGCGGCGTCCTTCAGATAATTCTGCTCGACAGCGAACTTCGCTATATCCCTCCGCTTCAAAGCACTCGGATACCACTCGTCGAAATACTCCCGCGCCATCTCCAGCGCAGCGTGCGGCGTCTTCGGTTGCGGTTCGGGTAGTTCGTCGTCGACCGCCTGATAAATCGCGATCCCGTCGCGCGCGACGTCCATGAAGAAATAGCGACCCTGCGACAGTCCCGCGTTTACCTCGCCAGCGCTATGCACGATGAAGTTCACTGGCGTGCGAAGCGTCTTCGTAACCGACAGTTCCCGGATCAGCCGATCATCAAGCTTCGACCAATATTCGACCCGGTCGGTCAGCCGATCATCGTTGACGATGATCAGCAGATCATAATCGGACTGATATCCCTTGGCCGTATGCGGCTCGTCGACCCAACCGCCGCGGGCGTAGCTGCCGTACAGGATGATCTTGGAAATGCGCCCCTTGCGCTTCCAGTCCTGCGTCGCGAGAGCCAATGCGTCGCCGAACTCCTCGAAAATGATCTCGACGATCCGTTCGAGCTCGCGCTGCTTCTGAGGTGGGAGATGATCGATACCGCTACGCATGCGCGGTCACCCTAACAAGGTGGCGACACCCTTGCACCCCGATATTGATCCGGAACGCAAGGATGCCGCCGAGTGACGGCCGAGCGGGTCGCATGCTCGGCCGACGGGTTGTTGCTGAGAGATTTACCCCCATCGGCGCGGCCCCCCGACGGCGCCGATGCAGGCCGGTTAGAGCGACCGTTACCGTAAGGGAAACAAGCGATTGCATGAGCGTGGCAAGCCCAGCTTCGTCGCGAGGGTGAAAGTTATTTGCCATCTCAATCCGCCGCGTTCCAGATGATCGCAAAGCGGTTCTCATCTTCGGCCGCCGCAGCCCTGCCAAGGTTCGCATAGAGGCGCCGTGGGCCGAATTCGGGCGCTTCAAGCGTGATGGATACGTAGGGCTTTCCCGAGCCCGCGCCGACACGGATCCATCCCGCGCCGATCTCGACGCCGTCCGACCAAAGGCGATAGTCAGGCTGAATCTGCGAGCCCTTCGCCCGATTGAGGCGGATTTCGATCGGGGCCCTTATCGATAGGGTCGTCAGCTGGCCAATGAAGCCCTTCTCGATACTTCCATTGACGATTCCGATTGCTGCCATGGTGCTGCTCCTGCGTCACGCGCGGGCCGATCCCGCCGCGGCGGAAGCGTCGGGACGGTGGCATGAGCAGCGGATGCACCCGCAGGGCCGCAGCGCAGCGAAGGACAGGAGCATCGCTCCTGTTGCATCGGCTGCGCCGCCGTCCAAAGCGCTGTTGCGGCGGGTCGGACCGATGGATCAGTTGAAATGACGACCTCGGCCGGAAGCTGACAGATAGATTCAATTTGGACCATTAACCCGTACGTCAACTTGCCCCTTCGCAGCGCAGCGCTATGCTGACAGGGCATCGGGCAGCAAGGCGCGCGGTGCCGGGACGTAAGAATCTCGTTCGGAAGCCTTATGACATTCCCATCCGTTGCCGGGTGGCCGACGCGTATGTCCAGGCCTTCGGGCTAAAGGCGGCGGCGCATATTTCCGAATATGTTCTTACCTCCCGGCTTCATCGCCTCACCGTCCGACCGGTAGGCGATATGGAATGGACTATGATGACGACCCGACGGACCGGCGAGGTGCCGCACCGGGCGACCCCCTGCCTCCAAACGACTGGGCGGGGTTCAACCATGCCGATCGCGCCGAGGCGCTGTACGTCGCACATCAGGCCCGCGTAGCAGGCATCTTCCGCCGCAACGTTCCGCCGCATGAAGTCGGCGACCTCGTGCAGGAGACGTTTCGCCGCCTCTTTTCCGCGAAGGGCGTGAGCGCAACCTTCCTCGAAGCCCCTGCAGCCTATCTCGCGTCGACAGCCCGAACGATCCTGAAAAACCGGAAGCGGTCGGGGATGCGCAGCCAGTTGCAAGCTCACCACAGCTTCGAGGATCATGACGTTGCGGGCCCCGACCCGCATGCGACGCTGGAGCACCGCGACATGCTTCGCCGCGCCGAGGAAGCCATCGCCAGACTGAATCCAGTCACAAGGGATGTATTCCTGATGCACAGGTTCGAAGATCTCAGCTATTCCGAGATCGGACGAATCAAAGGCATGAGCAATAAAGCCGTGGAAAAACATATCGTCAAAGCTTTGGTCGCGGTTCGCAAGGCACGAGACCCGCAGTCGTGAAATCCAGCGAGCGCGAAGCGATCGAATGGGGCGTGCGCATGCGAGGTGCCCCCACAGAGGCCGACCGTGAGGCCTTCAAAATCTGGTATGCGAAACCCGGTAACGCCGAAGCATTCGCGGTGGCCGAGGACGATTTCGTGATGACCGGCTCTGCCTCCCGAACCCGCATCGAGGCGATCGCGCGAGAGGGACAAAAGCCGTCGGGCGGATTCCGGTGGGCCTTCGCCGCCGTCGCCGGGCTCGTGATAGCTGTCGGCTTCGCCTGGCATCTCGGCCGGCAGGGCGACACGCCCCAGATAGCTGCAGGCCCCATGCTTCCCGGCCAGCTTCGCCTCGCCGACGGCTCGACCGTGACGTTGATGGACGGCGCGTGGGCCGAACCGCAATTCTCCGACACCGAGCGCCGTGTCCGCCTGCACGGCGGCCGCGCACGCTTCGATGTTGCACACGACAGCGCCCGCCCCTTCATCGTCGTCGCCGGCATCTCGGAGACGAAAGCTCTTGGTACGGTGTTCGAGGTCGACGCCCGGTCGGATGTCCCGAAGGTCAAACTCGTGCGCGGCTTGGTCGAGGTCCGGCTCGGCGGGACGACAAAGACCGTGCGCCTCGCCCCCGGGGAAAGCGCCGAAGTCGCGCAAAGCGGCCCGCGTCTCATTCCTGCCATGACCAGCCCGGTCCAAACGGCAGAGCCGACCACAATGCTGGCGGCCGACGGACTCCCGCTCGGCGCGGTCATCGATGCGGCCAACAAGGCCAACGCGAAGCCGATCCGCCTCGCCGACCCGGCCCTCGCATCACTCCCTGTGACGGGCCGTTTCGACGTCGACAACGGCGCAGCCCTTGCCCGCAAACTCGCGGCAGCTCTGGACCTGGAGGCGGCAGAGGGGCCGGACGCGATCACCCTCAGTAAAAAATAATTCCGATCGGAGAGGGGGGGAGTTCCCTTTCCGGTGTTTTGCACCCCCAGACGGCCATCGGTGGCCGCTTGGGGAGGTAAGATGAAGTACAAGTTTCTGGCGGCGATGCTCTCGGTGAGCACCGCGGCAATCGCGATTCAGGTTCCTGCCGCGCACGCACAGGCACAACCAGCACAGCAGACCTATAATATTGCCGCGCAGGATCTCGGCGCGGCCCTGCAACGCTATTCGCAGATTTCAGGCCGGGAAGTGATCGCCTCGACAGGTCTCGTCGAAGGCAAGCGCAGCGCCCGCGTCCAAGGTCGCCTGACAGCCGATACTGCCCTCTCGCGTCTGCTTGCCGGCACCGGCCTCAACGTCGAACTGGTCGAAGGGGCCTGGGTGCTGCGCTCGGGAAACGACCATGCCGAGGAAGTTGGATCGACTGAATCCGGCGGGGAATCGATCGTCGTTACCGGCTCGCGTATTCGCGGGGCCGGTCCCACCGGGTCGCCCGTCGTGTCCATCGACCGGGAGGCCATCGAGAAGAGCGGCTACAGCAGTGTCCAGCAGTTGCTCCAATCGCTCCCACAGGCATTCGGCGGCGGTTCGAACGAGGCCACAACGGGCGCGACCACGCGCAACGGCACTGGCAATGACGCGACGCTCGGATCGAGTATCAACCTTCGCGGGCTCGGCACCTCGTCGACTTTGGTCCTGATCGACGGCTCGCGCCCCGCCCTCGGCGGCGTCGGCGGCCTTTTCGCGGACATCTCGCTGATCCCGATGGGCGCGGTCGAGCGGATCGAAGTGCTGACCGATGGCGCGTCGGCTATCTATGGGGCCGACGCCGTCGCGGGCGTGGTCAACGTCCGAATTCGCAATCGCTTCGAAGGCGCGGAAACGACGCTGCGCGCGGGAACCGCCGACGGCGACTTCAGCGAGGTGCAATTCAGCCAGCTTCTCGGCAAGCGGTGGAGCGGCGGCCATGTCATGCTCGCCTACCAGTTCTCGAACCGCGGCGCGCTCGCGGGCGCGAAACGCGATTTTGCCCGCGAGGATCTTCGCCCCTTCGGCGGACCCGACTTCCGGTCGACAACCGCTGTGCCGGGCACGATCCGGGCCGCGAACGGGCAGATCTTCGGCATACCCGCCGGGCAGAACGGAACGGCGCTCACCGCTGCGCAGCTCCTTCCCGGCATCCAGAACCGGCGCGACGGCCGTGCCGAGAGCGACATCCTGCCGCGCCAGCGCGTTCACAGCCTCTATGCCGGAGGCGAACTGGAGATCACGAGCGACCTGATCCTCAAGGTCAACGCGCTCGCCGCGCAGCGCGATTTCCGCAGGATCGCGAAGGGCGACTTCCTCCGCGTGTCGCGCGTGCCGGTCACCAATCCCTTCTATACCGATCCGATCGGTACGAACCAGCCGGTGCAGGTCACCTACAGCTTTGCGAACGACCTCGGACGTGAGAACCGTTCGGGCCGCGTGCGGGCCATTAACCTGTCAGGTGGGCTCGAACAGCGTCTCGGGCCGTGGAGCATCCAGCTCGGCGGTGCCTATGGCCGTCAGAAGGGCAAGGCCGACTATACCAATCTCGTCAACAATGCCCGTCTGACTGCGGCGCTCGCCGACACCAACCCGGCGACCGCGCTCAACGTGTTCGGCGACGGAACGGCGAACAATCCCGCGACGCTCGACCGCATCCGGGGCAGCTACGGGACGATCGACGATTATTCGAACTGGTCGGCGGCGCTTCGCGCCGACGGCCCGTTGTTCCGTCTCCCGGCGGGCGATATCCGCCTCGCTGCGGGCGCGGAATATCGGCGCGAGGCCTATGACTATTTCGTCAAGAACGACATCAGCGCCGCGACCCCGAACAATGCGCCCTATCCCGGCCTGCCCGGTCCGCGGCATGTGAAGTCACTCTATGCGGAATTGCTGGTGCCGATCTTCGGCCCCGACAATGAAGTGCCCGGCTTCCGGCGCCTCGAACTTTCTGCTGCAGGTCGCATCGAGGACTATAACCAGTTCGGTCGCACCGAGAATCCGAAGTTCAGCCTGCGCTGGGAACCCGCTGAAGGCATCGCGCTCCGCAGTTCCTACGGCACGTCGTTCCGCGCCCCCCTGTTCGACGAACTGATCGGCCCGGCGCTCTCGCTCTACTCGGTCGAGAATGTGCCGGATCCAGCGTCGCCGACGGGGCAATCGACCGTCCTCGCGCTGTTCGGCTATGCGCCGAACATCCAGCCCGAGAAGGCGACGACCTGGACTGCGGGCTTCGATATCGCGCCGCCCTCGCTGCCGGGCCTCCGCGCATCGCTCACCTATTATTATGTCGATTATCGCGATCGTATCGGAACGGTGACCGAGGATTATCTCCGCTTCCTGTCGAACCGCGACGTGTTCGGCGGGGTGATCATCGACAACCCGCCGCTCGACCTCGTCAATTTCTACTTCAACCAGCCGACCTTCTTCAATCCCTCGGGCTTCGCGCCGACCGACATCGTCGCGATCCTCGACGGCCAAACGCGCAATCTCTCGGCAGAACGACAGCGGGGGATCGACTTCGACCTCGGCTACGCACCGCAGCTGGCCGGCGGAACGCTCGACCTCGGGATCAGCGGCACGCATATCTTCTCGATCAAGCGGCAATTGACGCCCGGTGCACCGAGCACCGACGTCGTCGGCTTCTACGCCAGCCCCGTGAAGTGGCGCCTGCGCGGGCGCGCGGGCTGGTCGAAGGGCGGCTTCTCGGCCAATGCCTTCGTCAATTTCACCGACAGCTATATCAACCAGATCGTCGTGCCTGCCGAGCCCGTCTCGTCATGGACCACCGTCGATCTCACGATCTCGCAGCGGATCGGTGGAAGCGGCGGTGAAGATGGCCGGGGGCTTCAGCTTGGCCTTTCCGTCCTGAACCTGTTCGACAAGGACCCGCCCTATGTCATGAACCGCAGCCAGACCTCGGCAATGGGTTATGACCCCGAGAAGGCGAGCCCGGTCGGGCGGATGATCTCGGTCCAGGCGACGATCAAATGGTAGGACGGCTGACGCTGATCCTTGCCCTGCTGGCCGCGGCATCGCCCGCGGCCAGCCAGACGACGCCGAGGGAGATCGTCGAGACCGCCGATATTTCGGGGCTTGCGGCGTCTCCCGACGGTCGCTGGATCGCCTACAGGATTGAGAGGCCATCGACCGCCACGAACCGCATCGACGTCGACTGGTATCTGGTTGCGGCCGACGGCCGGTCACCCCCGCGCTCGCTTGGTCGTCTCGGAACGGCGATGTGGGACGATGCTGGCGTGATCGTAGCCGGTGAGGCCAAATGGGGTCCGGACAGCCATCGCCTTGTCGTTCGCGCGCTCGTCGACGGACGGGTCGGCCTCTGGGCCAGCGCAACCGACGGCTCGGGCTTTCGTGCCATCGCGGACGGCGACAGCGACATCGAGGCATTCGCGTTTCGGGCCGACGGTGCGCTCGTCACGCGCGAGGGGCCGTCGCGGGCCACTATTGCACGCGCCGAGGAAGCCGAGCGCGAAACCGGCATCCTCGTCGACGGCGCCACCGACCTTGCCCAGCCGCTCTATCATGGCGCCCTGATCAACGGGCGCCCGGCCACGCAGCGCTTCTCGGGCGACTGGTTCGACAGGGCGCCGCTGCTCGCTGCCGCGCCGCGCCACTTCCTACGCTACGATGCCGGTGCCCTCGCGCCCGTCGCCGCAGATGCCGCCGATCAGGCGCTGCTCGAACCACAGCCGCATCCCGCTCTCGTTTCGCCAGCCGATTTGCCCGTCGCGCTGCGCACCGCGCTCGGAGCCCGCGGTATGTGCGCGGCAAAAAGCCAATGTCCCCCGGGTGAGCTGCGCCTCTCCTGGTGGGCGCCCCGAAGCGACGGAAGCGCGGTCGTCGCGCTCCATGACGCGGACTTCCACCAGACCCTGTTCGCTTGGTCGGCACGAACAGCAAGGCTGACCCGCCTCGCCGCTGCGGACGGACAACTCTCGGGCGGCCGTACCCATTATCTGCCCTGCGCCGCAGCGCAGGCTGCCATCTTCTGCGTCGAAGCCGCCCCCGATATCGCGCCGCGCCTCGTCCGTATCGGCGAGGGCGGCAACAAGACCGTCGTCTCCTCCCCCAATCCAGATCCTGACAGCGAAGGGCTCCTTGCCGAAACCATCGCGTGGCAGGTGAGCGGCAGCCGTGCGTCGGGCGTATTGATCCGCCCGAAGATCCCCGGGCGGCTGCCGCTCTTCGTCACTTACTATCGCTGCGCGGGATATCTGCGCGGCGGTGTCGGCGACGAATGGCCGCTGCGCGCGCTTGCCGCGAACGGGATCGCCGCACTCTGCATCAATTCGGTGCCAAGCGGCGCGGTCGGAGAAGCACGCTACGAACAGGGCATGGAGGCTGTTCGTGCCGCGGTCGATCTCCTCGCAAAGCGCGGGATCGTCGATCCGGCGCGCGTCGGCATGGGGGGCCTCAGCTTCGGGAGCGAGGTCACGACGTGGACGCTCCGGCACAGTGATTTGCTCAAGGCCGCCTCGATCGCCTCGGTTCAGCTCGAACCAAGCTATTACTGGTTCAACGCGCGGCCCGGGCGCGAGACCTTCATCAAAAATGTGCGCGAAGTCTGGAAGGTCGGATCACCCGATGAATCGCCGGACGGCTGGAAGCGCCTTTCAGCGGCGCTCGACACCTCCAACATTCACGCGCCCCTCCTCATGCAGCTGCCCGAACATGAAGCGCGGCTCTCGCTCGAACTGTTCAGCAAGCTCGCGACCGCCCGGCTCGCCGAGATGCACATCTTCCCGTTCGCTGCACACATCAAGGCCGAGCCCCGGCAGAAGCTCGCCGCCTATCAGCGCAATCTCGACTGGTTTCGTTACTGGCTGCAAGGCGCGATCGACCCCGATCCCGCCAAGGCCGGGCAGTATCAGCGCTGGTCGCTGCTCGGACCGAAGAAGGGCGAAGCCTCGACCGCGCGGATCCAACGCTCGACATCGGCGATCTCAAGCAATCGGAAATAGTCGAAATTGCCGACGACGTCGGCAGCCTCGATATAGGCCGATATGCTCGCCGCATCGAGCAGCCCGCGCGTGGCGAGACGGCCGTCCAGCAGCAGCTCGCCGAGGTCATGCCGCTGCCGCAGGAAGGCGGCGGTGCAGAGCGATTCCAGTCGCCCCTTGTCGCGCCGCCACACGACCGATGCCGGCAGGCGGTTCGCAAAGGCGGCGCGAGCAACCGCCCGGTCCCGGCCACCGGTGAACCAGACCCAGCTCGGGATCGACAGGCAGAGCTCGACGACCGGCTGCGACAGCAGTGGCAGGCCGACATCGCGATCGTACCAGCGATCGGGACGGTCGGCGAAATCGAGGATCCGGCGGATGGCCTCGACATGCTTGCGCTTGCCTCTCGACGCGCCAGCCGCCCCCTCGTCCCAGGGATGAGTGAAGGGTGCCGCAGGCAGCGCCGCCTGATTGCAGAAGCTCGTCTCGCGCGGCCAGCCTCGGCGCGGCCCGACGCGCCGAGCACGTACCAGCAGGCGGACCGCCTCCCAGATCGTCGCGCCACCCGCGCGCGCAACGTCGCGAAGTACGGCAAAGGTCCGCCGCGAGAAGCCGAACTGCTCGAACGCATCGACCGCGGGGCCGATAGAGCTGTCGAAGGCGAAGACATTATCGCCGCCGATGCCGCCGATAATCGCCCTTGCCTTTCCCCCGCCAGCCTCCTCGAAGGCCTGGTCAAGGCCGCCGAGAACGCCATAGGCACCCGGGCGCGGATGCAAATGGGCAGGCGGCGACAGAAGATCGATCCGCGTGTCGTCGTTCCGGGCTTCGATCATCGCAGCGCCAACGCGCTCGGCAACCGCGCGCGCGAAATGGCGTTCGTCGCCATCGGCGCCCGGCGTCGCGAAATTGATCGCCGAAAAGTCCGCGCCCGCCCCCGAGAGCGAGGCCGCGACGATCGAACTGTCGAGCCCACCCGACAGTTCGAGAAGAATTTCGCTGCGACCCGAACTCCAGGCCTTCACGCTGCTGTCGATGCGCCGCTCGAGCGCCGCGGCAAGTTCGGCAACGCCGCTCGCCGCCGGCTTTGCCACATGCTCCCACGGCGACCAGTCCGCCCGGACCTCGGTCCCATGACCGTCGAACGCGAGGCTGGAGCCGGGGAGCAGCTCGAGCAGGCCCGCAATGCCCGTGCGCTCGGTCCTGAGATTACTGTACGCGAGGGACTGGCCGACGAACTCCCAGTCGATCGAAACGTCCGAGAGCAAGTCACGGACGAGTTCGAGATGCGAGAAGCAGAGGATCCCGTCCGCGTTCCGGATCCAATATAGCGGCATGCCGGTCAGCGCCGCCCGCTCAACGATCAGCGTATCACCCCGCCGTGCTACCGCGATGAAATTACCCCAGCCATCCGCGGGAGCGTGAACGCTCACCCCGGTTCGCGTGAAGATATCCCCGAGGATGACCGCGCCGTCCGCGAGGCGCCGCGACGGCAGGTCCGTGCCTGCGAACAGGATATGGTCATGCTCGATCGCGACCGCGCCAAGGCCATGCTGCTCGGCGGCGGCGGCGACGTCCGCCGCGCGGTCGGGTGCTCCCAGAAAGGCGAGCAGTCCCCGCTTCACCGGACGGCCAGGATCGGCGTGAAGTTACGGGCCTCGGCAGCCGAACCGGTAAGGATGGTCTCCGGGGTCTGGAGCCAGCAATGAGCGTTGAAGGGCGACATCCGCACGCCGAAGACGAGGCTCGCGACGATACCGCGCGCAAGAAGGATATGGTCGAGCGCGAGCGCATCGATCAGACAGCGCGGCGGAATGGGATTGAGCCAGCGGCTCGCGGCATAAGCGGCGGCAACGGAAGCGGCTGCATCCTCCGTTCCCGGGACGCCGATGGCACGCTTTCGCTCGGTAAACCGGACGACAGTCGCGGCAATATGCTCAGGCCTCATCGCCCGCCGAGCCCAGCGAAGCGCGAACGCCGCCGAAGCAATCATCCGCAGGCCCGTTCGGCCCTCCGTCGCCATGAGATCATCCTCGGGCACTTCGATCTCGGTCGGTCCGATGCTGGTGGATTTCCCCGACTGCATGATGAGCCCGGCTCGCTCGAGCCGCGTGATGGCTTCGCTATCGTTGGGTTCTCCGGCCCGGAGGCGATCGAACGCCGCGCGGTCGGCCCCGCGCAGCAAGAAATATTTGTCGCGGGCGAGATCGAGGAAGACAAGCTCGCCGCCCACCTCGCAATAGCCCGTGCCGGTCGCCAGTTGCCAACCCATTGCCATGATGCCTGGGGCTTCCGGAGACCCGGCACCGCCGGGCCCCCGGGGTGCCGTCAGTCCTGGACGAGACCGGGGCGCAGCATGCGCCCGCCGGATTCGATCGGCAGGCCTTCGTCGCCGGCGGTATCGGTCGTGACAGTGCCGAGCTCGACGAGCTCCTGGGGTTCGCGTTCCATGGTCATTTCCTTTCCTCGATCATCGAAGGGCGATGCCGGGAGCCGGCTGCCCGGCCCCCGGCGCCGTGGTCAGTCCTGGGTGAGCCCGGTGACCTTGAACTTGCCGGCACCTTCGATGCCCAGCGGATCGTCGCCGGCGGTGTCCGTCGTGACGGTGCCGAGTTCGATCAGTTCATTGGTTTCGCGATCCATGATCGTTTCCTTCCAAGATGCCGCGGAATTGCGGCTCGATCGAAGCTAGGGCGGCGGCGCCGTATAGGAATTTTATACGACTCATATCGTCCGAATATTATCGCAAGGGTTCCGAGCGCTTGCGGATCTCGGCAGCAACGCGCCCGGCGAACCCGGCTCGCCGGCGATGGAAGCGCGTGATTTTGCTGCGCAAAGCGCTCCAGCGCCCGAAGCGATAATCCTCCGCCATTGCCTTCAAAGCATCGTGCGCGTCGGCATCAACGCGGACCTCCAGCGAGCGAATTGTCATGCTCCTCTCCACCATATTGACGATCGCGGCGCGAAGTTCGCCATTCGAGCTGCCGGTCGCGATGGTCCGGAAGAGACTTTCGATCGCCTCCGGATAGGAGTCGTGAGCCGCAAGTTCGATCAGGCCGCCGGGCAAGTCAGGCCGCGGGGACCGCCCCTTGAGCGCCATCGACAGGAGCGCCCCGGCCCAGCCATAGAGGTCGACGAGATCGGCCTCGCCAAGGAGGGGCTGCCGGAACCCCTCCTGGTGCCAGCTCTCGATGATCCGCTCCCCCGAGAGGCGGTAGAGGGCATCGCGGACCGGAGTGGCGCTCGAGGCAAGCGTTCTCGAAAGCTGCGCGGCCTCGAGGCGAGTGCCTGGCGGATAGGCGCCAGACAATATGCGTGCCTTCAAATCCAGATAGACCCGCTCCATCGTGGCACCAGGGCTCATGCCGCCAACGCCCCGCGCTCGCCTTCTCCTTCCGGCGGCTGCCCGGCGACATAGTCGGCGAGAAGGGCCTGCTGATCGGGCCGGAGCGCATCGACCGCGGCGATTGGGTCGGCGGGGTAGCCATTGAACAGCACCGACGGACATTGCCCCTCGAAATTGCCGAGATTGGGACGATGCTGCGCATAGCCGGCAAGCGCCGCGAGGCCTGGCGCGAATGTCCGTGCAATCTCCGGCGGATAGGCCAGCCACTGGTTCTCGTAGGGCTTGAGCCAGCCGAGGCAGTAGCTGACGATGATTCCGCGGCGGACGCTGCCGCTCCGATTTCCGCCGGCGCCGTGCAGTGTCGAGCCGAGGAAGACGATCGCGTCGCCGGGCTGGGCCTCCGCAACGATCGGGGTTTCCTTCGATTCCTCCACCAACGCTTCGACGCCATGGCTGTCCGGCCAGATGATCGTCGCGCCATTCTCCTCGGTGAAGGGGGTAAGCGGCCACATGACATTGACGAGATATTCGACCTCGCCAAGCGCACCCTGCCACATATTCTGGTCACGGTGCGGGAATTGCGCGAGAGCGCCGGGATGAAGCTCGATCGCCTGGGTGAGATTGAGCTGGATCCGGTCGCACCAGTTCCCGAGTACGATCTCGGCGAGCTCGAGGACGGCAGAGTTCATGACCAGATCGGCCATATGTGGCGAGCGGATCAGAAGGCGGCCGAACCGCTTGGTCCTTGTCCCGTAGAAGCCGCCTTCACAAAAAGGCGTCGCCTCGTAGCGTGGCCCGAGATCCTCGGCGATCGCGCCGATTAGCGAAGCCGGAACGGCGTCGCGGAGAACCGTATAGCCCCTTCCCATGAGGTCGCGGGCTGCCGGGGATCGAGGCGAACGTGCGTCGAGCGCAGCATGATTGATCAGCATCGTTCTCTCCTCACGCGGCGCAGGCGGCGTCGGTCGCCGCGGCGTCGCTGGCGATGCCGGCCGCAGCGAGCTTGGCAATCGTCGAGGCGTCGATCTCGATCCGCAGCGCCGCGAGCGCTTGTCCCCGATGGAGCACGGGTTCGCCAAGGGCGCGGCAGTCCCAGCCGAAAGTCTGGATCTGGCGGAACCAAGGGAGCTCGGCGACGCCGGTGTAGGTGCGTACGCCATTGGCGAGGGCGAACTCGGCGAGGCCTACCAGGAGCGCGTCGCGTGCGATCCTGCGCTCGCGCGCCCCGATGCCCGGCGACAGGCAGAAGCGCGTGATCTCGAGCACATCGGGACCTTGCGGCACCTCACCCTCGACGAGACCCGGAAACAGCGTGTCGAGCAGCGCGGGCCGGGTCGTCAGCAGCAGGCGGGCCGAGGCGAGATGATCGCCCTCCTCGGTCGCGACGATCAGGTAGATCGCGTCCTCATTGTCGAACTGGTCGAGCTCGTAGCGGCCGGCGAGCGCGGGCAGGTCCCATTTCAGGAGATCGATGAAGACGCGCTTGCGCGCCTCGAACATGGATCTCAGCACCAGGTGCTCGCGGGTCCGGTTTTGTTGGTCGACGATTAGCAGCATGGATAAGCCTCCTTCTGAAAGAGGCGTTCCAATTGAACGGCTTTTCGGACCCGCACCATAGCATGATAGGGGGGTGTCCACGATTTTTCTCAGCGCTTCGCGATGTCCTCGAAGCTGATGTCGCCATCGTACAGCGCCCGCACGGTCAGCGTGATCCCGCCATTCGCCTCATAACGCTGGCGCGCATTGCGCAGATGCTCGCGGACCGTATCGGGACTGAGACCGAGAATAAGCCCGATCTTCCAGACCGGTTCCCCCTTGGCGGCCCATATCAGGCATTCGCGCTGCCGATCGGTGAGCCGCGGCGCGATGCGCGCGAGGGCCGGATTGCCGATTTGCCGCGCAGCATCGAAGGCCGCGCCTCCGATCATGCGAGCGAACTGCAGCGCATCGGCGTTCGCCGCGATCCCCGGCTTCCAGGCGAACGATACCGATCCATGCGCATCGCCGGGAATATGAGCGGGGACCGTGAGCCCGTCGCCAATGCCGTGCCGTAGCGCCTCGCCGAGGATCATCTCGTCCTCGCGCCGTTCGCCTGCCAACGGCTTCATATCGTGCCACAGGAACCCCGCCGAACTCCGCTGGCTCGCACGATGGACCGGATCGGTCACGCCGAGTTTCCGCTCGTCGAACCAATGCGCCCATTCCTCGGGATAGTTATGGATGCGAATGCCGCGATCGGGCGCAGCGAGAAAATCGACGTGATGGCTCAGCGCGAACCAGGAGCAGCCCATGGCGCGGCAGGCCTCTGACAGGAGGTCGGCGAGCGCCGCCCCGTCCTTTACATGACTGACGTCGAGCGCAAATGCATGCGCGGCGTCCATCGTCGGCATTATGACCTATAGCGCGCCGACCGGCGTTTCCGACCTGCCCGGTCCGCGTGCTCCTCGTCAGTGCAGGCGACCCCTGCCCTCTCACAAGGCTGGCCGGCCCGCAACGGTCGATCGCCGCTGGTCAAGGCGATCTTGGGAGAATCTGAAAATGCGGGACAAGTCCATATTATTCAAATATATTCGGAAGATATAACCAGATTGAGGCCATTATTTCGAGAGATCGGCCGGCGTTCGACCGATTTCAACCTTCGCCCGCTAGCGGCAGGTCCCCTGGAATCAGGCGCCCAGATTCTTCAGGGGCATCGAAACGGGACCGTATCCAGCGTCGGGCGGCAGCACCAGAACGGGTTCTCCATTCTCTTCCGAGACCTCGGGCAGCACGGTCACGAGCCTGCGTTGCCTTGCGCGCGAAATGCAATCCTCCGCACTTTCTGCCTCGGCGAGCAGCTGCAGGTTCATCAAGGTCGGAAAGATGATGGTCCGCTCGCCCGCCGCCGCCAATCGGATCGCCTCCCGCGGCGAGATCCATTCCACATCGACGGTCTCGCGTCCGTCACAGGCCGCCACCTGTCTCGGCGGCGCGCTTATGGTGTAGAACCAGGTATCGAACCGCTTGGGCATGATAATCGGGGTAATCCACCGGGCGAAGGTGGCAAGTGCATCGAGATCGAGGCGCACGCCCAATTCGCGAACCACATCGATGAAAGCGATTTCGCCCGTCTCGACCGCGCTGCGCGCCGATGCGTCGCAAGCGCCCTCAAACGGCGCGCCTTGGGCGGTCTGCGCCAGCAGAATCCCCGTTTCCTCGAATGCCTCGCGGATCGCCCCGATGCGCAGGGTTCGCTGGACCGCATCCAGATTGTTCCACCCGATCGCATGCTCGGACCAACGCTCGTCCTTGTCGCCATCATGCGTCTTGCCGCCTGGAAAGACCAAGGCTCCGGATGCAAAATCGATCTGGTGATGGCGCTTGACCATCAGGACCTGAAACTCGGGCTGGTCGCGGACCAGGAGCAACGTCGCGGCGGGCTTCGGTTCGGGAACCTGGGGTGCATTGGTCATATGTGTCTCCTTGGGTCGAGCTGCATCGAAACACTTTGGTGCGCGCGCAATTCAGTTGCTTCCCGCCGTGCCCATCGGGTCCTGCCGAACATCTGCTGCTGCCGCGCGCATCGAACCGTCACCCTTGGACCACTCTTCGATCAGTGCCCGCAAGGCAGCGGCAAAGGCGAGAGGTTGGTCGAGCATCAAGTGATGTTGTGCGTCCGGAATCGCGATGATGGGGATATCTTCCCCTCCCAGTTCGCGCACGTAGAGGTGGGAATCGGGCGTGAAGAGCTGGCTCTGCTCGCCGTGGACAATCGCCTTTCGACCAGGTGCGGCGATCAGCCGGGGACCGATTTCGAGCCACAGGCGGCGAGAATTGTCGCGCCGGAAGACTGCCGGGGAGAATTTCCACACCCACTCGGCCCGTTGGCGGCGGAGCGCATGATAGGCCATGTAATCCATCAGAAAAGGTTCGCCCACCGGCTGTGGCGGGGCCAGCACGAACCTGGACCGCGCACTCGCGTAATCGGGATAGCGCCGATGAGGCTTGTCGGGATCGCCCGAGCCGGGACTGCTGCGGCCGTTGCTCCAATATTTTTCCAGTTCCGACGGGCGTAGAATCATCATGTCACAGATTATCACTCCCGCAAATGCGGCCGGCGCGAGTTCGAGAGCCTGCAGGGCTACGGCCGACCCGAAGCTGTGCGCTACCAGGATGGGTTTGCGAGCGTGGCCGAACAGGCCAAGGGCATTGGCGACCCCGATCATCTCGCGCCCGCGCGCCGCCATGTCGCAGTCGGGGCGCACGTCGCTGTCGCCCATGCCGGAAAGATCGTAGGCGACTATGTGGTAATCGCGGGACAGGAATGGCGCGATGAAGGCAAAGCAGCGGGCGTGCGACAGGAAGCCGTGGGTCATCAGGACCGGCGGCGCCGCGGGATTACCCCATCGGAAATAGTGAATGCGCACGCCATCGACTGTCACGAAGCCTTCCTCGCGCGGAACCGCCAGCGCCGCGACAAACCAGTCCGGCAGGACCGACGGGTCAGATACCCATTCTTGCACGATATCGGGGACAGTCTCGGTCATCGGTCGTTGCTTTCGTTCATGCCAGCGCGAAGCCGCGATACCCGTCCGCTGCCACGTCTTCGGAAATCTTGGCGAAACCGATCACGCTGGGATAGTTGAGCAATTGTCGAGGTTTACCAGGAATATTGTCGCCCATGTACCAGGACATTGCCCGGGGAAAGAGCGTCATGGACCCGATCGCGGCGACCCCCTCGGTCCATTCACGCTCGGCATCCTCTTCCGCTTCAAACCGCGTGAAGCCGCGGTCGCGCAGCGTCACCAGAAAATCCCGGACCCAGTCCCCCTGGATTTCCGCTGCCGTCGGGCCGTTGGCGAAACCCGACGGGCTCAGCGGCCCGTAGAGATAGGCCAGGTTGGGGAAGCCGTGCACGGCATAGCCGAGATAGGCAGTCACCTGTTCGCGCCAGGTGTCGGCAAGTCTGAGATCATTCCGGCCCCGAATATCGATCTGCATCAGGCCGCCGCGTCCGGCATCGAAGCCGGTAGCGAAAACGATCAGGTCGCATTCGATCAACCCGTCGTCGGTTTCGATCCCCTCGGCTATGATCCGCTGCACCGGTGTCCGCGCGAGGTCCACCAGCGCGACATTTTCCTGAGCGAATATCTCGTAATAGTTTCGCTCGAGCGAGGGACGCTTGGTTCCGAACGGGTGCGGCGGTTCGCTTGGTGCCAGGGTTTCGTGCAAGGCCGGATCGGCAATTCGCGCCCTCACCTTGTCGCGCCAGAAATCATAGGCGTGGCGGTTGGCTTGTTCGCTGGTCAGCAGATCGGCGAAATTGGCGTACCAGAAACGCAAACCCCCAGCCTGCCATTGCTTTTCGAACAAGCATCGCCTTGCCTCCGCATCGACATCGAGCGCCGAAGTGTCGACGCTGCCCGTATCGAAACCGCCAGAGGTCTGAAGGCGAGCTGCAAAGATCGCCGGATAGCCAAGCTTCTCCCGCTCCTGTTGCGCGATCGTCAGAGTTTCCTGTCGCATCGGCAGCGCGAGGATTGGCGTGCGCTGCAGCAGGGTGACCTGCGCCGCTTCGGCGGCCGCTTCCTGCGCCACCTGGACTCCGCTGGCTCCGGTGCCGATGATCGCCACCTTCCGGCCGGCCATGGACAGCCCCTGCTGCGGCCAGTGCGCCGTGTGGTGCCATTCCCCCGCGAAGCTTTCCAATCCCGCGATCTCGGGCACATGGGCCTGTGCCGCAAAGCCAAGGCATGGCAGCAGGTAGCGCGCCCGCAACATATCGCCGCCGTCCGTCGTCACGCGCCAGATGCGCTCGCTCTCGTCCCAGTGGGCGCTTGCCACCCGGGTCCCCATGGTGATGTGCGACCAGAGCGACAGGCGGTCGCAGACATGGCGGAAATAGGCGCGCAGCTCACGCCATCCGGGATAGCGTTCGCGCCAGGTCCAGTCGCGCCACAGCTCGGGGATCGAATATTCGTAGATCGGCACCTGCGAATCGACGCGCGCGCCGGGATAGCAATTCCAGTACCAGATGCCGCCCGGCTCGTCGGCTGCATCGATCAGCCTCGCATCGAAGCCCGCCTCGCGCAACCGGTGGAGCAGGTAGACCCCGCTGAAGCCGGCGCCGACGATCAACGCCTCACAGTCGCCAACCGGTCCGTTGTTCACGTCGTCGCGCCTTGCGATATCGCGAAGTCTCTTACCGCGGCATAGTCGGCCTTTCCGTTCGACGCGCGCAGCGGGATGGTGGCACGGTAAACCGACTTCGGGGTCTTGTAGCCCGCCAGACGCTTGCGGACGTGCGCCTTGATCTCGGTCTCGTCGAACTCGGCGCTCTCCTCGAGGCGAACCACCGCGGTCACCGCCTGGCCCCATTTCTCGTCCGGTACGCCAACGACGAGCGCATCGGACACGGACTTATGGGTCTTGAGCACCTCCTCGACTTCCTCGGGATAGACTTTTTCGCCGGCCGTGTTGATGCAGACGCTTCCCCGTCCAAGCAGAGTGAGGCTGCCATCGGCCTCCACCCGGCACCAGTCGCCGGGGATCGAGTAGCGCACACCGTCAATGGTCCGAAACGTCTTCGCAGACTTTTCCGGGTCCTTGTAATAGCCTGCCGGTATGGCGCCCTTGCGGGCAATGAAGCCGGGAATCCCGCTCCCCGCTTCGACCCTGGCGTCATTTTCGTCGAATATGTCGCAATGCTCGCCGATCACGAACCTCGCGGTCTGGACGGACCCCTGAGCGGTGGTCACCGACAGTCCGTAACCCAGCCCTTCGGATGCACCGAAGGCGTCCATCAACGCCACTTGCCGGATGTGCCGGATCAACCCTTCCTTGACCTCGCGGCTCCACATGACGCCCGATGAGATGATCGAGCCCAGGCTTGAGGTATCGAATTGCTCCGGCGCGTCGTCCAGAGCGGCCAGCATTGGCTTGGCGAAGGCATCGCCGACGATCGCGATGGACTGCACGGCGTGCTTCTCGACTCCGCGCCATAGCTCGGCTGCATCGAACGACGGACTGTCGAGCGTGACGATGCAGCCACCTCCCATCATCGCGCCGAGGGCAGATAGAAGGCCGGTTCCATGCATCATCGGGCAGGCAGGGAGAAAGATCCGGCCAGGGCCGTCGGCGCGGATCATATCGACCGTATCATCCAGGTCCAGGGGCGCCGGGCCGAGCAAACCGGCGGTATCGAGTTGCGCCCTCCGAAGGTCGTCGTGCCGCCACATCACACCTTTGGGCATGCCCGTGGTGCCGCCCGTGTAGATGAACAGCATGTCGTCGGGAGAACGGACCACGTCCAGCCGCGATCCGTCTCCTTGCGTCGCCAGTGCTTCATAGGGTTCGGCAAAAGAGGCGATTTCCGCCGGATCGCCGATTTCGACAAAGATCCGGACCTTGCCGAGGCGGTCCTTCAGTTCGACGATGCAATCGCGGAATTCGCTGCTGTAGACGATCACCTCGGCATCGGAATCGTCGAAGATGTAAAGCACCTCGTCGGGCTTGTAACGATAGTTGATATTGACGTGGGTCAGCCGAGCCTTGAAGCAGGCCGCCATCGTTTCGCCATATTCCGGGCGGTTCCGCATGTAGAAGGCGACCTTGGCCCCGGCTTCGATCCCCTCATTGCGCAGCGCGCGCCCAAGATTGTTGGACCGGGCGGACATTTCCGGCCAGGTGATCAGCCGGTCCCCATGGATCAGCGCGGGGGCGTCGTGCGGGAGCACGGGTTCGATCGCATCGAGAATGTCGCCAAAGTTCCAAGCAGTCATTCTCTTCCTCTCTCCCGCCTTATCGTGTCGCCGCGTTCAATCCTTGAAGCTGCGCCGCTTCAGCCCTGACCCGCTCCGGTCCGCCCAGAAGCTGGCGGTCGAAGCCGATCCGCTTGAACCAGAAGTGCAGACCAAGCAGGTCGGTAAAGCCCATGCCGCCGTGCACCTCCGTAGCCGTCCTCGCCACGAAGCGGTGGACCTCGCCTGTATGCGATTTCGCGAAACAGGCCGTGAGTGCCGCCTCGTCGGGAAGGACGTCGAAGGCATGCGCGGCGTACCACACCAACGCACGGCATGGTTCGTGCCGCGCCGCCATCTCGGCGCACATGTGCTTGACCGCCTGAAAACTGCCGATGACCCGCCCGAACTGCTCACGCTCTGCGGCATAGGCAACCGCCTGCTCGATCATCGCTTCGCCCGCGCCAAGGCTATCTGCCGCTAGCAATATCCGGCCGGCGTCGCGCAGCCGCCGCGTCGCAAGTCCGCCGTCGTCGGCAAGGGGCTCGGCCGCCGCGCCGGTCAACCGCAATTCTCCTACGCTTCGCGTCGCATCGATCGTCTGCAAGGCGATCGGTTCGACCCCGGTCGTCGCGGCAGCAAGCAGGTGAAGGCGCCCCGACGCATCGGCGACAATGAAATGGTCCGCCCCCTCGAAGTCGAGCGCGAACAGCGCGGTGCCGGTCAGCCCGCCGTCTTCGATCCGGACCGAAGCACCATCACGCTCTTCGACGATGCCTGCGATCGCGACGCCGAAGCGCGCCGCGCCGGAGGCAATCCGGGGTAGCCAGTCGGCCTGCTGCGCGGGCGAGCCTGCCAGCATCAGCGCGAGCGGGGCGAGCACGCTGCGCCCCAGAAACGGTACGGGCGCCACGGCCCGACCGAGCTGTTCGGCGACCACCGCCGCATCGAGCATCGTCATTCCCAGTCCGCCATGCGCTTCGGGAACCATCAGGCCGGTCAGCCCGATTTCATGGAAAGCAGCCATGACACGATCGCTGACCGCGCTGCCCGCATCCACACAGAAGCGCACATGATCGAGGGGGCAGGTTTCCGCGAGGCAGCGCCGGACCGTTTCGCCGAGCATCTCCTGTTCGGAGGAAAGACCGAAATCCATCAGGCCACGTCCTTCCGGCCCTCGGCAGAGGCCAGCGCAAGTCGCGGCTCGCGCGGCATGTCGAGGCCACGTTCGGCGATGATGTTCTTCTGAATCTGGGCCGTGCCGCCGCCGATGATGAGACCCAGCTGGAACATGTAGTTCCACTGCCATGTCCCGCCCTCGCGCACGCGCGGACTGTCGCTGTAGAGGATGCCCATTTCGCCCATCGCGTCGATCGCCAGGGCCGAGATCTGATGCGCCAGCTCGCAACTCTGCAGCTTGACGATCAGCTTCGCCATGCCCCCCGCGTCGCCCTTGAGCTGGTTCGAAAGCACGCGCATCCCGTTGTACTTCATCGCCGCGACCTCCGCCTGCAGGGCGACGAGGCGGTCGCGCAGCACGGGATCGTCTATCGCCCGGGCCGATCCGACCCGTTCGTCCCGCATCAGCCGGATCAGGGCCAGCAACCTGTTTTCAAGGGCATCGGGATCGCCCAGCATCCCGCGTTCATGGCCAAGCGTGGCATTGGCGACAAACCAGCCCTGGCCGCGCTGGCCCACGATCTGATCGACCGGTACCCGGACGTCGGTGAAGAAGGTCTCGTTGAATTCGGCGCGTCCGGTCATCGTCTTGAGCGGACGAACCTCGATCCCCGGCAGATCCATCGGGAAGATCAGATAGGAAATACCCGCGTGCTTGGGCGCCTCGGCCTCGGTCCGCACCAGACAGAAGATCATGTCGGCCTGCCGCGCGGTACTGGTCCAGATCTTCTGCCCGTTGATCACGAAGTGACCATCTTCCTCGCGGGCGCTGGTGCGCAGGCTGGCAAGATCCGACCCTGCGCCGGGTTCCGAATAGCCTTGGCACCAGACGATTTCGCCCCGCAAGGTCGGCTCGATCCAGCGGCGCTTCTGCTCTTCGGTGCCCAGCTCGAGCAGCGTGGGAACAAGCATCGAAATGCCCTGGTTGGAAAGCCCGGCCGGGACGCCCGCGCGGGCGAACTCCTCCGCGATGATCCGGGCCTTCAATATATCGGGTTCGGCCCCGTAGCCGCCATATTCTCCCGGGATGGTCCTGGCGGTGTAGCCATGCTCGATCAGCAGCTTCTGCCAGGCAACCGCAGCGGCATCGGGCCGGGCGGCGCGCTGCGACGCGTGCGGTGCGCGGTGCCTGTTGCCGGCGAGAAAATCGCGCACTTCGTCGCGGAAGCGCTCATATTCGGGCCCATATTCGAGGTTCATGGCGCAATGTCTCCAGGCGCGGCCGGCTGGAACACCGGCAACCGGAAATCGTCGCCCAGCGTCTCGAAGGTCAGTTCGACCGGCATGTCGAGTTCGAGCGCGTCGGGAGAGCATTCGATCAGTCTCGAGGCCATCCGCACCCCTTCCTCGAGCTCGACGACCGCGGCAACGAGCGGGATTTCGTCGGCGAAAGCCGGGTGCAGGGCCTGATGCGTAACGGTCCAAGAGAATAAGGTGCCTTTGCCGCTGCTGGGCTGCCAGGCGAAATCGGGGGAGCCGCAGCGTGCACACATATAGCGGGGAAGGTGCCGCCAGGTGCCGCAGGAGGCGCAACGCTGGAAATGCAGCCGGCCGTCCTGGCACAATCTCCAGAATTCCTGTTCGACGGGGTCCTGCGGACGCGGACGCGGCTTCGCCGGAACGGCCTGCGCATCGGGGCGCAGCTTGGGAGGAAGTTCGCTATCCCCGCTCATGAGAACCTCCGCAAGATGGCGATGCTGCCGTCGCCCAGATCGCCCCAGCCGGTGACGAGGCCGGTCTGGGCGTTCTCGACCTGCCGATCTCCGCAGTCATGGCGCAGCTGGCGGACCGCCTCGACCACATGGTTGAGGCCCCAGACATGGGCCTCGCTGAGCAGTCCGCCATGGGTATTGAGTGGATAGCGCCCGCCCAGCTCGATCTGCCCGTCCCGGACGAAATCGAGCTGCCCGCCCGGCTCGCAGTACCCCAGCGCTTCGAGCTGCAGCAGCACGACATAAGTGAAACAGTCGTAGATTTGCAGGAAATCCATGTCCTCGCGGGTCATGCCGGCCATCGCGAACGCTTTCGGAGCGGCGTAGGAGAGTCCGATCTTGAACGGATCCGGGCGGGAGGGAATGTCGTCGGCGGGATAGGGGTGCCCTTCGGCCGCTCCGGCGATCGTCACGGGCACGTGCGGCATGTCGCGCGCGCGGTCGATCCGCGAGACCACCACCGCGCAGGCTCCGTCGGTTTCGAGGCAGCAATCATAAAGCCGAAAGGGTTCGGAGATCCAGCGGGAGGTCGCGTAGGTATCCCAGTCCAATGGCCGCCCGTAGGTATAGGCCCTGGGATTCAGCTGGGCATGTTTTCGGCAGGCCAGCGCCACGGCGCCCATTGCCTCCGGCCCTACTCCGAACAGCCGCGAGTGGCGGGTCGCCAGCCAGGCGTACATCTGCACCGGCAGAAACACACCATAGGGGATGTAATAGCCCTGGATCGTGTTGGTGAGCGTGGTCATGTTCATCGACCGGGTCGGCGGTGCGCCGGCTTTTGGTCGCAGCGCGGAAAAACCGTTCCAGCCAAGCGTGACAAGAACATGGTCGCACAGACCAGACGCGATAGCCATGGCCGCATTTTGCAGTGCGGTCGTGGGACTGGCTCCGCCCATGTGGACGGTGGCTGCGTAACGCAGCACGTGGATCCCCAAATTGGCGGCCATTTCCTCCGAGGTCGTATAGATCGGCGGCGGGACCATGCCGTCGATGTCTCCCGGTTTGAGCCCCGCGTCGGCGATCGCGCGACGCGAGGCCTCCAGCATCATGTCGACCGCGCTGCGTTCGCTGCCCTTGACGAAATCGGTCTCGCCAATTCCGGTAATCGCGGCCTTGTCGGAAAAACCGTTCACGCGCCTCGCCACCGGGTCAGCGAAAACGGCTGGCCAGCGCGAGGGCCTTCTCGGCCTCGGAAACCAGATCGGCCATGACCGAAGCCGCGGGGCGCACCGCGTGGATCAGGCCGATGCCCTGCCCGGCGAACCCGGGGAGAATATCTTTGCGCCTTGCCTCGATACCGGCGGCCATGACCGGGCCGGCGATCATCGACTGATATGGCATCGGCAAAGGTTCCTTGCCTGCCGCGACCCACGCGTCAGCCCATTTGTTCCGGATCATTCGTGCCGGCTTGCCGGTGATCGAACGACTGACCACGGTATCGGAATCGCCGCCTTCGACGATCGCCTCCTTCTGGAAGTCCTCGATCCCCGCCTCTTCCGTGGCAAGGAATGCCGTGCCAACCCAGGCCCCTTCGGCACCCAGCATGAAGGCAGCGGCGACCCCCCGGCCATCGGATATGCCGCCCGCGCCGAGCACCGGCACCCTGTCGCCGACGGCATCGACCACCTGCGGGATCAGCGAGATCGTCCCGATCGGCGAATTATGCCCCCCGCCGTCATGGCCCTGGGCGACGATCACGTCGATACCGCTCTCGACCACCTGGCGCGCGTGCTGGACCTTGCCGACAACCGCCATGACGATGGTCCCGTTTGCGTGGAGCCGGTCCATCCACGGGCCGGGGTTACCGAGCCCGGCGGCGTAGACCGGCACCTTTTCCTCGATCACGACTTCCATCTGCGCCTCGAAGAACTCCTTCGAGAAGAGCGGCGGGCCGCCTTCTGCATCCCGTCCGCCGATCGCGCGTCGCGCCGCCTCGCTATCGGCCTTGGCCAACCCCTCGCGGGCCATGAATTCCTCAGCGAACTGGCGATATTCGGCAGCAAGCTCCATCGGATCGACGGGCGCCGCGCCATCTGGGGCGGGCTTGCCGCGGCGTACCGAGGCAGGGAGCAGCGTATCGACCCCGAACGGTTTGTCTGTCAGTTCGCGGATCTGGCGAATCCATGCCCGCAGCCGCTCGGGCGCGCAGGCCGCGGCGCCAAGCACGCCCAGCCCGCCGGCATTGGAAACCGCAGCCGCCAGCGCCGGAACGCTTGCCCCGCCCATTCCCGCAAGCACGATCGGGTAATCGATCTTCAGCAACTCACAAATGCGGCTGTTCAAGGCCATTGCCTCTCTCCCTTCAAGCTAGCCTGCTTGCGTTCCCCCAGCGCACCTTTTGCGCGAGCAGATCGGGACTGCGCTCGGCCAGGTAGGTTGTCGAACCAGCGATCAGCCGCTCCATCTGGCGGCGCGCGCCCGCCGCATCGCGCATCCGGACGGCGTGCAGCACGCGGCCAAGGCACCGCAGCTGGGTGTCGCGTTCCTGGGCCGAATAGCCCAGGCTTATCGACATGTTGCGGGTCAACAAGTGCAGTGCGGAGACAAGCAGGCCAAATGTGGGGTTGCCGCTGGCCCAGCCCAGCAGATCGTGAAACCGGCGATTGGTTTCCTCGAATTCCGCTCCGTCTCGCTCGCGCTCGAGTCGTCCCAGGCAATCCTCGAGCGCGGCGAGATCCGCGACGGTTGCCATTTCGGCCGCCCGCGCCGCAACCGTCGGGGCGACCGCCTCGCGCAACTCGAGCAGCGCCCGAAGATCGGTGTCCATGAATTGGAGGATCAACGCCATCGAACTGGCGAAATCGGCGGTCTGGGGTCGCGTGATGACCGGCCCGCCCCCCCGGCCCTGGGCGAGGTGGATGACACCCTGCAATTCAAGAAAGCGCAGCGCCTCGCGAAGCGTTGCCCGCGCCACATCGTAGCGCGCCAGCATGACGTCTTCGGGGGGCAGCCGGTCTCCGGGTCCTTGCGCCCTGCTCTCGATATCATCGACTATTTCGCGAGCCAGCACCAGCGCACGCTTGGCCTTGGCCGGAGCCTGGCCACTGCCGAGTGCCACGGTGCGGGCGGGATTGCGGCTTGATTGCATATAATTCTGATAAGATTTCGACGAGATATTGTCAACACATGGGTCATATGCCGGGTTACTTGGGGGAGTGACCCGTAAAAGCTTATACTATTATTGACGAATCGGCATGTTTCTCCTATGCCGCACCCGACACAGGAAAGGGAGTGGCGCGGTCATGGCTACGCGATCGATGCAGTCCGGTCCGGATCGCGAAGAACCGGACCGCCCAATTGCCGAAATCCCGCTTGCGGAAATCGACGTCTCTCGTCCGAGCCTGTTCCAGAGCGACAAGGTCGGAGCCTTCTTCGAGCGGTTGCGGCGCGAGGATCCGGTGCATTATTGTTCGGAGAGCGCCTTCGGACCCTATTGGTCGATCACCAGGTACAACGACATCATGGCGGTCGATACCAATCACAAGCTGTTTTCGTCCGAAGCCAAGTTGGGCGGCATCGCCATCCAGGACATGCACAACGACGCGACCAATCTCGAGCTCGAAATGTTCATCGCGATGGACCAGCCCAAGCATGACGCGCAGCGCAAGGCGGTTACGCCGGCAGTGGCACCATCCAACCTGCTGTTGCTCGAACCGGTGATCCGCGAACGGGCCGGGGCCATTCTCGATTCCCTGCCGGTGGGCGAAGAAATCGACTGGGTGAAGAGCGTTTCGGTCGAACTGACGACGATGACGCTTGCGACGCTGTTCGATTTTCCTTGGGACGAGCGGGCCAAGCTGACGCGCTGGTCGGACGTAACCACCGCGATTCCGGGATCCGGCATCGTCGAGAGCAACGAGCAGCGCCGCCAGGAGCTGATCGAGTGCGCCATGTATTTCAAGGGCCTTTGGGATCAACGCATCGACCGCTCCGAGGGTAGCGACCTGATCACGATGATGGCGAATTCGCCGGCCACGCGTGAAATGCCCTTCCTCGAATTTCTGGGCAACCTGCTCTTGCTGATCGTCGGCGGGAACGACACCACGCGCAACTCGATCAGCGGGGGTGTGATCGCGCTCAACCAGAACCCCGATCAATATGAGAAGCTGCGCCAGCACCCCTCGCTGATCGGCAGTATGGTCCCCGAGATCATCCGCTGGCAGACCCCGTTGACCCATATGCGCCGGACCGCGCTGGCGGATAGCGAGATCGGCGGAAAGCGCATCGCCAAGGGCGACAAGGTCGTCATGTGGTATCTCTCGGGCAACCGGGACGAAACGGTGATCGAGAGGCCCGAAGAATTCATCATCGACCGAAAGAACCCGCGCCAGCATCTGTCATTCGGCTACGGGATCCATCGCTGCATGGGCAACCGTCTTGCCGAACTGCAGCTGCGGATCATCTGGGAAGAGATCCACAAGCGCTTCCGCCTTGTCGAGATGGTGGGTGAGCCCGAACGCCTGCTCTCCAATCTCGTTCGCGGCATCACCCGCCTGCCGGTCAAACTTCACGCGCATTGATCGATGCACCAAGGGAAGGTCACAATCTTATGGTGAAGGTCACCTTCGTCGCCCATGACGGTCGGCGGTTTCCGGTTGAAATCGAACCTGGCATGACGGCGCGCGAGGCGGCTCTGTTCAACGAGGTTCCGGGCATCGACGGCGATTGCGGAGGCCAATGCGCCTGTGCAACTTGCCACGTCCATGTCGATCCTGCGTGGATCGACCGGGTCGGCCGCCTGGCGGATGACAGTATGGAGGCCGACTTGCTCCAATTTGCTGAGGGAACCACGACGGAAAGTCGGCTTGCCTGCCAGATCAAGCTCGATGATCGGCTCGACGGGCTTGTGCTTCGCGTCCCGGAGCAGCAATATTGACCGAGGGCCTTTAGCTGCGGCGCGGCCGCGCCGAGAGGCTGCACACCGATATCCGAGCGGGGCCGATCGGTAGGAGGGCGCCGGCAGGCTGGAAGCCTCGGATGTCCCCGACGGGCCCTTCTGCCTGCGGAAGCACGGCGCCTCCCCGGCCCGAGCGGTGCCGCGTTATAGCGTGCAGGCGGATCGATGCGGCATCGGATGCCGGCGATGAACGACGGGCGGTACGCCGCGACGGGCAATCTGCGGCTCAGCGCGTTGCGCGCCGGAAATCCCAGAGCGGGATACCCATCCGCGCCGCCTTGTCGGCGAGATTGTCCTGTATGCCGCTTCCCGGAAAGACGATGAGGCCGACGGGCAGCGCCTCGAGCATCCGGTCGTTGCGCTTGAATGGGGCCGCTTTGCCATGGCGGTTCCAGTCGGGCCGAAAGGCGACCTGCGCCACGCCCCGACTATCGGCCCAGCAGGCAGCCGCACGTTCGGCCCCCGTAGGCGCCGCCCCGTGAAGCAGGATCATGTCGACATGCCGCGCCCGAACCTTGTCCAGCGCAGTCCAGACGGCGTTGTGATCGCCGGTATCGCTTCCGCCGGTGAAAGCGATCCGCGTTCCTTCGGGTAGCAGGGCCGCGGCTTTCTCGCGAAGTCTTGCGTCGAGGAAATCGCGGCTGTCGATCAGCGATGCCGTCATCGCGCGGCGATGCGCGCGCGACCCGGTTCGCGGCGCCCAGGCCTTGCGCAGCAGGATGCGGAACTGCTCGGCGGCTGCCTCGCGGAAGAACTCCATGGTATCGCGCCGTTCGAGGAGCGAGATGCCCTCTCGGGTTGCCCGCTCGAGTTCGACCGACCGGATCTCGCTGCCGTCCTGCTCGCGCTGGAGGCGGCGCTGGAGCTGCTCATTGTCGTCGAGCGCGCGCTCGACACGTTCGCCGGCCCGGTGGAAGATGTTGACCAGGTTCCAGAGGAGGTCGTCGAGATCGGGCTCGATCCGGGTTTCGACGAGACATCCGGCCAGCGCATCGAACATGTCCGCGATCGCGCCGCCGGCAAGATGCGCGTCGGGAAGCGGTCTCGGGTCAGGTTCGTCTTCGAACGGACGGTGGCCGAAGAGCTGCATCTCCTGTAGCAAATAGGCCGTGGTGCCGGGTTCGGCGGGACAGTCGTGCGGGGTGGCGTCGCCTTGCATCATGGGTCTCCGTCTGTCCAAGCCGCGCCTCGTGCGGCCTTCGTGGCGACGGAAGGCGGCATGCGGAGCGGGGCTGCATCGCGGCGCGCCGCGACCGAAGCGCAGCGAAGGATGGCGAGCGCGCGGCTATTTTGTTTCGCGATGCAAAGGGGCCGCGAGGCCCCGGCGGAAAATAGCCGCACGCACGCCATTGTTGCCCCGCCCCGCCTGCCGCAGTCGCCCTCTCGCGAAGGCCGGGCGCGCACCGCAACAGAGAAGCCGCAAGGCTCCCACGCCGCTCGCTAACCCTCCCGGCAATCCGCCACCAATCAAAGAAGCTGCAGGCGATCCGCGGTTGCCAATTGCCGGCGGAGCGAGGCCGCCATTGCGCTTCGACCCAGCTTCCTGAGGTCAGCGTTAAAGTCGTCATTGAGCGGCTCAAGGGGAATGAGCTCGATGCCGGCCACTCCTGCGCGTTCGCGAAGCGTGGACAGTGCGACCATGCCGGCGGGATCGTCGTCAAGCGCGACATAGAGCCGCCGCAGCGCATCGGGGAACGCGATGGCGGCAAGATGCGCGCCTGACAGTCCCGCGATCATGGGCAGGGTCGGCATGACCTGGCGGATCGAGAGCATCGTCTCGATCCCTTCACCCGCTGCCATGACGGCCCCCGCAATTCCGAAGCGGACGCCATTTCCGAGAAGGTGGCCCATTGCGCGGCGCGGATCGGCAACCGGTGCCTTGTCTTTGGTCTCCGGGTCGAGCCAGGTTCGGTGGACGCCCGTGACCGAACCCGCGAGATTGGTCACCGCTGCGATCATCGCCGGCCACGCCGGCCGCCCGACCGGATCATCGTGGGTGGAAGAGCGGTAATAGCAGTGGGGGTGAAAGCGGAGAGGAGCATCGGGACAAAGCTCGGTGATCGACCGTCCGCGCAGATATTCGGCTCCAAGCGTGCCGAGGAGAGGCTTTGTCGCTGCCAGCAAACGCCGAGCCGACTCCGGCGATCCGGTCGGCGCCTTTGGCGGTCGAGGATTTCGGGGCATCTCGGGAGGCGGAGGCAGGCTCAGGAATCGACGCGCCTCATCCAGCGTCTCGCGAAACCCCGCATGGCCGCAGCTCGCGGCGATGATGTCGAGGAGATCGCCATGATCGCCGGTCGCGGCATCGGTCCATTTTCCCGGAGACCCACCGTCTCCGCTCGCGCCGAGCCGCACATAAAGACTTCGCCCGGGCGCGTTTCGAATGTCGCCAACCATCCAGTAATGGCCTTCTCGGCGGCCGTTGGAGAGATAGCGGCGGCACACAGCCTCGGCATTCTCCCCGAGGCGTCGCGATATGTCGGAAGCTGGACTGCTCATGCGGGGCTCCTTCAGGCGGCCTTGCGGTCGATGACCCGCTGGATCGGAAACCGATCGACGAGCGCATCGAACACATCGGCGCCAGCAGCCCCTGCCGGCACGTAGAGCTTGAGCTTCCACGAAACGATCTCGGAGATCAAGCCCATGGCTTTGAGCCGCTCGACGCCGAGGTCGTTGAACCCGCTGAGCTCGATGCGCCAATCGTTCATCGACCGGACGCGCCGCAGCGTCTGGCCTTCGGTAAGCTGGAACGCCACCTCGCCCGCCCCGAGTAAGCGCCATGCCTCGGCCTTGGGCAGGTCGCACGGCCCGTCGCGGACCACCGACGCCACCCAGCCTGCCGATACCTTGCGCCCGATCAGCCGCTCGCCCTCGTCGGTCTGAAGCCGGTACACGCGCGAGGACTCCTTCGGGAGTCGCTTCCAGATCGGCAGTAGGAGCCCCGACACCATGTAGAGCGTCGATGTCTCATACTCGGGGATCCCTTCGAGTTCGGCCGCCCAAACTGATCGGAACTCGCTGGCAGACGAAGGCTTCCAATGGCTCGCCTCATAATCCTCGAGATGCATGAGCGTGCGCTCGACCGGTCGCTGCAGCCCGATGCGGCGATGCACATTGCCGTCGTCGTCTATGACGCTGCGGGCACGCTGGCGCAGCGCCGCCCGGCCGGACCTCGCATTCACGACGAGTTCGCCATGCCCACCGGCCGCAAACTCGATCGCCTCGTCGAGATCGAACGGTATGATCCGGTCCTTGCTCTCGACGGTCAAAAGCTCGGTCGCCGCGCCCGTCCCGGGATGCGTGTAGATGGTCTGGCGCGACGAGACGATGAAGCTCATCGCCCGCAGGGTTTCGAGCCCGACCTCGTAAGTGCCGGATGCCATCGCCCCCTCGATCCGCGCAACGAGCAGACCCTCGAAGGCCTCGAACAGGATGTTCTGAAGATCGATGGTGAGCGCGAGCATGCGGTTGAGGAAGGTGGTGATCGGCGGCAGTTCCTCCTTGAGCCCGCCGCCCTCGTCGAGAAGTGACAGACCGGTCGCCGCCTCGAAGGTCAGCAGCGAGCATCCCTCGACCTTGCCGTCGACGAGCAGCTGGTAGAGGCGGCGAAGCGCATCGCGGGCGTAGGCGCTCTCGAGATTGTCCTCGGGCCGAAACATATTCTGGCCGCCCGTCTGACGCTGGCCGCGGGTGATCGCGCCCAGCGTGTCGAGACGACGCGCGATCGTCGAGATGAAGCGCTTTTGCGCCTTCACGTCGGTCGAGACCGGACGGAACAGCGGCGGCTGCTTCTGATTGGTGCGGTTCGTCCGGCCGAAGCCCTGGATCGCGGTGTCGGCCTTCCAGCCCGCTTCGAGCAGATAGTGGACCCTGCGGCGCTGGTTCCTGACCCCGAGGTCGGCATGATAGGAGCGCCCGGTGCCGCCGGCCTCCGAGAAGACCAGGATGCGCTTGGCATCGTCCATGAAGGCGTGGGTCTCGCCTAGGTTGGCGCTGCCGGGACGGTTCTGGACCGCGAAGCGCACGATGCCCTCGCCATCGGCCTTCGGGACGATCCGACGCGACCGGCCCGTGACCTCGGCAACCGCGTCGGGCCCGAAATGCTGGACGATCTGGTCGAGCGCACCCGGGACCGGCGGCAGCGCGGCGAGCTTCTCGATCATGGCGTCGCGGTAGCGGGCCGCTTCGCGGTTCATCACCGGGTTGCCATTGTCGTCGAACACCGGGCGCGACGAAAGATTGCCCTCGCTGTCTTCGCATGGCTCGTAGAGCTGGACCGGGAAGCTGTGCTGCAGATAGTCGAGGACATATTCGCGCGGCGTTATGTCGACCGACACATCGTCCCACTCCTCGGTCGGAATTTCCGCGAGCCGACGCTCCTGCAGCGCCTCGCCAGTCGAGACGATTTGCACGACCGCTGCATGACCGTCTTCGAGATCGCGCGCGATGCTCGCGATCGTGCTCGGCGTCTGCATCGCGGTGATGAGGTGATTGAAGAAGCGCTGCTTCGTGCTCTCGAAGGCCGAGCGCGCGGCGGACTTGGCCTGTGGGTTGAGCGTCCCATGGAGCGAGCTGGTGACCCCGGCCGCCTCCATCGCGGCGTCGAGATTGTTGTGGATGACCTGTTATCGCGAGGAAGCGGTAATGCGGAGGAGCGCGGCGTAACCGGCGAATTCCCATGATAGTGTGCGCAGTTGCTGCGCATTATATTGGTTGCGAACCTC
>NZ_LNSB01000023.1 GCF_001468285.1 Sphingopyxis sp. HIX | reverse complement strand
ACGCTGCGCGACGTGCAATTCTCGACCGTCGAGGGGATCGATCCCGCGATGCTGAACGGCGCCTGGTCCGACCGCGTCGGGATCTGCGGGGTCGCCACCTGCGCCTGCGCTGGGACCGACAATATTGCGAGGACCAGCCCCGATCCGGCGAGCAGCGATCTTTTCGCGCGCCCGCGATCCGCCGCATCCGCCAGCTGCCATTGCCCCTTGCCGTTCATCGCCACCCCTTGCGTTCGAACCCGCCCGGCGTTGCCGCCGTGCGTCCAATTCATCATGCCCAGCCCGGTGACGGACTGCGCGAATTTTCGACCCAAGGAAAGGACATGCCGCTCGGACGGCAGCTTTTCATCCCATTGTTATCAGATGGATCGGGCGGGGACAATGGCTCCCGCCCGCTCCGGTCAACCGCTCGTCGCTTCCGACTCCGACATCGCGTCGACCAGCCGGTCGAGCTGCGGCGTGCAGCCCTTGGTCATCAGCATTTCGGTCGCCGCGTCGGCGGTCTCGGGCATCGCCGCGATCGTCGCGAAGCGCACCGTCACCGGCGCGGCCAGGCCCGCACCCGACAGCTGGTAATCGACGCCATATTCGATCGGCAGCGTTTCGGTCGGCCATTTGCGGAACTGCGCGCCGCTGACCAGCGCGACGGTCTCGCTCTGGCTGCCCTTGGCGATGGTCAGCGCGGTGTCGCTCGACATGTCGGGGCGCCACAGCATCAGCGTTGCCGGGTCGGCCACACAGAAGGTGCCGCCGCTGCGATAGTCGAGCAGCCACAGGTTCGGCGCGCGAAATTCGCTGGGCGCCGCCGTTTCGGCCTCGCGCGCGAAACCCCCGCGCGACCGGGTCGTCGGCCCCTTGGCCAGCATGCGCGTCACGGTGGTGCCCATCGACTGGCTCGCCTGCACGGTGGCGCCGACGGTGAACGTGCCCTTGCCGCTGAGCGTGCGGGTCTTGCCGCCCTGCATCAGCACGACCTTGTCGCCGTCGACGAGCGCCACGCGGTCGCTGGCCTTGAGCTTGGTCCCCGCGGGATATTTCGACGCCGAGGGTCCGGTCGACCGGACGATGATCGATTGCGCGGCGGCGGTGCCGGTGACGGCAACCGCGGCCAGAAGGGCGGCCCCGGTCAACCCCAGCCGGCGCAGGCGGATGTCAGGACAGGACATAGCTTTCTCCACTTTCGGTCTCGTTCAGGCGTTCTATCAAGAACAGGATGGATGTATCGTGACTGAATTCCACGCCCAATGCTGTGGCGCAGGTCACATAAAGAACTTTATCTCCCGATGCATGCGCCTTGACCATTTCGGCGATGCGCGCCCGCTGCTCGGGGCCGAGGTCGGGGCGCGGGGTGAAGGTATCGACGGGCTGCGCACGCCCGCGCAGCGTCACGCGCCCCATCGGCACCAGATCGTCGCGCCCGGCGCGCGCCTCGGCCTCGGCCGACACCAGCACCCCGGTCTTCAGGCTCTTGTTCGCCGCCTCGAGCCGCGAGGCGGTGTTCATGCTGTCGCCGAGCGCGGTGTACTGGATGCGGCCCTCGCCGCCGAAATTGCCGACGATCGCGTCGCCGACGTGCAGCCCGACGCGCGTCATGCCGAGCGGCGGGACGTCCTCGGCGGCGAGGTCGACGCGGAATTTCTCGCCCGCCTCGTACATCGCGAGCGCCGCCGCCGCGGCCTGCGGCCCGTCGTCGGGCCGGCTGAGCGGCGCCCCCCAGAAGGCGACGACCGCGTCGCCGACGAATTTGTCGATCGTCCCGCCATGACCCAGCACGACGTCCGACAGCCGGTCGAGATATTCGTTGAGCAGCCGCGCCACCGTTTCCGGCGTCGTCGCATGGCTGAGCTTGGTAAAGCCCTCGAGGTCGGTGAAGACGCAGAAGATGTTCCGCCGCTCGCCGTGCAGCGACAGCTGGTCGGGATCGCGCATGATCTGCGCCGCGACGTCGGCGGGCAGATATTTGCCGAGCGCCGACTGCGCGAAGGCGCGCTGGCGCGAGCCGATGGTGCGCGCCGCGGTACCGACCGCGGCATAGCCGAAAATCCAGCCGAGCGCCTGGCCGAAGGCGGGCAGGTCGGTGGTGTCGACCCCGATCCGCTGCAGCCAGAAGGGATAGGCGAGGAAGAAGATCATCTGCCCGGCGAAGATGACCACCACCCAGCGCGCCTTGAGGTCGATCAGGCTGGTGAGCCCGCCTGCGATCACGACGAGCAAGGCGAGCAGCCACAACGCCCAGCCCGGGACGGGCTTCGACCAGGCGCCGTCGAGCTGCTGCGCCAGCATATGCGCATGGATCTCCAGCCCCGGCATGGTCTCGCGCTCGCCCGACTGCTTGCTGGGCAATCGCGTCAGCGGGGTGACGAACTGGTCGGTGTCGATCACGTCGGCGCCGATCAGCACATAGCGGCCGCGCACCGATTCGGCGAAGGCGGCGAGCGTTTCTTCGTCCATAGCTATGCCGAAATTGTCGATCGGCAGGTTGTTGAAGACCTCGATTTCTCCGTTCTCGTCGGAACGCAGCGGCAGCAGGTAGCGGATATTGCCCTGATAATCGGCGTGCGCCTTATCGATCGGTGCCATCGCATTGGCCATCAGCGGCGGCAGATGCTTTGGCCGGCTGGGCCATTTGCGCGCGACATTGTCCTCGTCGACCTCGAATCGCACGCTCGTCGGGCGCGTCTTGGCGGTGCGCACATCGGCCTGATAGGCCTCGAGGAATTTCTGCTGCTCGAAATAGATGGTGTTCTGGTTGGTCGCCTGGTCGACATAGGCGAGCCAGGTCGGCGTCTTCATCGCGCGCAGCTGCGCCTTCAGCACATCGTCGTCGGGGCGCGGCGAGTCGAAACCGATATCGATGCCGATCGATTTCGCCCCCATGCGGTCGATATTGGCGAGCGCATTGGCGAGCAGGGTGCGGTCGAGCGGCGAGCGGATGCCGGTGTTGAACAGCGTCTGATCATTATAGGTGATCATGACGATGCGCGGGTCCTGCTCGACGTGCGGCGCCATCAGCGAAGCGCGGCTGTCGTAGAGCGCGCGCTCGGCGTCGCCGACGAGCGGCAGTTGCCAGCTCGACCGCGCGACGAACACCGCGGCGGCGAGGAACAGCAAGGTCGCGGCCATGCGCCACGGCCCGAGCTGGGTCGCGAGGCGGCGGAGCTGCTTGCGCAGCGGCACGGCGGCGCGCGTCTCGCTCGCGGCTTCGGCCGCCGGCGCTGTCTCTCTCGTCGGGCTTTCGGTCATCGGATCAGCGGGCGGCGCGGCCGGCGGCCTCCCCGGTCTGCGGCGCTTCGGCGGTCGCCGTCGCGCCGTGCAGCAGCGGCTGGCCGCCGTCGCCGATGATCGCGAACCCCGCCCAATAATAGGGGTGCGAGGTCTGCTTTTCGTCCATCAGCCGCATCTGCGTCGTCCACAGCGCGTCGGCGACGCTCTCGCCCTGCCGCGCACCGAACAGGCCGCCGATCAGCCGCTTCGTCGCGTCGAAATCGTCGGGCGCGGGCCAGTGGCTCGCGATCACCGACCGCCCGCCCGCGCCGATGAAGGCGCGGACCAGCCCGTCGAGCGCGTTGCCGCCGCCGCTCGCGACGCCCGCTTCGCGCGTCGCGCGGACCGACGCGGCGCCCGCGGTGTCGCACGCCGACAGGATGACCAGGTCGGCGTTGATCTTGAGGTCGTAGATTTCCTGGAAGGTCAAAAGCCCGTCGGACTCGCTGCCGCCGAAGGAGGTGACGAGCGCCGGGCGCGCCGGGCACGACGGGCGCGGCGCGGTGACCAGCCCGTGGGTCGCGAAATGGATGATGCGATAGTCATTGAGGTCGCCGCGCGTCTTGACCGCGGTATCGGTGAAGCCGCTGCCGGTGAGCAAAGTGCCCGCGGTGCCGCCCATCGCGCTGCGCGCGGTGACGAGCTCGTCGGCCGAAATCGGGCGGTTCCACTGCGCGAGGTCCCATTGGCAACTGTCGTCGACCCCACCCGCGGCGCCGCGCGAGCCGAGGCTCGCGGTGGTGGCGCCCACCGGCTGGTTCTGGCCGAGACCGAAATACTGGTTCGCCGCGTTCGAGGGCGGCGCCTGCCGCGCGTTGCGGAAGGCGAGCGCCGACACCGCGGTGCTCGGCCGCGTCGTCCGTCCCAGCCAGGCGATCTGACGCATGTCGAAGGCGTCGCCATTGGGATCGAGCAGGCGCTGCTCATATTCGGCGAGCCCGGTGTCGGCGGTGATCAGGAGGTTGATCGGCAGCCGCAGCATCGCGCCGTCGGGCTCGAAGGTCAGGTTGGCGATCGTCGGCAGCCGGTCGGCGGCGGGACCGAACAGCCGCGTATAGAGGCTGCGCGCGGTCGCGGCGTCGAAGGGATAGGTGACGCGGCGGCCGTTCTCGACGATCGAGATGGTCGAACGGATGCTGTCGACCGCGGCGTCGAGCGCGGCAGCGCCGATATCGGCGCGCCAGAGCTGCGCGCCCTTGTTGTCGATCAGCATCGCATAGACCGCATCGCCGACGACGAGCATCTTCAAATAACCCTCGTCGGCGCGTAGCACCTGTTGCAGCTCGGCGAGGTCGAGCTTGCCCGGCGCGACGACGCGATATTGCGGGAAGGCCGCCAGCGACGCGACGGTCTCGGCCTGCTGGAAACCGAGGTTGTCGAGCCGGACCTTGAGGTCGGCGCGCAGCGCGTTGATCTCGGGCGAGACGGGGAATTGCGCGAGCCGCGCATCCTCGATCCGCGCGCGTTCGATGTCGCGGTTGAGCGTCGTCGCCTGGCGGAACAGCCGTGCGCCCTCGTCGCTGCCGCTCGACAGCTCGCGCGCCAGCACCGCCTGGGTGTCGGCGACGCCGGGGCGGACCTGCAGCTGGCTGGCGACGAAGAAGTCGGCGACCGCCGACGGATCGGTCGCGGCGCGATCGGCGAGCAGGCGGTAATAGGGCGCCATCATGTTCGCCATGCCGCTGGTCGAGCGCTGCGAGCTCGCGAGCGCGGCGACGACGTCGTGATAGATCGTCATCGCCTCGGCATTGCGGTCGTGGCGCGTCAGGAAGGCGGCGTAGCGCGCGCGCGCCGAGGCGAGCGCGTTGGTCTCGGGATATTCAACCGCGAGCGCGCCCACCGATTCGAGGAAGCGCGTATCGGCCGCCGCGGCGTCGCCCGCGGCCTCCTCGGCCAGCGCGAGCTCGCCCAGCATCTGCGAGCGCAGCCGCACGATCGACGTGACGCGCCCCTCGCGCACCGCCATCGCATCGGCGAGGCCCTTCAGCTGCGCGGCCTTCGCCGCGGCGGGTTCGCCGCGCAGCCGCTCGACCGTGCCGAGCAGGTGCACCGCCTGCGCGTCGATGATCTGCGCGCGCTCGAGCGGGGTCAGCCGCTCATTGTCCGAACTCTGGCGGATCGCGCGCGAGGTGCTGCCGCTGTTGACCCCCGCGACGATCTCGGGGGTCAGCGTCACCGCCTTGCCCTCGACCGTCACCGCGCTGGTCAGCGGCGGGATCGGCGTGTTGAGCAGGTCGGCGGCGCCGGCATAGTCGCGCTGGTTGAGCGCGTGGATCGCGCGGAAATTGCGGCGGAGGCGGAGCTGCACCGGGTCGGTGGTCGGTACCGCCTCGACCTCGCCGAACAGCCTTTCGGCCTCGGCGAACTCGCCGAGGTTCGATTTCTGCAGCGCGCGGTTGAGCGTGAATTCGGTCGGGTCGATGTCCGCCGCGGCCTGTTCCTCGAGCGCGCGGCGCGACAATGCTTCGAAGAATTCGGCGGCCTCGGCATAGTCGCCGCTGTGGTTGCGGCGATAGCCCTCGGCGAGCGCGCGGTCGACGTCGATCGTTCCCGCCAGCGTGCGCGCGAAGCCGTCGTTGCCGCCGATCGAAGTCGTTGCGACGTTGATCTTGCCCGCGACAACCTTGCGCTGGCGGATCGATTCGAGCGCGAGGTTCAGCGCGTCATTATAGGCGGCGAAACCCTCGACGGCGTAGCTGGTGTTGCCCGCGGCCTCGATCCGCGTGTTCCACTGGACCGCGCTGTCCCTGACCGTGCAGCTGCCCGGCGCGGTGCAGACGATCGTGCCGCTGCGCGCGCGGTCGACGCGCGCCTGCGCCTCGGCGGGGGTGGCGCGCAGCATGCGGACATAGCCGACCGGCTGGCTCGCGTCGCGGCACAGGATCATCCACGCGCGGTCGAACATGCCGTCGATCACCGAATCGCGCACCGTCG
Source organism: Sphingopyxis sp. HIX (assembly GCF_001468285.1). GTDB lineage: Bacteria > Pseudomonadota > Alphaproteobacteria > Sphingomonadales > Sphingomonadaceae > Sphingopyxis. The sequence goes on along the minus strand of NZ_LNSB01000023.1, from coordinate 71,657 downwards.
CCTGGACCTCGCAGAGCGAGCCGCCCTTGTCGCCGATCGCGAAGCTGTCGCGCAGCGTCGGGTCCTGCACCTCCTGCGCGGGCGCGATTCCGGGCAGGGCCAAGGCGATGGCCCCCAGAATCGTGAGCGCGAACGGACGTCGAGCAGTCATCGTCGTAATCCCCCAAACCAAGCCTACAGGCGCCCTGACCGCGCATTGGCGACAAGGCGCAGTCTTCGTTGCTGCGGTACGACCCGATAACCCTTGCCGCGGACCGTAACCCCTTCGCATGCAAAAGGGAAGTGATCTGCCGCACAGGCGGCTTGCGCCCCTTGCCCGCGCGACCTATCTGCAAAGTCCGGCTCCCAGCGCAAGAGGATGAGATGAGCGTATTCGACGACCGCGAAAAGGCCCATGAGGCGAAATTCGCCCGCGACCAGGAGATCCAGTTCCGGATCACCGCGCGGCGCAACCGGCTGGTCGGCGAATGGGCGGCCGAGCGCATGGGACTCACCCCCGAAGAGACCGACGCCTATGCCAAGGCGGTGGTGCAGGCCGATTTCGAGGAAGCCGGCGACGAGGACGTCATCCGCAAGCTCGCGGGCGACCTGACCGCCGCCGGGGTCGAGATCAGCGATGCCGAAATCCGCGAGGCGCTGGGCGACAAGGCGGTCGAGGCGCGTCGCCAGTTCATGGACAAGCTCTAAGGATAGTCCGATGGGCATGCGCGAGGACGACCTCAAATCGATGATCGAGGCGGCGTTCCCCGACGCCGTGGTGACGATCCGCGACCTCGCGGGCGACAACGACCATTATGCGGCGCACGTCGTCAGCGCCGCTTTCGCCGGTATGAGCCGCGTCGCGCAGCATAAGGCGGTGTACGCGGCGCTCGGCGGGCGAATGGGCGGCGAACTTCATGCCTTGCAATTGACCACCGCCGTTCCTTCATAGGGACGAGACGCTTTTCGCGCGCCGAACGGGCGCCGCACCGGAGACTGCACATGACCGACACCGCACCCCAGACCACCGGCGACCGCATCGCCAAGCTGGTCGCCGACCATCCCGTCCTGCTCTTCATGAAGGGCACCCCGCTCTTCCCGCAGTGCGGCTTTTCCTCGCGCGCGATCGCGATGCTCGACCGTCTCGGCGTCGAGTATGACACCGTCGACGTGCTGCAGGACATGGAAATCCGCCAGGGGATCAAGGAATATTCCGACTGGCCGACGATTCCCCAGCTCTATGTGAAGGGCGAATTCATCGGCGGCTCCGACATCATGATGGAGATGTGGGAAGCGGGCGAGCTGCACCAGATGATGGCCGACGTGCCGACGCGGGCGGAATAGGCGCGGCGCTCGGAGGCTTGAAGGGCCCGCCGGTGTTCAGGCACCGGCGGGTTTTTCTTTAGCGGTTTTCGGGCTGGCGATTTTTCCAGATCCAACGCCGAGATCCCGATCTCCCCATCCCTCTTGCCTATGGATGGGCGAGCGCCGATAGGGCGGCCATGTCGCATTCCTCCTCCCGCCCCCGTCCTGCCGCGCTGGCGCGCTGGCTCTGGCTCGTCGCCTTGCTCGTGATCGTCGTCGTTGCTGTCGGGGGCATCACGCGGCTCACCGAATCGGGGCTGTCGATCACCGAGTGGCGGCCGGTGTCAGGGGTGGTGCCGCCGACCAACGAGGCCGACTGGGTCCAGGAGTTCGAGAAATACAAGCAGATCCCCGAATATAAGGAGATCAACAAGGGGATGTCGCTCGATGCGTTCAAGGCGATCTTCTTCTGGGAATGGCTGCACCGGATCCTCGGCCGCCTCGTCGGCGCCGCGATGCTGATCCCGCTCGCCTGGTTCGCGTTCCGGCGCGCGATCCCGCCGGGCTATGGCTGGCGGCTCGTCGCGCTGACCTCGCTCGTCGGGCTGCAGGGTGCGATCGGCTGGTGGATGGTCGCCTCGGGGCTCGAATATCGCACCGACGTCAGCCATTTCCGTCTCGCCACCCATTTGCTCACCGCGCTGTTCCTGCTCGCCGGGCTTATCTGGACCGCGCGCGATCTGCGGGCGCTGGCGCGCGATCCGGCCGCAAAACCCGCGCGACTCACGGGCATGTCGGTCGTCGTGATCGCCATTCTCCTGATCCAGCTGCTGCTCGGGGCCTGGGTAGCGGGGCTGAACGCAGGACAGGTCGCGAACACCTGGCCGGCGATGAACGACCGCTTCTTTCCTGACGGAATCGACTGGAGCGGCGGCGCATGGATGGCGCTGACCAACGATCCCTTCCTGATCCATTTCCTCCATCGCTGGTGGTCGTGGGTCGCGGCGGCGGCGCTGTTGCTGGTCGCGCGCACGCTCGCGCGGCGCGGCGAAAAGCACATAAGCGCGCTTGTCCTGATCGTCGTCGCGCAAATGTCGCTCGGTATCCTGACGGTGATTACCGGCGTCTCGCTGTGGATCGCGGTGGCGCACCAGGCCGTCGGGGCGATGCTCGTCGGAGCGACCGCAGCGGCGCTCCACCGGCTGGGCCGCGCGCCCGCATGACAAGGCGCGGCCCGTGGGGCGGCGCGCTCGCGCTGCTGCTCCTCGCGCCCGAAGCTTCGCTGGCGATGCAGGTGCCCGACGCCGCCGCCGCACAGGCTTTTGCGCCGCCGCTAGGCGAGCCCATGACCTATCGCGTCACCACCCGCCGGGTGAGCCGCAGCGGCACGCTGATCAGCTTCGCGCTCGTCTATGCGTTGCAATGGCAGGGCGCGGGGCGCGGCTACCGGCTCGATACGGTGCTGCGGCGCATCGAATCGGATGCGCGGCCCGAACTGGTGGGCAAGCTGACTGCGCTGTTCCAGCCGCTGGTCGGCGAGACGATCTCCTACCTCGTCGACGCCAGCGGGCGGAGCGTCGCGCTCGCCGATCCCGCGCAACTGTGGGCGCGCGTCGGACAGCGGACACAGGATATCGCCGCCGCGGCGGCGACGCCCGAGGCCCGGCAGATCGCGGCGCTGCTCGCCGCGCTGCCCGAGGCCGAGCGCGACAAGCTGCTCACCGCCGACATTCGCGCGCTGGTCGCGCCGGTGAATGCGTCGATCCCGGCGGTGGCGGGCGACGACGTCGATATCCGGCAGGAGGGGCAGAATCGTACGGTCGCCAAATCCGAGCGCGCCGAACTGGCATCGGGCGCGCTCGACATCGACACTTTGTGGACCGTCGATACCACGGCGGGGCTGGTCCTCACCGAACGGCGGCAGAGCTGGACGCGCGAGCCCGGCACCGATGCGCGGACGCTGGTCGAGGAGCGGATTCGCGCGCTCACGCCCGGCGACCCAGGGAGCGATCCCGGCTAGAGGTATTATTTTACCCGTCAGCAAAGCCGCTCCTTGCTTGACTTTCCGAGTCCAAATCGTCATTGGCCCGCTCCGAAGCGCCGCGGCGTCCATCCGGACCTTGCGGCGCGGTTTGTTTCGGGCGGCTCCTGCCGCTCCCCATGTCTCAAGGAGGTCGCCATGAAGGCGCTGACCAAGACGACCGCTTCGGCCAATGCCGGCACGGTCGAAAAGAAATGGGTGCTGATCGACGCCGAGGGCCTCGTTGTGGGCCGCGTTGCGACGATCATCGCCAATATCCTGCGCGGCAAGCACAAGCCGTCGTTCACCCCGCACGTCGATTGCGGTGACAATGTCATCGTCATCAACGCCGAGAAGGTGGCGTTCACCGGCAAGAAGCTGCAGGACAAGCGGTATTACAAGCACACCGGCTATGCCGGCGGCATCAAGGAAACCAGCCCTGCGAAGATCCTCGAGGGCCGTTTCCCCGAGCGCGTGCTCGAAAAGGCCGTCGAACGCATGATCCCGCGCGGCCCGCTCGGCCGCCAGCAGATGCGCAACCTGCGCATCTTCGCCGGCACCGAACATCCGCATGCCGGACAGAACCCCGAAGTGATCGACGTCGCGTCGATGAACCGCAAGAACAAGGTGGGTGCATAATGGCCGACGAACAGACCATGACCGATCTCAAGGATCTCGCCGGCGCCGTTGAAGGCACCGTCGCTACCCCGACGAGCACGATGCCGCTTCGCGAGAAGAAGGTCGACGCACAGGGCCGCGCCTATGCGACCGGCCGCCGCAAGGACGCCGTCGCCCGCGTGTGGGTCAAGCCCGGCACGGGCAAGATCACCGTCAACGGCCGCGACCAGGAAGTCTATTTCGCGCGCCCGACGCTGCGCCTCGTCATCAACCAGCCCTTCGGCCTGACCGAGCGGACCGGCCAGTATGACGTCGTCGCGACCGTCAAGGGCGGCGGCCTGTCGGGCCAGGCGGGCGCCGTGCTGCACGGTATCGCGCAGGCGCTGACCCGCTTCGAACCGGCGCTGCGCAGCCCGGTCAAGGCGGCGGGCTTCCTGACCCGCGACAGCCGCGCGGTCGAGCGCAAGAAGTACGGCAAGGCCAAGGCCCGCCGCAGCTTCCAGTTCTCGAAGCGCTAAGAGTTTTTCCGCCGACGGGCGGAAACAGGAGGGCGGTCCGGCAACGGGCCGCCCTTTTTGCTGCGCGCATTGCGGGGCCGGGCGCCGCGCCCTAGATTGCGGCCATGGTGTTCGACCTGCGCCGCGCGTTGCTCAGCAAGGAGGAGAAGGAATCCTCGCGGCTGATGGATTTCGAGTTCCGCCAGCGCGCGCGCAGCTTTCGCCTGATCGCCGAGGCGCTCGGCCGGCCCGGCGATGAACTCGTCCGAGCGATCGCGCTGTCGGGCGACGAGGCGATCCTCGACCGGCTGGTGACCGAGCGGGGCATCGCACGGATCGAAATCGGCGAACTTTACGCCCGTTGCCGCGCCGAGGCGTATCGCCAACTCGTCGAGGAACTCGGCGATCCGACGCCGCACCGGCTGGGTTAGCGGCGCTGCCGGACCGCGCAATATCCTGTTGCAAGTGCCGCGCTCGGGCTGATTAATGGCGACTATTCGAGGTCGTTCATCCGGGGAGTCTTCATGCACCGTCTTCTGATCCGCTGGCACATGCTCGTCGCCGCCTTTCTGTTTCCGGCGATCCTTCTCTATCTGGTGACCGGCGCGCTCTACACCTGGGGGGCGAAGGGCGACTATGTCACGACCGACCATATGGTGACGCTGTCGGCGCCGCTGACCGAGGACAAGGCCGCGATGCAGGCGCTCGTCGTCAGGGAACTGGCGGCACGCGACCTCGCCCCGCCAACCGGCACCGCTTCGGTCAAGCCCGCCGGTGACAGCTTCCAGATCGACTGGACGGGCTCGAACCGCGACGTGACGCTCGAGCCCGGCGAGACTGCGGGAACGGCCAAGCTGATCGTCAAGGACACCGGCTGGCACCGCTTCTTCGTCCAGCTGCACAAGGCAAAGGGCGGCACGCCGTTCAAAATCTATGCGGTGGTCGTCGCGCTGGGGCTGTTCTTCCTCGTCACCTCGGGCCTGATCGTCGCGCTGAAGGTCCCGACGATGCGCCGCGGCGCGATGATCGGATCGGCGGTCGGCTTGGCGGCCTTCGTCGGCATCGCGGCGAGCAGCTAGAGCAAATCCAGGCTCCCCAGCGCCAGCGCCTGCCGGGCCGGGCGTTCGGCCATCACCGCGAACATCTCGTCGCCGCGTGTCGTGCGCTCGACGCTCATCGAGGCGAAGACGGCCATGAAATAGCCGCTGAGCGCGCCGATGCGATAGTCGGTCCACAGCGCGTCGGGGTCGGGGTCGATGCCCCCGGCCTTCAACGCCGCGATCCAGTGGTCGAAGGCGGGGCGGTCGGCGGCGGCGCGTTCGAACGGGTCGGCGATGCTGGTGCCGATGAGGTAGGCGAGGTCGTTCGCGCCGCTGCCGCGGCCGAGCGTCTGCCAGTCGACGAGCCAGCAGCGCTCGCCCTCGGGGCTGAACAGGATGTTGTCGATGCGCAGGTCGCCGTGGACGAGGGTGCGCGCGGCGGGCTCGCGGGTGAGATAGGCGTCGAGCCGCTCGACGATGCCTGCGCCGATGTCGAGGATCTCGGGCGACAGGCGCTGGGCGTAGCGCTCGCGGAAACCGAGGTAGAGCTGGGGGAACATGGCGCGGATGAGGTCGCCATTGTCGCGCGCGATATAGGGCATGTCGGCGAGCCGGGCGTCGTTCCACCTATAGGCGTGGAGCTTCGCCGCGGCCTCGATGCACGGCACGAGACCCGCGAGCCCGCGCCCGGCGAGCTGGTCGCCCTGCGTGGCGGGGGCGAGGTCGGAGAGGATCAGCAGGAACTCGACGTCGTCGTCGGCGATCGCCTCGAAATAACAGGCCGGCGCGGGCACGCCGCTCGCCGCCGCGAGGTGGCGGTACCAGCTCACTTCCTTGACATAGGTGCCGGTGAGCCTGGCGATGTTGCGGCTCGCTTCGTCGTGGCTCGGGCATTTGGCGATGACGCTTGCGGGCGCTTCGGTGCCTTCCGCCCAGTCGAGCGTCAGGCGATAGCTGTCGCACATCTGCCCGGTGCCGACCTTGCCCACGGCAAAGCCGCGCAGCGCGTCGGGCGCCTGTCCCAGTCTTTCGGCGAGCCACGCGGGCTTTATCGCCTCGGGCGAAGTCGGGAAGCTCAAGGCGCGGGGTCCATCAGGCCGGCGAGGCCGGTCGGGGCGTGCGGTCCGACGAACAATTGCTCGAGCACGCCGAGGCCGCGATGCGTCGTATCGCCGTCGACGAGCTCGGCGGTCACCAGCGCCTGGATATGCATCGCGAGCGGATTGCCCCAGCCGCGCTCGGCCTCGGTCAGGCTGTCGTGCGCGACCGCGAGGTCGGGGCCATGGTCGAGGCCGTGGCCCCAGAGCGGATGCGTATAGCCGAGCCCGCTCATCGCGAAGACCGGGCCGGTGGGCGTAAGCGCCAGCGCGCAGCCATGTCCCAGCTCGGCGGTCATCCGCGCGATGCGGCGCGTTCCGGGCGTCCATTGGATCGCGAAATTTGCGTCGGCGAAATGGCGCTCGGTGCCGTCCTCGCTGCTCTCGCTGTCGCTGGCGATCACGCCGCGGCGGTTCCACGGGCTTCCCGCGCCGTCGTCATTGCTGTGGAAGAAGAGCGAGCGGTCGCTGAAATTGCACGGCGTCCACAGCCAGAAGAACTGGTTGAAATTGCCCTCGGGCGGTGGCTGCGGTTCGCTGGCGCCGACGGGGCGCACGCCCCAGCTGCGGTCGCGCGTGCCGCTCCAGCCCTCGCCGAGTTCGACCTTCGCGCCGCCGACCGACAGCCAGCCCGACCAGCTGCCGTTCTGCGTCATGCGGGTATAGTCCATGAACAGCCGCGTGCCGTTGCGGCGGATGAAGCGCGGTTCCTCGATCGGGAAATGGCGGTTCATGAAACGCAGCTCGCCCTCGAGCGCGCCGTCGTTCGGCGAGATGTGGAGCGTCAGCACCTGCAGCGGGATGTCGATGTCGAGGATGATCGGCCCGACCGACAGGTTCAGCCGCTCGCCCGCCGAGCGGCGGCTGGCGCGGAGGTTATACTGGACGCCGTCCAGCAGGACGCAGAAGCTGGCGTCGACGATGCCGAGCTGGGGGTAGAACCCCATCGCCGCGGCGAAGAAGACCGATCCGTCCGGGCTGTAGCCGTTGAAGAAATAGCGGTCGTAGAAGTTGCGGTCGGTCCCGGCGAACGCGATCGGCTCGCTGGTCTGGTGCAACGGATAATCGTCGCCTCTGGTCAGCATGATGTGTCCTCATCCCGTTTTTCGTTGCAACCTATCGCGGGGTTTGCGGGATGGGAAGGGGGTCGCGGAAGTTGACGAAGTTGACGCCCCATCGCGTGCGCGAACAAGGGGTTAGCGACTCGGGCGCCGGAGCCATGGCGTTGGAAGCGAGCGGCGCGGCGCATCCGGCAGGGTAGATCATGGCGGGATTTATTAGGAAAGCGGTTTTTCTTCCGGGGGTGGTGGAGGGCGGGTTTTGGGCGGAAGCTGCCCTTTTAATCCTCCCTGTCGCGAAGCGATGGGGAGGGGGACCATGCGAAGCATGGTGGAGGGGTGGCGGCCTTGAGCCGACGTTTATGCGTCGACCCCTCCACCACCCTTCGGGTGGTCCCCCTCCCCACGGCTTCGCCGCAGCGAGGATTAAGAGCGTCCGCTCCCCACCCCGAAGCCGACCATCAACGCCCGATTGCGAACGCCTCAGTGCACCGGCGGGTCGACCGGCGGGACCGCGCCGACCGGGGCGACCGGTTCGCCGGGTGCGCGCGGGGGCAGGGCGTCGGGCGGGATGGCGTCGATCTGCATGTCGGGGGTCGGGACCTTTTCGAGATTGCGCACGCGGACGTCGATCGTCGCGCCGTCGACGCGCAGTTCGTTGAAGCTGGGCGGGGTCGAGCGGATGCGCTGCGACAGCGTGCCCGCGCCGATCATGCGGATCGGACCGTCCCTGGTTTCCTCGACCAGGTCGAACGCGTCATGGACATGGCCGGTGAGCACCGCCGCGACGCCGCGCGAGGCGAGCGCGCGCAGCGCCGTCTCGCCGCCGCGGGTCAGCGCGCGGCCGCGCGTGCCCGCCTCGACCAGCGGGTGGTGCGCGGTGACGAAGGCGGTCGTGCCGCGCGGCAGCGCGTCGATTGCCGCCATCGTCTTGTCGAGCGCGCTGCGCGTCACCCAGCCCTTCGACCAGTCGAGCCGCCATTGCGCGCGCGCGGTGGTCTTGAGCGGGACCACTGCGACACCCTCCAGCTCCAGCTCGCGCTCGACGAGCCGCTCGATGCGGCGGATGCGGCGATACGGCCAGAAGAAGCGCGCGAAGGGGTTGAAATAGGGGAGGTCGTGGTTGCCGACCTCGACCGTCACGGGCACCTCGAGCCGCTCGATCCAGTCGCAGGCGGCGGCGAATTCATGGGAGCGCGCGCGCATCGTGAGATCGCCGGTGATCAGCACCGCGTCGGGCTGTTCGCGGCGGACGCAGTCGGTGAACCAGGCGAGCGCGGTGCGGTCCTCGAGCCCGAAATGCAGGTCGCTGATATGGAACAGGCGCGTCATGCGGTCGCGAGGAAATCGACCGCGCTGGTCCCCAGCGCAAAGCGGGCGGGCGAGGGGGTTTCGCCGAGTTCGCCGTCATATTCGAGGCTGATCGGCGCGGCGCTTTCGAGCAGGATCGTCTCGGCGGTGGCGATGCGTTCGCTCGGTCCGTCGCGGAAGTCGCCGCCGAGCCAGGCGAGGCCGTGGCGGAGCACGTCGGCGGTGCCCTCGGTCAAAATGCCGTCGGCGGCGATGCCCCGTTCGGTCGGGGTCAGGATGACGGCGGGATAGGCCTTGCCATGACCCGCGACGGCGACGCCAGGGGCGTTGAGCATCGCGTCGAGCGCGTCGGGCGCGGTGCCGACCGCTTCGATCAGCCCGTCCTGCCGCAGCGTCTCGCGCACCTCGGCCCAGCGCGTCGCGGGGCCCGCGACGATGGTGATGAAGGCCTCGCCATCGTCCGCGCGGATCGTCGGGATCGGCCGGGCGCGGCCCTTGCCCGCGAGCGCGTCGGTCAGGATGTCGGGCGCGGGGCGGTCGCCGTGGAGCGCCTTCGATAGGAGGTTGAGCGTGCCGCCGGGCAGCGGCAGCAGCGCGCCGTCCCAGCTCGCCGCCTTGCGCGCGGCGGCGTTGATCGTGCCGTCGCCGGTCCACACGAGGAGCAGGTCGATGCCTTGTTGGCGCAACGCATCGGCGCCGGGAATCTCGGCATCGGGCAGCGCGAAGGTCGCGGCGAGCGGCGCGCCGGCGGTGCGGCACGCGGCCTCGATCGCATCGCGGATCGCGGGGTCGAAGCTGCCGCTCTGCGCGTTGCAGACCAGCGCGGGGCGGGTGAAGGATATGGTCATCGCCCCGTTCCTACGCACGAGGCGCGAAAAGGTGGCGGCTTGTTCGGCGGTGCGCGTCCCTGTAGGGCGCGGGCGAAGGGCGGGACCTATGGATAAGCCAGTCAAGGGACAGCGGCGGTTGATCAAATATCTGATACTCATCGGGCTGCTGATCCTGTTATTCGGCGGCGGCACGCGGCTGGTCGTCGCGGGCGGCGCGAAATCGCTCAACCTCGGCGACAGATTGCTCGGCAATGGCGACGGCGCGGCGCTGCAGGTCGCGGGGCAGCCCTATGGCCCGGGCGCGCGCAACAAGCTCAATATCTGGGTGCCGGCGGGGACGCAGAAGAGCGATCGGCTGCCCGTGATCGTCTGGCTCTATGGCGGCGGCTGGTACAGCGGCGCCCGCGACGATTATGGCTTTGCCGGGCGGGCGTTCGCGAAGCAGGGCTTCATCGTCGTGATCCCCGATTACCGGATCGTGCCCGAGGGGCATTGGCCCGATTTCCTGGAGGACAGCGCGGCGGCGGTGGCGTGGACCGAGAAGCATATCGGGGATTATGGCGGCGACGCGGGGCGCATCGCGCTCGCGGGCCATTCGGCGGGCGCCTATAATGCGGCGATGATCGCGCTGGACCCGCAGTGGCTGAAGGCGGCGGGCAGCGACGTATCGGTGATCCGCGGGGTGGCGGCGCTCGCGGGGCCTTATGATTTTGCGCCCTTCGAGAAGGGCGGACGCGCCGATGTCGCGATGGGCGATATAAGGCCGGTCGAAAAAACGCAGCCGATCCATTTCGTACGCGCCGATGCGCCGCCGCTGTGGCTGGGGCATGGCACGGCCGACACGGTGGTGCGCGTGCGCAACAGCGAGCGGCTGGCGGCGGCGATGACGAAGGTGGGTGGGTCGGCGCGGCTGCGGACGTACGACGGGCTCAGCCACAACGATCTCGTCATGGCGCTGACCGGGCCGCTTTCCTACAAGGGGCCGATCCTGGCGGAGGCGACCGACTTCCTGCGCGGCGCGACCGCGAAGCGGGTGGCGCCCGTAAAATGACGCTGACGATTCCGGCCATCGTGATGGCGGGCAGCCGGCCAGGCCCCGACCCCTTGCTCAGCGGCACCAATGTGTCGACCAAGGCGCTGCTGCCGATCGCGGGGCGGCCGATGCTGGTGCATGTGGTGACCGCGCTGCGCGCGTGCCCGCGCGTCGGGCCGATCACCATCCTCGCGCAGAACAGCGCCGAGCTGGCGGCAGAGCCGGGGCTGGCGGGGCTGACCGACCTGCATTTCGCGGATTCGGGGCAGGGGATCAGCAGCTCGCTCGCGGCCGCGCTGCCGCCGGGGGACGATCCGCTACTGGTGACGACCGCCGACAATGTGCTGCTGACGCCGGCGATGATCGCCGAGTTCCTGGACGGGGCCGAGGGCAGCGACGTCGCGGTGGCGATGGTCGAGCGCGACGTGCTGCTCGCGGGCTATCCCGAATCGAAGCGGACCTGGCTGAAGTTCCGCGGCGGCTGGTGGTCGGGGGCGAATATGTTCCGGCTGCGCGGGCGGCGGGTGCTGCCCTTGCTCGACTTCTGGGGGCGGATCGAGCGCGACCGCAAGAAGGGGCTCAAAATCGTCGCGGCCTTCGGGCCGTGGCTGTTGATCGGCGCGCTGCTGCGACTGTTCAGTATCCAGCAGGGCGTGGCGCGCGCGGGGCTGCGTTTCGGGCTGAATGCGACGGTGGTGCCGATGAGCGATCCCGAGGCGTGCATCGATGCCGACAAGCCGGTGGATATCGAGCTGATCGAGAAGATTATGGCAGGGCGTTAGTCGCCGGCCAGCGCCGCATCCACCGCCGCCGTCGCCAACGCCAGCTCCTCGGCATAGGGAATCGTCGCGTCGATATCGACGATCGGGGCGCCGTTGAACGCGAGTTGCGGCACCGTCTCGACCTTGCGCGTGATCAGGCCGCGGTCGTGGTCGGGCTTGCGCAGCATCACCGTGTCGACGTCGACGTGCAGGCGGATCACCAGCGTCGGCCTATACGCGGCCATCTCGGCATAGAGCGCGCGCTCCTCGGCCTGCACCGCGGCGAGGCGCTTGCTGGTCGCGACACCCGCAAGGATCGGGCCGTCGTGGAGGCCCGGCACCTCGAGCTGCGGATAGCGGTCGGTGACGATCACCTTGCCCGCGCGGCGCTGGGCGAGCAGCGCGTCGAACTTGGCGCGGCGCTTCTTCGACTTGTTCAGCGCATAGCGCGCCGCGAGCCAGCCGGGGATCGGCTCGCCGGGCTCGCGAAGCCTGTCGGCGATGCCGTCGAGGAAGCGGTGCAGCGGCGGGCCGATGACCGGCCAGCGCCCGATGCGCCGCCCCTGCTCGCCCGAACCGAGGCCGAGATAGCCGCTCTCCGCCGCGCGCGTTTGCTGGATGTGGACGAGCAGGTCGGCCGACAGGGTCGACTTGCCCGACCCGTCGCTGCCGACGACCGCGATTAGAGGAGCCAGAGGCTCCTCGGGTGCGATCAGGGGAGCGAGATCGCCCCCCATGTGATCAGCTCAGTTCCTTGAAGAAGCCGACCATCTTGAGCCCGCCGATGATGAAGCGGACGACGACGAGCGCGCCGAAGGCATAGACCCAGTTCCACTGTGCCGGGGTCAGCGCGTCGAAGTTGAAGTCGAGGCGCGCGAACCAGGTCAGGAAGACGGTCGTCGCGAGCAGGAACAGCTTGTTCTGTTCGCGCCAGATCATGCGCTTCCACCAGAAGGGATACTTCGGCTTCACCCAGCCGTGCAGGCGCGGGAGCAGCGCGGGGACGTCCTTGGCCCATTCGGCGTGCGCCGCGCCGAATTTCTCGCGCAGGAATTCTTCCTCATAGATCGAGATGCGCTCGTAGATGAGGATCGCGAGCAGGAAGACGATCGCGCCGAACACCCAGCTGCCCGAGAGCATCGCGAGGCCGGTGAAGTTCAGGATGCGGCCGACATAGAGCGGGTTGCGGACGAGGCTGTAGGGGCCGGTGGTGTTGAGTTCGCTCGCCTCGGCGGCGACCTTGGCGCGGCCCGAGGTGCCGAGCGCGGCCCAGCCGCTGGTGAAGATACGCACGATCGCGCCCGCGCTCGCGACGCCGAGCGACAGCCAGAACCAGGCGCAATCCCCTGTTGCGGTCTGGAACGGACCCCAGTCCTTGCTGCACCAGGCGATCAGCACCGAGATGGCGATGGTGATGTAGATATAGGTGCCGCGAATGAAGAAGAGGCGCTTGCCGCTGCGCGCGAGTTCGGTCTGGTACATGTGGGTCCGCCTGTTGGCCGCGGATGCGCGGCGTCAGAATAAAGTGGCACGTCTCTAGCGATTTTTGCGGCCAAATTAAGACGGAATGTTTCAGATCAGCTTGAGCTTGCGCGCCGTCTTGCCCAGCGAGGCGCGGTCGGCGTGGGGGAGGGCGAAGCGCAGCGACAGCCAGATCGCCGCGACCGCGAGCAGGATGATCAGCGGCAGCGCGATCGCATCGGGCAGCCGCCCCGCGAGCAGGGCCGCGCCGCCCGCGACGAGGGTGATGCCGATGCCGCGCAGCGCGACCATCGGGAATTGATGGTCGAAGGGATGGAGCTTCTCGTTCGTCGCGAGCTGGAGCATCGGGATGCCCCCCATCACGACGAGCCCGATCGACATCGCGAGCGTGACGCCGGTGAGCGCGTCCATATGGCCGAGGATCGCCCAGCCCGCGCCGACCGCGACGATGACGCCGACGATGCTCGCGGTGAGCTGGTGGCGGAAGGCCGCGACGACCTGGAGCACGGGCAGCGAGATGCCGAGCACCGCCTCGGCCGCGCGCGCGAAGAGCAGGATGATCACCGCGGCCTGCGCGATCTTCGCCTCGTGCCCGAACAGGCTGAGCAGGGGGGCACTGCCCGCGGCGAGCACCGCGGCGAGGGGGAGCGCGATCGCCATGATCAGCCGCGTCGCATAGGCGTAGATGTCGGCCACTTGTGTCCGGTCGGCGCGCTCGGCGCTCGCGGCGAGGGGAGCGAGCACATAGACGAAGGCGATGCGCACGAGCTGCACGACGCTCGACAGCTTGCGCGCGATGGTGAAGAGGCCGGCGGCCGCCGCGCCCGCGGCGCCGGGCAGGATCAGGTTGAGGATCAGCGCCGGCGCGTCGCCGAAGAGGCGGGCGATGACGTTCGACGGCAGGATCGAGAGGCCGGCCCAGAAGGTGTTCTTCGCGGTCTCGCCGCCGCGCCCGCCGCGCAGCAGCTCGCCGAAGACATAATAGCGGCGGAGCAGCCGGACGCAGAGCACGGCGGTGATCGCGAGCGAGCAGAGGTGCGCGATGAACAGGCCCTTGAGGCCGAGCCCGCCCGCGAAGAAAAGCCCGGCGAACACCAACCGCATGATCTGTTCCCACACGATGCGGAGGCGAATCTCGGCGCCGAACACCATGCGCGCGCGCATCGCGCTGGTTGCGATCTCGACGAAGGCCCACAAAGGCAGCGCCCAGACGAAGAGCTGGATCGCGGGCACGACGAGCGGCCGGTCCTTGGCGGCGACGTTGAGGAAGGGCGCGAGGTCGGCGGCGAAGGCCGCGATCAGCGCCGCGACGACCAGGCAAGGGCCGACGCCCCACAGCATCGCGGTGCGCAGCGCCGCGGCGGCGTCGGCGTCGCTCGCCGACTGGGGCACGGTGCGCTGCATCGCGCTGGTCATGCCGAGGTCGAAGAGGTTTTCGAGCAGGTTGATCGTCGCCCACAGCACCGCATAGAGGCCGTAGCCCGCGAGCCCGAACATCAGCACATAGAGCGGCTGCGCGACGATCTCGACCACCGCGCCCAGCCGCGCGAGCACGGTCGTGCCGAGCCCCTTCGCGACGCTGCGGCTGGTGACGGCGGGCTGGGCGGTGTCTTCGCTCATGGCGGCGCCCCTAGCCGCTTGCCCGGCAAGTCGCCAGCGGCTTTCGCTTTTCACCCCCTTGCCCCCGCTGGCCAACGGGTCTAGGCCGACCGCGACTGCATCAGGGGAGCCAGACAAATGGCCGAATTTCGCCTGCCCAAGAACAGCCGCCCGCAAAAGGGGGGGCAGACCCACAAGGCCGCGGGCGCGACCAACGTCAAGACATTCAAAGTCTATCGCTACGACCCCGACAAGGGCCAGAACCCCCATTTCGATACCTTCGAGATCGACACCGACAAATGCGGCCCGATGGTGCTCGACGCGCTGATCAAGATGAAGAGCGAGCAGGATTCGACGCTGACCTTCCGCCGCTCGTGCCGCGAGGGCATCTGCGGCAGCTGTTCGATGAACATGAACGGCAAGAACGGCCTCGCCTGCACCACCGCGATCGAGGATCTGAAGGGCGACATCCGCATCACCCCGCTGCCGTCGATGGACGTGATCAAGGACCTGGTCCCCGACTTCACGCATTTCTATGCGCAATATGCCTCGATCGAGCCCTGGCTGAAGACCAAGACGACGACGCCGAGCGGCAAGGAGCGGCTGCAGTCGCCCGCCGAGCGCGAGAAGCTCGACGGCCTCTACGAGTGCATCCTCTGCGCCTGCTGCTCGACGAGCTGCCCCAGCTATTGGTGGAACAGCGACAAGTTCCTGGGCCCCGCGATCCTGCTCCAGGCCTATCGCTGGCTGGCCGACAGCCGCGACGAGATGACCGGCGAGCGGCTCGACGAGCTGGAAGATCCCTTCCGCCTCTATCGCTGCCACACGATCATGAACTGCTCGAACGCCTGTCCCAAGGGGCTGAGCCCGGCGCGCGCGATCGCCGAGATCAAGAAGCTGGAAGCCGAGCGGCAGGTCTGATGCGGTTCGGGCTGCCAGCGCTATTGGCGCTGGCGCTCGCCGGCTGCGCGTCCAATCCGAAGGCCCAATATGAGGAAATGCCGCGCACCTATGCGCATGGCATCGGCGGCGCGACCTTTCTCGTCGGTGGCAGCTTCCAGCCGTTTAGCCAGCCTGACGGCAACAGCCTGATCCTTTACGGCCCCGAGGGCGCCTTCGTGATCGACACGGGGCGCCATGCCGAGCATCTGACCGCGATCAAACAGGGCATGAGCGGGATCGGCATGACGCCGGTCGCGATCATCAACACGCATTGGCATCTCGACCATGTCAGCGGCAATCCCGAACTCAAGGCCGCCTTTCCCGAGATCAAGGTCTATGCGACCTCGGCGATCGACGGCGCGCTCGCGACCTTCCTCGCCCGGAGCGCCGAAGCGTATCGCAAGGCGATCGCCGAGAACAATGTGCCGGTGGGCGCGCGTGAGGATATCGAGGGCGACCTCGCGACCATCGCGCGCGGGGCGGAGTTGCGGCCCGACGTGATCGTCGACGAATCGCGCGACATGGTGATCGCCGGGCGGCCGTTGTCGCTGCGCGTCGTGCACCGCGCGGTCACCGAGCGCGACCTCTGGATCTACGATGCCGCCGAAAAGCGCGCGATCGTCGGCGACCTCGTCACCGTGCCGGTGCCGTTCCTCGATACCGCCTGCCCCGAGGGGTGGCTGAGGGCGCTCGACGCGGTCGCGGCGTCGGGCGCCGAATACGTCGTCCCCGGCCACGGCCCGATCATGGACATGGCCGAATTCGGCGCGTGGAAAAGCGCCTTCACCGATTTTGTTGCCTGCGCACGCGGGTCGGGCGCGCTTGAGGCCTGTTCGGCCGGCTGGCTGAAGGGCGCCGTGCGTTGGATCGGTCCCGATACCTCGCGTGCCGGGGCGATGGCGGCTTATTATGGCGATCTGATCCGCAGCGGAAAGCTCGACGCCTATTGCCAAGCCTGACCGGCGAGCCTGTTCAGGGTGTGACCGGGGTTGGCGGGACCGACGTCGTGTCGGGGTCGTGCCACGGCTTCGGGCTGGGGTCGGGGCTCGGACTCGGGTCCGGGCTGGGGCTCGGAACGGGGCTGGGACTCGGCTGCGGGCTGGGGCTTGGATCGGGGCTCGGTGACGGATTGTCGCTCGGAACGGATGCCATGACTTTTCTTCCCTTCGATTCTCCTCAAACGGAGGCGAAGCATAAGGCAAACGCTACTCATTCACAACCAAGATGCATTGCGGACCTAGCGTCAAATAGGAATGCAATATTATTTCATGATCTTGGGGCGAGCCTGATTTTACACGCACGATACTGGATGCGGCCCCCATATTTGACAGCGCGGCCGCGGCCATTATGCGGGGCGGATCGGCGCGGGCAACGGGACGGATAGGGCGGGCATGAACGACGGCATCGAGGAACCCAAGCGCCGCGACAATTTCAGCGCCGAGGAACTGGAAGGCGGCTGGGTCAGCTGGAACCTCAAGGACCCGAGCCGCTTCAACGCCTTCATCGAGCCCTTGTCGGTGCGCGTCGAGCCCGACACCCCCGACGGCCGCCCGCAGGCGCGGGTGCGGATGGTACCCGGGCGCAAGCACAGCAACCTCGGCGACAATGTCCATGGCGCGGTGACGCTGGCGCTGGTCGATATCGCGCTGTTTGCAGCCTCGCACCAGTTCGGCTCGCTCAACGCCGGCCATTCGGTGACGCTCGACCTGTCGACGCAGTTCGTGGGCGCGGGACGCCTCGGCGAGCCGCTCGATGCCATCGTCGAGCTGGTGCGCGAGACGGGTCGGCTGATCTTCCTGCGCGGGCTGGTCGTCCAGGGTGCGGCGGACGAGCATATCGTGCTGACCTTCGCGGGCACGATCCGCAAGGCGAGCAAATGACGCCGCCGGCGATCATAAATAGGGACAGTCCCTATTTTTCCCGTCGCACCGCGATGGAGCCGGCCGCATGTGTCCGAAAAATAGGGACTGTCCCTATTTATGGGTAGCGTGCTCTCCGAATATGACGCGCTGGTCGCGGGCGGCGAGCTGAAACCCGATGCCGAGCAGCGCGCCGCCGCCGAGCGGCTGAACAAGCTGCAGGAGGAACTCGAGGCGGTGCCGCCGCGCGGCAGCCTGCTGTGGCGCATCGCGGGGCGCAAGCCCGAGGCGCCGCGCGGCGTCTATCTGTGGGGCGCGGTCGGGCGCGGCAAGTCGATGCTGATGGACCTCTTCTACGACCAGCTCGCGATCGAGCGGAAGCGGCGCGTCCATTTCCACGCCTTCATGATCGACGTCCATGCGCGGATGCGCGAGGTCCGGAAAACCGAGAGCGGCGATCCGATCCCGCAGGTCGCCGCGGCGCTGACCCAGGACGTCCGCTGCCTCGCCTTCGACGAGATGGTGGTCAATAACAGCGCCGACGCGATGATCCTGTCGCGGCTGTTCACCGCGCTGATCGACAAGGGCGTGACCGTGGTCGCGACCTCGAACCGGCCGCCGAAGGATCTCTACAAGGACGGGCTCAACCGCGAGCATTTCCTGCCCTTCATCGCGCTGGTCGAGGCGAAGCTCGACGTCATGGGGCTCAATGGCCCGACCGATTACCGCCGCGACCGGCTGGGCGACGGCGCGCGCTGGTTCGTGCCCGCCGACGATGCGGCGAGCGCGGCGCTATCGGCCGCCTTCTTCCGCCTGACCGACTATCCGCCCGAGGACCGCGCGCATGTGCCGACGCTGGACCTCGATGTCGGCGGCGGGCGCCTGCTGCACGTGCCCAAGGCGCTGAAGGGCGTCGCGGTCTTTTCGTTCAAAAAGCTCTGCGGCGAGGCGCGGGGGGCGTCGGACTATCTGGCGGTCGCGCGCCATTTCCACACGGTGATCCTGGTCGGCATCCCGCGCATGGGCCCCGAGAACCGCAACGAGGCGGCGCGCTTCGTGACGCTGGTCGACGCACTCTACGAATATAAGGTCAAATTGCTCGCGAGCGCGGCGGCCGAGCCCGATGCCCTATATGTGGCGGGCGACGGCGCGTTCGAGTTCGAGCGGACGGCAAGCCGCCTCTCCGAAATGCAGTCCGACGATTATCTGGCGCTGGGCCACGGCCAGCACGAAGCCTAGGCTCAGGCGAATACCAGCAGCACGCCGCCGGTGATCTTGCCCCAGCGCGACGAGTTGATCGTCACCGTGATCAGGTCGCGGACATAGCGGACTTCGTGTACGGCGTGGCCGACCGCCTGCTCGATCGTGCGGCGCAGCGTGCGCAGCGGCTTGGGCGCGGCGAGGCCGATGCGCGCGACACGCGCCGGCGGCGCGGGCAGGGTGGCAAAGCCGCCGCTGGTCACGCGGACGTCGCCGGCAACGGCGCGGCACAAAGCCTCCATGCGTGCGATCGCGAGCCAGTTGGGCGCGGCGCGGTCGCGGCTCAGGAGTTCGAAACTGTGGCTGAAGGCCGAGAATTGCACCGCGCCGCTCGCCGCGCTGTGATCGAGCGCGTCGCGCATTTCCTCTTCGGACATGGCGCAGAGCTGCGCCGGACGGAAGCTGCCCACGCGGTCCATCAGCCCGCTCACCGGGACCTCGACCACCCCCGCATATTCGCGCATCGCGAGGTTGCCGGGGTCGAGCGCGATGGCGCAGCCATGTCCCAGCCAAGCGCCGTTGAAGCTGCTGTCGAAGCGGAAGCCGAGCGCCGCGAGCGCGCGCAGCGTGTCGTCGTTGGCGCCGAAATTGCCCGCGCGAAAGGCGGTGGGTTTGGGTGCGCCGGCGCCGACGAGGATATCGCGCGCGAGCCCGATCAGCTTCTTCTGCGCGGCGAGCGGGAAGTCGCCGATGTTGCGGCCGGTGTGGCGCCCGACGGGGTTGAAGCGCGCGAAGGCCAGCCATTCGGTGTGGATGTGGAGCTGTACCTCGTGCCCGCGCGCGAGGATCGGTTCGACGATGCGGTCGATAATTTCGGGGCCATAGACCAGCGCGGGCATCGGATCGACGAAATAGACGCCGGTCAGCCCGTGGCGTTCGAGCATGTCCATCTGGAAGTGGATGCCGTAGTCGCCCTCGCGGCAGCGGCCGAGGATCGAGCTTTCGAAATTGGCGCGCGCGTCGGCGCCCCGTTGATAGAGGCCCGCCGACAATTCGGTGTCGAAACTGATGATTGCCCGCGTCATCCCCGCGAGCCTAGCAGGCGCAGGGTATAGGGAGGGTTAATCGCCGCCCGGCCGCGCTCAGAAGCGCAGGGTGACGTCGACCCCGGCGCTGTTGGTGCTGCCCCACGGGAAGATCTGCACCCGGTCGTCGGCCTTGGTGGTGATCAGATGCCCCGTCGCGGTGCCGATCGCGGCGCCGACGAGCACGTCGCCGACGCGGTGCTTCTTCGCCTCGACGCGGCTGAGGCCGACGAAGGAGGCGACGACATAGGCGGGGAGGCCGGCTTCCCAGCCGTAGCGGTTGTGCAAGGTCGCCGCCGCGGCGAAGCTGGTCGAGGTGTGGCCCGAGGGGAAGCTCTTGTTGTCGCTGCCGTCGGGGCGCCGCGAGGGGAAGGCTTCCTTCAGGCCCTGGGTGATCAGGATCGTGCCGCCGATGCTGCCCCCCGCCTCGAGCACGCCTTCCCAGTCGCCCTGCACCGCGGGCACGCCGAAGGCGACGACGACGAGTGCGTTCTTGGCGACGGTGCCGGCGTCGTCCCAGCCCTTTTCGCTCGCTTGCGCGGGGGAGGCGAGGGCCAGCGCGAGCGCGGCGCCGGTGAGGGTCAGGGGGTAATGCATGGATTTGCCTCGCCTTTGCTGCGGGCGTTTGTGACGCCCCGATGACAGCTGCATAACGCAAACCTGCGTCCATGGCGACTTTGGCGGAACGGTCCAATGCCTTGCGCCGCAATCGCAGCTATATTTGCCGTGCAATCTGTCCGTCGAGTCGAAAGGCGAAGTGCCATGTACCGACGCGCGATCCGGCGCAAACAGCGTATCAGCGGTGGGGCCGTCGCGCCGCAACCGGCGCCGCTCCGCGCCGCCTGGTCGCCTTTGAGCTCGCTCGCCGGGGTGCCATCGCGCGAGCCGCTGGTCATCGGGGCGGCCAACGACCCCGCCGAGCGCGCGGCCGATGCCGCCGCCGAGCGGGTCATGGGCACGGGCACGGCGACGGTGCCGGCGATAGCAGGTGCATCGTCGGTCGGCACGGTCCGGCGCGAGGCAGCGGGCGGGAGCGCGGGAGGCGCGACGGCCGCCGGGCCGCGAGCGCGGAATGCATTGTCGGGGCTCGGCGCAGGGGCGCCGCTCCCCGCGGCCGAGCGCGCCTTTTTCGAACCGCGCTTCGGCGCCGACCTGTCGAAGATCCGCGTGCACGCCGACGGCGCGGGCGCGGCGGCGTCGCGGGCGATCGCGGCGCGCGCCTTCACGCTCGGCACCGACATCGGCTTTGCGGCGGGTGAATATCGGCCGGGGACCAGCGAAGGCCGCCATTTGCTGGCGCACGAGATCGCGCATGTCATGCAGGACAGTGGCGGCGCGGTGGTGCGCCGCAAGCTGCTGGTCGAGAATCCGGCCGCCAAGATCGCCAATCCGACGGGCAAGGGCCTCGACCAGACCAACGCGAAAACGGGCGAAGACTATTTGCAGAAGCTGTGCGCCGCCGGAGGGATCACCGTCGACACCGCGAGCGGTATCGTTAGTGCTGCGACCGCCGATTTCTGTCCCAAACCCTATCCCGCCGACTTCGTCGGGCCGCCCGCGCCGTCGCCCGCCGACTTGTCGTCGACGCCGACGGGCTGCGGCTGTCTGTGCGACATCATCAATTCGACCCGGAACTACATCATCCGGATCGACGACGGCGACTGGCCGCACACCGAACTGCCGACCGCGGTCCGCATGCCGATCCTGGGCACGCTGATGTGGGGCACCGACGACACGGTGGTGACGACACCGTCGCCCAATTCGGACAAGATCTGGGGCGCCGCGTCGAAAAGCGGCAAGGAAATGCCGATCGATCCCTGGCTCGTGCTGGGTCACGAATTATGCGGTCACGCCTGGCTGTCGGAAAAGGGGCTGCCCGACAGCAACGACAACCGCGGCGAGGGCGGTCATCAGGAGACGGTGGGGCGCGAAAATCTGCTTCGCGACGAGCATGGGCTCGAGAACCGCGGCGGTTTCAAGGATCCCTATTGCGGCGAGTCCTTCTGGAAGGACAAGGCCGCGCCCGGGACGACCAATTGGTCGTCCTCGCTCGAACGCTGCCGTCTATGGCGCGAGAAGACCTATGGCAAAAAATACAAGATCAGCGACAAGATCCCGTGATCGCGGTGGAGATCGTCGCCGCGGCGGCGCGCGCGTCGCATTGGTCGCTGACCTATGAGGTCGTCAATCGCGGCGCCGCACCGGTGTGGATCAACGACGACGGCTTCCTCGCCTTTCGCCGCCGCGGACGCGATATCTGCCTGTCGTTCGCGCGCGCGCCGGTGACGCCGGGCGCGATACCCTTCGGTTATTTTGCGCCCGTGGTGGCGAGGCTCGGTCCCGGCGAAAGCCTGCGCCGCGACGTCGAACTCGACTGGCCGCTGCGGCTCAGCCGGTTGTGGAACGCGATGGGCGAGGTCCGGCTGCCGCCGGGTGATTATGGCGTGCGCGTCGAGGTCGGCTATGCCGACAGCGAAACACCTCCCGCGCCGGACGACGAGGGCCCTATCGAGGATGCCGTGCTCCGCTGGCAGAAATCATGCGTCAGCGGCGCCGTGACCTTGGCGATCGATGTCCCCGCATCCTGACGCCGATGCTTCTATTGCTATTGCGAACTGATTGCAAAAAAACCCGATAATTCGCGCTTTTTCGCGGTTGTTTCCTTAAGGGAATCGGCGTAGGGCGGCGCCCAGTCTAGGGACCAGCCTGCGCTTTAGCCCGTGCGCCGGCCGGTTTTGTGCTTCATTGCCGGGCTTGCCACGAAGGGAGTGCCGCGCGCCATGGGACGCAAGAAAATCGCATTGATCGGAGCCGGGAATATCGGCGGAACGCTGGCCCTGCTCGCGGCGCAGAAGGAACTCGGCGACGTGGTGCTGTTCGACGTGGTCGAAGGCGTGCCGCAGGGCAAGGCGCTCGACCTGTCGCAGGTCGGCCCGATCGCGGGTTTCGATGCGAAGATCACCGGCTCGAACGACTATAAGGACATCGCCGGCGCCGACGTCATCATCGTCACCGCGGGTGTGGCGCGCAAGCCGGGCATGAGCCGCGACGACCTGCTCGGCATCAACCTCAAGGTCATGAAGGCCGTCGGCGAAGGGATCAAGGCGAACGCTCCCGACGCCTTCGTCATCTGCATCACCAACCCGCTCGACGCGATGGTCTGGGCGCTGCGCGAATTCTCGGGCCTCCCGCACAGCAAGGTCGTCGGCATGGCCGGCGTGCTCGATTCGGCGCGCTTCAGCCGCTTCATCGCCGACGAATTCGACGTGTCGGTGAAGGATGTGAACACCTTCGTGCTCGGCGGCCATGGCGACACGATGGTTCCCGTCGTCCGCTATTCGACCGTCAACGGCATCCCCGTTCCCGACCTCGTCAAGATGGGCCTGTCGTCGCAGGACAAGATCGACGCGATCGTCAAGCGCACCCGCGGCGGCGGCGGCGAGATCGTCGCGCTGCTGGGCACCGGTTCGGCCTTCTACGCGCCGGCCGCGAGCGGCATCGCGATGGCCGAAGCCTATCTCGGCGACCAGAAGCGCATCCTGCCCTGCGCCGCCTATGTCGACGGCCAGTACGGCCTCGACGGGCTCTATGTCGGCGTGCCGGTGCTGATCGGCGCCGGCGGGGTCGAGAAGATCGTCGAGATCGAACTCGATGCCGAGGACAAGGCCGGCCTGCAGGTCTCGGTCGACGCGGTCAAGGAACTGCTCGAAGCGTGCAAGGGCCTGGACCCGAGCCTCGCCTGATTTCCTTTCGGCCGGTGCCTTTTAGAGGCGCCGGCCGGTTCGCCCAGGGTCGCAAACAAGTGGGTCGCGGGAAAGGAGTGGTCATGAACGTCTCTGTCATCCGCACCCTCGCGGCCGGTGCCGCGCTGCTCGCCTTTGCGTCGCCCGCGCTTGCGGCGCCCGACATCATGTGGGTCAATCCCGGCGGCGGCCTGTCGGGGCTCGCGGTCGAGGGCGCGCGCGTCGAGGCGTTGAAGGCGGGGCCCCGTACGCCGCAGCAGATCGTCGACGGGTTCGACATGCTGTGCATGAAGACCGACTTCGATAAACTGAAGGTCAACCCCGTCATCGCGCGCTCGGCTGATTGGGGCGGCGCCTACATGCCCAGCATGATGGCGATGGCATCGGGCGAGGTCGACCTCGGCGGCTGGCAGGGCGACGATCATTCGCTTGGGCTGGCGAAGGACGTCTTTTTCTCGCCCAATCCGCAATGCGTGCTGACGGTATCGACCGTGACGCATTATCCCGCGGTCGAGCTCTTCCCGGTGCTGGCGGCGCGGTACGGCAACCCCGCCAACTATGCCGAGATGTTCGGCCCCGACGGCAAGCCCAACGACAACACCCGGCCCTATTGGCTCTTCGCCGGCTCCTCGCCGGCGCACGAGCGCGTCCTTTTCGCCCGTTCGCTGTCGCGTGGCAGCGAGCATCGCATTCACCTGGCCCTTCTCGAAAGAAAGAAGGCGTCCTGACCAACCCTGGCCGTCCCTGTGGCCAAACCCACGGAGTTAACTGAACAATGTCCATTCTCGTCGACAAGAATACCAAGGTCATCACGCAAGGCATGACCGGCGCCACGGGGACCTTCCACACCGAACAGGCGCTCGCCTACGGCACCCAGATGGTCGGCGGCGTGACCCCCGGCAAGGGCGGCACGACGCACATCGGCCTGCCGAACTTCAACACCGTCGAAGAAGCGAAGGCCGCGACCGGCGCGACCGCGAGCTGCATCTATGTCCCGCCGCCGTTCGCCGCAGACTCGATCCTCGAGGCGATCGACGCCGAGATGGAGCTGATCGTCTGCATCACCGAGGGCATCCCGGTGCTCGACATGGTCAAGGTGAAGCGCGCGCTGTCGGGCTCGAAGTCGCGCCTGATCGGCCCGAACTGCCCCGGCGTGCTGACCCCGGGCGAGTGCAAGATCGGCATCATGCCCGGCAGCATCTTTTCGAAGGGCAGCGTCGGCGTCGTCTCGCGCTCGGGCACGCTCACCTATGAAGCCGTGTTCCAGACCACCAATGCGGGCCTCGGCCAGACCACCGCGGTCGGCATCGGCGGTGACCCGGTCAACGGCACCAACTTCATCGACGTGCTCGAACTCTTCCTGGCGGACGAAGCGACCAAGTCGATCATCATGATCGGCGAAATCGGCGGCGACGCCGAGGAGCAGGCCGCGCAGTTCCTGATCGACGAAGCCAAGCGCGGCCGCAAGAAGCCGATGGCCGGCTTCATCGCGGGCCGCACCGCGCCTCCGGGCCGCCGCATGGGGCATGCGGGGGCAATCGTCTCGGGCGGCAAGGGCGACGCCGAAAGCAAGATCGCGGCGATGGAAGCCGCCGGCATCAAGGTGTCGGCGAGCCCGTCCGAACTCGGCACGACGCTGGTCGAAGTGCTGAAGGAACGCGTCTGATCGGACGGCCCGCCGGCACCCTTTGCCGGCGGGCCTCCCGCTCCCATATAATGATCACCCCCTACCTCCCCGTGGAAAAGCAGATGAACCTCGAGAGACAGAGCTTCGATATCGACGAGCCGCAGGCCGGCCCCAGCTGGGCGCCGAAGAACTGGCCGCAGATCGACAGCGACGACCTGACCGCCGCGCTCGACCCGCAGCAGATGCAGGTCGCGGTGAAGGCGGCCGCCGCGAAGGCCGGCGCGCCGCTGTCGAACGCCGAGGTCGAACGCGCGGCGAATGATTCGATCCGCGCGATGATGCTGATCCGCACCTATCGCGTGCGCGGTCACCTCGCCGCGAACCTCGATCCGCTGGGGCTCAGCACGCGCGAGCTGCCCGCCGATCTCACGCCCGAATATCATGGCTTTTCGGGCGCCGACCTCGACCGTCCGGTGTGGCTCGGCGGCGCGCTGGGGCTCGAGAAGGCCACGATCCGCGAGATCGTGGCGATCCTGCGTGCCAATTATTGCGGCAATGTCGGCCTCGAATATATGCATATCGCCGATATCGAGGAGCGCCAGTTCCTGCAGGAGCGGATGGAAGGCGCCGACAAGATCATCGAATTTTCGGTCGAGGGCAAACGCGCCATCCTGAACAAGGTGATCGAGGCCGAGGAATGGGAGAAATTCCTCGCGCGCAAATATGTCGGGACCAAGCGTTTCGGGCTCGACGGCGGCGAATCGATGATCCCCGCGATGGAAGCCATCATCAAATATGGCGGCCAGTACGGCGTGAAGGAAATCGTCTATGGCATGGCGCACCGCGGGCGCCTCAACATGCTCGCGAACGTCATGGCGAAGCCGTACAAGATCATCTTCCACGAATTCGCCGGCGGCAGCGCCAACCCCGACGATGTCGGCGGCTCGGGCGACGTCAAATATCACCTCGGCACCTCGACCGACCGCGAGTTCGGCGGCGCGTCGGTGCATATGTCGCTGGTTCCGAACCCCTCGCACCTCGAGGCGGTCGACCCGGTCGTGCTCGGCAAGGTGCGCGCGCAACAGGTGGTGCGCGACGACCTCGAAAAGCATGAGCAGGTGCTGCCCGTGCTGATCCACGGCGACGCGGCCTTCGCGGGGCAGGGCATCGTCTGGGAATGCCTCGGCTTCTCGGGCATTCGCGGCTACAACACCGGCGGCTGCATCCACTTCATCGTCAACAACCAGATCGGCTTCACCACCAGCCCGCAGTTCGCGCGCTCGTCGCCCTATCCGTCGGACGTCGCGAAGGGCGTGATGGCGCCGATCCTGCACGTCAACGGCGACGATCCCGAGGCGGTGACCTTTGCCTGCAAGCTCGCGATCGACTTCCGCCAGCGTTTCAAGCGCGACGTCGTGATCGACATGTGGTGCTATCGCCGCTTTGGCCATAACGAGGGCGACGAGCCTTCCTTCACCCAGCCGCTCATGTACGGCATCATCCGCCAGCATCCGCCGGTGTCGCAGATCTGCGCCGCCAAACTCGAGGGCGAGGGCGTGATCGACGCCGGCTGGGCCGACGCGCGCCGCGCCGAATTCACCGCGCGCCTCGAAGGCGATTTCGAGGCGGCGAAGAGCTACAAGCCGAACAAGGCCGACTGGTTCGCCGGGCGCTGGTCGGGGCTGCACGCCCCCGCCGATCCCGAAAATGCCCGCCGCAACATCGCGACCGGGGTGAGCGAGAAATTGTTCGACTCGATCGGGCGGATCATGACGACCGTCCCCGACGATCTGGAAGTGCACAAGACGCTGCGCCGCGTGATCGACGCGCGCGCCGCGATGTTCGCCGACAAGAGCGACAAGGAAGTGTTCGACTGGGCAACCGCCGAGAGCCTCGCCTTCGGCACCCTGCTCAGCGAAGGGTATCAGGTTCGCCTGTCGGGGCAGGATTCGGGCCGCGGCACCTTCAGCCAGCGCCACGCCGTCTGGGTCGACCAGAAGGACGAGCGCAAATATGTGCCGCTGACCACCGTCCCGCACGGCCGCTTCGAGGTGCTCGACAGCCCGCTCTCCGAATATGGCGTGCTCGGCTTCGAATATGGCTATGCGATGGCCGACCCGAAGAGCCTGGTGCTCTGGGAAGCGCAGTTCGGCGACTTCGCCAACGGCGCGCAGATCATGATCGACCAGTTCATCGCGTCGGGCGAAGCCAAATGGCTGCGCGCCAACGGCCTCGTGATGCTGCTGCCGCACGGTTACGAAGGCCAAGGTCCCGAGCATAGTTCGGCGCGCCTCGAACGTTTCCTGCAACTCTGCGCCGGCGACAATATCCAGGTGTGCAATATTTCGACCCCGTCGAACTATTTCCACGTCCTGCGCCGCCAGATGCTGCGCCCGTTCCGCAAGCCGCTGATCATCATGACGCCCAAATCGCTGCTCCGCCACAAGCTCGCGGTGTCGCAGCGTTCGGACTTCATCGGCGACGCGCATTTCCGCCGCATCATGTCGGACCGCACGCCGCCCGCCGACGCCGACATCAAGCGTGTCGTGCTCTGCTCGGGCAAGGTCGGCTACGACCTGATCGAGGCGCGCGATGCCGCGGGGCTGACCGACACGACGGTGATCCGCCTCGAGCAGCTCTACCCCTTCCCGGGCGAACCGCTGACGGTGCGCCTGAAGCGCATGCCGAAACTCGAAGAGGTCGTCTGGGCGCAGGAAGAGCCGCGCAACAACGGCAGCTGGTCTTTCGTCGAGCCCTTCGTCGAGGAGGCGCTGGTCAATGCCGGGCACAAGGGCATGCGTCCGCGCTATGCCGGTCGTGCCGCCGCGGCGTCGCCCGCGACGGGCCTGATGAGCCGCCACCAGACCGAACAGTCGGCGCTGGTCGCCGATGCGCTGGGCCTCAGCGTCCGCGCCGAAATCCGCCGTACCAAGAATAAATAAGCGCCCCAAAGGAAAGAGTGATGAGCACCGAAGTCAAAGTCCCGACGCTGGGCGAAAGCGTCACCGAAGCGACGATCGGCGAGTGGCTGAAGAAGCCCGGCGAGGCCGTCGCGCTCGACGAGCCGATCGCCAGCCTCGAGACCGACAAGGTCGCGGTCGAAGTGCCGTCGCCGGTCGCCGGCGTGATGGGCCAGCAGCTCGCCGCGGTCGGCGATACGGTCAATGTCGGCGCGACGATCGCGACGGTCGAGGCCGGCGGCGCGGCCGCTGTGCCCGCGGCTGCGGCTCCGGCGCCCGCTCCCGCCAAGGCCGAAGCCGCGGCGCCCGCGCCGGCCGCCAGCGCGCCCGCCCCGGCGGCCGAGGAAACCGGCGACGGCGTCACCACGCTGTCGCCCGCGGTGCGCCGCCTGGTGCTCGAGCATGGTCTCGACCCTAGCAAGATCAAGGGCACGGGCAAGGACGGCCGCCTGACCAAGGAAGATGTGCTCGCCGCCGCGAACAATGCCCCGGCCGCGGCGCCCGCCCCGGCTCCGGCAGTTGCTGCTCCGGCCGCCGCCGCATCGGCGCCCGGCCGCCAGGAAGAACGCGTCAAGATGACGCGCCTGCGTCAGACGATCGCCAAGCGCCTGAAGGCCGCGCAGGACACTGCGGCGATGCTGACGACCTTCAACGACGTCGACATGTCGGCGGTGATGGCGACGCGCGACAAATATCGCGAGAGCTTCGAAAAGAAGCATGGCGTGCGCCTCGGCTTCATGAGCTTCTTCACCAAGGCGGTCGCGCTCGCCGCGCACGACATCCCCGCGGTGAACGCGCGTATCGAGGGCGACGAGATCGTCTATCATAATTATCTCGACGTCTCGGTCGCGGTGAGCGCGCCCAACGGGCTCGTCGTGCCGGTGGTGCGCAACGCCGACAGCATGTCGTTCGCCGAAATCGAAAAGGCGATCGCCGACCTCGGCAAGCGCGCCAAGGAAGGCACGCTCACGATGGACGATATGACCGGCGGCACCTTCACCATCTCGAACGGCGGCGTGTTCGGCGGCCTGATGTCGACCCCGATCATCAACCCGCCGCAGTCGGCGGTGCTCGGCCTCCACCGCATCGAGGACCGTCCGGTCGTCCGGAACGGCGAGATCGTGATCCGCCCGATGATGTACCTCGCGATGAGCTACGACCACCGCCTGATCGACGGCCGCGAGGCGGTGACCTTCCTCAAGACGATCAAGGAAGCGATCGAGGATCCGACGCGGCTGCTGATCGACCTCTGACGGGACAAGCGGCGTGAGCGACGCGACCGAAGCCCTGTTCGCCTATGGCACGCTCCAATGTCCGGACGTGCAGCGCGAGCATTTCGGCCGGTTGCTCGGCGGCAGCGCCGACGCGCTGACCGGCTTCCGGCTCCGCCGGATCGTCAACGCCGACCCCGAAGTGGTACGGATAAGCGGTGAAAGCCATTATCCGGTGCTCGTTCCCGACGACGAAGGTTCGCAGCGGGTCACGGGCACCCTATATTGGCTTACCAGGGAAGAACTCGAGGAGGCCGATATCTATGAGGCCGAAGATTATGAGCGGCGGCGCGTTGCACTGGAATCGGGCGAAAGTGCCTGGGTCTACGTCGCCGCGCCGGGCTCGAGATGGAGTGAATGATGGCTGATTACGACTACGACGTCCTCGTCATTGGTGCCGGCCCCGGCGGTTATGTCGCGGCGATCCGCGCGGCGCAGCTGGGGCTGAAGACCGCCTGCGCCGAGGGGCGCGAGACGCTCGGTGGCACTTGCCTCAACGTCGGCTGCATTCCGTCGAAGGCGATGCTCCACGCGTCCGAATATTTCGACGCCGCCGCCAATGGCGCGATGGCCAAGATGGGGATCGACGTGACCCCCAAGCTCAACCTGCCCGCGATGCACGGCCAGCGCGTCGACGCGGTCAAGGGGCTGACCGGCGGCATCGAATTCCTGTTCAAGAAGAACAAGGTCGACTGGCTGAAGGGCTATGCGCAGTTCACCGGCAAGGACAGTGTGGAAGTCGCGGGCAAGACCTACCGCGCCAAGAATATCGTCATCGCCACCGGCTCGTCGGTCACCCCGCTTCCCGGCGTCGCGGTCGATAACGACAAGCAGGTGATCGTCGATTCGACCGGCGCGCTCGAACTCGCCAAGGTCCCCGGCCATATGGTCGTGATCGGCGGCGGCGTGATCGGACTCGAACTCGGCAGCGTGTGGCGCCGCCTGGGCGCCAAGGTCACCTGCGTCGAGTTCCTCGACCAGATCCTGCCCGGCATGGATGCCGATGTGCGCAAGGATGCCAACCGCATCTTCAAGAAACAGGGCATCGAATTCAAGCTCAAGACCAAGGTCACCAAGGCCGAAGTGAAGGGCAAGAAAGCCGTGCTGACGCTCGAGCCCGCCGCCGGCGGCGAGGCCGAGACGCTGGAGGCCGATGTCGTGCTGGTGTCGATCGGGCGCCGCCCGAACACCGACGGGCTGGGGCTCGACAAGGCGGGGCTCGCGGTCAATGCGCGCGGCCAGATCGAGACCGACCATGATTTCGGCACGCAGGTCCCCGGCATCTGGGCGATCGGCGACGTCATCCCGGGCCCGATGCTCGCGCACAAGGCCGAGGACGAGGGCATTGCGGTCGCCGAGAATATCGCCGGGCTGACCGGCATCGTGAACCACGACGTCATCCCGTCGGTCGTCTATACCATGCCCGAAATCGCCGGCGTCGGCCTGACCGAAGAGCAGGCGAAGGAAAAGGGCGAGGTCAAGGTCGGCAAATTCCCGATGGCGGGCAACAGCCGCGCCAAGACCAACCACGAACCCGACGGCTTCGTGAAGGTGATCGCCGACGCGAACAGCGACCGCGTGCTGGGCGTGTGGATCATCGCCAGCGTCGCGGGCACGATGATCGCGCAGGCCGCGCAGGCGATGGAATTCGGCGCGACGTCGGAAGACATCGCCTACACCTGCCACGCCCACCCGACGCACAGCGAAGCGGTGAAGGAAGCGGCGATGGCGGTGACCGGCAAGCCGATCCACATCTGACGATGACCTTCGCGACGCCGGCGACCGAAACGCGGCCGGTGCCCTGGGTCGGCGTGGCAGCGCTCGTCGTCGCGACCGCGAGCGGGATGCTCTTCTTCCTGCTCGGCGGCGCACCGCCGGCCTATATCGCGTTGAATGGACTGGCGCTCCTGCTGGGGCTGGTCCTCGTCGTCGCATTTCCGGCGGGCCGGATGAACGAACGCGCGGCCATATGCGCCGTCGTGCTCGGCGTGACCGGCATCGCGGCGACGCTGGTGAGCGGATTCGACCTTGAAGGCATAAGGCGCTGGCTTCCGCTTGGTCCGGTTCGCCTGCATGCGGCGATGCTGTTTCTGCCGGCGATCGCCGTCCTGATGCCGTATCTTTCCGGTCGCATCCAGCTCGCCGCTGTGATCGCCCTGGCGACTGTCTTTGCCGTGCAGCCCGACTTTGCGGCGGCGCTCGCGCTGGCTGCGGGCTTTATCTTGTCCCGCCCCGGCCGGCAGGAACGTCTCGTCACCGGGATCGGCGTGGCCGCGTCGATGACCGCGATTGCGACAACGCTGTTTCGGCCCGACCCGCTCGTTGCCGTAAAATTCGTCGAGCGGGTGGTACCCGACGCTTTCGCGGCCAACGCGATGCTCGCGCTTCTGATCGGCGCCGCGCTCCTTTTTGCCTGCGCCGCACCCCTATTCGCGCGTAGCGGCAATCCCCGGGCGGTCAGGGCCCTGGCCGGGGTGATCGGGGGCTTTATGCTTGCGTCGGTAATCGGCGCCTATCCCGTCCCCCTCGGCGGCTACGGCGCGTCGCCGATCCTTGGCTATGCGCTGGCTCTTGCCCTTCTGCGCATGCCCGTTGTGCCCTCCAGGGCGGAATGATAGCGCTCGCGCGGGCGGCGGCGGGTCGCAAACCCCGGACATCCGAACGCCGGTCCGCATCTGGCGCATGAACGAGGAGACGAGGATGATGGCGAAGCACGGGATCTGGGCAGCGGCTTCGCTCGCCCTCTCGCTGTCAGCGACAAGCGCGCAGGCGGCGCCCGACATGGCAGCGGCGAGCGCGCGCCTGACCGCGATCCTCGACAAAAATTATCCGGCGCTGGAGGCGGTCTACAAGGACCTCCACGCCAACCCCGAATTGGGCATGCAGGAGGTGCGCACCGCGGGCATCCTCGCGAAGCAGCTGCGTGCGGCGGGCTTCACCGTGACCGAGAAGGTCGGCGGTACCGGCGTCGTCGCGATCCTCAGGAACGGCGAGGGGCCGACGATCCTCGTGCGCGCCGACATGGACGCGCTGCCGATGGAGGAAAAGACCGGGCTCGCCTGGGCGAGCAAGGCGCGCGCGACCTATGAGGGCCGCGACGTTCCCGTGATGCACGCCTGCGGCCACGACACGCATGTCGCCTATCTGATCGGGGTCGCGCAGGCGCTGTCGGCGATGCGCGACAGCTGGTCGGGCACCGTCATGCTCATCGGCCAGCCCGCCGAGGAGACGCTGACCGGTGCGCGCGCGATGCTGGGCGATGGCCTGTTCACGCGCTTTCCGAAACCCGACTTCGGCTTTGCCGCGCATGTCTCGAACCTGCCGTCGGGGGTCGTCGCGATCAAGGCGGGGGCAGGGTCGTCGGCGTCCGACAGCTATTCGATCACCTTCCACGGCCGCGGCGGGCACGGCTCGATGCCCGCGGCGACGATCGACCCGATCCCGATCGCCGCGCGCTTCGTCACCGACACGCAGGTGGTGATCAGCCGCGAAAAGGATCCCGCGGCGTTCGGCGTGCTGACGATCGGCGCGATCAACGCGGGCAGCGCGCCCAACATCATCCCCGACAGCGCCGAGGTGAAGGTCAACCTCCGCTCGCAGTCGCCAGAGGTGCGCAAATTGCTGCAGGACGGCACCGCGCGCGTCGCCAAATCGGCGGCGGCGATGGGCAATGCCCCCGAACCGACGATCCGCTATCTCGCCGGCACCGGGGTGCTGACCAACGACGAGACGATGGCGAAGGCCGCGGTCGACGCGCTGACCCCGGTGTTCGGCAAGGGGCTGGTCTTCGCCCCCGCGAGCGCGGCGCCGATGTCGGGCAGCGAGGATTATTCGGAGTTCGTCGAGGCGGGCGTGCCGTCGCTCTTCTTCGGCATCGGCGGTTACGATCCCGCGCTGCTCGCCGAATTGAAGGCGAAGGGCGAACCCGCGCCGACCAACCATTCGCCCTTCTTCGCGCCGCAGGCGGGTCCGGCGATCCGCAATGCGGTCACCGCGATCACGCTGTCGATCATCGGCGGCGTCCGCCCCGCGGCGAAATAGCGACTGCCGGTGCTCGGCCTCGACAATCTGCTGCTCGTCCGGCTGCTCGACCTTGTCGGCATCGGGGTGTTCGCGCTGTCGGGGGCGCTGATGGCGGTGCGGCTGCGCCAGACGCTGGTGACCGCGATGTTCTTCGCGCTCGTCACCGGGGTCGGCGGCGGCAGCGTGCGCGATCTGCTCATCGGCGCGCCGGTGTTCTGGGTGCAGGACGGCGCGATCGCCGCGGTGTGCATCGCGATCGCGCTGATCGTCTGGGTCACTCCCGAGCGCTGGTGGCAAGGGCAGCTTCTGGAATGGGCGGACGCGGTGGGGCTCGCGGCCTATGCCGTGTTCGGCACGGCGAAGGCGCTCGCCTGGGGCGTACCGCCGGTTCCGGCGCTGCTGATGGGCGTGATCACCGGATGCGTCGGCGGCACGATCCGCGACATATTGGCGGGCGTGCCGTCGATCATCGTGCGGCCCGAAATCTACGTCACCGCCGCGGCGCTCGCCTCGGGTCTGTACCTGCTGCTGCTGTGGGCCGGGGTCGGCACCCCGATCGCGGCGGTATGCGGCGCGCTCGCGGGTTTCATCCTGCGCGGCGCAGCGATCCGCTGGTCGCTCGCGCTGCCGGCGTACCGCGACCTCGCGCGCTGAGCCGTCCCGCTTCGGGACGAACGCCCCCCGCGCTGGCCGTCGCTGTCAGAAAGGATTAACCCGGCCCGCCTAGCCCCGCCGCGAAAGGGGCGCGTGGGGGCCTTGGACATTTTGCTGATCAGCTTCGGCGCGGGGGTCGCGCCGGCCGGTTGCACGACCGACTGCAACGCGTCGGGCACCGCCGGGGCGATGCTGCTCGCGATGCCGCCGATCCTGATGCTGGTCGTCTGGCGCGACCGGCTGCTCGCGGCGGCGGCGCGCGGGGTCGTCGACCGCCTGCTGCCCGAAGCCGAAGCGGCGCCCGCCACCGCCTGAAAACCGCCGGGCTTGCCAAATGCCAAATCTGTGGCAGGTTCGGCTTATGAACATGGATGTCAGCACCATCGCCCGCCGGGTGCGCGACCAGGCCGTCGCGCTGCCCGACCTCTTCGGCCGCTTTGACTTCGACCGCGCCCCCGAACGCTGGGCGGCGGAGGCGGCGGACGTCACCGAACTCGGGCGCGTGCGCGGGGTCGATCGCGCGGAGTATCTGGGCGACGACGACCTCGTCGCGCGCATCCGCGAATATACGATGCTCGGCGACCGGACGGGCGACGCCTATGCGGCGCTGATGCCCAGCCTCGGCTTCCAGCGCACGGTCGCGATGCTGGTCGAGGCGTGCGACAAGGGGATCGGCGCGGTCGCCGACGCGCCGCCCGAACTCGCGGCGCTGATCGCCGAGATGGAGGTGGTCCCCGACTGGCTCGACATGAAACTGGTCGAGGCGGGCGCCGCTTATGAGCGCAACGCCACCGCGAACCTCGCGCCTTTCCTGATCCGCGGCGCCTTCATCGCGACCTTCCTCAACAAATATTCGGCGCTGCCGATGGCGCTGACCGGCACGCTGGGCCATGCGACCGCGGCGCGGCGGGTCAAGGAAACCGCGACCTTCTTCGCCACCACCGCGCTGCCGCATGCGCTCGAGCGCTTCGGCCCCGGGTTCAAGGCGGCGGCGATGGTGCGGCTGATGCATTCGATGGTGCGCGTCAACGTGCTGTCGCGGCCGGGCATGTGGGACGTCGAGACGTACGGCATGCCGATCCCGCAGCTCGACCAGATGCCCGCGGGGCTGATCCCGATCTATTTCCTGTCGCAGGAGGTGCTGGCGAAGGGGCGCACGCGCTTCAACCGCGAGGAGCAGGGGCGCGTCGAGCTCGCGCGCTATCGCTGCTACCTGCTCGGCCTGCCCGAGGATCTGCTCGCCGACACGCCGCAGGAGATCGTCCGGATCTGGCGCACGCGCAGCGCGACTTTGCGCTACGAGTATGACGACCGCATCTGCGGCGGGCTGCTGCGCGCGACGATGGAGGCCGAGTTGTCGAAGGACGAGTCGCCGCGCGGGCGCCTCACGCGGCGGCTCGAGCGCTCGGCGAGCCGGGTGTTTTTCGTCAAGGCCTTCTTGGGCGGCGACGAGGAACGCGCGGCGAGCGTCGGCGTGCCCGTCGGCAAGCGCGACCACCTGATCTATGGCGCGACGATGCTCGGCGTCGCGGGGCGCATGGCGGCTTATCGCGCAGCGTCGCGGCTGCCCGGGGTGCGCCGCCTCGCCGACCGCGACCTCATCCGCCGCATCGAGCGCCAGCTCGCGGGCTATGGCCATGCCGAGTTCCGCTCGGACGCGTCCGAATATCGCCCGGCAACGGCTTGACCGGGGCGCGGCGCGCGGCAAACTGCCATCAGGACAATATGGGGGCGCATCTATGACGATCGGCGAAGCGCAGGTGAACGGCATCAAGGTCACCTTTGAGGACAAGGGGCCGAAGGACGCGCCCGTCATCCTGCTGGTGATGGGGCTGGGCGGGCAGCTGACCCTGTGGCCCGACGAGTTCGTCGATGCGCTCGTCGCGCACGGTTTTCGCACGATCCGTTATGACAATCGCGACGTCGGGCTGTCGACGCGCTTCGAGAGCGCGGGCGTGCCCAACCTCAAATGGATGTTCGTGAAGGCGGCGCTGCGACTGCCGGTGCGGCCGGCCTATACGCTCGCCGACATGGCGGCCGACGGCATCGGCCTGCTCGACCATCTGGGGATCGCCAAGGCGCATATCGTCGGCGCGTCGATGGGCGGCATGATTTCGCAGCATATCGCGGCGCGCTATCCCGAGCGGGTGCTGTCTTTGACCTCGATCATGTCGACCACGGGCAATCCGCGGCTGCCGCGCGCCAACAAGGAGGCGATGGCGGTGCTCGCCAACCGCCCGATGAGCGGCGATCCCGAGGCGATGATCGCCTATTCGGTCCGCGCCGCGCGGGTGATCGGCAGCCCCGCCTATCCCGCGGCCGAGGAGCGGCTGCAGCGCCGCGTGCGCCATGATTTCGAGCGCGGCTGGTATCCGCAGGGCGTCGCGCGCCAGATGGCGGCGATCGTCGCCGACGGCGACCGGCGCGCGATGCTGGCGACGATCAAGGCGCCGACCCTGGTGATCCACGGCGAGGCCGATCCGCTCGTGCCGCTGGCGGGAGGCAAGGATACCGCGGCGAGTATTCCCGGCGCGCGGCTGATGACGATTCCCGGCATGGGGCACGACCTGCCGCTCGCGCTCGTCGATACGCTGGCGGACGCGGTGGCGGGGCATGCGCGGGAGCTGGCGGCCGCCGCATGAGCGCGCTGAAGACGCGGCTGCGCGCGCAGCTGCTGCGCATTCATATCTGGCTCGGATGGCTGGTCGGCGTGCCGCTGATCCTCTGGACGCTGTCGGGGCTGATCATGGTGATCAAGCCGATCGAGGAGGTGCGCGGCAGCGACTTGCGCCGCGAGCCCGTGGCGATCCCCGCGACGCTCGCGGCGGCGCCGCCGCGCCTCGACGGGCGGCCGGTCGAAAAGCTCGAACTCGCGATGCGCGGGCCACGGCCGGTGTGGCTGGTGCGCTATGCCGGCGACGACAGTCGCGCCGCCGATGCAACCACGGGCGCGCTACTGCCGCCGGTCACGGCGGTCGAGGCGCGGAGCATCGCCGACGGCGCGCTCGAGGCGCCCGGCGAGGTCGTGTCGGTCACGCGCTTCGCCGCCGATGCCAACCCGCTCGACCTGCGCCGCGAGCGGCCCGCGTGGCGGGTCGCCTATGCCGATGGGCTGCACGCCTATGTCGACGCCGATACCGGCGAACTGCTCGCGCTCCGGACGCGCTGGTGGCGCGGGTACGACTTCTTCTGGGGGCTGCACATCATGGATCTGCAGACGCGCGAGGACACGCATCATCCGCTGCTCGTCGGCTTCGCCGGGGTCAGCCTGGTGACGGTCGTGCTCGGCTTCGTGATGCTGTTCATCCGCCAGCGGCGGCGGCGCAAGGACGCGCCGCCCGTCGCCTAGCGCATCAGCAGCGCCAGCGTCGCGAGGAAGCCCTTCGCTTCGGCCTTGCCCGGCCGCGGGACGGCGGGGAGATAGGCGCGGCAGTCGAGGCAGCTCGCCTGCACCGACCCCGCCTCGGTGAGCAGCGCCAGGTCCTGGATCAGGCGACGTTCCACAAGTTGGCGGTTCATCGCGGCGATGCCGAACCAGCCGCGCGGGAGCGCTGCCGTCTCTTCGGGCTGCTCGGCGCCGGTCCATTTGGCGAGCATCTTCGAAAATTCGCTTGGCTCGTTCTCGAAATATTTGGCGTGCACCTCGCCGTCGACCTTGGCGAGCTTCGCCGCGGCGGCGATCGCGTCGGGCAGGCCGCCGAACTGGTCGACGAGGCCGATCTGGCGCGCCGTGCCGCCGGCCCAGACGCGGCCCTCGGCGATTTCCTCGACCTTGGCGAGCGGTTGCTTGCGGCTCTTGGCGACGAGGCCGGTGAAGCGCGCATAGATGTCCTCGACGCTCGCCTGCGCGAGCTGATTGAACTCCTCATTGACCCCGCCGAGGATGTCGGGCTGGCCCGACAGCGGCGTGGTCGCGATGCCGTCGGTGGTCACCCCGACCTTGGCGAGCGTCTGTTCGAAGCTGGGCAGGATGCCGAAGACGCCGATCGAGCCGGTGATCGTGTCGGGCTCGGCAAAGATGCGGTCGGCGGGGGTCGAGATCCAGTAGCCGCCCGAGGCCGCGACATTCGCCA
Organism: Sphingopyxis sp. HIX; assembly: GCF_001468285.1. GTDB lineage: Bacteria > Pseudomonadota > Alphaproteobacteria > Sphingomonadales > Sphingomonadaceae > Sphingopyxis. Next base: position 33,590 of record NZ_LNSB01000023.1, on the reverse strand, counting down.
TCGAGACGACGACGGGCAGCTTCTTCGCCTTCGCCGCGAGCAGCGCCTGGCGGATCTGTTCGGAGGCGAGCACCGAGCCGCCGGGCGAATCGACGCGCAGCACGATCGCCTTGATGCTGTCGTCGGCCGCGGCGTCGAGAATATGCTGCGCGACGGTCTCGCCGCCCGCGACGCCGTTCGGCGCCTCGCCGTCGACGATCTCGCCGACGACCGGCACGACCGCGATCGCGCTGCCCGGCTGCTTGGGCGGATTGGCGGCGACCCAGTTTTCGAGCGGGATCGCGTTATAGTTCCACGGCTGGCTGTCGTCATAGGTGCCGCTGATCTCGGCGACGCGGCTGGCGAACGCCATGCGGCTGCCGAGCTTGTCGATGAGGCCGGCGTCGAGCGACGCCTTGCTGAGGTCGTTGCCCGCGGCGCGCACCGCGGCGCCGGTGTCGGCGATGAAGGGATCGATCTTCGCCTTGGGCCGCGCCTTCTTCACATCGGCGAGCCACTGCTCCCACAAGGCGCCGGCATAGGCGAGGTTCGCGGCCTCGGCCTCGGGCGACTGGTCGGCGCGCAGATAGGGTTCGACCGCGCTCTTGAAGGTGCCCACGCGGTAGATGTTCGCGGTGATGCCGAGGCGGTCCATCAACCCCTTGTAATAGAGGCGCGATCCGCCCGGCCCGGCGATCGCGACGCCGCCGATCGGGTCGGCCCAGACCTCGCTCGCGTGCGCGGCGAGCTGGTAGCTGTCGGTGGTGTAGGCGGTGGCGAAGGCGAGCACGGGTTTCTTCTTGGCGCGTACCTTGTCGATCGCATCGCCGATTTCGGCGAGCGACACCTGCCCGCCGCCGAGGAAGCGATCGAGGTCGAGCACGACCGAGGTCACCCGGCTGTCGTCGGCGGCGCTTTCGAGCGCGTGGACGACGTCGCGGACGCGGACTTCCTTGAGGTTGTTGCCGCCCGACAGCGCGGCGAAGGGATCGATTTCGGCGGGCTGTTCGCTGACGATGCCGTCGAGCTCGATCAAGAGCGCGCCTTCGCTGACCGGCAGCCCGGCATTGGGGCGCCCCGCGAGCAGGCCGAAGAGCGTGACGAAGAAAAGCAGGAGGAAGATCAGCGCCAGCCCGTCCTTGATCGCGACGAGCAGGTTCCAGACCTTGCGCGGAAAGCTGGTCGTGCTTTTCGGCTTGTCGTCGCCGGGCAGCGGGCGGCGCACGGGGATCGCCCAGGGGCCGGCGGAATCATTGTTGGTCGTGGTGTCGCTCATGCCCGCAAACCTAGGGATGCGGCCCGGCGTTGGCAATGCACGCTTCGACGGGCGGGCGGCGGGGAGGGGGCGAACGGCGTCCGCCGGTCAGAGCCACCCCTCGCGGCGATACCAGCGCACCGTCTCGGCGAGCGTATCGCTCGTCTCGCGTCCGGGGCGCCACAGCTCGGGCGGCGGGCAGGCGCCGGTGGCGGCGACCCAGTCGGGATGCGCGATGTAACGCGCGCGGTCGGGGGTCAGCTTGGCGCGGCCGCGGCGGACCAGCTTGTCGAGCCGCCCGCCCGCCTTGAGCACCGCGGCGGGCACCGACAGCGTCGAGACGTGGCTGCGTCCGACCGCGCGGCCGATCATCCGCGCGAAGCTGCGGTGAGACCAGCCGGCCGGCTTGCCGTCGTCGGGTTCGTAGGTCTGGCCGATGCTGGCGTCGCGGTCGGCGGCCAGCGCGACGAGCAACCGCGCGAGCTCGTCGACGTAGATCGCCGACATGCGCCCCGCGGGGGGCAGCAGCGCGATGCCGCGCCGCGCCATGCGGAACAGGTCGAGCATCTCGGTATCGCCGGGGCCGAAGACTGCGGGCGGGCGGACGATCGTCCAGTCGAGCCCGCTCGCCTTGACGATCGTCTCGGCGCGCGCCTTCGACCAGCTGTAGTTCGAGATGTCGGGCTCGCGCGCGGCGAGCGACGAGACATGGACGAAACGCGCGATCCCGGCGCCGCGCGCGGCGTCGACGACATGGCCGGTCGCGGTGGCGTTGCCCGCCTCGAAGGCGGCGCGGGTGGGCACGTTCACGACGCCCGCGATATGCATCACCGCGTCGCTGCCCGCCGCCATCTCGGCGAGGCTCTCCGGCCGATCGAGCGCGCCCATGATCCAGGTGACGCCTTCGCGCTCGGGCTGCGGGCGGCGGGTGAGTGCACGGACGTGCCAGCCCGCCTCCACCGCATGGCGCAGCGTCGCGCCGCCGACGAAGCCGGTCGCGCCGGTCATGGCGAGGGTGGGGCCGCTCACAGCAGCACCATATGGTCGCGGTGGACCATCGCGGCGCGCGGGGCGTAACCGAGCGCGGCCTCCTGCGCGTCGCGGCCGAGGCCGAGGATCGCGGCCGCATCGGCGTCGGGATATTCGGAGAGGCCGCGCGCGACGACGCGGCCGTCGGGCCCCGCGATGTCGAGGATGTCGCCGCGCGCGAACTGTCCGGCGGCAGCGGTGACCCCCGCGGCGAGCAGGCTCGCGCCGCCGCGGAGCGCCTTGGCCGCGCCCGCGTCGATGGTCAGCCGGCCCTTCGCGGTCAGCCCGCCCGCGAGCCACGCCTTGCGCGCGCTCGCGCCGCGTTCGGCGACGAACAGGCTGTGCCGCGCCGCGGTAGACAGCGGCCGCTCGATGCGGCCCGAGGCGATGGCGAGATGCGCGCCCGCGGCGTTGGCGATGCGCGCCGCGGCGATCTTCGACACCATGCCGCCCGAGCCCATACCCGACGCCGATCCGGTGTCGGCCATCGCCTCGATGGCGGCGTCGATGCGCTCGATCCGCGCGATGTGGTTCGCGCCCGCCTGCGCGGGGTTGCGGTCGTAGAGGCCGTCGATGTCGCTGAGCAGGATGACGCCGCTCGCCGCCGCCGCCTGCGCGACGCGCGCGGCGAGCCTGTCGTTGTCGCCGAAGCGGATTTCCTCGGTCGCGACGCTGTCATTCTCGTTGATGATCGGCACGACGCCGAGGCTGAGCAGCCGGTCGAGCGTTGCCGCGGCGTTGAGATAGCGGCGGCGATGCTCGAGGTCGTCGAGGGTGACGAGCATCTGCGCCGCGGTGAGCCCTTCGGCGCCGAGCACCTCGGCCCAGACCTGGCTGAGCGCGATCTGCCCCGTCGCGGCGGCGGCCTGCGCATCCTCGAGGGTCGCGCGGCCACCCTTGGCAAGCCCGAGCCGCCGCGCGCCGAGCGCGATCGCGCCCGACGAGACGACGGCGACCTGCTGCCCTGCGCGTGCCCGCTCTCCGATATCCGCGGCGATCCCCGCCAGCCAGTCGCGCCGCACCGCGCCATCCGGATCGACGAGCAGCGCCGAGCCGATCTTGACGATCAGGCGGGGGCAGGAGGCGGGCGCGAACAACATGCCGCCGCCGATAGCGCGCGCCGCGCCGCGCGCCAATGGCTTTGCTCAGCGCTCGCCGCCGAAGGTGTAGCTGAGCGCCACCCCGACCGACGGCTGGTCGCGCGAGCCGAGTTGGCGCACGATCGGCGAGCGGGCCGCATCGCCGACCAGCCGGTCGTAGCGGCCGTAGACGGCGAAGCCCCAGCGCGGGGTCAATTGGCGCAGATAGCCTGCGGTCAGGCCGACGGCATGGATGCCGCCGTCGATGTCATGGGCCGGAAGCCCCGACGTGACCGCCGCGGCGGGGCTCACCCCGAAATAGGCGCGCTGATATTTGCCGTCGCCGAGCGTCACGCGCGGGCCGATCGAGAAGAGCCAGTCGTCGCCGTCGCGCGCGATATAATCGGCGCTGATCTCGCCGACGAAGCCGTCGTGGCCGCCGAGGCCGCGCCGCGCTTCGGCGCGGAGGCGAAAGTTCGGCGTCGGCGACGCCTGCACGAAGCCGCCCGCCTCGATCGTCAGTCCGACCTTGGGCAGGTTCGCGCCGACATCGGCGGCGGTGCGCTTGCCGACGAAGCCGAAGGCGGGGCCAAAGGCGAATTTGCCGCTGGTGATCAGCGGTGCGCCGAAGCTTTCGTCGGCCGCCTCGAAGGTGAATTCGGTGCCCACGCGCTCGCGCGACAGGTCGACATAGGGGCCGATCGAATAGCGGTCGGCGCCGGGCCACGACGGCGCCAGCTGCGGGCCGAGGATGAGGCGGGTGCGTTTGGGAGGTTGTTCGCCGTCCTGCGCGTGCGCGGGTACCGGCAGGACAATCAGGGGCAGGGCGGCGAGCGGAATGAAGGCGATGCGGCGGACGGCCATGCGGAACTCCTTGATGTTCCTCGGTCAATCCGCTGCTGCCTATATCGTTCCGGAGCCGGCGATCGCTCCCCCGCGCGCCCATCCCCCGAATCTTCGCGCCGACGCGGGGGTGCCGATGCGAATAACGCGGCGCCGATCGGCGGGCGATATGCTATGGCGGGCGCCGAGCCTTCTGGGAGTCGCGAACCTGGCGAAGGGGATGGCCATCATGATCGATGAGGAAAAACTGCACGCGTTCGTGGGCAAGATGCTCGGCGACCTCGGCGGCGGGATGAGCGTGCCGACGGCGCGCATCGGGTTCCGCTTGGGGCTGTTCGACGCGCTGGCCGAAGCGCCCGCGACCGCGGCCGAACTCGCCGCGCGCGCCGGGGGTCTGCACGAGCGCTACGTCCGCGAATGGGCGCTGGCGCAGGCGGCGAACGGCTATGTCGACTACGATGCCGCTTCGGAGCGCTTCAGCATCTCGCCCGAACAGGCGATGGTCTTCGTGAACCGCGACAGCCCGGTCTATCTGGCGGGCGCCTTCGAGCTGATCGCGGCGATGGTCGAGGCCGAGGCGAAGGTCGAGGAATGTTTCCGCCACGGCAGCGGAGTGCGCTGGGGCGATCATGCGGGCTGCCTGTTCTGCGCCACCGGTGCCTTCTTCCGCCCCGGCTATGTCAACAATATCGTCCAGAACTGGATTCCCGCGCTCGAGGGCATCGCGGCCAGGCTGGGGCAGGGGGCGAAGGTCGCCGACGTCGGCTGCGGGGTCGGCTTCTCGACCTTGCTCATGGCGGATGCCTGGCCCGAGAGCCAGTTCGTCGGCTTCGACTTCCACGCGCCGTCGATCGAAGAAGCGCGGCGCCACGCGGCGGGCCATGGCTATGGCGACCGGGTGCGCTTCGAGGTCGCGGCGGCGAAGGAGATCGCCGAGGAGGGCTTCGACCTCGTCACCATGTACGACTGTTTGCACGACATGGGCGATCCGCGCGGCTGCGCCGGTCATATGCGCCGCATCCTCGCGCCCGGCGGGACGTGGATGATCGTCGAGCCGGTCGCGGGCAACAGCCCCGCCGACAATATGAACCCTGTCGGGCGACTCTATTACAATGCGTCGACGATGATCTGCGTGCCGACCTCGCTCGACCAGGAAGTCGGCGAGGGGCTGGGCGCGCAGGCGGGCGAAGCGCGCCTGTCGGAGGTCATTCGCGAGGGCGGGTTCGAGAGCGTGCGGCGCGCGACCGAAGGGCCGTTCAACATGGTGCTCGAAGCGCGCTGATCAGACGGGCGACCACGCACTTTCGCCGTCGCCATCCTCGGGGTCTTCGCCCGCCTTGTCGCCGGCGATGATCTCGAGCAACTTGTCGAGCACCGGTTCGAGCCCCGCGCCGCTCGCGCCCGAGAGCGCCATCACGGGGTGGCCGCTTTCTTCTTCGAGCTCGGCCGAGAGCGCCGCGATCAGCTCGTCGTCGAGCGTGTCGATCTTGTTGAGCGCGACGATCACCGGCTTGTCGACCAGGTCGGCGCCATAGGCTTCCAATTCGTCGCGCACGATGCGGTAGCTGGTCGCGACATCCTCGTCATTGGCGTCGACGAGGTGGAGCAAGACGCGGCAGCGTTCGATATGGCCGAGGAAGCGGTCGCCGACGCCTGCTCCATCTGCTGCGCCCGCGATCAGCCCGGGGATGTCGGCGACGACGAACTCATTGCCCTTGTGGCTGACGACGCCGAGCTGGGGGCGGAGCGTGGTGAAGGCATAGGCGCCGACCTTGGCCTGCGCGTTGGTCACCGCGTTGATGAAGGTCGACTTGCCGGCGTTGGGCAGGCCGACGAGCCCTGCGTCGGCGAGCAATTTCAGCCGCAGCCACACCCACATTTCCTCGCCCGGCCAGCCCGGCCCGTGCTGGCGCGGGGCGCGGTTGGTCGAGGTCTTGTAGCTCGCATTGCCGCGGCCGCCGTCGCCGCCGCGCAGGAAATGGATGCGCTCGCCCTCCTTGGTGAGGTCGGCGAGCAGGCTGCGCTCCTCGTCGTCGTCGAGGATCTGGGTACCGATCGGCACCTGGATGACGAGGTCGGGGCCGCCCGCGCCGGTGCGGTCGCGACCCGCGCCGGGGGTTCCGCGCTTCGCCTTGAAATGCTGGGTGTAGCGAAAGTCGATGAGGGTGTTGAGCCCCGCGACGGCTTCGAAGATCACGTCGCCGCCCTTGCCGCCGTTGCCGCCGTCGGGGCCGCCATATTCGACATATTTCTCGCGCCGGAACGACACGGCGCCGGGGCCGCCGTCGCCGGACTTGATGAAGATCTTGGCTTGGTCGAGGAAATGCATGGCGGGGCCTTTGGGCGCGGGAAGCTGGAACTAAACCTCTGAACCCGCTCGTGTCGAGCGGAGTCGGGACACTCCGCAGCATGGCGCCAAGCCGAGGGGCATCTCGACTTCGCTCGATGCGAACGGGGTGGGGAAGGCGCGCCCTTAGCGCGTGCGCAACAAAATTGCCAGCGCCGTTGATGCCGGCCTTGGGGTGGGGGGCTGGCTTTGCCTGATTCCAAAGTTCAGGAAAGTTCAGCCCAATGCGCTTCCCGAATAGACACCTCGGAGACCGCCATATTCGCCGAGCGGGAGAGTCGAGATCGACGCTGGCATAGCCGGATTTATTAGGAAAGGCCTTTTTTGAGGGCGGCGGTTTCTGGGTGGGGAGCTGACGCTCTTAATCCTCCCTGCGGCGTAGCCGTGGGGAGGGGGACCACCCGAAGGGTGGTGGAGGGGGCGATGCCTGAAACATTGGTTCAAGGCAGCCACCCCTCCACCATGCTTCGCATGGTCCCCCTCCCCATCGCTTCGCGACAGGGAGGATTAGAATGACCGCTTCCGCCCGAAAGCGGTCGTACCGGTTCGGTCAGCCTCCGGGCTTCCCCCCATGCTCGGCCCAGAATTTGGCGATTCGGCCGGTGATCAGCTCGGTCGCGAGCACGCGCGAGGTGTCGCGGGGCAGGTCGAGCGCCTCGGCCATCGGCCCGCCCATCTGCGCGTCGCCGAGCGCCATCAGCACCAGCGCCAGCGTATCCTCGTGCATCAGGCGCTTTTCGTGTGCGTCGGGGGCCATGCCGTCGATCAGCCGGTGGATCGCCTCGACGATCGGGTCGAGCGCGTCGTCGTTGCCCGTCGCCGCCATCCACGTCGCGAGCGCGCCCGCGCCGCCGCTGTTGAAGGCGTCGAAAGCGAGGTCGACGATCTCGCGCACATTGCGCTCGCCCGGCGGCGACTCGGCCATCTTCTTGCCGATCGTCGCGCACACGGTTTCGGCCTGATAGGCGGCGAGCGCCTTTTGCAGCCCCGCGGCGCTGCCGAAATGGTGCAGCAGGTTGGCGTGGGTGCGGTCGATCCGCGCCGCGACCGCTTTCAAGGTCACCGCCGCGGGCCCCATTTCGATCAATATCTGGCGCGCCGCCTCGAGCGCCGCCGACCGGCTCTCCTCGGGGCTCAGGCGCTTTTTCGCTACTATTGACACCACTGTAAGTAACCTTTAACATATACCCCATAGGACGTCCCCACGTCCTTCCTCTCCTTTTCGACGGTGCAGCCCATATGTCCAGTCTTTCCCACTCGCCGACCCCCGCCGACCTTGCCATCACGCCGCGCGACATGCGCTTCGGCCGCGACGACCGGCAGGGGCGCTGGTGGCTCAACGGCGACCCGATCGCGTCGGCGTTTCATACCGCGCTGTCGGTGACCTTCCCGCGCGGCGAGGCGATGTTCATCGAGGCGGTGAAGGCGCACCGCGAGGGCGTGCCCGACAAATTGGCGCGCGAAATCCGCGCCTTCACCCAGCAGGAAGTGATCCACAGCCGCGAGCATGTCGTCTTCAACAAGAAGGCGGCGGAAGCGGGCTACGATCTTTCGGAGCTCGAGGACGACGTCAACCAGGTGCTCGATTTGATCAAGCAGCGCCCGCAGATCGTCAACCTGATGGCGACGATCGCGCTCGAACATTATACCGCGATGATGGCGGCGGTGATGCTGAAGGACCCCAAGATGTACGCGGGGGCCGAGCCCGAATGGGCGGCGCTGTGGAAATGGCACGCGATCGAGGAGATCGAGCACAAGGGCGTCGCCTACGACACCTGGCTGCACGCGACGAAAGACTGGAGCCGCTTCAGGCGCTGGCGCGCCAAGTCGATCATGATGCTGCTCGTCACCAGCCGCTTCTGGCCGAAGCGGGTGAAGGGGATGAAGGCGCTGCTGAAGCAGGACGGCCTCACCGGCTGGCGCGTCACCGCGCGGATCTGGTGGTATCTCCTGGGCACGCCCGGGGTGCTGCGCCGCAGCTTCCTGCCCTGGCTCAGCTATTTCCTGCCGGGCTTCCACCCGTGGAACCACGACGACCGCGCGCTGATCAAGCTCTATGAGAGCGATTATGCCGACGCGGTGATGCCGCAGCACAGCTCGGCAGCGGCGCCGGTGCGCGAGGAATTGGCGGCGGCGGCCGCCTGACGGGCTCGCGAAGGCGGAGCCTCCAAAGGGCTCTCTCTCCCCATATCCGGGGCTCCGCCTTTACGGGATCGGCGGCTTGTCGCAGGGCGTGCGCGCTGATAGCCCCGCGCACATGTTCACATCGCCCCCGATCATCGAGACCCCCCGCCTGCGCCTGCGCGAACATCGCCTGTCGGACAAGGCCGACCATATCGCGATGTGGGCCGACGAACGCGTGACGCGCTTCATCGGCGGCGAACCGCGCGCGCCCGACGTCAGCTGGGGCAAATTCCTGTCGGCGGCGGGGCTGTGGCCGGTGATGGGTTATGGCTATTGGGTGTTCGCCGACAAGGCGACGGACAGGCTGATCGGCATGGGCGGTCTCAGCTATTTCGGCCGCGGCATCCCCGAGCTCGAGGGCCAGCCCGAGGCGGGCTGGGCGTTCGACGCCGACCATTGGGGCGGCGGTCTCGCGACCGAGGCGATGGGCGCGGTGCTGGCGTGGGCGGACGCCAATCTCGACGCGGCGGACATCCGTTGCATCATCGAGCCGGGGCATGGCGCATCGGAACGCGTCGCGGCGAAGCTGGGGTTTGGCTTGATCGGTGAGAGCGACGTGCTGGCCGAGGTGGTCAATATCTACGCGCGCGCGGCCAATAAATAGGGACAGTCCCCATTTATCAAGCGAGCGCGTACGGATCGTTTACCGGCGTGCGGCAATAAATGGGGACTGTCCCTATTTATTCTCGGACCGGCCTCGTCAGGCCAGTTCCACCACCAGCACGCCGCCGTCGGCGCTCACCACGCGCACCTTGGCACCTTCGGCCGCATCGGGTCCGCGCACCGGCCATTCGCCGTCGCCGACTTTTGCGCGGCCGCGGCCGTTTTCGATGCCGCGGGTCAGCGTCAGCACCTCGCCGACCAGCCGCGCGCCGCGCTGGTTGAGGTGCGGGTCGGTGGTGGTGATCGGGTTCGCCTTCAGCCAGCGGCGCGTCGAATAGAGCGCGACGAAGGACAGGACGGCGAAGATGACCATCTGCACCGGGATGCTGTCGATGGGCAGCACCCAGGTCAGCAGGCCGGTGACGATCGCCGCGGCGCCGATCCAGACGAGGAAAAAGCCCGGCGCGACGATCTCGGCGGCGGCGAGCAGCACGCCGAGCGCGAGCCACGCCCAGTGCGGGTCGAGATTGGTCAGCCAGTCGGGCATGTCACTGCCCCCCGTTGCGGTTCGCCAGCGCATCCTTGGCGAGTTCACCGATGCCGCCGAGCGTGCCGATCAGCTGCGTCGCCTCGACCGGGAAGAGGATCGTCTTGGCATTGGGGCTGTTCGCGAACTGGCCGACCGCCTCGACATATTTCTGCGCGATGAAATAGTTGATCGCCTGCGCGTTGCCCCCCGCGATCGCGTCCGACACCATCTGCGTCGCCTTGGCCTCGGCCTCGGCTTCGCGTTCGCGCGCTTCGGCGTCGCGGAAGGCGGCTTCGCGGCGGCCCTCGGCCTCGAGGATCTGGCTCTGCTTCTGGCCCTCGGCGCGCAGGATTTCCGACGCCCGGCTGCCCTCGGCCTCGAGGATGTTGGCGCGCTTTTCGCGCTCGGCCTTCATCTGCCGCGCCATCGCGTTCGAAATGTCGGCGGGCGGGCGGATGTCCTTGATCTCGACGCGGGTGATCTTGACCCCCCAGGGCGTCGTCGCATCGTCCACGACGTGCAGCAGGCGGGTGTTGATCTCGTCGCGCTTCGACAAGGTCTCGTCGAGGTCCATCGAGCCCATGACGGTGCGCAGGTTCGTCGTCGTCAGGTTCATGATCGACAGGTAAAGATCGCTGACCTCATAGGCCGCCTTGGCGGCGTCGAGCACCTGGAAAAAGACGACGCCGTCGACCGCGACCATCGCATTGTCCTTGGTGATGATTTCCTGGCCCGGGATGTCGAGCACCTGCTCCATCATGTTCACCTTGCGCCCGACGCGGTCGAACACCGGCATGATGAAGTTGAGCCCCGGCTGGGCGGTGTGGGTGAAGCGGCCGAAGCGCTCGATCGTATAGGCATAGCCCTGCCGCACGGGCGTCAGCGCCCAGAATACGAACACCAGTGCCAGCACCAGCACGGCAATCGCAGCATAACCCATCGTTCGTCCCCTCCGCAAATATCCACCTGCAACGCCTTCTTTATTGCGGCTTTGGGCCGCTTGCGCCAGACAAAAGCGCATGGCCGACTTCGCTCCCCGCTCGCTGCTCTACGTCCCCGGCTCGAACGCGCGCGCGCTCGAAAAAGCGGGAGGGCTCGCCGCCGACATGCTGATCGTCGACCTCGAGGATGCGGTGCCTGCCGAGCGCAAGGCCGATGCGCGCGAAGCGATGCGCGCGGCGGTCATCGCGGGCTTTCCGGGCAAGCGCGTCGCGGTGCGGATCAACGGCACGGGCAGCGAGCATCAGGCGGCGGACATCAACGCGGTCGCAGGGCTGGCGATCGATGCGGTGGTGCTGCCCAAGGTCGATGCGATCGCCGATCTCGAGCCCGCGCGCGGGCTGGGGCTGCCGCTGCTTGCGATGATCGAGACGCCGGCCGCGATCTACGCCGCGCGCGACGTCGCCGCCGACGCATCGGTCGCGGGGCTGATCGCGGGGCTCAACGACCTCGCGCACGAGTTGAAGCTGCCTGACGGCATGGACCGTAGCGCGATGAGTCATGCGATACAGGCGATCGTGCTCGGCGCGCGGGCGGGCGGGGTGTGGTGCTTCGACGGCGTCTATAATGCGATCGACGATGCCGCGGGTTTCGCCGCCGAGGCGGGCGAGGGGCGGCGGCTGGGTTTCGACGGGAAGACGCTGATCCATCCGTCGCAGGTCGACCCGTGCAACGCCGCCTTTGCGCCTTCGGCACGCGAGATCGCTGCGGCAGAGGCATTGGTCGCTGCGGCGACGGGCGGGGCGCAGCGGCACGACGGGCGGATGATCGAGGACATGCATGTGGCGGCGGCAAGGGCGCTGCTGGAACGCGCCGGACGATAGACGCCCCGCAGCTTTCGACGAACGTGCCTTGCCCGGCTCCCGCGAGCGTGCCATGCCGCGCGCCCATGCACGCAACTAAATTTCGCGCCGCGATCGCGGCCGTCGCCCTTCTGGCCTTCGCCGCCCCCGCCGTCCACGCCAAGCCCCTCGACGCCCCGGTCACCGAGGCCGAGCTGGCCGCCGACATTAAAGTCCTGGCGAGCGACGCCTTCGAGGGCCGCGCGCCGGGGACCGAGGGCGAGGATCGCACCATCGCCTGGATCGTCGGCCAATGGGCGAAGCTCGGGCTCGAACCCGTGCCGGGCAGCGCGACGCCCTGGCTGCAGCCGGTGCCGCTGGTCGAGACGCAGTCGGTCGACGGCAGCGTCAAGTTCAAGAGCAAGGGGCGCGAGGTCAAGCTTGCCGCCGACAGCCTGATCCTCACCGGGCGCGACCCGTCGCTCGCGCTCGCCGACGTGCCCGTCGTCTTCGTCGGCTATGGCGTCGACGGCGCGGGCAAGGTCAATGCCGATGTCGCGGGCAAGCTCGCGATCCTGCTCTATGAAAATGCGCCCTTCGGCGAGAAGCTGCCGCGCTATCGCGAACGGCGCCAGATGCTCGCCGACGCCGGCGCCGCGGGCGTGCTCGTGGTCGCGCCCGACAGCCTGCCGTGGGAGGATCTGCGCGCCTCGCTCGGCAGCAAGAGCGTGCGCCTCGCGAGCGCCAAGCCCGGCGCACAGGCGAGCGGTTTCATCGCGCAGCCCGCGCTCCAGACCTTGCTCGGCAAGCAAGCCGAGGGCGCGCTGACCGCGGCCAAGAGCGCCGACTATCGCGGGCTCGCACTGCCGCTGACCGCCGACCTGTCGGCGACCACCACGGTGCGCCCCTTCGCCAGCCACAATGTCATCGCCAAGCTGCCCGGCGCCAAGCCCGACGGCAAAGCGGTGCTCTTCCTCGGCCATTGGGACCATCTCGGTATCTGCGGCGAGGAAGGCGACGCCGACCGCATCTGCAACGGCGCGGTCGACAATGCGAGCGGCATCGCGGTGCTGGGCGCGGTGGCGAAGCGCCTGACCGCGGGCCCGCGCCCCGACCGCGACATTTATTTCATGGCGACCACGGCGGAAGAGAAAGGGCTGATCGGCGCTTATTATTTCGCCGACCATCCGGTGGTGCCCTTGAGCGACATCACCGTCGCGCTCAACATCGACACCATCGCGATCTCGCCGCGCGGCACGCCGGTCGCGACGATCGGGCGCGGGCGGCCCGCCTATGACGCGGTGATCCGCAAGGTCGCGGCCGACCTGGGGCGGAAGCTCGACGAGGATGGCGAGGCCGACGCCTTCGTCCAGCGGCAGGACGGCTGGGCGCTCGGCGCCAAGGGCGTGCCGTCGCTGATGGTCGGCGGCAGCTTTTCGGACATGAAATTGCTCGAGGCGTTCCTCGGCAGCGATTACCACCGCGCGACCGACAATTTCAGCGATGCGATCCCGCTCGGCGGCGCGGCCGAGGACGCCGACCTGCATGTCGCGCTGGGCCGGGCGTTTGCCGATACCAAGACCTGGTCGGGGACCGAGAAGTAAAGAGGCGCCGCCCCCGAAGAGGGGCGGCGATCTTGTGGCTTACGCCGCCTGCTTCGCCCGCTCGGCCATTTCCTGGTTGAGCATCTCGGCCAGCAGGAACGCGAGCTCGAGCGACTGCCCCGCGTTGAGGCGCGGGTCGCAATGCGTGTGATAGCGGTCGGCGAGGTCCATCTGGGTCACGTCCATCGCGCCGCCGGTGCATTCGGTGACATTCTGGCCGGTCATCTCGATATGGATGCCGCCGCCATGCGTGCCCTCGGCGCGGTGCACGGCAAAGAAGCCGCGCACTTCGGCCAGGATGCGCTCGAACGGGCGCGTCTTGTAGCCGTTGGGCGTCTTGATGACATTGCCGTGCATCGGGTCGCACGACCAGACGACGGGATGGCCCGATTCCTTCACCGCGCGCACCAGCTTGGGCAGATGCGCCTCGATCTTGTCGTGGCCGTAGCGCGTGATCAGCGTCATGCGGCCCGCGACATGATTGGGGTTGAGGGTGTCGAGCAGGCGCAGCAGCACGTCGGGCTCGAGGCTCGGGCCGCATTTCATGCCGACCGGATTGCCGATGCCGCGGAGGTACTCGATATGCGCCGAGCCTTCGAAGCGCGTGCGGTCGCCGACCCACAGGAAGTGGCCCGAGGTGTCGTACCAGCCGCCGGTCAGGCTGTCCTGCCGCGTCAGCGCCTGCTCATAGGGGAGCAGCAGCGCCTCATGACTGGTGTAGAAGCTGGTGCCCTTGATCTGCGGGACCGTCTCGGGCGTCACGCCGCACGCTTCCATGAAGGCGAGCGCTTCGGAGATGCGCGCCGCGGTCTCCTGATATTTCTTGGCCCAGGGGCTGCGGTCCATGAAGTCGTGCGTCCAGGCGTTGACCTGGTGCAGGTTGGCATAACCGCCGCCGGCGAAAGCGCGCAGCAGGTTCAGCGTCGCCGCCGACTGGTTATACGCCTTGACCATGCGCTGCGGATCGGGGGCGCGGCCCTCGGCCTCGAAGGCGATGTCGTTGATGATGTCGCCGCGATAGCTCGGCAACTCGACGCCGTTCACATCCTCCATGTCGGCCGACCGCGGCTTGGCGAACTGGCCCGCCATGCGGCCGAGCTTCACCACGGGCATTTTCGACGCGAAGGTCAGCACGACCGCCATCTGGAGCAGCACGCGGAAGGTGTCGCGGATATTGTTCGGATGGAATTCGGCGAAGCTCTCGGCGCAGTCGCCGCCTTGCAGCAGGAACGCCTTGCCCTCGGCGACGCGGCCGAGCTCGCGCGTCAGGTCGCGCGCTTCGCCCGCAAAAACCAGCGGCGGATAGTTCGACAGCTCGCGCTCGGCGGCGGCGAGCGCCGCGTCGTCGCTGTAGGTGGGAAGCTGGCGGGCCTCGTGCGAGCGCCAGCTGTGCGGCTGCCATTGCTGTGTCATAACCAAAAAATCCAAAATCCGAATCGCGCGCCGCCATGGCGCGAACCCGCGCGGGAGGCAAGGATAAGGAAATTAGCATCGGCGGCGCCTTTGCGCACCTATGCTTTTCTTTGCCGCCAAAAACTGATAGTTTGCTATGGTTTTTGGGGCATGCGCCGGGGGGCCGGCCGCCATCCGTTCGGCAATCCGTAACCTTATATACTTAGTGGCCTTGCTCAAGGGGCCGCAAAGACGAAAAGATGGATATGGCGAGTTTGGATCCCGCATGGCTGGGGTACGGTGCGCTGCTCGCGATCCTCGCGATCAGCTTTGCCATGCGCCTCGTGCATGTCCGGATCGGGCTGGCAATCGCATCGGTCTTTGCGCTGCCGATCGCGATCTCGCACTGGCCGGGCGCCGGCTATTCGCTGCTGCTGATCGTCATCCTCGCGGTCAATCTGGGGCAGGCGGTGCGCGGACGGATCGGCGAGGGCCAGATTCGCTTCACGCCCGAGGAACAGGAACTGCGCCGCCTCCATTTCGAGAAGCTCGGCGCCGCGGACGTGCGCCGCCTGATCGATCATGGCCACTGGATTTCGGCGCGGCGCGGCGAGGTGCTGATCCGCGAGGATCAGGCGGCGCCCAGCCTCTTCTACCTCGCCGACGGCAGCGCGACGATCCGCCGCGAGGGCGTCGATGTCGGCACGCTCGCGGGCGGGGCGCTGATCGGCGAAGCGACGGTGCTCGACGGCAGCCATGCGACGGGCACGGTGCTGCTCGCGAGCAATGCGCGGCTGTGGTTCATGCCCGCCGCGGCGCTGCGCGCCTATCTGGGGGCCAATCCCGACATCGCCGCCGCGCTCCACGAGGGTTTCGCACGCGCGCTGCGCGGCAAGCTCGCGAGTGCCAACGCCCGCATTGCCGACTTGCCGCCTATCGCTTAGGATTGCCGCATATTTGTCATCGGCAACTTCTAGCGTGGGTTTAATGGCACTGACTCTCTACGGAATTCCCAATTGCGACACGGTGAAAAAGGCGCGGCGCTGGCTCGATGCGGCGGGGGTTCCGCATACGTTCCACGATTTTCGCAAGGACGGGCTCGACCCGGCGAAGCTGCAGTTCTGGATCGACGCGATCGGCTGGGAGAAATTGCTCAACAAGGCCGGGACGACCTTTCGCCAACTGCCCGACGCCGACAAGGCGGGGCTCGACACGGGCAAGGCCAAGGCGCTGATGCTCGCGCAGCCCGCGATGATCAAGCGGCCGGTGGTCGAGACCGACGACGGGGTGAGCGTGGGCTTTTCGGCCGACGAGTGGCAGAAGCGCTTTGCATGATCCGGCGCCCCGCCGCGCTGTTCGCGCTGCTGCTCGCGGCGTGCGGGGCTGAGCCGATGGCGGCGCAGGCCCCCACGCTCGACGGCCAGCCGGCGATCCTGATCGCGCACCGCGGTGCCTCGGGCGAGCGGCCCGAGCATACGCTGGAGGCGTACAAGCTCGCGATCGAACTCGGCGCCGACTATATCGAGCCCGATCTGGTCTTGACCAAGGACGGCGTGCTCGTCGCGCGGCACGAGAACGAGATTTCGGAAACGACGAACGTCGCCGACCATCCCGAATTCGCGTCGCGCAAGGCGACCAAGACGATCGACGGGCAGGAGTTTACCGGCTGGTTCACCGAGGACTTCACCCTCGCCGAACTCAAGACGCTGCGCGCGAGGGAGCGGCTGCCGCAGCTCCGCTCGACCGATTATGACGGGCGCTACGCCGTGCCGACCTTCGACGAGATCCTCGATCTGCTGGTCGAGGCCAATAAGGGGCGCAAGGTTCCGATCGGCGTCTATCCCGAGACCAAGCATCCGAGCTATTTCATCGGGATCGGCCTGCCGCACGAGGCGGCGCTGCTCGCGGCGCTCGACAAATATGGCTATAGGGGCCGCAGCGCGCCCGTTTTCATCCAGAGCTTCGAGGTCGCGAACCTGAAAGCGATCCGTGCGAAGAGCGACCTGCCGCTGATCCAGTTGATGGATGCCGAGGGCGGACCCGCCGACGATGCCAAGACCAGCTACGCCGCGATGGCGACGTCCGGGGGCTTGAAGGCGGTCGCGGTCTATGCCGACGGTATCGGCCCGAACAAGGCGATGGTGATCCCGCGCGGCGCGCTCGGCACGCTCGGCGACCCGACCAGCCTGGTGAAGGACGCGCACGCCGCGGGGCTCAAGGTCCATCCCTGGACCTTCCGCCGCGAGAATTATTTCCTGCCGCTGGGCGACAAGGCGGGGATCGATCCGGCGGGTCATGGCGACTTGGCGGCCGAGATTTCGGCCTATCTCAAGACCGGCATCGACGGGTTGTTCAGCGACAACAGCCGCGAGGCCGCCGCGGTGATGAAAGGCGCAAGATGACTCAACGCCCCCTCGGCAACAGCGGCCTCTCGATCCGCCCCTTCGTGCTTGGCGGCAATGTCTTCGGCATGACTGCAGGCCGCGACGCGAGCTTCGCGGTGCTCGACCGCTTCGTGGAGCGCGGCGGCGGGATGATCGACACCGCCGACGTCTATTCGGCGTGGGTTCCGGGGCACAAGGGCGGCGAGTCCGAGAGCATGATGGGCGCGTGGCTGAAGGAAAGCGGCGCGCGCGACGAGGTGCTGATCGCGACCAAGGTCGGGATGATGCCCGGCGGGCTCAAGCCCGAGCGCATCCGCGACGCGGTGCAGGGCTCGCTGGAGCGGCTCGGTGTCGAGACGATCGACCTCTATTTTGCGCACAAGGACGATCCCGACGTGCCGCTGGACGAGGTGCTCGGCGCCTTCGCCGAGCTGATGGATGCGGGCATCGTGCGCGCCATCGGTGCGTCCAATTATTCGGCGGGCCGCCTCGCCGAGGCGCTGCGCGTTGCGGACGAGAAGGGGCTGCCGCGCTTCACCGCGATGCAGCCCGAACTCAACCTGCTCGACCGCGGGCAATATGAGGGCGCGCTGCAGGATCTCTGCATCGCCGAGGGGCTGGGCGTGGTCACCTATTTCAGCCTCGCGTCGGGCTATCTATCGGGCAAGTACCGCAGCCTCGACGACATCGGCCATCGTGCGCGCGGTCCGCGGGTGAAGCCCTATATCGAGGGCAAGGGCCCGGCGATGCTCGCGGCCATGGACGCCGTCGCGGCCGAGACCGGCGCGAGCCTGTCGCAGATCGCGCTCGCCTGGGTCGCGGCGCAGCCGGGCGTGACCGCGCCGATCGCCAGCGCGACGAGCGTCGCGCAGCTCGACGAGAGCATGGGCAGCGAGGATCTGGTGCTGAACGAGGATCAACTCGCGGCGCTGACGGCTGCGGGGCGCGACTGATCGCGTTACAGCTGACGGCAGGTATCGGGCGATAGCGGACATCTTAATCCTCCCTGCGGCGAAGCCGTGGGGAGGGGGACCACCCGCAGGGTGGTGGAGGGGTGCGGGAGGTCATACGCCGAGTTCGGCTGCACGCACCCCTCCACCATGCTTCGCATGGTCCCCCTCCCCATCGCTTCGCGATAGGGAGGATTAAGTACGTCCGCTCCCCACCCCAAAGCCGCCACCCACGGGCCAAATATTCGGCCCGGCATCGGCCCCGGGGAGAGCCTGATGCCGGGCCGGCGCGGCCGCGCGTCTCAGCTATTGCCGTCGGTCCACTGGAAGACGGCCTCGAGCGGCTTGTCGAAGCAGCGCGCGATGCGGAAGGCGACTTCGAGCGACGGCGAATATTTGCCCTGTTCGATCGCGGCGATCGTCTGGCGGGTCACCCCGACGCGGTCGCCGAGCTCGCCCTGCGTCATCTCGCCCGCGAGGAAGCGCAGGGTGCGGATGTCGTTGGTGAAGGGGAGACTAGCCATGCCAGCCCCTCCGGTAGCTCATCAGCACGACGACGCTGTTCACCAGCCCGGAGGCGACGATCGCGAACAGGCCGGCGTTCGCCAGCGGCACCCCGCTCGTGACGAAGGGCATATAGACCGCGACGATCGTCGTCCCCACCAGCAGGACATAATAGGCGATGGTCGCCCCGCGGCGGTGGATTGCGCGGTCGCGCTCGTCGGCGCGTGCGCGCTCCGACTTCGGGGCCTGCGCCCACAGGATGGCGGTGCCGACCATGGCGATGATCGCGTGTGCGATGGCGATCGAGCCGAACAGCCACAGCATCGGGAACACCTCGCGCCCGGCGGGATGCCCGGCGAGGATGAGCCCGAAATAGAGGGTGTAGGCGGCGAGCGGGGCGATGGCGTTCAGCCACGCAGTCTTTTCACGGAAGTTCATCGACGAGTCTCCGGTGTCGTCGCCGGCAAGCTGCCGGGCGGATTCGAGGATCGCGGGGGACATGGTTCAATAGCCCCGGCGATAGAGGTAGAGTTGGGTGCCGATGCGCACGAGCTCGGCGACGACGAGCGTCGCGATCATCATGTTGAGCTGCTGCGCCTGGCTGATGCCCCAGAAGATCAGGAAGATGTTGATCCAGATGCCGACCACCAGCGGGTAATAGGCATAATGCGTACCGCGCATGTGGAAGCTGCGGTCGCGCTCGTCCTCCTTGATGTCGACCTCGGCGCGGTTGCGGATCGCGAGGAAGGCCGTCGCCACGGTCATCGCGACGATGATCGCGATGGTGACGGGCACAAGCAGCCCCGCCGTCGCCCACACCCCCGCGGGGCTGTCGGCGATCTGCCAGGGATAGACGAGGAAATACCAGCCGAACGCGGCGGCCATCGTCACCAAGGTGACCCAGTGAATCTTCTCGCGGAACGCCATTATCAACTCCATGTCAGGTGATTCGAACTCTATGTCTAATATTTTTAACATGAAGTCAAGACGGGATGACATGGCCCCGGCTTTGCCGCTTTCGCGTCCGGGCAGAAGCCGCTAAGCCGCCGACCCATGTCCACCATCTCCAAAACGCTCACCTTCGACACCTCGACGAGCCGCGCCAACCCGACGCCGCAGCCGATGAAGCGCCTGACGGTGCCGCGGATTCGCCAGCGCAAGGGCGGCGAGCCGATCGTCATGCTCACCGCCTATACGGTGCGCCAGGCGCAGCTGCTCGACCCGCATTGCGACATGCTGCTGGTCGGCGATTCGCTGGCGCAGGTGATCTATGGCCTGCCGCATACGGTCGGGGTGACGATGGACATGATGGCGCTGCACGGCGCCGCGGTGGTACGCGGCAGCTATCATGCCGCGGTGATCGTCGACATGCCCTTCGGCAGCTATGAAGGCAGCCCGCAGCAGGCGTTCGACAATGCCGCGCGGCTGCTCAAGGAGACGGGCGCCGCGGCGGTCAAGGTCGAGGGCGGCAAGGTGCTGGCGCCGACGATCGAATTCCTGACCCAGCGCGGCATCCCGGTGATGGGCCATGTCGGGCTGACCCCGCAGGCGGTGAACATCCTCGGCGGCTATGGCGTGCGCGGCAAGAGCGAGGAAGAAGCGCGCTCGATCGTCGAGGATGCGGTCGCGGTCGCGCAGGCGGGCGCTTTTTCGATCGTCATCGAGGGCGTGCTCGAATCGATCGCGATCGAGATCACGAACAAGGTGGCCTGCCCCACGATCGGCATCGGCGCGTCGGCGCAGTGCGACGGGCAGGTGCTGGTCACCGACGACATGCTGGGCATGTTCGAACGCGTGCCCAAGTTCGTGAAGAAATATGAGGATATGGCCGGCGTCATCGGCGGCGCGGTCAAACATTATGCGGACGAAGTCAGGTCCCGTTCATTCCCCACCGAAGATCAGATCTACGCTGGATAAGCCGAGCAAAGCGGTGGTGCCCAGCCGAGTGAAAGGCTTGGCCTTTTCGGGCGCCGTCGCTAAGGAAACCACCGGCCGCGCCGTCGCGCGGTCCGGACATGGAGGATATGCGTGGCGCTGAGCCCGACGAACAATGCGGCCCTGATGCAGGAAGTGGACGACGCCGTCCGCAAGGATCGGCTCGACAATATCTGGCAGCGGTTCGGGCGCTGGATCGTCGTGGGCGTGATCGCGGCGCTGCTCGCCTTCGGCGGTTACCTCTATTGGGGGCACAGGCAGGAAGAAGCGCGCGGCGAACATGCCGAGGCGCTGCTCGCCGCGATCGACAAGGCCAAGGCCGGCCAGCCGACCGCCGCGACCACCGACCTGACCAAGCTGGAAGCCGACGGCGGCGATGCCTATCGCGCCGCGGCGCTGTTCCAGCAGGCGAATATGAAGGCCGAGCGCGGCGATACCAAGGCCGCCGCGGCGCTGATGGCGAAGGCCGCCGCCGACACCAAGCTCGACCAGTCGCTGCGTGACCTCGCGCTGCTGCGCCAGACGGCGTTCGAATTCGACACGCTGAAGCCCGAGGTGGTGATCGCGCGGATGAAGCCGATGGTCGACGCCAAGGACCCGCCGTCGAGCTTCTTTTCGAGCGCCGCCGAGCTGAGCGCGATCGCGCATTGCCAGCTCGGCCAGTATAAACAGGCGGGCGCGCTCTACGGCCGCATCACCGATGCCCCCAATTTGCCCAAGTCGCTGCAGTCGCGTTCTGTGCAGATGGCGGGCATGCTGGGTATCGACACCGTCAAGGATCGCGCGGCCGAAAGCGCCGCCAAGGACAAGCAAGCCGGGGTCGCGCCTAAGGCGGCCACCGCCGCTGCAGCTGAGGAAAAGAAATAATGCGTAATGCGAAATTTGCCGGCGCGGCGCTGATGGCCCTGTCGCTCGCCGGTTGCGGCGTGTTCAAGGGCAACGGCGGGCCGAAGACCCCGACCGTCGGCGAGCGCGTGTCGATCCTGTCGAACGACAACAGCGTCAAGGTCGACGCCGCCACCGCGTCGGTCGCGGTCGTGCTGCCCGAACCCGCGGTCAACGCGAACTGGGCGCAGTCGGGCGGCAACGCTTCGAAATCGATGGGCCACCCCGCGCTCGGCGCGTCGCGCAGCCAGATCTGGTCGGCGAGCATCGCGGGCGGCAACAACAAGCAGCGCCTCGCCTCGGCGCCCGTCGTGTCGGACAACCGCCTGTTCGCGGTCGGCACCGACGCCGTCGTCTATGCCTTTTCGGCCGATACCGGCGCGGCGCTGTGGCGCGTGTCGATCGGCAGCGAGGGCAAGGATTTCAAGGATTCGCTGTTCGGCGGCGGCGCGTCGGTCGACGGCAATGTCGTCTATGCGACCAGCGGCGTCGGCGACGTCGCGGCGCTCAATGCCACCGACGGATCGGTGCTGTGGAAGGTGAAGCCCGCAGGCCCGCTGCGCGGCGCACCGACGGTCGCCTTCGGCGGCGTCTATGTGATCAGCCAGGACAATCAGATCATCGCGCTCAACGCGGCCAATGGCGCGGTGCTGTGGCAGGCGACCGCCTCGCTCGAAGCCGGCAGCATCTTCGGCGCGGGTTCCCCCGCCGCCGGGCAGGGCACGATCGTCGCGGGCTATTCGTCGGGCGAGGTGCAGGCCTATCGTTACGAGAACGGCCGCGACCTGTGGGAAGACGCGCTGGCGCGCACCTCGATGGCGCTGTCGGTGTCGACGCTGTCGGACGTCGACGCCGATCCTGTGATCGACCGCGGCCGCGTCTTCGCGCTGGGGCAGGGCGGACGCATGGCGAGCTATGAGCTCGTCACCGGTCAGCGTACCTGGGAGATCTCGATCGCCGGCATCTCGACGCCTTATGTGGTCGGCGAGTGGGTCTATGCGATGACCGACGACGCCAAATTGCTGTGCGTCGCGCGCGCGACGGGCAAGGTGCGCTGGATGCAGCAGCTGTCGCGCTTCCGCGTCGAGACCGAAAAGAAGAAGAAGGACCCGATCCGCTGGACCGGCCCGATCCTGGCCGGCGGCCGGCTGATCGCGGTGAACAGCGAGGGCCAGCTCGTCGAGTTTTCGCCGACCGACGGGTCGACGGTGGCGACGACCGACTTCGACACGCCGCTGTCGCAGCCGCCGATCGTCGCGAACAACGTCCTCTATATCTTGGCGGACGACGGGCGCATCACCGCCTGGCGCTGAATTGAAGTCGGGGCCGGGGCGGTCCCGACAGGAACAGGAATAAACGCATGGCGCGGTCCGCAACGATCGCCATTGTCGGCCGGCCCAATGTCGGCAAATCGACGCTGTTCAACCGGCTGGTCGGCAAGCGCCTGGCGCTGGTCGACGACCAGCCCGGGGTGACGCGCGACCGGCGCGAGGGCGACGGCAAGCTGCTGGGGCTGGAATTCCGCATCGTCGACACCGCGGGTTTCGAGGATCAGGATGCCGCGACCTTGCCCGGCCGCATGCGCGTACAGACAGAGAAAGCGGTGCGCGAGGCCGATGCGGCTCTGTTCATGATCGACGGCCGCGCCGGGGTGACCCCGCTCGACGAGGAAATCGCGCGCTGGCTGCGCAGCGAGGACACGCCGATCATCCTGCTGGTCAACAAGGCCGAGGGCAAGCAGGGCGAGAACGGCCTGATGGAAAGCTATTCGCTCGGCTTCGACAATCCGATCGCGCTCAGCGCCGAGCATGGCGAGGGCGTCGTCGACCTGTTCGACGCGCTGCGCCCGATCGTCGAGGGCTTCGACGCCGAAACCGCGGCGACCGCGCCGCCGGCGCTCGGCGGCGAAGAGGATGAGGACGCGCCGCTCGGCCCGATGAAGCTCGCGATCGTCGGGCGGCCGAATGCGGGCAAGTCGACCCTCATCAACCGCATGATCGGCGAGGACCGGCTGATCACCGGGCCCGAGGCGGGGATCACGCGCGATTCGATCCGCGTCGACTGGCAATGGGAAAAGGACGGCGAGGTCCACGAGATCCAGCTGTTCGACACCGCGGGCATGCGCAAGCGCGCCAAGGTGGTCGACAAGCTGGAGAAATTGTCGGTCGCCGACGCGCTGCACGCGGTCGATTTCGCCGAGGTCGTGGTGCTGCTGCTCGACGCGACCAAGGGGCTCGAGGCGCAGGATCTGCGCATCGCCGACAAGGTGCTGCAGGAAGGCCGCGCGCTGATCGTCGCGCTCAACAAGTGGGACGTCGCCGAGGATCCCTCTTCGCTGTACAATGGCGTGCGCACCGCGCTCGACGACGGGCTCTCCCAGGTCAAGGGCGTACCGGTGCTCACCATTTCGGGCGCGACGGGCAAGGGGATCGACACGCTGGTGCGCGTCGCCTTCGAACAGCGCGACATCTGGACCAACCGCGTCTCGACCGCGAAGCTCAACCGCTGGTTCGAGGCGGCGGTCGACGCCAATCCGCCGCCGGCGCCGGGCGGCAAGCGGATCAAGCTGCGCTATATCACCCAGGCGCGGACGCGGCCGCCGACCTTCGTCGTCTTCGGCACGCGCACCGACGCGCTGCCGGGCAGCTACGAACGCTATCTGGTCAACGGCATGCGCAAGGAGCTGGGGTTCCAGGGCGTGCCGGTGCGGCTCAATTTCCGCAATTCGCGCAATCCCTATGACGAGTGACGCGGCGACGAGCGACGCGGTAAGCGTCGTAACCGTCGACACGCGCGGCATGCGCTGTCCTTGGCCCGCGTTGCGGCTGGCGCGCGCGATGCGCAGCGATGCCGCGGTGATCCTGCTCGCCGACGACCCGCAGGCGGGGCGCGAAATCGCGGCGCTGGCGGCCGAGAACGGCTGGTCGCTGGCCGCCGAGAGCGACGAGTGCTGGCTGGTCCGCCGCAGCTGACCCAAAACGGGCCGCATTCGCCTGGGGCACGCGAATCGTAACGGCTTTTTTACCGGGTTCGCGGCATGACGGGCGCGGGACCACGGACCGATTTTAACGCCAAGGGACAGAAGAGTGGACGATATCCTGGTCGATTGGGATGAATTCCGCGCGACGCGCACCCAGCTCGGGGCCGCCTTCGTGCGGATTTTGGGTTATTTTCGCGAGGACGGCACCAAATCGGTCGCCGCGATCGAGGAAGCCATGCGCGCCCGCGACGCCCGCGGCCTCGTCATGCCCGCGCACACGCTGAAGGGCGAATCGCGCCAGTTCGGGGCCGAGAAGCTCGCCGAGCTCGCCGAGGATATCGAAACCTTCGCGCGCCACTGCGTCGAGGCGCAGATCAGCCCCGAGGAATATCTGCCGCGCGTCGTCGAACTGCGCCCGCTGTTCGAAAAGACGCTGGCGGAGCTGGAGCGCGAGGCGAACCCGCTAGTCCAGCGGCGCCCGACGGGGTTCGGGCGCGCCGTCGGTTACTGAGCCGGCGCAACCTTTTTCATCGGCTGGAGCGACCCGCGTGCGAGGCTGCGCCATAGCCATTCGAGCGGGCCGTAGCGATAGCGGTCGAGCCAGGGTTTCGACCACAGCAGCATGACCGCCCACATCGCGGCGCAATAGAGGTAGAGCGTCCAGCGCCCGACGTCGCCGAACAGCCCCAGCCCATAGCCGTAGAAGATCGTCGTCATCACGATGCTGGTGCCGAGATAGTTGGAGAAGGCGGCGCGCCCCGCCGCGGCGACGCGCGCGATGAAGGGGCTCGACGCCGCGCGGCGGATCAGCAGCACGAGCAGCGCGGCATAGGCGATCGTCATCATCAGCCGCCCCGGACCCGCCCAGGCCATGAAGGCGTTGACCGCGACGATATAGTCGAAGCCCGAGCGCCACTGGAGCCAGCCGACGATCAGGGTGAGCAGCACCCCGGGCGGTAACCAGCGGAGCGCAATGCGGCGATAGGCTTCGGCGGTCCATGACCCGGTGAGGAAGCCGCTCCGGAACAGTGCCATGCCCAGCATCATCAGCGGCAGCGTTTCGAGCATCGTCATCAGCACGCCGACGACGGGGTTCGCGGCGCTGCCCAGCCGCTCGTCGAGGATGGGACCATAGGGCCCGCGGTAGAGCGCGAGTTCCTCGGTCACTTCCGCGTCGATCTTGGCATATTCGTCGCGCACGTCGCGGCCCGCCTCGGCCATGGGCGAGGCGGGATTGTCGGCCTGCGCGGCGATGAACAGCTGCGCGCCGAAGAAGAGCGAGGTCAGCACCACGCCCAGCGTGAACAGCCCGATCGCCCATTTGATCAGCCGCCGCGCCTCCCATTTGCGGAAGCCGAAGGCGATGCAGCCGACGCTCGCGTAGAGGAAGAGGATGTCGCCCCACCAGATGAAGAAGAAATGGCAGAGGCCGAAGACCGCGAGCCACGCCATGCGACGATAGTGGACGGCGCGCGGGCTCTGGCCGTTCGCCTCGGCGCGGTCGATGATGAGGAGCATGCTCGCGCCGAACAGGATCGAGAAGAGCCCGCGCATCTTGCCGTCGAAGAGCAGGAAGCCCATCGCCCAGGCCGCGATGTCCGACGACGTCTCGCCGCCATAGGCCTTGGGCGAGACATAGGCCATTTCGGGCATCGCGAAGGCGACGATGTTCATCGCCAAGATACCCATCACCGCGAAGCCGCGCAGCGCGTCGAGGGTGATCAGGCGGTCGCCCGTAATGTCTCTATCTTCGCGCATATCGCTCTCCACTGTATTATATATATAATACAGATGCGGCGCGTGGCGTCCAGCGCCTAATTCTTGCGCATCGGTTGCAGGCTGAGGCGCGACAGGCTGCGCCACAGCCATTCGAGCGGGCCGTAGTGGTAGCGCGCGAGCCACGGTTTCGACCAGAGCAGCATCGCCGCCCACATGCCGAAGCAGAAGAGATAGAGCGGGGCGCGGCCGACGCTGCCGAACAGTCCGAGCCCATAGCCGTAGAAGATCGTCGTCATGACGATCGACGTCACGAGGTAATTGGTGAAGGCCATGCGCCCCGTCGCGGCGAGGCGGGCGCGCACCGCGTCGCTCGCGCGCGTCTGGATCAGCAGCATGATCAGCGCCGCCCAACCGACCGCCATCAGGATGTCGAAGGGGAGCGAGAAGACGAGGCTGGTCGAAAAGACCGTCATCGTCGCAAAGCCCGTTTCGATGCTGTGCCACGCCATCCATGCCAGCACGGGCGCCGTGATCGCGAAGCAGAGGCCCGCCCATTTGGCGTAGCGCGCGGCGCTCCATTCGCCGGTCAGCATGCGCGACTTGTAGAGCGCCATGCCGATCAGCATCAGCGCCATCGTCTCCCACGCGAAGAGCATGACCTGGATCAGCGGCTCGATCGCGGCTTCGCCCAGGCGCATGCCCGCGATCTGGGCATAGCTGCCGAGGAAATGCGCGACGTCCTTGGCATAGGTCGGCGAGTTCGGGCCCATCATCGCGTTGAACTGGTCCATCTGCTCGCGCATCGCCGCGGCATCGGCGGCGGGCAGGCGGCCCGCCTCGAGCGCGGCGAAGGAAATCCAGGTCGAGCCGAGGATGGCGAGCGAGATGAGCAGGAACACCCCGGCCCAGATCAGCAGCGCGCGGATCGAGAGGTTCCGGAACAGGAAGAGCAGCAGCCCGCACACCGCGTAGAGCGAGAGGATGTCGCCGAACCAGATGAAATAATAATGGGCGAGGCCGAACAGCAGCAGCCACAGCATGCGCATATAATGGCTGCCCGCGGCGCTGCGTCCGCCCGCGGTGGCGTTTTCGATCACGAGCAACGTGCTCGCGCCGAACAGGATCGAGAAGAGCCCGCGCATCTTCGAATCGACGAAGACGAAGTTGAACGCCCAGGTCGCGAGGTCGCTGCCGCTCGGCGCGCCGCCCGCGGCGGGGTTGAAATAGGCGCTCATCGGCATCGCGAAGGCGACGATGTTCATCGCCAAAATGCCCATCACCGCGACCCCGCGGATCGCGTCGAGGCTTTCATAGCGTGTCGCCGCACTGCCGTTCGTCATGCCCGTTCCCCCTCAGGACCGGGGTAGAGCTATCGCTCCGCCCGCGCAGCGTCGAGCGGTTATTTCCGGCACCGGATCCCCGTTCATCAACTATTGACATCTATGTCAGTAATGCTAGGGTGCAATCAGCAACGATTCGAGACGAGGTTCTCCCCCATGACCGCGACCACCGCCACGATCCCGACGATCTTCTCCCACCCCGACCGCCAGCCCGCGAAGTTCCGCCCACTGAAGGCGCTCCGGCACTTCCGCAACCTCATCAAGGACAAGGAAGACACCGAACAGGTGTTCCACATCTTCGAGAATCTGCCGCGCAAGGGCTTCATGGACGACGCGCGCGCTTTCGTGGAAAGCGAAAAGGGCCGCCAGCTGATGGCGAGCGAGCCCTATCTGCCCGACCTGCTCGACGATCACAGCTGGATCGACGAACTGCCCGAGGGCACGGTCGGCCACGCCTATGTGACCTTCATGCGCCGCGAGGGCCTGTCGGCCGCGGGGCTGGTCGCCGAGGCCGACAAGATGGGCCGCCCGAAGTTCGACGACCAGATCCAGTGGTATGCCAATCGCCTGCGCGACACGCACGACCTGTTCCACATCCTGACCGGCTATGGCCGCGACGCGCTCGGCGAGCAGTGCGTGCTCGGCTTCACCTATGGCCAGACGGGCAATTACGGCAATTTCTTCATCGCCTATGCCGGCGGTTACGAGCTCAAGCGCCGCGTCGACGGCGGCGCCCCGGTGATGGGTGCGATCCGCCAGGGCCAGCGCCACGGCAAGGCGTCGCAGGCGATCATCGAGCAGGATATCCGCGCGCTGCTCGCCGAGCCGCTCGACACCGCGCGGGCGCGGTTGGGGATCGGCGAGCCGACGCTCTACAAGGAAGCGCACCGGGCGTACCGCAGCCGCGGCATCGACCCGTATAACTTCCTCGCGGCGCAGGCCGTGGCGGCTTGACCGGATAGATCCTCCCCTTCGCGGAGCGATGGGGAGGATCTGGTCAACGGCAACATACGCCGATCCGGAGTTCAGCGTAGCTCTTTGCGGATCATCAGCTTCAGGCCCGACCACACGGCGTCGACCGCGCAGACCTTCACATCGACCAAGCCCATGGGCAGGCAGATGTCGCGGATGACATCTTCGGTGATGTCGGTCGCGACCTTCGAGGCTTTCTTGGGCCAGCTCACCCAGACGAAGCCCGCGGGATCGATCAGCGTCCGCAATTCGGCCAGCAGGCGGGTGAGTTCGGCGCGCTCGGTGCTGAAGATATGCGCGGCCTGCAGGCCCGCTTCGGGCGCGGCGCGTTCGTCGAGCGCGACATCCCCGATCTCTTCGCGCACGCTGTCGGGCATCGCGTGGAACCACGCGGTCATGCCGTCCTTCAGCGATAGTTTCTTCGCTAGCGGGGTGCCCGAATAGCCGGTGGTCACAGCCGTGCGATCAGCGCCTGCGCGGCGGCGGGGTTGCGGACCTTGGCGCCCGAGATGAAGAAGAGGAAGACGTCGCGGTCGCCCTTGGCCCAGTCCTTGGCTTGGGCGGCCCATCGGTCGAGCGCCTCGGCGTCATAGCCGGTTTCGACATCCTCCTGGCTGCGTTGCAGCCGCGCGTAGGTGAAGTCGGCGGTCTGCTCCTCGATGCACGGGAATTCGTCGCTGTCGGCGTAGACGACCGCCATGTTGCGTTCGCGCAGCATGGCGAGGAACGCCGGGTCGCGGAAGCTTTCGTGGCGGACCTCGATCGCGTGGCGGAGCGGGACGCCATCCTGCGTGTCGGGGAGCAGGTCGAGGAAACCCGCAAAATCGTCGGCGTCGAATTTCTTGGTCGCCATGAACTGCCAGTGGATCGGGCCGAGCCGATCGCCGAGCCGGGTCAGCCCCTGCGTCAGGAATTTCTCGATCGAGGCGGCGCCGTCTTTCAGCACCTTGCGGTTGGTGGTGAAGCGCGAGGCCTTGACGCTGAACTTGAAACCGTCGGGGACCGCGGCCGCCCAGCCCGCAAACGTCTCGGGCTTCTGGCTGCTGTAATAGGTGCCGTTGATCTCGATCCCGGTGAGATGCTGGCCGGCATATTCGAGCTCGCGCTTCTGCGGATGCTTGTCGGGGTAGAAGGTGCCGCGCCAGGGTTCGAAGGTCCAGCCGCCGATGCCAATGTGGATGCTCATGACTTGCTTCTCTCCTGCGGACGGCTGCGCTTGTTCCCTTATCTCGCACGAAGCCACGAAGCCACAAAGAGGGCGTGCCGATCCGGCGTACATCGCCCCATGCAAGAGCGTCCGTCATAGCGCTGCGCGCTATCGGCGCATATCGATGTCGCAGCTACGCACCCTCTTTGTGGCTTCGTGGCTTTGTGCGAGTCCTTCTTGCTTGAATCTCAGGCCAGCGCCGCGTCGGCGCCCATCAGGTTCGGGAAGAAACCTTCGTGGGCTTCGCGCAGTTCGGCGAGCGTCACCTGATGGTCGCTGTCGGGCAGTTCGAAGACGATGCGGTCCTTGATCGTGCGGCCGACGGGGTCGACCGGCACGTCGGCGCGGCCCGCGGCGTCGAGGAAGTCGGCGAGGCAGGTGTCGCAGACGGTGACCAGATAAAGGCCCTGATCCTCGCCGAAGAAGCTTTCGGCGACGCCGAAGGGCTGTTCTTCGCTGACGAGCACGCCGATGTTTGACTTCAAGGCCATTTCGGCGAGCGCGACCGCGATGCCGCCGTCGGACACGTCGTGGCACGCGGTGATCCAGCCCGCGTTGATCGCGGTGCGGATGAAGTCGCCGGTCCGCTTTTCGCAGCGGAGGTTCACCGACGGCGGCGGGCCTTCCTCGCGGCCGTGGATTTCGCGCAGCCATATCGACTGGCCGAGATGGCCGGCGCGTTCGCCGACCGCCATCACGATGTCGCCGGTGCGCTTGAAGCCGATGCCGACGGCGCGGTTCAAATCCTCGATCACGCCGACGCCGCCGATCGCGGGGGTCGGCAGGATCGCGCTGCCGCCGCCGGTCGCCTTGCTCTCGTTATAGAGGCTGACGTTGCCCGAGACGATCGGATAGTCGAGCGCGCGGCACGCCTCTGCCATGCCGTCGAGGCAGCCCGTGATCTGGCCCATGATCTCGGGGCGCTGCGGGTTGGCGAAGTTGAGGCAGTTGGTGATCGCGAGCGGCGTCGCGCCTACCGCGGTGATGTTGCGCCACGTCTCGGCGACCGCCTGTTTGCCGCCCTCGACCGGGTCGGCGTAGCAATAGCGCGGGGTGCAGTCGGTGCTCATCGCGAGCGCGCGGTTGGTGCCGTGGATGCGGACGAGCGCGGCGTCGCCGCCGGTCTGCAGCGTGTCGGCGCCGACCTGGCTGTCGTACTGCTCGTAAATCCAGCGGCGGCTGGCGATGTCGGGAGTGCCTATCAGCGTCTTGAGGTCGGCGGCGACGTCCTTCGTCTCGGGAACGTCAGTGAGTTCGGCCTGCTTGGGCGTCGGCACGTGCGGGCGATCGTAGAGCGGCGCGTCGTCGGCGAGCGGGGCGAGGGGGATATCGCAGACGATCTCGCCATGATGTTCGAGCACCATGCGGCCGGTGTCGGTGACGGTGCCGATCACCGCGAAGTCGAGCTCCCATTTGTGGAAGATCGCCTTCGCGAACTCTTCCTTGCCGGGTTTCAGGACCATCAACATGCGTTCCTGCGATTCGGACAGCATCATTTCATAGGCCGTCATGCCGGTTTCGCGCTGCGGCACATCGTCCATCTTGAGGTGGAGGCCGACGCCGCCCTTCGACGCCATTTCGACCGACGAGGAGGTGAGGCCCGCGGCGCCCATGTCCTGAATCGCGACGATCGCGTCCGACGCCATCAGTTCGAGGCATGCCTCGATCAGCAGTTTTTCGGTGAAGGGGTCGCCGACCTGCACGGTGGGGCGCTTTTCCTCGGCATCCTCGCCGAAGTCGGCGCTCGCCATGGTCGCACCGTGGATGCCGTCGCGGCCGGTTTTCGAGCCGACATAGACGATCGGATTGCCGACGCCCGATGCGGCCGAATAGAAGATCTTGTCCTGCTCGGCGACGCCGACGGTCATCGCGTTGACGAGGATATTGCCGTCATAGGCCTTGTGGAAATTGACCTCGCCGCCGACCGTCGGGACGCCGACGCAATTGCCGTAACCGCCGATGCCGTGGACGACGCCCGAGATGAGATGCTTCATCTTCGGGTGATCGGGGCGGCCGAAGCGCAGCGCGTTGAGGTTGGCGACGGGGCGCGCACCCATGGTGAAGACGTCGCGGAGGATGCCGCCGACCCCGGTCGCCGCGCCCTGATAGGGTTCGATGTACGACGGGTGGTTGTGGCTCTCCATCTTGAAGATCGCGGCGAGCTTCTTGCCGTCGGGCCCTTCGCCGATGTCGATGACGCCGGCATTCTCGCCGGGGCCGCAGATCACCCAAGGGGCTTCGGTAGGCAGTTTCTTCAAATGGATGCGCGAGCTTTTGTAGCTGCAATGCTCGGACCACATGACCGAGAAGATGCCGAGTTCGACGAGGTTCGGCTCGCGCCCGAGGGCGGAGAGGACGCGCTCATACTCTTCCGGCGAGAGGCCGTGTTCGGCGACGATCTCGGGGGTGATGACGGAGGCGGGCGCGGTTGCGGTCTGAGTCATGGCGCGCCTTTAGCGAGGTGCGCGCGATTGGAACAGACCCCATGACCGCTTTCGGGCGATAAATGGGGCCTGTTCCGGTCTGAGATCAGCGCGCCGCGAGCACGGTGACCGAGGCCTTGAGCGGCTCGACGTCCTTGAGCGCGAATTCGACCTGCTGCGAACCGACGGTGCCGCGCACCTTGCGCGGGCCGACGCGCAGCGAGAAGCGCTTGCCGGTCGCTTCGTCGACGCCGTCGATCACGCGGCGTTCGCCGACGGTCTTGATCGTATAGCTGTAGATGCGGCCTTCATGCTCGAAGCGGCGGACCTCTTCGGCATGCGCCGCCGCGGGGACGAGCGCGAGCAGGGTCAGCATGGGGAGGATGATCTTTTTCATGATGCAAGTCCTTGTTTGTTGAACAAAACTTGCCTTTACGCCCCTCTCTCTTGTGCGGTGCAGCATGGCGGGGCCGCGGAGTCGCGGCAATTGCAAAGAATGGAATCGCGATTGCGCGGCGCGGCGAGGGGTCAGGCGCTGCGCGGGAGCAGCGCGAGCACCAGCCAGGCCGCGGCGCCCGCCGCGAGGCCCGTCGCGGCAGTTCCCCAGGCGATGTCGGCGAGGGTGACCTTGAGCGACCAGATCTTCATCGTCGCATGGTTGGTGAGGTCGTAGGTCATGTAGCAGAAGAAGCCGAACAGCGCGCCGTAGAGCGCCGCGACCTGCCAGCGGCCCGCCTCGAGCGCGGGGGCCACCGCGAAAATCTGGATGCCGAGCATGTAGAGCGCGTAGAAGGCCAGCGCCGGCGCGGGGCGCCAGCCGTCCATCAGCAGCTCGCCGATTTCGGGGCGGTAGAGCTTGGGCCCGACCTTGGTCAGCCAGATCGCGTCGAGGATGCCAAAGATCAGCGCGGTCAGGCCGTAGCCGGCGACATGGTGCAGCGTCATGCGGGGGCTCCGGCGAGCTGGCGGTTGGCGCCGGCCCAGGCCGCGGTGGCGGCGAGCAGGGTGTAGGCGAAGAGCATCGTCGCGGGGATGGCGAGCGAATAGGCGGGCTCCTTCGGCCCGAACCAGTCGATACCTTGCGCGAAGGCGAGCAGGCCGGCGAGGATCCAGAGGCGCCTGTTGCCGGCGGGGGCCTGGGTGCGGCGCGCATAATAGAAGAGCGCCGCGCCGATAAAGGCGAGCTCGAGCGGCATCGCGACCGCGGGATGGTTCCAGAGGCCCAGCCCGAGCTTCGGCGGCGCGCCGAAGAGGGTGAGGTCGGGGATATGGACGAGGAGGTCGACGAACCAGTGCGACAGCACGACCAGCGCCGCGCCGATCGCCGCGGCGCGGCGCTTCGTCGCCGCGAGGACGAGCGCGCCGAAGGCCGCGGCCCACAGCAGGCTGCCGAGCAGGCTGTGCGTATAGGGCATGTGATGGAGGTCCATCGGGTTCATCGCGGTGATGCCGGGTTCAATCCGCATCGCCTCGATCCCCGGGACCAGCAGCGCGGCGAAGCCGATGTCGACGAGCTGCGCCGCGACGAAGAGCGTGCCGAGGCCCGCGGCTTTCGGCCGGGCGGCGGCGACCAGCGCCGGGGCGAAATGGCCGATGAACATGGCGGGAGCCTAGCCCAAGCGGTGCAGGGGTCAATGGGGCGATGAATGGCGCGAGGGTGGGGGGC
>NZ_LNSB01000022.1 GCF_001468285.1 Sphingopyxis sp. HIX | reverse complement strand
GCCGTGGGGAGGGGGACCGCCCGCAGGGTGGTGGAGGGGTCGATGCGAAGAACGTCGGCGCTAGGGGCCACCACCCCTCCACCATGCTTCGCATGGTCCCCCTCCCCATCGCTGCGCGACAGGGAGGATTAGGATGGCAGCTCCCGCCCCATACCCGCCGTTCGACGCAAAAGCCCCTAATCCACCCCGAAGATCGCCGAACTGATCGTCGGCGCCCCCGGACCGCCCGCGAGCAGGCAGGTGCGGGCATTCGGCACCGGGTTCGGGCTCTCGCCGCGCAGGCAGCGCACCGCCTCGACCGCGGTGACGAAGCCATGGACGAAGCCATGCGCGAGGTTGCCGCCCGAGGTGTTCACCGGCAGCTTGCCCGATGGGGCGATCAGGTTTTCGAAGCGCACGACCTCGGCGACATTCTCATAGGTGCAGAAGCCATGGTCGATCAGCGAGGCGATGCCCTGCGCGCTGAAATTCTCGTAGAGCTGGACGACGTCGATATCCGCCGGGGTCAATCCCGCGGTCCCGTAGAGCCGGTCGCGGATCGCGCGGAAACCGGCGGTCGGATAGAGATCGGTCGCGTCATTTTCCAAGAGGTCGCCATAACCCGCCTCGGTCCCCTGCGCGACCGACAGCAATTTCACCGGCTTCTTTTTGAGGTCGCGGGCCATCTCGGTCGACACCATCAGGATCGCGCCCGCACCGTCGTTCTCGCGGCTGCAATCGAACAAGTGGAAGGGTTCGGCGATGATTCGCGAGCCCTGATATTCTTCATGGTCGAAGCTCTTGCCATAGGCGACCGCCTCGGGATTGCGGCTGCCATGATAATAGGACGCCCGCACCAGCTCTTCGCACAGCTCATAGGGCACGCCATGATATTCGAACATCCGCTGCGCCCGCATCGCGCAGACCTGCGCGGGGGCGAGGATGCCCGACGACACCATATGGTCGTTGAGGTGATGCGCCATCACCGCTGCCGACAGCCGTCCGCTATTGCCCTCGACCAATGCCCGGAACACGACGACCGCGCGGGCCTGTCCGGTCAGGATCGCCGAGGCCGCGATGCCGAAGGCGCCCGCGATGCCGCCGCCGCCGCCGCCCCACACCTGCGCCGACCAGTTGATCGCCCTGGTGCCGAGGTCGGGCATCAGCCGCACCGGCTCGTTCTTGTCGTCGCCATAGGAGACGAAGCCGTCGACGTCGGCGGGGTCGAAACCCGCATCCTCGCACGCATCGACGATCGCGCGGACGAGCACGCCGCGTTCGGGGACGGGCGCGGTGCCGCGCTTGTACTGGCGATAACCGACGCCGGCGGCGGCAACCAGGCCCGACAGGTTCGGGGTCATGCGAGCCTCCAGCGGATGGCGGGGATCTGCGCGTCGCCGAAGGCGGTACGCGCGATGGTGCCGGTGACGGGGACGCCGATCTCGAGGCCCGCCTCGTCGCCTTCGAGCACGCCGACCAGGCGGACGGGAATGGCATCGAGCGTGACGACGAGCGTCGCGAAGGGCTTGGCGAAGGCTTCGGTGCCACCGAACGGGTGGTGGGTGCGGGTGTAGGTGAAGACGCTGCCCGTCAGCGGCTGTTCGACCCACTCATGATCCCAGCCGCCGCAGGCGCCGCAGCGCCACACCGCGGGCCAGTGCCATTTGCCGCAGCCCGTGCAGCGCGGCAGTTCGAGCCGCCCCTCAAGAAGCGCATCCCAATAGCGCCCTTCGGCGCCGATCGGCCCCGTTGCCGAATGATAGGTCATTCGCCCCTGCCATCCTTTCCCGCCGCTTTGCTCACGGCCATTGCGTCATTTATCTATACTATATAGATTCGATGTCGACGTGCAATGGTGAAGTGTGCGGGACGCGACTAGGGTCCGCACCGATGGGAGACATGACGATGCTGCGAGTGACCTTTTGCCTGAAACGGCTGCCCGGGCTGACGCGCGGGGAGTTCCAGGATTATTGGCGGAACCAGCATGCGCCTTTGGTCAGGGAGCATGGCGCGGCGCTCGGCATCCGCAAATATGTCCAGTCGCACAGCCTGTCCTTGTCCGGCGCCTTTCCGCTCGCCGATGTGCGCGGTTCGACCGGCCTCGACTTTGACGGCGTCGCGCAGCTGTGGTGGGACGATATGGCGAGCTTCGCGGCCGCGGGATCGACCGAGGCGGGGCGCGTCGCGGGCGCGCTGCTGCTTGCCGACGAGAAGAAGTTCATCGACTTGCCCAATTCGCCGATCTTCCTCTCGGAAGATTTTCACGTCATCGATTAGCCCGTTGCGGTGACCGGGTCGGGGCTCGCCATATGCGCCTCGGCCTGCCGCCGCGTCGCGTCGGCGAGCGGTTCGAGCACGGCGCCTGCGTTCAGCCGCTCGATGCCAGCCGCGTCGATGCCGAGCCAGTCGGCGATGACCTCTGCGCTCTGCTCGCCGCTGAGCGGGGCAGGACGCCGCGGCGGGGCGGGCAGGTCGGCGGTGCGCACGACATAGGCGTCGCCCACGACATCTTCCTGCAACCAGGGATGATCCTCGACACGGTAGAAGCCGCGTTCGCGGAAATAGGGGAAATCGGGCAGCTCGGCGAGACGCAGCATCGGCGCTGCGGCGATCCCCGCCGCTTGCAGCACTGCCGCGGCTTGGTGCTGGCTGCGGCCGCTCGTCCAGGCTTCGATCGCCGCATCGATGCCGGCGCGCGCGGCGAGGCGCTTAGCGGCGCTGTCGAAGGCCAGGCCTTCGTCATAGCCGATCGCCCGGCACAGCTTTGCCCAGTCGGCGTCGCCCTCGACCGTGATCACGCACCATTCGTCGTCGCCCGCGGCGCGATACACGCCCCATGGCCAGTCGATGGGCGCGCCGCCCGCGGGCGTACCGCGCACGACATCGGCGGCGAAATGGCCGATCATCACTTCGGACTGCGCGACCTTGGCAACCCCGCCCAGCCCGGTGCGCAGGCGGCGGATCAGCAACGCTGCGACGCCGATTGCGCAGATGCGCCCCGCGACATGGTCGGGATAGACGGTGATCGAATCGCTGAAGCTGAGCGGATCCTCGGGGTAGCGCCAGGCGAGCGTCAGCCCGGTCGAGGCGCGGACGAGCGGGCCGTAACCCATGCGCCCGCTCCACGGCCCGGTGTCGCCGAAGGCCGAGCTTTCGGACACGACGATGCGCGGATTGGCCTCGCGCAGCACGGCCTCGGCAAGGCCGAGCTTCTCCATCGTCCCCGGCTTGAAGTTCGAACAGACGACGTCGGCCTGCCGGACCATGTCGAGGAAGAGCGCGCGGCCTTCGTCGCTGCGCAGGTCGATGCCCAGGCTGCGCTTGTTGCGGTGGCCCGCGGCGAAGCTCACCGACATGCCATGCTCGAGATAGGATTGGCGACTGCCGTCGGGAAAGGCGCCGCTTTCGATCTTGATGACATCGGCGCCGAAATCGCCGAGCAGCCGTGCGCCCTCGGCGCCGACGACGATGACGCCGAGGTCGAGGACCTTGAGATCGCCGAACGGAGCGAGGGGAGGGGCATTGGTCGTTGCCGGGAAATCGGCATCGCCGGGTGCGGACAGCGGCCCCATACGCTCGCCATCGATGGTCAGGAAACCATTGGGCAGCCGCGTGCCGTCATCCAGCGTCGTGACCGCGTCGCGCGCTGCGGCATGATCGCTGTCGAGAAACTCGCCGAGCGTCAGCACCGAGGCGATCGGCACGCCATGCTGCTGCCCCTCGCGTTCGAGATCGATGCGGCACCTGTCGGCGAAAAATCCGGCGATGTAGGGGAGCAGCTCGGCCGAGGCATAGCGGTGCGAGGTGCGGTCGAAATCGGGCGAGGCGAATTGTTCGGGCTCGCCCATCCACTGGAACATGCCGCGCCACTGGCGCCTGGCGAGCAGGCAGATGCGCACATAGCCGTCGGCGCAGCGCATGATCGGATATTGGAACCCCGCGCGCGGCCGGTCGCGCAGCAAGAGGCCGACGGGCTTGCCCATGGTCGCGCTGCCGTTGATGCCGAAGCCCGGGTCGAGCCCCTGCACCGCGCCGTCGAGCGCCGCAAAATCGAAATGCGCGCCGTCGCCGCCACCGAGCACGCGATAGAGCGCGCCGAGCAGCGCGAACACCGCCTGCGGCGCGGCGCATTGATAGGCGAGGTCGCCGGGCGGCAGCAACGGCTCGCGCCCGCGGATGCCCGAGCGGGACAGCACCGCCGACAGCGCATGCAGCACCGGCCCGGTCGCGCGCCAGCCGGCGAGCGGGCTGTCCTCGCCGAAATCGCTCACCGCCATGGTGATAAGCGCGGGGCGATCGCGGCGGAGCGCGGCGAGGTCGATGCCCGATGCGGGGTCGGCAATGACGATATGCGCGCTCTCGATCGCCGCCGCCGCGGATGGGCCGCTCGGATCGCCGGTATGAGTCCGTTTGCCCGCATTGGCGACGATCGCTTCTGCGCTGGCGTCGGCATCGGTGGCGAAGCAATCGACCGCGGCGCCGAGGTCCGCGAGATAGCGCCCGATCATCGCCAGCGGTCCCTGCACGCTCTCGACGATGCGAATGCCGGACAGCGGGCGACTGGACATGGATATTCCTTCGATCGATGGGGCGACGGCGCGAAAACGGTCCGTCGGCGTTGCCCGGCGCTTGCCATATCCGTGCCGCGAAGAAAAGTTAATTAATCGACTAATTCTTTTTGCGGGCTTCGGCCTTCTATGTTAGCGGCCACGCGACGGAGAGTTGCCGATGGACTTCACTTTCACCGACGACCAGCGCCAGTTGCGCGATGCGCTGCGCGGTTATCTTCAGCGCAACAACGGGTTTTCCGTCCGAACGGCGAATGCGCGCAGCGCGTCCGGCTGGAGCGAATCGCTGTGGCGCGGGCTCGCCGACGATTTGGGCATTTTAGGCCTGCTCGTGCCCGAAGCCGCGGGCGGCGTCGGCGGCAATGCGACCGACATGATGGTCGTTATGGACGAGCTTGGCGCCAATCTGCTCGTCGAGCCCTATCTCGAAACCGCGGTGATCGGCGCGTCGGCGTTCGGCGCCGGCCATGAAACCGAACTGGCGGCGATCGCCCGCGGCGACCTGCGCCTCGCCTTTGCCTGGGCCGAGGCCGAAACGCGCTTCGACACCCTGCCGCGCGATACCATCGCGCTGCGCACCACGGTCGGATGGCGCCTCGACGGGCGCAAGATCGTGGCGACCGCAGCGCCGATGGCGACGCATCTGCTCGTCACCGCGCGCATCGGCGAGGAGCCCGCGCTGTTCCTGGTCGAGGCCGGCGCCGTGGGTGTCTCGCAGCAAGCCTATCCGACGATCGACGGCCGCCGCGCCGCCGATGTCACGCTCGACGCCGTCGCATTGCCAGACCATGCACGCGTTGCGCGCGGCGCCGAGGCGATCGAGCGGTTGTGCGATATCGGGGCCGCGATGCTCGGCGCCGAGGCACTCGGCGTGATGCGCGTCATGCTCGACGACACCATCGCCTTCACCAAGGAACGCCGCCAGTTCGGGCAGGCGATCGCGTCGTTCCAGGTTATCCAGCATCGCATGGTCGATATGTATATGCAGCTCGAACTCGCGACCTCGGCGGTCTACCGCGCGGTGCTCAGCTTGGGCGCCTCGCCCGCCGAGCGTGCGCGTGCGGTGTCGGCGATGAAGGTGACCGTGGCGAGCGCATGCCGCTTCATCGGCCAGAATGCGATCCAGCTTCACGGCGGCATGGGCATGACGGACGAGGTTGCGGTAACCCATTATTTCCGCCGCGCCACCGTGATCGAGACCGAGTTTGGCTCGGCCGACTGGCACCGCCGTCGTTTCGCCGCGCTGTCGCGCGCGGCCTGAGGAGAGCGCCGATGGACATCGCCTGGAGCGCCGACGAGATCGCCTTTCGCGATGAGGTGCGCGCCTTTCTGGCGAACGAGCTGACCGACGAGCTGCGCGCGAGCGGGGCACATATGACCAGCGTCTATGCCGATCCCCGCCATGCCCGCGCCTGGCAGGCGATATTGCACGAAAAGGGCTGGGTCGCGCCGTCCTGGCCGGTCGAACATGGCGGCACCGGCTGGAGCCTTGCGCAACGTTATATCTGGCAGCGCGAGCGCATCGCCGCGGGTGCGCCGCCGGTGTCGCCGATGGGCGTGCAGATGTGCGGACCCGCGATCATCGGCCATGGCAGCGCGGAGCAGAAGGCGTTCTTCCTGCCGCGCATGTTGTCGGGCGAGCATTTCTGGTGCCAGGGTTATTCCGAGACGGGCTCGGGCTCCGATCTCGCCAGCCTGCAATGCCGCGCCGAGGAGGATGGCGACGACCTGGTCGTTACCGGCCAGAAATTGTGGAGCACGCATGCGCATGCGGCGAACTGGGGCTTTTTCCTCGTCCGCACCGCGACACTCGACCGGCCGCAGAAGGGCATAACTTTCCTGCTGATCGACATGACCAGCCCCGGCGTCACCGTCGTGCCCACTGTCTCGCCCGCGGGCGAGAACATCCAGAACGAGATTTTCCTCGATGCGGTGCGCGTGCCCAAGGCGAACGTCGTCGGCGCGATCGGCGACGGTTGGACGGTGGCCAAATATCTGCTCGATTTCGAGCGCGGCGGCGCGGCCTATGCGCCGGGGTTGCAGATCGACCTCGACGAGATCGAGCAGTTCGCCAGCGAAGTACGCGGCGACGATGGCGGGCGGCTGATCGACGATGCCGCTTTTGCCGATGCGATCGCGCAGGCGCGGATCGACGTGATGGCGCTCGAAATCTTCGAATTTCGCGCGATGAGCGATGCCGGGGCAGGGCGCTATCCGGCCGCGATCCCGTCGCTGATGAAGATTCGCGGTACCGAATTGCAGCAGCGGATCACCGAACTGCGCCTGCTCGCGGCTGGCCGCTATGGCCTGGCCTATCAGCCGCAGGCCGGCGTCTCGGCCGGGCCCGTCCATTTCCCGCATGGCGAGGGCGACTTCGTCGGTCCGCGCGAGGCAGCGATCGCGCCGATGCGTTACGTCAGCGAACGCGCGGCTTCGATCTATGCGGGAACCAACGAAATCCAGCGCAACATCATCGCGAAGATAATGGGCCTGTAAAAACCGGAGAGACAGATGACCGATGCCCCCGCCGTGCTCGCCGAACGCCGCGGTCCTATCCTGATCCTGACGATCAACCGCCCCGAGGCGCGCAATGCCGTCAACGCCGCCGTCCATGCCGGGCTGGGCGAGGGGCTCGAACGGGCCGAGGCCGATCCCGAGATCCGTGTCGTGATCGTCACCGGGGCGGGCGACCAGGCCTTTTGCGCGGGCGCCGACCTCAAGGCGCTGTCGCGCGGCGAGCGGCTGGAGCCCGAGGACAAGGCGCAGCGCGCCTGGGGTTTCGCGGGCTTCGTCCGCCACCCGATCGGCAAGCCGATCATCGCCGCGGTCAACGGCTTCGCGCTCGGCGGCGGCACCGAACTGGCGCTGGCGTCGGACCTGGTGATCGCCGCCGACCATGCGCAATTCGGGCTGCCCGAGGTCAAGCGCGGCATCATCGCCGCGGCGGGCGGCGCCTTTCGCATCGTCCAACAGCTGCCGCAAAAGGTCGCGATGCAGCTGCTGCTGACCGGCGAGCCGATTTCGGCACAGCGCGCGCTCGACCTGGGGCTCGCGAACGAGGTCGTGCCGCTTGGCCGGCTGATGGACACCGCGCTCGATTATGCCGAGCGCATTGCGGTCAATGCCCCGCTTGCGGTGCAGGCGAGCAAGCGCATCGCGATGGGCATCACCGAAGGGCGGATCGCCAGCGACGACGATTATTGGGAAGCGAACAAGCGGGAAACGCGTACCGTCTTCGCCTCGGAAGACTCGCGCGAAGGTCCGCGCGCCTTCGCCGAAAAGCGCCCGCCCGTGTGGCAGGCGCGCTGACGCCCATGCTCCCGATCCTCGCGGCTGGCCAATCGGGCTTCGCCGTGGCATCTGTCGGCCTAATGCCGATAGGGAAAGGGAAGAATTTGCCCGCCAGCCAAGCGAAGCGGAAAAAGGGGCCGGGGCGGCCGCTGACCCCGCTGATCACGCGCGAAACCGCGATCGAGGTGTCGATCGACCTGCTCGACCGCAAGGGGCTCGATGCGCTGACGGTGCAGGCGGTGGCGCGCGAACTGGGGGTGCAGGCGCCCTCGCTCTATTATCATTTCAAGAACCGCGACGAATTGCTCCACATGATCGCCAAGACCCTGTTGTTCGAGGTGGGGCGCGGCGAGCAGCCCGACGCGTCATGGGAAGAGCGGGCGATCGATCTGGCGGTAGCGACGCGCCGGGTGATGCTGAATCATGCGCATGCCGGGCCGCTGATGCTGCGCTTCTTCCCACGCGAGCTGATGCTGGGGGCCTATGAGCGCGCGCTGTCGGATTGCCCCTATGCGCCCGAACATCATCTCGCGGTGCTCGAGGCGCTGGAAAAGCTGACCTATGGCAAGGCGCTCTTCGACGCCGCGGCGAAGGCGCACGACCATGCCGCGATGCCGCCGGTCGATGCGGCCCGTCACCCGCTGCTGGCCGCGGCGCTCGCCAAATCGCCGGTGGCCGACGAGGCGCTGTTCGTCGAGACGCTGCGCGTGCTGTTCGACGGATTCAGATTTCGCTACGGAAAGGAACGGACGCAATGATCGAGGGCGGATGCAATTGCGGGGCGATACGCTACCGTGCCGAGGGCGCGCCCGTGGTGGTCGCGCAATGCCATTGCACCAATTGCCGCAAGCAGTCGGGAAGCGCCTTTTCGGTCAATCTGCTCTTCAAAGCCGCGGCCGTGACGCACGAGGGCGACCTCACCGTCTATGAGGATACGGACACGCTGTCGGGCAATCCGGTGCTGCGCAAATTCTGCGGCCGCTGCGGTTCGCCGATCTTTTCGGAGACCACCGACGGGCGGGGCATGCTGGTGGTCAAGGCGGGGACGCTCGACGATCCCGCGCCCTTCGCGCCCGCGGTCAGCATCTGGACCGCGACCGCGCTGCCGTGGGTGACCCTGCCCGAAGGCCAGATGACGTTCGAACAAAATGCCTGAGCGCGGCGCTCAGGCGGTGTAGCCGCCGTCGACGACGACCTGCGTCCCGGTCACGAAGCTGCTTTCGTCGGAGAGCAGGAACAGCACCGCGCCGACGCTTTCCTCGGGCTGCGCGACGCGGCCGAGCGGGGTCAATTGCGCGCCGCGGACGAGCGCCTCGCTGTTCGTCGTTTCGGTCAGCAGGCGCGTCGCGAAAAAGCCCGGGATCAGGACGTTGACGCGGATGCCGCTGGGCGCGAGTTCCTTGGCGGCCGCGCGCGACATGCCGATCACCGCGGCTTTCGCGGCCGAATAGGCGACCAGATTGGCATGGGCCTTGGTGCCCGCGGGCGATGCGACGTTGACGATCGCGCCGCCGCCCGATTGCAGCATCGCGCGGGCGCCCTCGCGCATGCCGAAGAAGACGCCGTTCTGGTTGACCGCGAGAATATCCGCCCATTCCGCATCGTCGATGTCGACCAGCGGGCGCGTGGCGCCGACGCCGGCATTGTTGACGAGGCCGTCGATCCGGCCGAACTTCGCGAGCGTGAAGTCGGCCGCGGCCTTCCAGTCTTCGGATCTGGTGACGTCGAGCGGCACGAAATGCGCCTTGCCGCCGAGCGATTCCGCAATGGCGGTTCCTGCGGCCCGGTCGCGGCCGCCGAACACGACCTTTGCTCCCTCGCGCACCATGCCGCGGACCTGCGCCTCGCCCATGCCGCGGGTTCCGCCCGACAGGAGGACGATCTTCCCCGAAAGCCGGCCTGCCATGCGGTTTCTCCCATCGTGCGCCGTTCAGTATCTACAGTATATAGATATATGCGTCAGATACAATCGCAGAGGGTGTTGGCATAGCGGGTGGCGGCGGATTGCTATTCTGGCTGCGGGGAATCGCCGCAGCGAAATCCCGGCGGATGATCGGGAGGAGGCTGGCTGGAAAGAGCGGCGGTGCGCTCTT
The DNA here is from genome assembly GCF_001468285.1 of Sphingopyxis sp. HIX. Classification (GTDB taxonomy): domain Bacteria; phylum Pseudomonadota; class Alphaproteobacteria; order Sphingomonadales; family Sphingomonadaceae; genus Sphingopyxis. Next base: position 69,750 of record NZ_LNSB01000022.1, on the reverse strand, counting down.
CGTTCAAACGCTGCGTTGGAGCGATTGATAAATTGGTCGGGACGAGAGGATTCGAACCTCCGACCCCCACACCCCCAGTGTGATGCGCTACCAGGCTGCGCTACGTCCCGACCGGCCCTGTTGGGCAGGCGAGGCCCCTAGCGCGGGTCGGCGGGGGATGCAAGGCCCTCGCGTGCGAAGATCGCGTTCGTGCCTTGAACTGGCGCGCCGCGGCCCCATTTCGGCTCGGCCTGCCGCGGGGGACGGCACGCAGCCGCCGGTTGCACGCTCCGCCCCCGCGTGATAGGCGCCGCGCCATTATCTTGCGCCCCGGCCCGGGTGGGGACGGCGGTGCTTTCGAACGGAAAGATTCTCATCGATGTCGACGAATTTGCTTCTGAGCCAGGCGGCCGGATCGGGCGGCGGGGCCGCGCTCTTTGTGGGACAGATCGTCCCGCTGGTGCTGATCTTCATCGTCTTCTGGTTCTTCCTGATCCGCCCGCAGCAGACGCGGATGAAGGAGCATCGTGCCAAGATCGCGGCGGTGAAGCCGCGCGACCAGGTGGTGACGGGCGGCGGCATCGTCGGCAAGGTGACGCGCGTCGACGATGATTTCGCCGATGTCGAAATCGCGCAGGGCGTGAAGATCAAGGTCGTGAAGTCGACCCTGTCGGACGTGCTGCAGCCCGGCGCCAAGCCCGCCAACGACTGACGCGGCCGCGCCCGCCGCGGCGGGCGCGCCCCTGGTATCGGACCAAAGACATGCTCGATTTCCCGCGCTGGAAAACCATCAGCATCTGCATCTCGTTGCTGCTCGGCATCCTGTTCGCCATCCCGACCTTCCTGCCGCAGAAGACCTTCGACCAGCTGCCGGGCTTTGCGCAGATGAAGGTCAATCTGGGGCTCGACCTCGCGGGCGGCAGCCACTTGCTGCTCGAGGCCGACATCGCCGACCTCAACAAGACCCAGCTTTCCAACATGGAAAAGACCGTGCGCGTGTCGATGCGCGGCGAGACCGGGCCCGACGACGATATCGCGATCGGCGATTTCAAGGCGTCGGGGAGCACGATCAGTTTCCTGGTGCGCGACCAGAACCAGCTCGACGACGCGCGCGACCGGCTGTTCCGCGAGACGGCGGGTGCCGGGTTGACCGGCCAGCGCGACTGGCAGATCGAGATCGTCGACACGACGCGTATCGTGATGACGCTGACCGCGTCGGGCCGCGACCAGGCGGTCGACCGCGCGATGGAAACCGCGCGCGAGATCATCGACAAGCGCGTCAACGAACTGGGCACGCGCGAGCCGACGATCATCCGCGAGGGCAGCGACCGCATCGTCGTGCAGGTGCCCGGCCTGCAGGATCCGAAGGCGCTGAAGGACCTGCTCGGCCGCACCGCGCGGCTCGAGTTCCGCATGGTCGATCCCAATGGCACGGTCGGCGCCGGCGGCCCCGTCAACGTCCCGATCGGCAGCGAATTCGTGCCCTATGCCCCCAATGAGGGCAATGGCGCGCCAGGCGAAATCCTGAGCCGGCAGGTGATGATCAGCGGCGACCAGCTGATCGACGCGCGGCAGGATTTCAACCAGCAGCAGCTGCCCGCGGTGTCGATCCGCTTCGATTCGGCGGGGTCGAACACCTTTGCGCGCGTCACCGGCGCCAACGTCAACAAGCGCTTCGCGATGGTCCTCGACGGCCAGGTGCTGTCGGCGCCGACGATCAACGAGGCGATCCTGGGCGGGCAGGCGCAGATTTCGGGCAGCTTTACCGTGCAGACCGCGAACGAGCTGGCGATCGCGCTGCGCTCGGGCTCGCTGCCGGTGAAGCTCGACGTCGTCGAGGAACGCACGGTCACCCCCGAACTCGGCAAGGATTCGATCGAAAAGGGCGCGGTCGCGGGGATCATCGCGACGGTGTCGGTGCTGGTGCTGATGCTCGTCGTCTATGGCCGCTTCGGCGTCTATGCGAATATCGCGCTGGCGTTCAACGTGTTCCTGATCATCGCGATCATGGCGTTTTTCAACGCGACGCTGACGCTGCCGGGCATCGCCGGCTTCGTGCTGACGATCGGCGCCGCGGTCGACGCGAACGTGCTGATCAACGAGCGAATACGCGAGGAATTGAAACGCGGGCGCCGCGTGTTCCAGGCGGTCGAACTCGGCTATAGCGAAGCGAGCCGCGCGATCTTCGACGCCAACGTCACCAACGTCATCGCCGCGGCGCTGATGTTCTGGTTCGGCACCGGGCCGATCAAGGGCTTCGCCGTCGTGCTGACGATCGGCATCGTCACCAGCGTCTTCACCGCCGTCACCGTCACCCGCATGTTCGTCGCCCACTGGCTGCGCACCGCGCGGCCGACGACGATCAACATTTAAGGGAGCGACATCATGCGCTTGCTGAAACTCGTCCCCGACGACACCAATATCGACTTCCTGCGCTGGCGGAAGCTTGCGTCCTTCATGAGCTTTTTCCTCGTCGCGGTGTCGATCGCGCTGGTCGCGGTCAAGGGGCTGAACCTCGGCGTCGACTTCGTCGGCGGCCAGTCGGTGCGCGTCGAATTCACCCAGGCGATGCCGCCCATCGACGAGATTCGCGAAAAGGTCGGCGAGATCGGCTTGGGCGAGGCGACGATCCAGCAGTTCGGATCGGACAAGGCGGTGTCGATCCGCACCGCGCTGCCCGAGGGCGACAAGGCCGTCGCCGAGCGGGCGGGGCAGCAGCTGGTATCGGGTATCCAGAAGGCTTTCCCGACCGCCAAGACCGGCTCGGTCGAGACGGTGTCGGGCAAGGTGTCGGGCGAATTGCTGCGCACCGGCGCGATCAGCCTCGCGCTCGCGATCCTCGGCATCTCGATCTACATCTGGATCCGCTTCGAATGGCAGTTCGGGGTCGGGGCGCTGGGGCGCCTGTTCCACGAGGTTGCGCTGACCTTTGGCCTGTTCGCGGTGACGCAGATGCAGTTCGACCTGAACAGCGTCGCGGCGCTGCTGACGATCGTCGGCTATTCGCTGAACGACACGATCGTCGTCTACGACCGCATTCGCGAGAATCTCAAGAAATACCGCAAGATGGAGATCATTCCGCTGCTCAACCTCAGCATCAACGAGACGCTGTCGCGCACCGTGATGACGACCGTCGCGATGCTGCTGGCGCTGGGCGTGCTGCTGATCTTCGGCCCCGACGTGATCTTCGGCTTCACCGCGGCGATGCTGTTCGGCGTGTTCATCGGCGGCTATTCGTCGGTGCTGATGTCGACCCCGGTGCTGGTCTGGCTGAAGGTCGGTCCCGACAGCTTCGTGCCGCGCACGAGCGCCGGGATCATGGGCGGCGAGCGCGTCGAGCGGAAGGACGACGGCGCGGTCGTCTGATCGTCGCCGATGTCTCCGGCGTCGATCAACGACGGCGCCTGAGAAACCCTTGTTTGCGGACGCAGCGGCGCAGGTGCGCCTCGAGCTCGCGGCCGTTGCGGTCCCAATCGAAGCGGCCGCCGAGCGTTGCGGCGACGGCGGTCGGCGCCGGCGGGGCGGCGAGGATCGCCTGCACCGCGGCGGCGATGGCGGCAGAACTTCGATCGACGATGCGACCGGCGACGGGCGAGGTGACGAGTTCGGCGGCTCCGCCGGCGTCGCTGATCACGATCGGCGTGCCGCAGGCGAGCGCCTCCACCCAGGCATTGGCGAGGCCTTCGCTGGCGGAGGGCATCACCACGACATCGGCGGCGCGGTAGAGCTGCGGGAGGTCGGCGTTGGCGACGGGGCCGAGGAAATGCACGCGGTCGGCGACGGCCAGCTTCTTGGCTCGCGCGCGGTAACGCGATTGCTCTTCGCCCGCGCCGGCGAGCCAGTAATGAACGCCGGGGAGCGCCGGCAGCGCGTCGATCACCAGCGCCTGTCCCTTGCGCGGGATCAGCGCGCCGACGGTGAGGATCGCCGGGGCGTCGCCCATGCCGAGTGCTGCGCGCGCGGCGGCGCGGTCGCCGGGGACGAAGCGCGCGGTGTCGATGCCGGTGTAGTGAACCGCTACCTTGCCGGCGTCGATGCCGATCGCGGCCATGTCGCGCCGCATCGCTTTGGAGACCGCAAGCAGACCCGCAGCCTTTTCGGCGGCCTCGATTACCTGTGCAGCTGTGGCGGGGTCGTGGCCGAAATGGCCGATGTCGGCGCCGCGCGCCTTGGCGGAGAAGGATAGGCCAAGCGCCGCGGCGACGCGCATCGCGGCGGGGCCGTCGGGGTAGAAGAATTGTGCGTCGACGATGTCGAAGCTGCGGTCGCCGACGGCGGCGAGTACGGCGCGCGCGATTTGTGCCGGGTTGAAGCGCGAACCGATCTTCGGGAGCAAGGTGAAGCGCGGCCGATGGACGGTAAGGCCATTCCACTCCTCGCGCGTTGGCAGGGCGCGAAGCGCCCGGTAGCGCGGATGGAGCGACAGGGGGAATGGCGGGAGGCCGACGGGGGCGACGACGGTGAGGGCGATGCCGGGCTGCGCGGCGAGCGAACGCAGACTCTTTTCGACGAAGAGGCCGAAGTTCGGACGCGCGGCATCGGGGAAGAGCGTCGCGATGCTGAGGACGCGCAGGGGTACGGTCATGCTCGTCCTCTCATCCGTTCGTGCTGAGCTTGTCGAAGCACTGTTCTTCCTTTCGGCGTCCGGGAAAAGGACGGTCCTTCGACAAGCTCAGGACGAACGGGGGAGGCTCAAAGGCTGCGGATCAGCCGCACCGCGACCGCGGCCCAGGGCGGGTTGCTGACGACCTGCTGGCGTTGGCCGACGCCGAGCGGGAGCAGGTGGAGCTTTTCGCCGTCGACATTGAGCAGGCGCGCGAAGAAGAAGCGGCCCGCCGGGCGCGGGACGAGCAGGTCGCGGTTGAGCATGGCGGACCAGTCGCCTTCGATGCGGCGGCACCAAATCTCATCGCCCGCGCGATAATCGCCGATCGACGAGGTCACGCGCACCGCGACCATATCCTCGCCCGGGCGCGCGGTGAGCGCCTGTTCGACGCGCGTCGGCGCCTCGACCCCGTCGGCGCCGAGCAGCGCGGTGATGGTGAGCTGGGTGTCCTGCGGCAGTTGCACCAGCTCGGCCGCGTCGACCCCGAGCGCCTTGGCGATGCGGTTCATCCAGCCGAGCGACAGCGTACGCGTGCCCGTTTCGAGGCGTCCGATCGTCTGCGCGGTGGTCGGCGGGTCGCAGCGCAGCGCGACATCTTCGAGAGTCAGGCGCTTGGCGCGGCGCACGGCGCGGATGCTATTGATCATGGCGGCCCTATCCTGCAAATTTTCTCGATAACCAAATCGGTTTCTTCTTTCCTAAAAAATAATCCACTGTCAAGCGGGTTCTTCAAGCAGAGGAGAATCCCATGGCCGGTCCCCGACTCGAAACGCGCATCCACCCCGACGACCGGCTCGATCCGGGCAAGGCGGGACCGCAGGTGATGCGCCACGTCAGCGTCAATGTCGCCGAAAGCCCGATCGCCTGGCTGGCGGCGCGCGGGCATCTGAGCGCGGCGCAACTCGGCGCGGGCGAGCGACTGCGCGCCGATTACGAGCGCGCGGGGCTCGCGGCGCGGGTGACGATGCGCTGGGACGCCGCGGCGCCCGCCAAGACGCGCGGCGGCGCAAAGGCGGCCGACGCATCGCTCGTGCGGATCGACGCGCACCGGCGCTTCCATGCCGCGCTCGACGCGGCGGGGCCGGGGCTGGCCGACATCTGCTGGCGCGTGATCTGCGCGGGCGAGGGGATCGGTTGCGCCGAAAAGGGGCTGGGCTGGCCGGCTCGGTCGGGGAAATTGGTGCTGGGGCTGGCGCTGGATCGGCTGGCGCGGTTTTATGGGACGGGTTGAGGAGTAAGACTGCCGCCGACCAAAATATTCGCGCAGAGGCGCAGAGGGCGCGGAGATGCGGGGCCATCGTCTCTGCGGCCTCTGCGCCTCTGCGCGCATTTAATTCGCATGGCGTAATTCGCTGGTTTTCGGGCGTTAGCGGCCATCCTAATCCTCCCTGTCGCGAAGCGATGGGGAGGGGGACCATGCGAAGCATGGTGGAGGGGTGGCGGCCTTAGGCCGACGTTTCAGGCATTGACCCCTCCACCACCCTGCGGGTGGTCCCCCTCCCCACGGCTTCGCCGCAGGGAGGATTAAGCGCGTCCGCTCCCCACCCCAAAGCGGATGGCAGGTTATCCCAGTGCTTCGACCGCTTCGGCCAGTTCGAGCCAGCGATCCTCCGCCGCCGCTTTCTCGTCGCGTAGCGCCTCGAGCTTGCCGGTCAGTGCGGTGAAGCGCGCGTGGTCGCGCGTGAACAGATTGCCGTCCGAGAGCTCCACCTCGATGCCCGCCATCTCCGTCTCGATCGCATCGATGCGCGCCGGGAGGAGGTCGTAGTCGCGCTGATCCTTGTAGCTCAGCTTCTTGCGCGCCTGCGCGGGCGGCGGGGGAGCCTCGGTCGAAGCCGACTTGGCCTTCGCCGCGTTCGGTTTGACGCGCTTCGCCTCCCAGTCGGCATAGCCACCCGCGACGATGTCCACCTTGCCCGATCCGTCGAGGCCGAGCGTCACGGTGACGGTGCGGTCGAGGAAGTCGCGGTCGTGGCTGACGAGGAGGACGGTGCCGGCATAGTCGGCGATGACTTCCTGCAACAGGTCGAGCGTTTCGAGGTCGAGGTCGTTGGTCGGCTCGTCGAGCACGAGCAGGTTCGATTCGCGGGCGAACTCGCGCGCGAGCAGCAGGCGCGAGCGTTCGCCGCCCGACAGCGCGCCGACGCTCGCCTCGACGACGCCGGGATCGAAGAGGAACTCCTTCAGATAACCCTGGATATGCTTCTTGACCCCGCGCACCTCGACCCAGTCGCCGCCGTCGGCGAGGATGTCGCGGACGCGCTTTTCGGGCGAGAGCAGGCTGCGCTGCTGGTCGATGACGATGCCGTCGAGCGTCGGCGCGAGGGTGATGCTGCCGCTGTCGGGCGCGATCTCGCCGGTGAGCAATTTGAGCAGGGTTGACTTGCCCGCGCCGTTGGCGCCGACGATGCCGATGCGGTCGCCGCGCTGGACGCGGAAATCGAAGTTCTTGATGATCGTCCGGTCGCCGAAGCTTTTCGAGATATTTTCCGCCACAATGACGGACTTCGAGCGAACGTCGTCGTTGGCGAGGCCGAGCTTGGCGACGCCGGGGCCGCCGATCATCGCGGCGCGCGTGGCGCGCATTTCCTTGAGTTTCTCGAGCCGGCCCTGGTTGCGCTTGCGGCGCGCGGTGACGCCGCGTTCGAGCCAATGCGCCTCGAGCCGCAGTTTGGAATCGAGGCGCTGCGCGGCGCGGACTTCCTCGGCGGTGACCGCGTCGCTCCATTCCTCGAAGCCGCCGAAGCCGATTTCCTTGCGGCGGATTGACCCACGATCCAGCCATAGGGTCTGGCGGGTGAGGCGGGTCAGGAAAGTGCGGTCGTGGCTGATCGCGACGAAGGCGCCGGTGTAGCGCGCGAGCCAGGATTCGAGCCAGTCGATCGCGGCGAGGTCGAGATGGTTGGTCGGCTCGTCGAGCAGCAGCACGTCGGGGTTTTGCGCGAGGGCGCGGGCGAGCGCGGCGCGGCGGCGTTCGCCGCCCGAGGCGCTGGCCGCCGTGCGGCTCATGTCGATGCCGAGCTGGTCGGCGATCGCGGCGACCTCATGCTCGGGCGGGGCGTCGCTGCCCGCGACGGCGAAATCCATCAATGTCGCGAAGGGGCGGAAGTCGGGTTCCTGCTCGAGCATCACGACGTGCGTGCCGGGGACGATGACGCGCTTGCCCTTGTCGGCGTCGATCTGGCCCGCGAGCAATTTGAGCAGGGTGGTCTTGCCCGCGCCGTTGCGGCCGATCAGCGCGAGCCGGTCGCGTTCGCCGACATAGATGTCGAGGTCCTGGAACAGCCAGCCGCTGCCCTGCACAAGGCCGAGGCCTTCATAAGATAAGATCGGTGCTGCCATGATGAACGGCTCGCTACGGAGATGTTCAGCGTCATGCAAGCGCCGTGCGGGCAAAGGCCGGAACGCGCCCTCTCCGTCTGCGTTACGGGGCGGGCATTTATCACGGCCGGGGGTTCCGGCCACAGGAGAAGACAATGACGAAGCATATGCTCACCGCTATGGCTGGCGCACTCGCGCTGACGGCGGCCACGCCGGTTCTTGCGCAGCAGCAGGGAGGTTCGACGGTGACGACAGCGACTGTGCAGGGGCCGATCCTGAGCTTCAGCGTCAACGAGGAAGTGCGCTCGCGCCCCGATCAGGCGACCGTCGGCGCCGGGGTGCAGACCACAGCGCCGACCGCGGTCGAGGCGATGCGCCTCAACGCCGCGGCGATGGACAAGCTGATCGCCGCCGCCAAGGCGCGCGGGATCAAGCCCGAGGATATCCAGACGAGCGGCATCAACCTGTCGCCGCAGTACGACTATAACAACACGGGGGGCGGCCAGCCGCCGCGCTTCATCGGCTATCAGGTGAACAATACCGTTCGCGCCACCACGCCGAAGATCGACGATATCGGGCCGCTGCTCGACGCGCTGGTCGCGGCGGGCGGGACCAATATCGAAGGCCCGTGGTTCGGCATGAAGGACGCCGACGCACAGCTGGTCGGCGCGCGCGGCGCGGCGATCAAGGAAGCCGAAGCCAAGGCCGCCGATTATGCGCGCCTCGCGGGTTTCCGCGGCGCCGAGCTGGTGTCGATCAGCGAAGGCAGCTTCGGCGGGCCGATGCCGCCGATGCCGATGGTGCGGCTGCAGGCGATGGACGCCGGGGCGAACAAGGCGACCCCGGTCGAGCCGGGGCAGGTGTCGAACACGCTGACGCTGAGTTTCCAGTATCGGCTGGTGAAGTAAGCGGATCGGGGGCGGTTCGAACCGCCCCCGATTTCCGTTCGCGGGCTTAGTCCAGCTCGCCCTCCGCCCAAGGCCACGGCCGCTCGCGGAACCATTTGGTGATGATGTACTTGCGCCCCTTGCGCACCTTCATCCCGTGGTGGAGCGTGTCGTCGTTGGTGGTGCCGTCGGGGCGGACATTGTTCCAGGCGAGCAGTTTGCCCGCCTCGGGCTGGTGCATCTTGCCCGTCGCGAGGAAGCGCGTCGCGCCGCCCGCGGCGGGGGCGTTGAGATAGATCATCAAGGTCCAGCTGCGCTGGCCGGGGATGGCGCAATAGGTCTCCCAGTCGGCGCCGCGCGGATCGAAGAAGTCGGTGTGCGCCTTGAACTCCTGTCCGACGTCGTAGCGCTGGCCCTGCAGCGGTTCGCCATATTCGGGCGGGATGCCGGTCAGCGCGTGCAGCTTGTCGTTGACCGCGCGCACCACCGGGTCGCGGTGGTCGAGGTCGCAGGTGGTGCTCGTCCGGAACGCCTCATCGCCATTGGGATCGGCGATCGTCGAGGGGCGGACGTCGCGGTCGATCTGCTCGATCAGCGCGGCGCAGGTCGCGGCGTCGAGGAAGTTCGAGAGCATATATTGCTGAAGCTTCGGGGTCGGCGCGCGGCGGACGCCGGGCACCGCGGCGAGCCGATCGGCGGTGCGGTCGGCGCCCGACGTGGCCATATCGACGATCTTGTCGGTCATGCCGCGCTTTTAAGCGTCAATGCGCACGCGAACAATGCTTGACGAACGGGCACTCGCGCGCCTATCGCCGCGCGCTGTCGAGGCGGTTTCGCCCGGCGTGTGGCGACCATAGCTCAGTTGGTTAGAGCGCCGGTTTGTGGTACCGGAGGTCGCGGGTTCGAGCCCCGTTGGTCGCCCCATCTCTCTATCATCGCGCATAGGCGCTTTTGGGGTGACTCGCCGCAGTCGTTGCATTATTACGTTTTGACGTAATTTTCTAACGCGAGGAGTCGCGCATGTCTGCTGTCTGGGATTTCGCCGATTTCGACGATCATGAGCATGTCCACATGTTCCGCGATCGCGCCAGCGGGCTGACCGCGGTCATCGCGGTCCACTCGACGCACCTCGGCCCGGGCGCGGGCGGCGTGCGTTACTGGCATTATCCGCAGCGCAAGGCCGCGATCACCGACGCGCTGCGCCTGTCGCGCGGCATGAGCTATAAAAATGCGATGGCCGGGCTGCCGATGGGCGGCGGCAAGGGCGTGATCCTGGCCGACGAGGGCGTGGAGAAGACCCCCGAACTGCTCGCGGCCTTCGGGCGCGCGGTCGAATCGCTGGGCGGCGCCTATGTCACCGCCGAGGACGTCGGCATGTCGGACGCCGACATGGTCGCGATCTCGAAATTCACCAAGCATGTCAGCGGCCTGCCCGTGGCGAGCGGCGAAGCCGGCGGCGACCCGGGCCCGCTGACCGCGCTCGGCGTCTATCTGGGCATCCTCGCGGCGATCAAGCAGGGCCTGGGCGCCGACAGCGCCAAGGGCGTGCGCGTCGCGATCCAGGGCGTGGGCAGCGTCGGCGGCGGCGTCGCGCGGCGGCTCGCGGCCGACGGCGCGATCCTGACGCTGGCCGACGTGAACCTCGCGCGCGCCAAGGCGCTGGCCGACGAGCTGGGCGCCGAGCTTGCCGATTCGGCGGCGATCATGGAGATCGAAGCCGATGTGCTGAGCCCCAACGCGCTCGGCGCAATCCTGACCGAAGAGAGCATCGCCAAGCTGCGCGTCCCGATTGTCGCGGGCGGCGCGAACAACCAGCTCGCGACCGCGGCCGACGGCCAGCGCGTCCACGACCGCGGCATCGTCTATGCGCCCGATTATGTGATCAACGCGGGCGGGATCATCAACGTTGCGCTCGAATATCTGGGGCAGGGGAGCCGCGAGGAAGTCGAAAGCCGCATCCACCAGATCCCGGGCCGGCTGGCCACGATCTGGGCCGAGAGCAAGGCGAGCGGAACGCCGGCGTCGGTGGTCGCCGACCGGATGGCGCAGAAGCTGATCGGGCGGGGGTAAGTTTCGAAGCTTACCCAAATTCCGTTTGTGCTGAGCTTGTCGAAGCACCGCTCTTCTCTTTCGGCGTCGCAAAGAAAGAACGGCCCTTCGACAAGCTCAGGGCGAACGGAGTTAAGACGATCTTTGGGTGCAGAGGCTGGCGCGACCCTGAATTTCCGCTAAGCCAGCCTCGCATGAAGCGGCATTTCTACCTCGTCAGCGGCTGGTTGTCGCTCGCGCTCGGCGCGATCGGGGCGTTTCTGCCGCTGTTGCCTACCGTTCCCTTCGTCATCCTCGCCGCCTTCTGCTTCGCGCGCTCGTCGCCGCGGCTCGAGGCGTGGCTGCTGAATCACGCGACCTTCGGCCCGCATATCGTCGCGTGGCGCGACAAGGGCGCGATCAGCCGCAAGGGCAAGGTCGCGGCGAGCGTCATGTTCGCGGCGAGCATCGCGCTGGCTTTGCTCTTTGCGCCCTGGCCGTGGATGATGGTGCCGGTCGTCGCCGCGGCGGTAACGGGAACGTGGATATGGACAAGGCCGGAAGCATAGCTCCCGGCCTTGCCGTTTTTCCGATAGTCCAGCGGCTCAGAAGTCGACCGAGATGCGTCCGTAGACGAAGCGGCCGTTGAAGCCGAAGGGCGACTGCGAACTGTACGGCAGGAAGGCGTTGTTGAAGCCGTAGTTGACGCCGTCGACGGTGCCGAAGGGCAGGCGGTCGGGATAGACGTCGAAGACATTGTTCGCGCCGATCGCGATCTGCAGCGCTTCGAGCGGCTTGATGCGCAGCTCGACGTCGGTGACCCATTTGGGCGACAGGAAGATGTCGCCCGGCACCTCGCCCGGTGCGAGGTCGATATTATTATTGTTCGCGGCGGTCGAGAAGCTGCTGGGCAAGAACACCTCGCCATAGCGGTTGGTACGCAGCGTCAGCCCGACCATGTCATAATCCCAGTCGAGGCTGACGTTGAGCTTGTCCTGCGGCTGGCCGTCGGTCAGGCGGTAGCTTTCCTGCCGCGCGAAGAGGCGCTGCGCGGTGAAGCCCGAGAAGGTCCGGCGATCGGTGATCTTGGTATTGTTGAGGTTGAAGCCCGCGCTGAGTCGGAAATTGCCCAAACCGAAATCGGGAATGCGGTAGGACGCGACGATGTCGACCCCTTCGGTCTTCGTATCGATGCCGTTGATGAAGAAGCGCGCCGAGCTGACCCCGGTGATGCCGGCCGCGGTCAGCGTGGCGACGATGTCGGCGCCCTGCAGATTCTCGGTCAGCGTGATGCGGTCCTTGATCTTGATGTTGTAATAGTCGGCGGTGATGCTGAGCCCGTCGATCATCGTGAAGCTGATGCCGCCGCCGAAGTTGAGCGATTTTTCGGGCTCGAGCGGTTCGGCCCCGAGCGCGACGGCGACCGGCGAGCTGACGGGGAAGGTCCCGATCTCGATCAGCACGCCGCCGACATTGTTGGTCGAGGTGGTCTGAAAGGATTGCTGCGCGAGGCTGGGCGCGCGGAAACCCGTCGACACCGAGCCGCGCAGCGCGAGCCCGTCGATCGGTTCGAAGCGCGCCGCGGCCTTGCCGTTGACCGTATCGCCGAAGTCGCTGAAATGTTCGTAGCGGCCGGCGAGCTGGACGGTGAACATGTCGCTGAGGTCGGCATCGATTTCGGCATAGCCCGCGAAGCTGTCGCGCGACACGTCGGTCGCGTTGCTGGGGCGGAAGCCCGGGAAGACCTGCGACCCGCCCGCGGCGCCGAAGGGCGCCGAGGAGAAGGGGCCGTTGATCCAGCTCTGTTCCTCGCCGGGGACGATCTTGTAATTTTCGTTGCGCCATTCCCCGCCGAAGGCGAGCGAGACGCTGTTCCCGATGCCGATGTCGATGTCGCGGCGGACGTCGAGGTTGACCGATGTCTGGCCCGAGCGCAGGCCGCCGGCGTTGAACTTGCGGTTGCTGTTGAGCCCGCCGAGCGAGGTGTTGACGCTGTTCGACACGCCATAGTCCAGCCGGTTCGAACCATAGACGAGCGACAGGTCGTAATCCCATGCGCCGATGTCGCCGCGGATCCCCGCCGCGGCCGAAATATCCCGGATCTCGCTTTCGATGATCGGCAGGAAGCCGTCGGCATAGATGGGAACGAAGCTGGTCGTCGAGGCCGACCAGTCCTGGTTGCGGATGTCGAACGAGCGGCGATAGAAGCCCGCGCCGTTGCCGTCGCGGACGCCGTAGCTGCCGAAGGTGTAGAATTCGATCGCTTCGGAGAGGTCGAAGCCGGCGTTGACGAAGAAGTTCATATCCTTCGATTCGCCGTCGCCATAGCGGTGCCAATAGCGGTCGAGCGTCGTTTCGCGCGGGTCGCCGGCGGCGAAATAATTGCGCCGGATGTCGGGGCCCGAGCGGTTGGTGGGCGAGCGGTCCTTATATTCGGCGGTGAAGTTCAGATAGCCGGTCCCACTGATGGGCAGGCCGATGTTGGTCGCGAAAGTATAGGTGTCGCCATCGTTCCGCTTGCGGTCCTTGCCGGTGTAGGTGATCACCGGATTGTCGCCGCCGGTCACGGCGAAGAAACCGTTCGAGCCGATCGCGAAGGTCGGGTTGGTGAGCGTAGGCGCGACCGACGCGACCTGGTCCACATCCTCCATGCGGGTGATATATTTGCCGTAGGAGACCTGCGCGCGGCCGCCGACGCTGCGTTTCAGCTGGACGTTGATCACGCCCGCTATGGCGTCCGAGCCATAGAGCGACGAGGCGCCGTCGCGCAGCACTTCGATCCGTTCGATCGCGAGCGGCGGGATGGTGTTCATGTCGACCGCGGTCGAACCGCGCCCAACCGAGCCGTTGAGGTTGATCAAAGACGACTGGTGGCGCCGCTTGCCGTTGACCAGCACGAGCACCTGGTCGGGGGCGAGGCCGCGCAGCGTCGCGGGGCGCAGCGAGTCGGTGCCATCGGTCAGCGAAGGCTGCGGAAAATTGAACGAGGGGACGAGCTGGTTCAGCAGCTTGTTCGTTTCGGTGGTGCCGCTGTTCTGTAGCGCGTCGCCGCCGATCACGTCGATCGGCACGGTGCTGTCGGCGACGGTGCGATCGGTGCGGCGCGTGCCGATGACGACGATCGTGTTGCTGTCGGCGTCGGCGGCGTCGTCGACCGCGGCGTCCTGGGCGAGGACGGGGGCGGACCAGCCGGTCGCGGCGAGGGCGGCGGCGAGGGCGAGCGCGGAGATTTTGTTGGCATTGGGCATGATGTGCAGTCCCCTTTTTGCGGACCCGGCGGCCCGGTGCGAGGAGGATTGACTCTAAGACGCTGGCCCGCCAGCCAAAAACGACCGGCGGGGCGGGGTTTGTTACATTTTTGCTGCGTTTGTTGTAATTTAGTCACGTTGCCGCCCGCGCCGCCATGATGGCGGGCATGCCGTGCCGAGGCTTGACCTAGCCCCCAAGGCACGCAAGACAGGCGCCGCCGGGTCGCGCCGGGCAATTCACTGGACCGATATATCGGCCTCCCCTAAAGACGACGCGAAACCGATGCACGCTTACGCCAATCCCACCCGTTTCCTCGCGATTGCGAAGCCGCTGACGCCGTGGCTGCTCGGCGTCGGGCTGCTGCTCGTGCTCGGCGGCGCCTTTGCCGGGCTGACGCAGGTGCCGGGCGACTACAAGCAGGGCGAGACCGCGCGAATCCTCTATGTCCACGTCCCGTCGGCGTGGCTCGGCATGGGCGGCTGGACGAGCCTTGCCGTCGCGGGTCTCGTACAACTGGTGTGGCGCCATCCGCTCGCGGGCATCGCGGCGCGGGCGATCGCGGTGCCGGGGATGCTGTTCACCGCCTTGTGCCTCGCGACCGGGTCGATCTGGGGCAAGCCGACCTGGGGGACCTGGTGGGAATGGGACGGGCGGATGACCTCGATGCTGGTCCTGCTGTTCCTCTATGCCGGCTTCATCGCGCTGACGAGCGGCGACGAGGGGCAAAGGCAGGGCGGCACGCTGTCGCGCGGCGCCGCCATCTATGCGCTGGTCGGCGCGATCAACATCCCGATCATCAACCGCAGCGTCATATGGTGGAACAGCCTGCACCAGGGACCGAGCATCACCTTGCGCGGATCGAGCATCGACGGCGCGCTGCTGTGGCCTCTGGGCTTGACCGTGCTGGGTTTTTCCTTGCTGTTCGGCGCGATCGTCCTGATGCGGATGCGGCGGATCATCGCCGACAACCGCGTCGCGGCGCGGCTGCGGCGGCTCGCCGACGATGAGGGGAGTTGACGCGTGACGGGGGTGATCAGCGGGGGCGGCCAATGGGCCTATGTCGCGGCCGCCTATGGGCTCACCGCGCTGCTGACCGGCGCGGTGCTCTGGGCCAGCTGGCGTGCGATGAAAAAGGCCGAAAAGCGCAGCGACGCGCTGCGAAAGGACAGAAAATGACGGCGGTACCGCAAGCGAGCGACGGTGGAGGAAAAATAGGGACAGTCCCTATTTATTCGGCGCGGTCTGCGATAGCGGCGGCCGTCGGCCTGCAAATAAATAGGGACTGTCCCTATTTTTCGGAAGCGGGCCGGTGAAGGCGAAGCATCAACGTTTGGTACTGGCGCTGGTCGCCGTCGCGGGTATCGCGGGGGCGGGCGTGCTCGGCGCCAGCGCGCTGCGCGACGAGGCGGCCTATTTCCGCACCCCGGCCGAGGTCAAGGCGGGCAAGGCCGAGGTGGGCGAGCCGATGCGGCTGGGCGGCATGGTCGCTGCGGGCAGCATCGTGCGCCAGCCCGACGGGCTGACGATCCGCTTCGTCGCGACCGACGGCAAGGCATCGGTGCCGGTGCAGTTCACCGGAATCGTCCCCGACCTGTTCGCCGAGGAAAGCGGCATGGTCGCCGACGGCCGGATGCGCGCCGACGGCACCTTCGTGGCCGACCGCATCCTCGCGAAGCACGACGAGCGCTATATGCCGCCGCAGATGGGCGAGATGCCCGAGGGCGTCGCGAAGATGGCGCCGAAGGTATGAGGTATTTCAACCGTCGCCCCCGCGAAGGCGGGGGCCGCCAGCAAAGTTGCGCTGCGCCGATAGCGGCCCCCGCCTTCGCGGGGGCGACGATATTTTTGCGGGCGACGGTCCGATGATCGCGGAACTCGGCCTGGCCCTACTGTGGATCGCGGCGGCGCTCGCGTGCCTGTCGCTGGTCGCGGGAGTCCTCTTCCTGCGCGGCGGGCCCAAGGACCTCGCGTCGCTGGTGCGGCCGGCGAGCGTCGCGCAGGGCGTGCTGACCGCGGCGGCCTTCGGCCTGCTGATCGCGCTGTTCGTGCGGTCGGACATGTCGGTCGAGCTGGTCGCACGCAACAGCAACAGCCTGAAACCGATGATCTTCAAGATCGCGGGGACCTGGGGCAACCACGAAGGGTCGATGCTGTTGTGGCTGATGATCCTGTCGCTGTCGGGGGCGCTGATCGCGATCTTCGAACGGCGGCTGCGCGAGGATACGCTGGTCGCGACGCTGAGCGCGCAGGCGGCGCTGAGCCTCGGCTTCTTCGCCTTCCTGCTCTTTTCGTCGAACCCGTTCAACCGCTTGCCCGTGGCGCCGCCCGACGGGCAGGGGCTCAATCCGCTGCTCCAGGATATCGGTTTGGCGTTCCACCCCCCGACGCTCTACGTCGGGTATGTCGGGCTGTCGGTCGCGTTCAGTTTTGCGGTCGGCGCGCTGATCACGCGCGAGATCGGGCCGGCCTTTGCGCGCGCGATGCGGCCGTGGGTGCTGTTCAGCTGGATCTTCCTGACGCTCGGCATCACCGCGGGCAGCTATTGGGCCTATTATGAGCTCGGCTGGGGCGGCTGGTGGTTCTGGGACCCGGTCGAGAATGTCTCGCTGATCCCTTGGCTCGCGGGCGCGGCCTTGCTCCATTCGGTCGCGGTGACCGCGACGCGCAATGCCTTGCGCGCCTGGACGGTGATGCTGGCGGTGATCGGCTTCTCGATGTCGATGGTCGGCACCTTCATCGTGCGATCGGGGCTGCTGACCAGCGTGCACAGCTTCGCGGTCGATCCCGAGCGCGGGACCTTCCTGCTCGCCTTGATGGCGATCTATATCGGCGGGGCGCTCACCTTGTTCGCAGTGCGCGCGGGATCGGTCGCCGAGGGCAAGAAATTCGCGCTGCTGAGCCGCGAGGGCTCGCTGGTGATCAACAATCTGTTGCTGACGACGATCCTCGCGCTCGTGCTGCTCGGCACGCTCTATCCGATCGTCGCGGAGGCGATGGGCGAGAAGATTTCGGTCGGGCCGCCCTATTATAACAAGGTCGCGGGGCCGCTGGCGCTGATCCTGTGCCTCGTCATGGTCGCAGGGCCTTTGCTCGCGTGGCGCAGGGACGACGGCAAGAAGCTCTGGTCGCGGCTGCCGATGGCGGTGTTCGCCGGCGCGCTGGTGCTGGTGCTGCTGGTGATCTTCGGCGGCAAGGTCGGCATCCTGCCGCTGCTGGGCATGACCGTCGCGGGCGTGGTCGCGGTCGCGAGCCTCGCGCCGCTCTGGGGGCGCAACCTCCGCCGCACCCCGCTGCCGACCTGGGGCATGGTGATCGCGCATTTCGGGGTCGCCGTCGCGCTCGCCGGGATGGGGGCGGAAAGCGCCTTCATCAAGGAGAAATTGGTCGCAGCGAAACCCGGCGACGTGGTCAAGGTCGGCGATTTCGAGGTGCGGTTCGAGGGCGTGAAGCCCGTCGCCGGGCCCAATTATACCGCGATCGAGGGCACGCTGGTCGCGACGACATCGGGCGGCGGCTCGCATGTGATGAAACCCGAATCGCGGATGTTCCCCGGACTGATGGGCACCGCGCCGACCGAGACCAACGAGGCGGCGCTGCTGACGCGGCCGGGCGGGCAGCTTTATGCCGTGCTGGGCCAGCCGGTGGTCGGCGCCGACGGTGCGGGCCGCTATCAGCTGCGCCTGTGGTGGAAGCCGCTGGTGTGGTGGATCTGGCTGGGCGGCGCGCTGATCGCGATCGGCGCGGCGCTGTCGATGCTGGGGCGCGCGCAATTGCTGACGCTGTGGCGCGCGCGCCGGGCGCGCAAGGAAGAGGGTCGCTGGAAATGAAGTCGCGCTGGGTCCTGTTCGTGCCGCTGGCGATCATGGGATTGCTGTTCGGCGCCTTCATCTATCGGCTGACGACGCCCGCCGAGACGCTGATCCAGTCGCAGTGGATCGACAAGCCGATGCCCTTGTTCGACCTGCCGCCCGCGACCGCGGGGGTGGCGGGGCTGAAGAGCAGCCAGCTCGCCGACGGGCGGCCGCGGCTGGTCAATGTGTTTGCGAGCTGGTGCATCCCGTGCCGCGCCGAGGCGCCGCAGCTCGAGGCGCTGAAGCGCGCCGGCGTGCCGATCGACGGCATCGCGATCCGCGACCGGCCCGAGGATGTCGCGCAGTTCCTCAATGAATTCGGCAATCCCTTCGACCGCATCGGGTCGGACATGCAGTCGAGCGTGCAGATCGCGCTCGGATCGTCGGGGGTGCCCGAGACCTTCCTGATCGACGGCAAGGGGATCATCCGCGAGCAGATCCAGGGCGTGATCCTCGATGAGCAGGTGCCGGAGATCATCGCCAAGCTGGAGAAGATGAAGTGACGCTGCGGCGCGCCACGCTGGGCCTGCTGGCGCTCGCCGCGGCGGTGCCGCTCGCGGCGCAGGACCGGCTGCCGCCGGCACCCTATGCCTATCAGCAGCTCGCCGACCCCGTGCAGGAGGCCAAGGCGAAGCGGCTGATGGAGGAGCTGCGCTGCCTGGTCTGCCAGGGCCAGTCGATCGCCGATTCGGACGCGCCGCTGGCGGGCGACATGCGCAACGAGGTGCGCAGCAAGATCGCCGCAGGCGAAAGCCCCGAAGAAATCCGCAGCTGGCTGGTCGCGCGCTACGGCAATTGGGTCGATTACGACCCGCCCTTCGACGCCGCGACCGCCTTTCTGTGGTTCGGGCCCTTGCTGTTCCTCGCGCTCGGCGGCTGGCTGGCCTTCGGGCGTTTCCGGCGCGGCGCCGGCGAAGGGGAGGGCGAGGCATGATCTGGCTGTGGGTCCTGCTCGCCGCGGCGCTGACGATCGGCGGGCTGCTCTTCGTCGGGCGCCTGCCCGCCGCGACGCGGCCGCTGGCGGCGGCGGCGGTGATGCTGGGGCTCGCGGGCTATGCGCTGCAGGGGAATCCGTCGCTGCCGGGCCATCCGGTGGTCCCGGTCGACAAGCTCGAGGGTTTCGGCGAGCCGATCACCGATCGCCAGCAGGGCATGGCCGACCGCTTCGGCCCGGCGTCGCAGTGGATCGCGGCTTCCGACGGACAGATGCGGCGCGGGCGTACCGAAAATGCGGCGAAGATGTTGCAGAACGGCCTCAGCAAATATCCCGACAATGTCGACTTGTGGGTCGGCCTCGGCAACGCGCTGGTCGCGCACGGCGGGGGCATGATGTCGCCCGCGGCGGCGCTGGCGTTCGACGAGGCGGCGAAGCGCGACCCGACGCATCCGGGGCCGCCCTTCTTCGCCGGGCTCGCGCTGGCGCAGGGCGGCGATCTGAAGGGCGCCGAGGCGGTGTGGGGCGAACTGCTGTCGCGTAGCCCCGCCGATGCGCCGTGGCGCGCCGATCTGGAGATACGGCTGGCGCAGCTGCGGCAGGCGCTGGGGCCGCAGCTGCCCCCCGAGACGGCGGGTGAGGCACCTGCCGAAGCACCGGCGGGGCAATGATTTCCCCGCTATTCCTGTGCTGCGGGCTCGTCTAAAGGCGCGCGATGACTGCTGAGTCGCAACAGGCGGCGGACGGCGCCGAGGGCGCCGCACCGAACGCCGCCGAAACCGGCCATCCCGGCCACGGCCATCACGGCGACGGCGTGCTGAAGCTCGCCGTGGGCGCGGTCGGCGTCGTGTTCGGCGACATCGGTACCAGCCCGCTCTACGCCTTTCGCGAAACCTTTGCGGGGCATCATCCGATCGAGCCCGACCGGCTGCACATCTATGGCGTGCTGAGCCTGGTCTTCTGGTCGATGATGCTGGTCGTGACCTTCAAATATGTGCTGACGATCATGAAGGCCGACAACAAGGGCGAGGGGGGCAGCCTGGCCCTGCTCGCGCTGATCAGCCGCTCGTCGGAGGGCAAGCGCTGGACCTGGCCGATCGTGCTGCTCGGCGTGTTCGCAACCGCGCTCTTTTATGGCGACAGCATGATCACCCCGGCGATGTCGGTGCTGTCGGCGACCGAGGGCCTCGAATATGTGAACCCGGGCTTTGCGCCCTATATCGTGCCGATCGCGCTCGCGATCCTGATCGCGCTGTTCGCGATCCAGTCGCGCGGGACCGCCAAGGTCGGCGCGCTGTTCGGGCCGATCATGCTCGCCTATTTCATCATGCTCGCGGCGCTCGGCATCATGCACATCGGCGACAATCCGTGGATCATCGTCGAGACGGTCAATCCGCTCAATGCGCTGCGCTTCTTCTATCTCGACGGCTTCACCGCCTTCATCGCGCTGGGCGCGGTCGTGCTCGCGGTGACGGGGGCCGAGGCGCTCTATGCCGACATGGGGCATTTCGGGCGCAAGCCGATCGGGGTGAGCTGGCTGGTCTTCGTGCTGCCCGCGCTGATGCTCAATTACATGGGGCAGGGCGCGATGGTGCTCGCCGCCGAGGCGGGGCCGCGTGCCGAGCTGATTTCCGATCCCTTTTTCCAGATGATGCCCGACGCATGGCAGATCCCGGTGGTGATCCTGGCGCTGCTCGCGACGATCATCGCGAGCCAGGCGGTGATTTCGGGCGCCTTCTCGCTGACGCAGCAGGCGATCCAGCTGGGCTTCATGCCGCGTCTGCGCGTCGAGCATACCAGCGCGTCGGCGGCGGGGCAGATCTATATTCCGGTGGTCAATTGGGGGCTGATGGTGATGGTCATCATCCTCGTCCTCTTCTTCGGATCGTCGAGCAACCTTGCCGCGGCCTATGGCATCGCGGTGACCGGTGCGATGTTCATCGACACTTGCCTGCTCAGCGTCGTGCTCTTCACCCTGTGGAAGTGGCCGGCGTGGAAGGCGCTGCCGGTGCTGGCGGTCTTCTTCATCGTCGATGTCGCCTATTTCGGCGCCAATCTGATCAAGGTGCCCGACGGCGGCTGGGTGCCGCTGGCGATCGGGCTCGTCATCTTCACGATGCTCACCACCTGGTCGCGCGGGCGCAAGCTGATGCAGCAGGAAATGGCGGAAGGCGCGATGCCGATCCCGATCTTCGTCAAATCGGCGGCGAACAGCGCGACGCGCGTGCCGGGGACCGCGGTGTTCATGACCTCGTCGTCCGACGGGGTGCCGCATGCGCTGCTCCATAACCTCAAGCACAACAAGGTGCTGCACGAGCGGATCATCCTCTTGACGATCAAGATCGCCGACGTTCCGTTCGTCGAGGAAAAGAAGCTCTGCCAGCTCGACGGGCTGGGGCAGGGGTTCCACCGGCTGATCCTGAATTACGGCTTCATGCAGCCCGTCGACGTGCCCGCCGCCCTGCACCGCGTCACCGGGTGCGGCGGCGATTTCAAGATGCTCGAGACGAGCTTCTTCCTGTCGCGCCAGACGTTGATCGCGGCGGCGAAGCCGGGGATGCCGATCTGGCGCGAGAAGCTCTTCGCGTGGATGCTGCGCAATTCGGAAAGCGCGATGGAATATTTCCGCCTGCCGACCAACCGCGTGGTCGAACTGGGCAGCCAGGTCGCGATCTGACCCACCGGCTTGGGGCTCGATCCGCTTCGGACGCATCGCCGCAATAAGCGTTTGAACAAGGCGAACAGTCTTGCGATGCTGGCCGCTTCGGAGAAGGTCGGCCGGCAGCATGGATAGTCCCTTCCGCGACACGATGGCGCAGGCGGCGGCGGCGACGCAGGCACCCTTCGCGCTGCTCGCCGGCCCGGCGATGGCGGACGATGCGGTCGCGGCGCTGATGCGGCGCATGGGGCTGCAGCCCGAGGCGTCTGGCGCGGGCGCATTGCCGCTGCGGCTGGCGCTGGGACCGCTGACCGCGACGCTCGACCGCGCGGGGGTCATGCCGCTCGATTTCGCCGACCCGGCGGACCGGGCGACGAGCAGCCTTGGTATCAGCATGCCCGGCGACTGGCGTACGACGGGGACCTGCTGGGTCGTCGAGCTGGGCGGGGCGGATGCCGTCGCCGATGCGCCGTCGCCGCCGCTGGCCGATTATCTCAAGCTGCTCGTGCTGTTGATCGACGCCTTCGATGCCGCGCAGATTTTCTGGTCGCCGGCGCGGCTTTGGACCGGCGCGCCGCAATTCCGCGGCGCGATCGCCGAGATGCAGGCGAGCGGCATGCCGCCGGTGCTGCACCTCGTCGCCTTTCGCCGCCGCGACGATGCCGCGGGCGAGCGCGTCGCGACGCGCGGGCTTGTCGCCTTTGCCGGGCAGGAGCTGGAGGCGCGCATCCCGCCGGGATGGGACATGGCGGCGATGGTCAAGCGGCTCGCACGGCTGGCGCTCGACATGATGCTCAACGGGCCGGTGGCGCGCGCGCAGCAGGCGCCGGGGCTGGAGCGCGGCGAAACGGTCGCGCTGATTCCGCAGGCCGCGGGCGGCGGGCGGCCGGCGACGGTGCTGGTCGAGTTCAGCGCCGATCGCTGATGGCCGGGGGCGATCCGCCCGGTCCGTCCCGTTGCCGCTGGTCCGGCGCCGCACCCGCCGAAGCGGGCTACCAGCGCCACCATCTGATCCCCGTCGCATTGCTGCAGCGGCCGCAGATGGCGGCGATGTTCGCCGATCTGCGCGGCGAGGGCTTCGTGCTGCACCGCTTTGACCTCAACGGGCTGGTGCTCCCGGGCAACGAGCGGCTGGCGTGGCTGTCGGGGCATGCGCTGCACCGCGGGCCGCATCAGGCGTATAGCGACGTGGTTGCGGCGCGGATCGAGCAGATCCGGGCATGGCATGCGGGGGCGGTCGCGGCCGACCCTCGGGCCGCGCGGCGGGTGGCGGCGATGCGACTGCGGCTGCTGCAGGACACGCTGCGCCGCGCGCTGACCGACCGGCACGGCGCGGCCTTCTGGCTCAACCGCCGCGACCCGATGCGGCTGTTCGCCGACCGGCCCTATCTGGATGCGGCGATTGAGCGGTTGTTTGGGGGGTAGCGGGTGCCGGGTTTCGGGCGCAAGCTGCCCTTTTAATCCTCCCTGTCGCGAAGCGATGGGGAGGGGGACCATGCGAAGCATGGGAGGGGTGGCGGCCTTGAGCCGAGTTTATGGCGTCGACCCCTCCACCACCCTGCGGGTGGTCCCCCTCCCCACGGCTACGCCGCAGGGAGGATTAAGATGTCCGCTCCCCACCCCTAAGCCGACCTCGAAGCTAAAGCCTTACCTTCGCCTCCAGTTCGCGCCGCGCCGCCAGATATTGCTCCTCGAGCTGCGCCACGAACGCCGCGACCGGGAGCACGTCGCGCACCGGGCTGATGCCCTGGCCGGAGCCCCAGATGTCTTTCCAGGCCTTGGCTTTCGTATTGCCCCCGGAGCCGAAGTTCATCGTCTTCAAATCGCCCTCGGGGAGATTGTCGGGGTCCATGCCGGCGTTGACGATCGAGCCGCGGAGATAGTTGCCGTGCACCCCGGTGAAGAGGTTCGAATAGACGATGTCGGCGGCGCGGCCCTCGACGATGCCGTTCTTGTAGCCCGGGTCGGCATTGGCCTCTTCGGTCGCGATGAAGGCGCTGCCGATATAGGCGAGGTCGGCGCCGCACGCCTGCGCGGCGAGGATCGAGCGGCCGTGGCCGATCGCGCCCGACAGCGCGATGGGGCCGTCGAACCATTCGCGGATTTCCTGCACCAGCGCGAAGGGCGACTGGACGCCGGCATGGCCGCCCGCACCCGCGGCGACGGGAATCAGCCCGTCGGCGCCCTTTTCGACCGCCTTGCGCGCGAAGCGGTCGTCGATGACGTCGTGGAGGGTGATGCCGCCCCAGCCGTGCACCGCCTGGTTGAGCTCCTCGCGCGCGCCGAGCGACGTGATGGTGATCGGCACCTTCCATTTGGCGCAGGTCGCGATGTCGGCCTCGAGCCGGTCGTTCGACTTGTGCACGATCTGGTTGACCGCATAGGGCGCCGAGAGGCGGTCGGGATTGTCGCGGTCCCAAGCGGCCAGTTCCTCGGTGATCTGGTGCAGCCATTCGTCGAGCAGGCTCTGCGGCCGCGCGTTGAGCGCGGGGAAGCTGCCGACGACGCCCGCCTTGCACTGCGCGATGACGAGTTCGGGACCCGAGACGATGAACAGGGGCGAGCCGATGACGGGCAGGCGCAGGCGGTCGAAGATCGGGGGAAGGGCCATGGAATCACACTCTCCGGTTGCTGTTTGCAACTTACCTTAACGTAAAGGGAAGGTCGCGCAAGAGGGAGATACGGTGTATGATTAAAATCGATAGCCGCGCCCCGGGATCAGGCCGGGGCTTCGGCGGCATCGGGCGAGCGCCGGCGCGCGGCCGGCATCGCCAGCCATAGCCCGCCGGCGACGAGCACCGCGTCGACGATCCACGCCACCGGGTCGCTGCCGCCGACGAGCGCGGCGTGCAGCGCGGCGGCGGCGAGCATCAGCGCGCCCGTCGCGAGGCGCCCCCAGCGGGCGAGCCGCGCGGCGTCGATGCGCACCGCGAGCAGCCAGAAGAGGAGCGAGACGGCGATCCAGGTGGCGATCGCGGCACTCGCGGTGCCCGCGACCAGCGCGGCGCTCGCGGCGGCGGCGATGCCCGCGGGCTGGCCCCAGAGCGTCGCGCTCCACAGCCGCTCCCACACCGGCGCGGGGCGGCCGTTGTCGCGGCGGCGCGCGAGCCAGATGTTGACCCCGCCCGCGGCGAGATAGGTGAGGCCGAGGCCGAGCAGGAAATAGACGATCTTGACCAGCCCGCCGCCGAACCAGCCGAAATGCAGCGCGCCCATGCCGCCGAGCAGATCCTCGCCGAGATTGTTCTCGCTGGCCTTGCCGATGTCGTAGGTCGTCGCGTCGCGGCGGAAGGCATAGCTGTCGGTGCCCGCAAGGCGATCGGGCTGCTTGACGTTGAACAGCGCGGCGCCGCCCTGTTCGGTCGGATGCTCGGTGAAGATATAGGTCAGGCGGCCGCCGTCCTGCGGCAGCTTGGCGAACATCGGGCGGAGGTCGAGCACGGGCGCGGGGCGCGGGTCGTCGACCGGCGGTTCGGGGAAGAAGAGCGCATAGACCTTGCCCGCGTCGCCGTTGAACATCGCCATGCCGAGCACGCCGACGACGATCGTGGTGAGGCCGAGAAAGGCGCCGGTGAGCGAGATGATGATATGGAAGGGCAAGGCCCAGACGCCGAGCCGGTTGTGGAGGTCGGCCTCCTGCAGCCGCTTCGACCCGCCGATGCGGAGGTGAAAGGCGTCGCGGAAGATGCGCGGATGCGCGAGGATGCCCGAGATCAGCGACGACAGCAAAGCGACGCCGACCAGCCCGACGATGAAGATGCCCCAGGTGACCGGCAGGTGCAGGTTGATGTGGAGCCGGGTGATGAATTCGGTCCAGGCGAATTCGATGCCGGGGACGAGCTTGCCATCGGCGTCGGCGAGGAATTCGCGGTCCTCGTCGGCATCGACATGGAGCAGGAAGCGCGGCAGGTCGGGGCTGGGCAAGGTCAGATAGACATGCTCGACCCCGCTGCCGCCCGCGGCGATCGCGCCCGCGAAGGCGGTCTGGACGGCGTCGGGGCTCACTTCGGTCACCTGCGGCCCGGCGGCGCTTTCCCAGCGCTGGAACTCGTGCGCGAAGACCGCGATGCTGCCCGAGAGGCAGACGAGATAGATGAGCGCGGCGAAGGCGAGGCCGAGGCTGCTGTGCCCGCGCAGCACCGCGCGCACGAAGCCCGCGGGGATGCGCGCCATCAGGTCCTTGGGCTTTTTCGCGGGTTTCTTGGGCGCGGGCGCCTCGGCGGGAGCGGCGGTCATGCGAAACCCTTCAAAATGGCGGCGCTAAAGCTGGCGACGGCGACGCCGACGAGGACGGCGGTGGCGCGGAGGATACGATTGTCGGCAAGCGTCCACGCCATGCAGGCGCCCCAGGCGACGGGGACGATCAGCCCGCCAATGACGAGCCGCGTCTGTTGCTCGCCCGGCGCCAGCGCGGCCCAGGCGATGCCGACGCCCATCGCGGCGACCATGCCGATCGGACCCGCGAGCAGCCAGCGCAGCGTCTCGCGCCACTTGGTCGTCGCGCGGTCGGAGGGTTCGGGGGCGAGGCTCTCGCGCGCCGCGCGCGCCTTCGCCGCACGCCGCGTATAGTTGCCCGCGACGAGTGCGAGCGCGACGGTCGAGACGAGCGCGAGCGCGATGAAGGGGCCGCGCGCAGGGCCGAGCGCCCAGGCGGGCGCAGCGATTGCGGCGGCGATCAGCGCCCAGCCGCCGAGCACATAGGCGTGGTTCGAGTCCTTTCCCTGCCACGATCGGCGCAGCAGCCACACGCCTGCCCCCGCCGCCGCAGCGATGACCAGCGCCGGCAAAAGCGGCGAGCTGTCCTGCATAAGTCCCCCTGTACGACCTCTATTTGATTCTATTGACACGCATTCGCAATAGCAATAGCGGGCCCTTCGATAGCTAAGCGGGGAGCTCATGACAATGACCAAGACGATCAAACCATTGCTGGCGCTGCTGCTGGCGGGTGCGGCGATGCCGGTTCACGCCGAAGACATCGCGGCGGACGCCGCGGCCGAGGCGGGCGATGCCGCGGATAGCGGCGAGAGCAACGAGATCGTCGTCACCGGGATGAAATTCGACCGGACGCTGCAGGACACCCCCGAAAGCGTGAAGGTGTTCACGTCGGAGGATATCGACGCGCAGAACCTGACCAATGTCTTCGACCTGATCGATCGCACCGCGAATCTGGCCTCGACCTTCAGCGAGTCGGGTTTCACGATCCGCGGCATTTCGAACACCAATGTGTCGGGCACCGGCTTCGGCGACCTCGCCACCGTCTATCTCGACGGGTCGCCGCTGCCGAGCGAAGCGACCGCGAGCGGCCCGCTCGACCTGTGGGACATCGACCAGGTCGAGATCCTGCGCGGGCCGCAATCGACGTTGCAGGGGCGCAACGCGCTGGCGGGCGCGATCATCATCAAGACCGCCGACCCCAGCTTCGACTGGCGCGGCAAGGCGCGCGCGATGATCAGCGACGCCAATGGCGAATATCGCTTCGGCGCGGCGATCGGCGGTCCGATCGTCGACGATGTGCTGGCGTTTCGCGTCGCGGGCGAATTGACGCGCGGCGACGGTTTCGTGAAGAATCGCCTGACGGGCGGCGATTACGACCCGAACAGCAGCGACGTGGTGCGCGCCAAATTGCTCTTCACCCCGGCGGGCCCCGACGGGCTGCAGGTGAAGCTCTCCTATCTCTACGACCGCCACGATGGCAACGGCCGCGGCTATGCCTATAGCGACAGGCCCGATTATTGGAGCAAGCGCAGCGTCGAGGCCAATCGCCCGACCTTCTCTCGTTCGAAGACCGACCTGTTCACGCTCGACGCGACGCTGCCGCTGGGCGATGTCTTCACGCTGTCGTCGATTTCGACCTACAACCATCTGCGCACGTCGTCGGCCTATGACGGCGATCTGCAGGCGGTCGACACCGCATATGGCGACGCGATCACCGACCAGAAGATTTTCAGCGAGGAAGTCCGCCTGACCTTCGACACCGGCCCGCTGCAGGGGCTGATCGGCGGCTATTATTCGCGGACCAAGAACCCCGATTCGAACACCAATGCGACCTTCGGGCTCGACCCCGACCGCGACCTGGGGCTGACGCCGACGGTCGCCGCGGTGCTGCAGGGCCCGCCCTTCGGGCTCGATCCGGGCACCGCGCTGTTCCTGGCGCAACAGGCGCGCGCGCAATATCCCCAGCTGATCTACATCGCCTCGTCGCAGGATTATTCGATCGACATCGAGACGGTGGCGCTGTTCGGCGACGCGAACTGGGAAATCACGCCGGGGCTGAAACTGCTCGCCGGCTTCCGCTACGACCGCGAGAAGCAGCGCGTGTCGAACGACAATATCGTCACGATCAACACGCCGCTGCCCAACCCGGCGCTCTATCCGGCGCCGCTGAACCTCATCCTCTCGACGGTGAACGGCCTGATCCAGCAGCAGGCCGAGGACGCGAGCAGCAGCAGCCCGTTGTCGAACACCAGCTATGAGGCCTTCCTGCCCAAGGCCGGCCTGTCGTGGGAAATCGCGCCCGACAAGACGCTGAGCGCGATCGTCGAGCGCGGCTATCGCTCGGGTGGCAGCGGGGTGAACCCGGCGCGCGCCTCGACCTATGTCTATGATCCGGAGTTCACGTGGAATTACGAGCTGTCGCTGCGCACGCAGTGGCTGGACAACCGGCTGACCTTCAACGCCAACGCCTTTTTCATCGACTGGACCGACCAGCAGGTGAGCGTGCAATTGTCGCCCAGCGTCTATGATTATGAGACGCAGAATGCGGGCAAGTCGCGCGTCTATGGCTTCGAGGTAGAGAGCGATTACGACGTGACCGACGCCCTCAACATCTATGGCTCGGTGGGTTATGCGCGCACCGAATTCCTGGAGTTCGACGCGACGGGCGGCTTCGTCGACGACCTGTCGGGGCTGGAATTCGTCAGCGCGCCGCGCTGGACCTGGGCGGCGGGCTTCAGCTGGCAGGGCCGCAGCGGAATCTCGGCCAACGCCAACGTCAATTATCGCGGTGCGGCGTATCAGGGGCTGGTCGACCAGAGCGTCCGCGACGTGCCCGGGCGCACGCTGGTCAACGCCAAGATCGGCTGGAGCAACGACAATTTCGGCGCCTATCTCTTCGCCAGCAACATCTTCGACGACAGATATTTCGACTATCAGTACGACAATGACGGCCGCCTCAACGCGCTGCTCGGCGATCCGCGGGTGATCGGCCTGAGCTTCGAAGCGCGCTTCTGACCCTGCGGGGGGCTATCGCGACCCGATCCCCGGCGTCGGCGCGTCCTTCCAGTCGACGCGGTAGAGGTCGAAGCGCCGGTCGCGCAAATTCTGCACCGCGCCGCTCTGGCGGCTGGTGAGCAGGTCGGCGAGGCTGAGGTCGGCGATCGCGATCGTCTCGGTATTCGGGGCGGTGTCGGCGGCGACGCCGTCGCGCGCGAAAGCGAAGTCCGACGGGGTCAGGATCGCGCTTTCGGCATAATGGATGTCCATATTCTCGACGTTGGGCAGGTTGCCGACCACGCCCGAGGTGATGACATAGCATTGGTTCTCGACCGCGCGCGCATGGCAGCAATAACGGACGCGCAGGTAACCGCGGCGCTCATCGGTGCAGAAGGGGACGAAGAGCATCATCGCGCCCTGGTTGACGAGGTGGCGCGCGAGTTCGGGGAATTCGCTGTCGTAGCAGATCATCACCCCGATCGGCCCGCAGTCGGTGTTGATCGCGTCGGCGCCGTGCCCGCCCTTGATGTTCCACCAGCGCCGCTCCGACGGGGTCGGATGGAGCTTTTCCTGCGTGTGCACCGATCCGTCGCGCAGGAAGACATAGGCGATGTTGCGGATGTCGCCGTTGGCGACGCGCGTCGGGTGCGAGCCGCCGATGATGTTGATATTATAGCCGACCGCGAGCTTTTCCATGAAGGCGACATAGCGGTCGGTATAGTCGGCGATCTTTTCGATCGCCTGCTGCGGTTCGAGCTTCTTGCTTTCGATCGACAGCAGTTCCAGCGTGTAAAGTTCGGGAAAGACGACGAAATCGGCGTGATAGTCGGCGGCGACATCGACGAAATATTCGACCTGTTCCTCGAACTGCTCGATGCGGTCGATGCCGCGCATCTGGAACTGCACGGTCGCGACGCGGACCGAGGCGGGCAGGCGATCGGGGACGGCGCCGCGTGCCTTGGGGTTCGCCGCGCGCTGCGGTTCGAGCGGGTTTTCCCAATACATGAGCACGGCGTGGCCGCCGCTGTCGAGATCGCGGCGGTCGTAATGGTGGAGGACGCGGCGCGGCTCGAAGCCCTGCGCGATCTGGAAGTTGATCACCGGGTCGCGCAGCTGCTTTTCGACGACGGCGTCGAGATAGTCCTGCGGATCGGGATATTTGCGGCGGCGGCGGGCATAGCCCGGCATCCGGCCGCCGAAGGCGATGCCCTTGAGCTCGTAGGACTGGCAGAGTTCCTGGCGCTTGCGGTAGAAGCGCTGGCCGATGCGCAGGCGGCGATAATCGGGATCGACGCACACCTCCATGCCGTAGAGGATGTCGCCGTCGGGATCGTGGCTGGTGCCGAACCCGCCGCCGCTGATCGCGCCCCAGCGATGGTCGGCAAACACCGCGTCCTGCCGCACGATCAGCGTCGCGCAGAGGCCGACGATCGCGCCTTCATATTCGGCGACGAACTGGCCTTCGGGGAAATTGTTGATCTGGCCGCGGATCTGCGCCGCCGAATAGCCTTCGCCGCGGCCATAGACCTTGGCGGTCAGGCGCGCGATCGCGGCGGCGTCGCGGGGGGCGGAGTTGCGGATGACGAGCTTGGCTTTGGTGGAGTCCATGGGTGCTGCATAAGGGGAGAGGAGACGGGCTGTCCATCGGGAGTACTGGCGAAGCGGGGTTCGGGTTCCCATTTGCGCGTCGAAGGAGTGTCGCCATGGCCGAACGCAGGATGTTGATCCCCGATGCGAGCCACCCGATCACGATTGCGCTGCACCCGACGCGGGTCGAGGTGCGCGTCGGCGACAGGGTGGTTGCGGATACGGAGGCGGCGTTGGCGCTGCGCGAGGCAAGCTATCCGGTCGTGCTGTATATCCCGCGCGCCGATGTCGACATGGCGCAGCTGCGGGCGTCGAACCATAGGAGCTATTGCCCGTACAAGGGCGAGGCGGGCTATTTCGACCTGCCGGCGCTGGGCGAGGCGGGGGCGAAGGCGGTGTGGACGTACGAAGCGCCCTATGCAGCGGTGGCGGAGATCGCGGGGCACCTGGCCTTCTATCCCGACCGGGTGACGTTCGTCGAACATCCCGCCGGTTGATCGAAGGGGGTTTGCTTCGCGCGGCCGCCGCGGCAGTCTGGCGCGACTGCCATGCAATTGTTTCGCCCCAGCCGCCTGCCGCCCGCCGCCGATATCGAGCGCCACACGCATCGCACACCCTATGCGACGCTGGTGCTTGCCGGCAGCTATGAGGAAGCGGGCGACGCCGGGCGCTTTACCGCGCGAGCGGGCGATGTGGTGCTGCACGGCGCCTTTTCGGCGCATCGCGACCGGGTCGGGCCGAGCGCCGCGATGGTGCTCGATTTGCCGCTCGCCTTCGACGCGCGCGCCTGGCCGGCGCGGATGCGGGTCGACGATCCCGACGCGATCGTGCGGCTGGCGGAGCGCGACCCCGCCGAAGCGGTGACGGACCTGATTGCGGCGCTCGAACCCGCGGGGGCGACGGCGGAAGAGGAGCTTCCCGACCAGCTCGCGGCGGTGCTGCGCGGCGGCGGCGAGGTGGGGATCGGCGCCTGGGCCGCGGCGTGCGGCCGGTCGCGCGAGCATGTCTCGCGGCGCTTCGAGGCGCTTTATGGCGTGTCGCCCGCTGCCTATCGCGCCGATTGCCGGGCGAAACGCGCGTGGCGCGCGATCGTCGCGAGCGGCGACGGGCTCGCGGGCGTCGCCGCCGATACGGGCTATGCCGACCAGGCGCATATGACGCGCGCGGTGACGCGGCTGACGGGCATGGCGCCGCACCGCTGGCGGATGGCGATGCGCGCCCAGGCAGGCGGCGGCTAGGCCAAGGTCACATTCGTTCAAGAAAATGCGCGGCCGGCCGGGTTAGGCCGGGGAAATGACAGACCTCTCCCCCGCATCGCCGCGCGGCTTCGTCGCGCTCTCCGCTTTCCGCTTTCGCCTGTGGCCGATCCTGCTCGCCGCGGGACTGATGCTCGGGCTGCTCGAGCTCGGGCGCATGATCGCGCGCCCGATCTACCACGCCGGCGCGGCGTGGTGGGACGGGCATTTCGCGCCGTTTCTGCTGCTCGCGATCCTTTTCCAGGCGCTGCTCGGCTGGCTGGCGATCCTCGCCATGCGGCGGCTGCTCCCCGCCGCCGACGATCATCTGCGCTGGCCGCCCGAGCGAAGCTATGCCGGGCTGGCGGTGCTGATCGGCCTCGGCATGGCGGCGGTAATGCTCGTTGCCGACTATTGGCCGGCGCTGGCGGCGCAGACCCCGCCCGACATGAGCTATTCGGAGTCGCCGCTCGACAGTGCGGGGCTGCTGCTCGGGATGCTGACGACGGGGCTAGCCGAGGAGACGATCTTTCGCGGGCTGCTCGTCGGCATGCTCGTGGTGCTGGTACCCGGACGGCTGCGGACCGGATCGCTCGACCTGCCCGTCGCCGCCTATCTGGTCGCGCTGATGTTCGGGCTCGCGCACTGGAAGTCGTTCACCGTCGATCCCTTCTATCAGGCGATGGCGCAGCAAATCTACGCCTTCGCCTGGGGGCTCGTCTATGTCTGGCTGATGGAGCGGTCGAAAAGCCTGCTCGCCCCGATGATCGCGCACGGGGTCGGCAATTTCGGCGAGGTCGCCGCGGTGATCGCGCTCAACGCGGCCTGGAGTTAGGGTCGGACCCTAAGCCGCGACCCCCGCGATCTCGACCCGGTTGCGTCCGTTCTGCTTGGCGCTGTAGAGCGCGTCGTCGGCGGCTTTCAGCGCCGCGCGCGCGTCGCCATAGCCGAAGATGTCGGCGACCCCGCCCGAGAAGGTGATCTGGCCGAAGGGCTCGTCGGTCTTGCGGTTGATCAGCCGGCGCGCGGCGAGATGCTCGCGCGCCTGGTCGAGCCGCTCGGCCGCCGCGGCGGGGTTCTTGCCGCGGAAGAGCATGACGAACTCCTCGCCGCCGTGGCGCGCGACATGGCACTGGTCGTCGCTGATCTGCGACAGCGTGTCGGCGATGGCCTTCAGCACGCGGTCGCCGGCCTCGTGGCCGTGCGCGTCGTTGATCGCCTTGAAATTGTCGATGTCGCAGAAAGCGACGCTGAGCGGCTCCATCGCCGCCTGCGCGTCGCGATACTGGCGTTCGAGCAGTTCCTCGAAGGCGCGGCGGTTGGGCAGGCCGGTGAGATAGTCGATCTCGGCATCGCGTTTCGCGCGTTCGAGGCTGCGGCGGAGCGACTTCGCTTCTTCCTCGCTCTTGCGCATCTCGTCCTCGGCCTTGCGCGTGCGTTCGAGCATCGTCTTGGCGAGGTCGGCGAGGTTCGAGACGATCTGGCCGGTTTTCTGGAGCTGCTCGAGGTCGGTGACATGCTGTTCGAGCTCGCTGCCGTAGTCGGCGGCGTGCTTGTGCGCGCTCTTGCTCTGGACCTGGAAGGTTTCCAGATTGGTCTCGAGCCGCGCCATCAGCCGCTCGAGCTCGGCCTGCGCCGAGCTGTCGGCGACTTCCTCGGTCAGTTCGTCGAGCCACGCCTGGGTGACGCCGCCATTGCCGGTGCGCGCGGTGATCTGGCGCGCGAGGCGCGGGTTGTTGCCCGAAAAGGCGCTGTGCGCGAGCAGCAGATTGGGCGGCGTGACGTCGAGGCCGTTGTCGAGCAGGAAGGTGCCGATCGCCTCGATCAGGTCGCGGCGCGCGAGCCGCGCGAGGTCGCGCACCCCGCCGGGTTCGGTCGCATCCTGCTGCGAAGCCTCGCCGTCGCGGGAATGGCGAAGCCCCAGCCAACCAAGGAGCCGCCCGACCGGCTCACCAGAGGAAGATGCGAAAGTGGTCATGCGACGTTTAACGGCCGCGGCCGGACAGGATTAAGCGCGGTTTACCATAGGCGCGTCGATCCGCGGCAAGCGCCCGATATGACGCATTTTTTTCTCCGCCGACCTGCGAGGTCATGGCGCGATCCGAAAAAAGATGAAAAAAAATCGCAGACCCTGTCGATTCGAGCGCGCGCCGTTCGTCGTCTGGACAGGAGGCCGATACCGGCTTTCGATTTTGAGGAGAAAGAAGATGCGTGTGATGGTTTTCGTCAAGGCGACCGAGGACAGCGAAAAGGGCCTGCCGCCGGCCGCCGACATGACCGAGATGTTCGAGGCGATGGGCAAGTTCAACGAAGAACTGGTCAATGCCGGGGTGATGGTCGACGGCGACGGGCTGAAGCCCTCGTCGTTTGGCAAGCGCATCGCGTTCGACGGGCCGAACCGGTCGGTGATCGACGGCCCCTTCGCCGAGACGCGCGAGCTGGTCGCGGGTTACTGGGTCTGGGAAGTCAAGGACATGGACGAGGCGGTCGCCTGGGCGAAGCGCTGCCCGAACCCGATGCCGGGGCCGAGCGAACTCGAAATCCGCCCCTTCTACGAGATGGAGGATTTCGGCGACGCGGTGACCCCCGAGATCCTGGCGCACGACCAGATGCTGCGCGACAAGCTCGCCGGCGAATAAGCGCCGCGCGCCGCCGCCATGCTTGCCTCTCCCGGCGCTTTCGCCGAGAAGGCCGGCATGGCGGAATCGGCGGCAGAGGACACCCATCGCGCGATCGAGGCGGTGTACCGGATCGAGCGCGCGCGGCTGATCGCCGGGCTCGCGCGGATGACGCGCGACGTCGATCGCGCCGAGGAACTGGCGCAGGAGGCGCTGCTCACGGCGCTGACCGACTGGCCGCGGACGGGCGTCCCCGACAATCCCGGCGCCTGGCTGATGGCGGCGGCGAAGCGGCGCGCGATCGACGGCTTTCGCCGCAGCGCGATGGCGAGCCGCAAGCATGACGAACTGGCACGCGACATGGACGAAGCCGACGACAGCGTCGCGGCGATCGAGGCCGCGATCGACGACGAACTGGGCGACGAACTGCTCGGGCTGATCTTCGCCGCCTGTCACCCCGTGATCGCGCCCGAGGCGCGCGCCGCGCTGACGCTGCGGCTGGTCGGCGGGTTGACCGCCGAGGAGATTGCGCGCGCCTTTCTGTCGAACGAACCCGCGATCGCGGCGCGGATCACGCGCGCCAAAAAGGCGATCGCCAGTGCGGGGGTCGCGTTCGAGGTGCCGCGCGGCGCCGAACTCGCGGCGCGGCGTGCCTCGGTGCTCGAGGTCGTCTATCTGATCTTCAACGAGGGCTATGCCGCAACCGCGGGGCCATCGCTGGTGCGCCCGCCGCTCTGCGCCGAGGCGCAACGGCTGGGGCGCATTCTGGCCGGGCTGATGCCGGAAGAGCCCGAGGTGCTGGGGCTGCTCGCGCTGATGGAGATCCAGGCGTCGCGGCTGGCGGCGCGCGCCGGGCCCGACGGGCGCTTCGTGCCGCTGACCGAGCAGAACCGCGCGCGCTGGGACCAGCTACTCATCCGCCGCGGGCTGAAGGCGCTCGAGCGTGTCGAGGCCTTGGGTGGAGTCGATGGGCCCTATGCGTTGCAGGCGGCGCTGGCGGCGTGCCATGCGCGGGCGCGGCGCGCCGAGGATACCGACTGGGCACGGATCGCCGGGCTCTACGACCGGCTGGGGCGGGTGATGCCGTCGCCGGTGGTCGAGCTCAACCGCGCGGTCGCCCACAGCATGGCGTTCGGTCCCGAGGCGGGGCTGCGGCTCGTCGACGCGATCGCCGAAGAGGCGCTGCTGCGCAACTATGCCCCGCTGCCCGCGGCGCGCGGCGATTTCCTGTTCCGCGCCGGGCGGCTGGGTGAGGCGAAAGCGGCGTTCGAGGCGGCCGCGGCGCTCGCCGGCAACGAGCGCGAGCGCGAATGGCTGCAGGCGCGCGCGGCCAGCTGCACGGTCTGACCTCTTCCCCATTTTGAGCCTTGCAGCCGCGTCACAAGCTATATACCGGCGAATATAGATGGCGACGGCAAGGGCCGCGCCCATCTTGAAAAGGGGATATATGCGCCGGTTTCTTCTCTCCGCCGTCAGTCTGATCGCCGCGCCCGTGTGGGCGCAGGATGCACCGCCGCCCGCGGCCAGCGAGGCCGAGGATGGCGCCTTCGAGCTGGGGAAGATCGTCGTCACCGGCTATCGCAGCGTCGATGCGGCGATCGAGGGCGACCGCGTCGGGCAGGAAGCGATCTACCGCTTCGACCGCCGCACGCTCGACGATGCGGCGAATCTGATCCCTGGCGTCGTCGCGGGCAATTCGGGCGGGTCGCGCAACGAGCGGCTGCTGTTCGTGCGCGGGTTCGACCGGTTCCAGGTGCCGCTGTCGATCGATGGCATCCGCGTCTACCTGCCCGCCGACAACCGGCTCGATTACGGCCGCTTCCTGACCCCGGACATTGCCGAGATCCAGGTCGCCAAGGGCTATGCCTCGGTGCTCGACGGGCCGGGCGGCATGGGAGGGGCCGTGAACCTCGTCACGCGCAAGCCGGTGAAGGCGCTCGAGATCGAAGGGCGCGCGCAGCTCAATCTCGATTCGGACCTCGACTATGGCGGCTTTACCGGCTTCGGGCTGGTCGGGACGCGGCAGGACAAATGGTATGCGCAGGCGAGTTACGGCATCAACATCACCGATCATTGGGACCTGCCCGGAGGCTTCGCGCCGACCGCCAATGAGGATGGCGGCGCGCGCGATTTTTCGAAGGCGCGCGACTGGCGCGTCAACGCCAAGATCGGCTTCACGCCGAACGACAGCGACGAATATGTGCTGAGCTACACCCGGCAGGAAGGGCGCAAGAATGCGCCGCTGCACGTCACCGACACGAGCAATGTGTCGCTGCGCAACTGGAAATGGCCCGAGTGGAATATCGAGAGCGTCTATTTCCTGTCGACGACCGCGCTCGACGACCGTGCGACGCTGAAGACGCGCGCCTATTACAACCGGCTGGCGAACCTGTTGCAGTCGTTCGACGACCGCACGCAGACGACGCAGGTGCTGGGGCGGGCATTCGACAGCCCCTATGACGACAAGGCCTATGGCGGGTCGGTCGAGCTGGCGCTGCGCACCTTCGGCGACGACAGCCTCGCGCTCGCGCTCCATTATCGCCGCGACGAACATAATGAGGCGCAGACGAGCCGGCCGGGACTGCCGACGAGCACGCCCGAGCCCAACCAGCGCAGCGTCGAGCGGACGTGGAGCATCGCGGCGCAGAATGTCGTGACGCTGGCGCCGCGGCTGAGCTTCACCGCCGGCGCGAGTTTCGACTGGCGCGAGCTGGCGCGCGCCGACGAGTTCGGGCTGCCGCCGGGGGCTACGGGGGCGAACCGGCTGTTCAGCTATCCGCTGCGCAATGCCAGTGCCTGGAACGCGCAGGGGCGGATCGACTGGCGCGATGACAGCGGGAGCGAGGTGCATGTCAGCCTGTCGTCGCGCGCGCGTTTCCCGACCCTGTTCGAGCGGTTTTCGAGCCAGTTCGGCACCGCGGTCGCCAACCCCGACCTGAAACCCGAACGCGCGACCAATGCCGAGATCGGGGCGAGCCGGGTGGTCGGTCCGGTGACCGTGTCGGGCGCGCTCTTCTACAGCTGGCTCGACGATGCCCTGGTGTCGGTGCGCACGCCGCAGAACCTCAACCGGCGTGAGAATATCGGGTCGGCGGATTATTATGGCGGCGAGATTTCGGTCGAGCTGCGGCTGGGCGCGACGCTCAGCACGGGCGCGAACTACAGCTACATCCACCGCAGCTTCGACATCGGGACGCCGCCGCCGGGCGGGCTGATCCGGCCGTTCGAACTGACCGACGTGCCCGCGCACAAGGGTTTCGCCTATCTGTCGTGGCAGCCGGTCGCCGGGCTGGAGGTGGTGCCGAGCGCCGAATATGCGTCGGGCCGCACGACGGTGACGCCCGCGTCGGCAAACGGCCTCGCGCCCATCTACTACAAGACCGAAGCCTATGTCACCGCGGCGCTGCGCGTCGATTACGACCTGACCGACCGGATCACGATCGGGGTCGGCGGGCGCAACCTGTTCGACCGCAACTATGCGCTGACCGACGGTTTTCCCGAGCCCGGGCGCAGCTTCTTCCTGGGGGTGCGCGCGCGCTACTGATTTGGCATTGGCGAGACCGGTTCGCCGCTCTAGTTTCCCGCGACCGTTGGAGCGGGAGACTGGATCGTGGCGGGCAAGAAAGAGGTCGTGCTGCTGTCGGGCGGCAATCCGCAGATCGCCAAGGGCGACGGCGACGGCCCGGTGCAGGATTATATCGCGGCGATGCCGGGGTGGAAGAGCGCGGCGGGGGCGAAGCTCGATGCGCTGATCGTCGCGACCGTTCCGGAGGTGGAGAAGGCGGTTCGCTGGAACTCGCCCTTCTACGGCGTGCCGGGGCAGGGGTGGTTCCTCTGTTTCCACTGCTTCAACCGGTACATCAAGATCACCTGGTTCCGCGGCCAGCAGCTCGACCCCGTACCGCCGGTCGGCTCCAAGGACCCCGATGCGCGCTATTTCCATATCCATGAGGATGAGGCGATCGACGAGGCGCAGCTGGTGAGCTGGATCCGGCAGGCGGCGGCGATTCCTGGCTGGATTTCCCATAAAAAGGACAAGGCAAGATGACCGAGAAGAGCCCCTCCGAACTGATCGACGGTCGCATCGCCGAGCTCGGCGACTGGCGCGGCGATGCGCTGGCCAAGGCGCGCGCGCTGATCAAGGCGGCGATCCCCGACGTCGTCGAGGAATGGAAATGGCGCGGAGTGCCGACCTGGTACGCGGGCGGCAAGATCGTCTGCACCGGCGAGACGTACAAGGACAAGGTCAAGCTGACCTTCGCCAAGGGGGCTTCGCTGGACGATCCCAAGCGCCTGTTCAATTCCAGTCTCGACGGCAATGTCCGCCGCGCGATCGACATCGGTGCGAGCGACGGCATCGACGAGGCGGCGCTGAAGGCGCTGTTCGCCGAGGCTGCGGCGCTCAACCTGGCGCGCGGATGACCCGCTTCGGCTGGACAGCGCCGGATTAACCAGTCCCGCTAGGGTGTCGTCCACCATGGCGGGTGCTAGCCTGCTCGCTCCTTGAGTCGCAACGAAGGGAAAGGCAAATCGCCACTGCGGTCCGCCTTTCCATGTCCGACGGCCTCTGCCGTCCGCTGCGAGAGAGGAAACAGCCCCATGTCCGCCCCCATCTTCGAAATCAGCGCCGACCCCGGCCTGAACGGAAAAATCTATTATCTGCCGCTCGCCCCGCAATCGAAGGACCATCAGGAGCGCTATAAGGTCTGTGCCCGGCTGCGGCTGGTGAACAAGACGACGGGGCGCCGCGCGGTGACGATCACCGGCATCCGCTTGTCGTTCGAAGGCCATGGCGCGTTCGATATGGAGATGGTGCCCGAAAAGAACATGGAGCCCGAGGATGGGGTGCTGGCGTTCGACGAAGCCGCGACCTGGCACAATGGGTCGTGGCGCGAGAACGAAGATTCGCCCAGGCAATATAATCAGGTCTATCTCGACGGGCCGGCGCCGACAAAAATGACGGTCAGCGTGACCTGCGCCGATTTCACGCGCAATTACACGCAGACGTTCGACCTGATCCGCTGGGGCGATCCGACGGGCGACGGGCCGCTGCTGCTGCCCTTTGTCCGGCACGAGCTGGGCGACGACGAATATGTCGTCACCTCGGCGCGCCATTATTACAATGGCGGCAACAGCGGCACGCAGATCTTCGCCTATGACATCAGCATCCAGGCGCGGCGGAACGGCGAATGGTCGCGCAACCGCGTCGCCGATGCGACGAAAAACACCGACTCGCGCGTCTTCGGGCGGGCGGTGCGCGGGATGGGCGACGGCGAGGTCATCGACGTCATCGACGGCTTCTGGGACAATGATTTCGGCGCCGGCAACCGCACCGACCATTATGGCAGCAACACCGTGTGGGTGCGCTATGGCGAGCTCGAGGTCGGCTATATGCACCTGAAGCGCGACAGCATCACGGTGGAGACGGGCGATACGGTGTGGGCCGGGCGCAAGCTGGCCGAGGCGGGCAATTCGGGCAACACCAAGGGCAGCCCGCATCTGCACATGGAATGCCGCGTCGCGTCGAACAACCGGCTGTGCGCGATGACCTTTCGCAACACCTGGCAGCTCGAGCGCGAGCTGGTGCCCGCCGACAATGGGCCGGGACGGCGGGTGCGGATCGACGACCAGGGCGTGAGCGAACAGACCGCCGCGCTGCGTCCCTTCGCGACGCAGTTGACGCCGCCGACGCTGGGCCGCGTCGATGTCGAACTGGAGGCGATCGTCGGCGAGGTGTTCGGCGGGGTGAGCAAGGGCGGCGACGGGTTCGTCATCGTCAACGGCAAGCTGAAGCGGGTGCCGCCGCGCGGGATCAAGGGCGCGCTGCTGCAGGCGATCGTCGAGCTGTCCGCGGCCGAGGAGCTCGAGCGGAAAGCGGGCGACAAGGCGATCGCGGCGGCGACGGCCAAGCTGCAGAAGGTCTTGGCGGGCGGCGGGCGGTAACCCCGGCGGCGATCGGGTCGCCCGCTACAGCGGCTTGCCCATGCGGATCAGCGGGACGCTGACGCCGTCGGGGCCGGGCGCTTCGACGCGCTCGATCGGCGTGTAGCCGCAGGCGCGGTAGAGCGGTTCGCCCGACAGCGTCGCCATCATTTCGGCGCGGGCGAAACCCGCGGCGCGGGCGGCGTCTTCGCAGAGCTGCATCACCAGCTGCCCGACGCCGCGGCGGGCGAAGGCGGGATGGGTGTACATCGCCCGGATCCGCGCTGCGTCGACCGCCGGGTCGAGCGGGGCGGGGTCGCGGAGGTCGGTGCTGTGGTCGCCGCCATAGAGCGTCGCGCGGTGCGACCAGCCGCCGCAGCCCGCGATCCGGCCGTCCTCCTCGACGATGAAATAGGTGCCGTCGGCGATGAGCTGGGTGTCGAGGCCCATGACGGCGTGGCTCGCGGCGATCTGCTCAGGGTTGAGGAAACCCTGCTGCAGCTCGGCGATGGCGAGGGCCATGACCGCGCGGAGGGCTTCGAGGTCGGCGGGCGTGGCGCGGCGGTGGGTGAACATCGCGCGGCTATAGGAAGCGAAACGGGCGGGCGGCAAGCCTTGCCGTCCGCCCGTCCACCAGCCCAAGGGGCGATGGCGATCAGAAGCGCTCGCCGACCATCTCCTCGCTCTTGGCCCACAGCGCCCTGGCGTTGTCGGGGTCGATCGCATAGGCGCGCACGCCCTCGCGCAGGCCCTCGTTCTCGGCGAGCCTGGCGACCTGGCAATCCTCGAGATAGCGCCCGCCGATTTCGGCCGGATCGGCGACCGCGGCGGCCCATACCGAGGTCGCGGCGCCCTGCGGGATCGACTTGAACTCGAAATTCTCGCCGCCAGCTTCGCGCGCCGCGGCGTTGATCCGCTCGACCAGCGCCTCGAGCGCACCGTCGTCGAGGTGGCGGGCGAGCTCGGTGTGGATGCCGCCGGGGTGGAGCGCCGCGGCGCGGATGTCGCGATCCCGGTGGCGGCGGTCGAACTCGACCGCGAAGAGGATGTTCGCGGTCTTCGAGCGGCCATAGGCGGTCCAGGGCTCGTAATCGCCGCGGTCGAAGTTCGGATCCTCGAGATCGACATTCGAGAAGCGGTGCCCCGACGAGGCGAGGCTGACGAGGCGCCCGCCATCCTTGATCAAGGAGGCGATGCGATTGACGAAGGTGAAGTGGCCCAAATGATTGGTGCCGAACTGCGTCTCGAACCCGTCTTCGGTCTTGCCGAAGGGCGCGGCCATCACGCCGGCGTTGGTGATGATCACGTCGAATTGGCGGCCGTCGGCGACGAGCTTGTCGGCGGCGGCGCGGACGCTGGCCAGCGAGGCGAGGTCGAGCTGGATCAGTTCGAAGCTGCCGCCGCCGGCGGCCGCAGCGTCGCGGACCGCGGTGGTCGCGCCCTCGGCCTTGGTCAGGTCGCGCGCCGCGCCGACGACATCGGCGCCGTGGGCGGCGAGCGCGCGGGCGGTCTCGACCCCTAGCCCGGCCGAGACGCCGGTGACGAGGAAGCGCTTGCCCGAAAGGTCGACGCCCGAAAGCACGTCGTCGGTGGTGGATTTGGCGTTGAACTGGGTCATGATGGACTCCTGTGGTTGCAGGGCGAGGGAGGGAGGGCCCTGTCCCGACCGAGATAGGCGCACCGCCCATCGTCGCGGTGCCCGATCATGGCATCTGCTTGCCTATTCCTATCAATGCGTGCCGCGTCGCCGATGCGCGCCTTGCACTCCGCGGACGCGCATCCGATGTTGGGTGCATGCAGGAACGGCTCGACTCGCTGCGCGCGCATGTCATGCGGCACGTGGATTCGCCTTATTATGAGGCGCCGATCCCGCGCGTCGTGATCAGCCGGATGACCGGCCCGACGAGCGGCACCGCGACGCTCTATGAGCCCGTGACCTGCCTGATCCTGCAGGGAACGAAGCGCGTCGTCATCGGCGACACGGTCATCACCTACGACGCATCGAGCTATTTCGTCGCCTCGCTCGACCTGCCCGCGGTCGGCCGCGTTGTCGAGGCGAGCCCCGACAAGCCCTATGTCGCGGTCGCGCTGCGCATCGACCGCGCGGTGCTGACCGACCTGATCGCCAGCATGTATCCGGATGCCATCGGCACGGCCCCCGCCGAGACCGACCAGGCGGGCTTCGCGGTGTCCGAGCTCACCCCCGACCTGCTCGAAGCCTGGGCGGGGCTGCTCAGGCTGCTCGACCGGCCGGACGACATCGCGATGCTGGCGCCGCTGCGCGAGCGCGAAATCCTCTATCGGCTGCTGCAGGGGCCGCTGGGGCACCAGCTCTGCGCGATCGCGCAGGACGACAGTAGGCTGTCGCGCGTGCGGCGCGCGATCGAATGGATCCGCGCGCATTACGACCAGGCGCTGCGCACCAATGCGCTCGCCGAGATCGCGGGGATGAGCGTCGCCTCCTTCCACCGCCATTTCAAGGCCGCGACCGCGATGAGCCCGCTGCAATATCAGAAGACGCTGCGGCTCCACGCCGCGCGCCGCCTGCTCGCGGGCGGCGCCGAGGCGAGCCGCACGGCCTATTCCGTCGGTTACGAGAGCGCGTCGCAGTTCAGCCGCGAATATAGCCGCGCTTTCGGCACCCCGCCGTCGCGCGACGCCGAGCGGCTGCGCGGGATGGCACCGTTGGGGTTGGCGGTTTAGGCTTTCTCCGCCGGAACGCGGGCGCAGCGGATGCCTGGTTCAGCGAATGCGGATCCACTCGTCCTCGATACCCACGCGGTTGTACTGGACGTTGGTCAGGTGGGTGCTCCGGACCTTTATCGCGCAGATCGCCGCGAATTCGGCGTCGGCCGCGCGCTGGTCGAGCAGCGGCGCCTTGCTGCTGGCGAACAGCGCGTCGGTGCCGTTCATGACGATCATCAGCGAGGCGAGATGGACTTCCAGCCCGGCCTTTTCGGCGCGGTCGACCAGCGTGGCGATCTCCTTTTCCGACGTGCCCGTCACGACGAAATGATAGGCGGCCGTGACGCCTTGCGGGCCGAAGTCGGCGACCGCCGGGGCCTTGCGGCCCGGGCAGGCCTCGACGAACTTCAGGGGCCCCGGGCCGCTTTCGGGCTCCCAGCGTTTGGCGCAGCCAGCCAGCGCGATGCCGATGGCGAACAGGATGGCGATGTGGCGAGCGTGCATGGTTATTCCCCCTGCCGGGAGACTAGGCATCGCAAGCTTTGCGAAAGCTTAAGGCGTCCTCAGGCGCCGTTGGCGGCGCTGAGGATTGCCCGCACGCTCGCCGTCGCGACGTCGGTGTCGAGCCCGCAGCCGAACAGGCTCTTCCCGTCCGCCGTGCGGCACTCCACATAGGCGGCGGCCTGCACATTGCTGCCCTGGCCGATCGCGTGCTCGC
The DNA here is from genome assembly GCF_001468285.1 of Sphingopyxis sp. HIX. Lineage (GTDB taxonomy): Bacteria > Pseudomonadota > Alphaproteobacteria > Sphingomonadales > Sphingomonadaceae > Sphingopyxis. The sequence goes on along the minus strand of NZ_LNSB01000022.1, from coordinate 26,259 downwards.
TGTAGTCGACGATGTCCATCACCGGACCGCCGCTTTCGCTCAAGGCCGCGATGACGCTCGACATCAGGCCGTTGCCGCGGCCGCTCACGCTGCGCGGGGTGCCGTCGATGGTGAGCTTGCCGGCGAAGATGCGATCGGCGCCCGAATGGGTTTCGTGCCAGTCGACGAGCTGGAAACGCTTGCCGTCGCCCACGAGATACTGGCCCTCGAACGCCTGCCAGATGTCGTCGGCGCCGAGTTCGCGGCTCGTTTCGTCCGCGAGCGCCTGGACGACGTGACTGAAGCTCGCCTGCATCTTCTTGGGCAGTTTCAGGCCCTTGTCCTGTTCGAGCACCCAGGCGACGCCGCCCTTGCCCGACTGGCTGTTGACGCGGATCACCGCTTCGTAGCTGCGGCCCAAATCGGCGGGGTCGATGGGGAGATAGGGGACTTCCCAGCGCTCGTCGTTCTGGCGCTCGCGCGCGGCGAAGCCCTTCTTGATCGCGTCCTGGTGGCTGCCCGAGAAGGCGGTGTAGACGAGCTCGCCGCCATAGGGGTGGCGCGGGTGGACGGGCAGGTTGTTGCAATATTCGACCGTCTGGATGACCTCGTCGATGTTCGAGAAGTCGAGTTCGGGGTCCACGCCCTGCGTGTACATGTTGAGCGCGATGGTGACGAGGCAGGTGTTGCCGGTGCGCTCGCCATTGCCGAACAGGCAGCCCTCGACGCGGTCGGCGCCCGCGAGCAGGCCGAGCTCGGCCGCCGCGACGCCGGTGCCGCGGTCGTTGTGGGTGTGCAGACTGATGATCGCCGACTCACGGTTCGGGAGGTTCTTCGCGAAATATTCGATCTGGTCGGCGTAGATGTTCGGCGTCGCCGCCTCGACCGTCGCGGGCAGGTTGAGGATGATCGGATTGTCGGTGGTGGGGGCGAGCACCTGCATCACCGCCTCGCACACCTCGATGCTGAAATCGAGCTCGGTCGTCGAGAAGCATTCGGGGCTGTACTGGAAGCGCCAGTTCGTCTGCGGCAGGCGCGCGGCATTGTCGCGCAGCTGCCTGGCGCCGTCGATCGCGATCTGTTTGATGTCGGCCTTGTCCATGCCGAAGACGATCTTGCGCCAGGCGGGGGCGACCGCGTTGTAGACGTGCACGATCGCGGTCCTGGCGCCCGCGAGGCTGTCGAAGCTGGTGCGGATGAGGTCGGCGCGGCTCTGCGTCAGCACCTGCGGGGTGACGCCCTCCGGGATGCGGCCCGATTTGACGAGGCCCGAGATGAAGTCGAACTCGGTCGCGCCGGCGCTGGGGAAGCCGACCTCGATCTCTTTCAGGCCGATGCGGCAGAGGAGGTCGAAGAAGCGGGCCTTTTTCTCGGCATCCATCGGGTCGATGAGCGCCTGGTTGCCGTCGCGCATGTCGGTGGAGAGCCAGATCGGCGCGCGCGTGGTGACGCGGGAGGGCCATTCGCGGTTCGCGAGCGGAACCTGCGGAAAGGCGCTGTACTTGACCGAGGGGTCGCGGAGCATGGTCATGATGGGAAAACTTCTTCTGCTGTCGGTTGCGTCTGTGTCGATCGGGCCCTTGGGCGGGTGGCCGCGACTAGCGCGCAGCCGAGGTCACGCCCAAGGGCGTGTAAGTCGCAGAAGAAGAAGGGCGTTGCCGCGCATGGCCGCCCCAATGATGCAAAATGTCGCGGTGCGCAAGGGGAGAATGATAAAATTGCGCGGGGGCGGCGCGCTCAGCCCTTGACCCAGCCGACCTTGGGATCGTCGAAATCGACGACGTCGGCGAGCTCGTGGACATTGGCATAGCCATAGCCGACGAGGTTGATGAAGGTCTGGATATTGAGCGCGAGCGGCGCCGATTTGAGCGGCACGGGGCTCCGATGGTTCGAGAAATTATTGTTGCAATAGATGAGGATCGGGCGGTCCGGGTTCGCGCCGATGACCGCGGCGAGGCTTTCGGCGGTGAAGTCGGTGAGCGGCAGGTTGACCGCGCCCGCGATATGGCCGCGCGCGAAGGCGTCCTTCGACCGCGCATCGAGCAGCAGCACGCCGGGCCTGGCCGCCGCAGCCTTGAAGGCGTCGAAGGACATCAGCCGCACCGCGCGCTGCGGCGCGACCGAGGCGGTGAGCGCCTGGAAACCCGGATAGTCGATCTGCGGATTGGCGGGGGCGCTCCGCGCGCTGGCGGGGGTGACGGCCGACGCTGCGAGGGTCAGCGCGGACAGGATGGCGAGCTTCATGAAATCGATCCTCCTCTTCCCGATATCGCAGGGTCTAGGCGCAGGAATATGGCTGCGCGATGAACCTGCGGACGCGTTGGCGGCGGTTTTGCGCGGCCGCGCCGATTGCCGCCAACGGCAAGTTGACGCCAGGAGAATCGAACGATAGCCAAGTGTCGACCAAGTAAAAAACTCGTCCATGATTCGATTGGGGTCGCGTCAGGGCCAAAACCTGGGAGTCGGTCATGCGGCTTAGTCGTAGGGCGGCAGCTATTGCTGCTACATTGGCGACAATTACTAGCGTTAATGCGACGGAAACCATCGCCTACACCTATGACGCTAAGGGGCGGCTGGTAAAAGTGGTGCGCACGGGCACGGTGAACAACAATGTCACCGTCGATTACGAGCACGACAAAGCCGACAACCGCACACGGCTGAAGACGACGAACTCGCCGAATCCGCCGCCCTAGGAGGCGCAAGTCGCACGGCGTCGGACTTTTCAGACAGGGGTATCGAAATGACATTGCGGATTCGCGGCAAGGGAGCGCTGCGCATCGCGCTCGGCGCATCGACGATTTTGGCCGGTGGGGTGGCCTTGCCCGCGGCGGCGCAGGACATGTCGGGCACGCCGGCACCGCCGACCCAGTTGATGGTCGACGCCAATGGCGTCGACCTGCGCAGCAGCCAGATCACGCTGTCGACGACCGACCTGACGATCGGCGACGAAGGGTCGGGCATGGTCTATTCGCGCTTCTGGGGCGGGAATGGCTGGCTCGACAATGTCACGGTGCGTACGACATACACCGGAACCATGCTGACGGTCGTCTATGGCAACGACAGCGACATTTTTTACGGCGATCCGACGAACGGCTATACCCCTGCGGTGGCGAACGGGTCGAGTGTGTTCTACGACTTCGCTGCGCAGCGCCATATCTATACCAGCGCGAACGGGCGCGTGATCAAGCTCCACCGGCAAATCCCTTATTCCGAGAATCAGTTGCAGGACAGCGTTGCCGAGGTGACCGAGCCCGACGGCGAGAAGGTGACGTTGACGAGCCGCGCGGGGACCTATCCGACCTGTCAGGTGGGCGCGCATTGCACCGCGCGGATCGTACGGCTGCAGTCGGCGACGAGCACCAATGGCTATCAGCTGAAGCTCGAATATCAGAGCGACGATGCGAGCAACCTTGCCAATGCGGCCGCGCGCAGCGCCTGGCTGAACGTGGTCAAGGTCACTGCAGTCAACAACGCGGTCGATTATTGCAACCCGTCGGCAGACCATTGCAGCTTCACGCAGAGCTGGCCCAACGTCACCTATGGCAGCACGACGTCGGGAACCGACAAATTGTTCACGGTTACCGATCCCGCGGGTCGCGCGACGCGCTACACGATCGACAGCACCGGCTATCTGAAGGCGATCAAGCGCCCGACGAGCGGCAGCGATAACGTCACGATAACGCACGGCGGAATCGGCGCCAACAAGCGCGTATCCAGCGTGACGCGCGACGGGAAGACGTGGCAATATAGCTACTGGATCGGTGCCGACGGCGAGGTCGAAACGACCATCACCGACCCGCTGTCGAAGGCGACAACCGTGTTCAACTACGGCACGCTCAGCATCACCAATCCGCTCGGGCAGACCACCTCCTATGCTCCGCGCGGCGAGAACACCTACAATGCGATCGGCGCCCCGGAAGGCGATGTGGTCAGTTACACCTACGACAGCCGCGGCAATGTGACGCAGACGACGCGCGCGGCGAAGCCCGGTTCGGGGCTTGCGTCGATCGTCACCTCGGCGACCTTTGCCGCGACCTGTACCAACGCTCTGGTGTGCAACAAGCCGCTGACGACCACCGATACCAATGGCAAGGTCACCGATTACACCTATGACGCGGTGCACGGCGGCGTGCTGACCGTGACGCGGCCGCCGGCGACCGTCGGCGGGGTGCGCCCGCAGACGCGCTACAGCTATGCCCAGCATTATGCCTGGTACAAGAACAGCAGCGGCGTGCTGGCGCAGGCGCCGACGCCGATCTGGCGGCTGACGGGCACGTCCGAATGCACGACGCTGGCCTCGTGCGCGGGCCTCGCCGAGGAACAGAAAACGACGGTCGCCTATGGTACCAGCGGCACCGCGAACAATCTGCACATCAGCGCGATCACCCGCGCGGCGGGCGACGCCTCGGTCTCGGCGACGACGCAATATACGCGCGATCCGATCGGCAATATCACCGCGGTCGACGGGCCGCTGGCAGGGACCGCGGATACCGCGCGCACGACCTATAATGCGGCGCGGCAGGTGACGGGCACGATCGACCCCGACCCCGACGGCGGCAGCGGGCGGATCCCGCTCGCCGAGCGCCGCACCTATGACGGCGACGGCGCGCTGTCGGCGGTGGATTACGGCACCGTTGCGAGCGGCGCGACCGACGTGTCGGCGCTCACCGTCCAGCAGACGCGCAATATCACCTATAATGGCGCCAAGCAGGTGAGTTCCGAAAAGCTCGTCGCGGGCGGCACCACGCAGGCGCTGACCCAATATGGCTATGACGGTGCGATGCGGCTCGAATGCACCGCGCAGCGCATGAACCCGGCGATCTTCGCGTCGCCGCCATCGAACGCCTGCACGCTCGGCACGCAGGGGACCGTGCCGAACGATTTCAGTCCCGACCGCATCGTCAAGAACAGCTATGACGACGCCGGGCGGGTGACCAAGGTCCAGGCCGGCTATGGTACCGCGGCGCAGGCCGACGAGACGACCATCGCCTATACCGCCAACGGCAGGGCGTCTTATGCGATCGACGCCGAGAACAACCGCACCACCTATATCTACGATGGCCACGACCGGCTGGTGCAGACGCGCTACCCGGTGACGACCAAGGGCGCGAACAGCAGCAATGCGAGCGATTACGAGGAACTGACCTATGATGCGGCGAGCCGCGTGTCGCAGCGGCGGCTGCGCGACGGTGCGACGATCGGCTTTGGTTACGACGACCTCGGGCGGCTCGCCAGTCGCGACCTGACCGGGACGAACGACGATATCGCCTATGCCTATGACCTGACCGACCGGCCGGTCAGCGCGACGAAGGGCGGATCGGCGGTGGTGTCCTTCGGGCACGACGCGCTCGGCCGGTTGACGAGCGAGACGCAGCATCTGGGAACGACCAGCTACAGCTATGATGCGGCGGGGCGGCGGCTGACGATGGGCTATCCGGGCGGCACGCTGTCGCTGAACTATGATTATGACGTCGTCGGCAACGTGCTGGCGATCCGCGAGAATGGCGCGACCTCGGGAGTCGGATTGCTCGCCACCTATGCCTTCGACGCGCTCGGCCGCCGGTCGAGCGTGACCTTCGGCAACGGCAGCGTGCAGAGCTTCACCTATGACGCCGCGTCGCGGCTCGCGACGCTCACCAACAATCTGGGTGGCAGCGCGACGACCCACGATCTGGTGCAGAGCTTCGCCTACAATCCCGCGAGCCAGATCGCCAGCGTGACGCGGGGCAACGATGCCTATGTCTGGGGCGGGCACTACAACGTCGACCGGGCCTATGTCGCCGACGGGCTCAACCGCATCGCGAGCGCGGGCGGCAGCCCCTTCGGCTACGACGGCCGCGGCAATCTGACCGGCGCGGGCGGCGCGACCTATGTCTACAACGGCAACAATCAGATGATCGACGGACCCGGCGGCGCCAATCTGAAATATGACGCGCTCGGACGGCTCAATGCGATCAACAGCACGGCGACGCCGACCCCGACGCGCTTCGCCTATGACGGCACCGACCGCATTGCGGAGTATCAGGGCGCCTCGACGATCACCGCGCGTTACGTGCACGGGCCGGGCACCGACAATCCGATCGTCTGGTACGACGGCAGCGCGGTGAGCAACACGACGCGGCGCTTCCTGATGGCCGACGAGCGCGGCAGTATCGTCAGCGTGACCGACAGCGCAGGCGCGACGATCGCGCTCAACAGCTATGACGAATATGGCATCCCCGCGGCGGGCAACGCCGGCAAATTCGGCTACACCGGCCAGGCCTGGCTGCCCGAGATCGGCATGTGGTATTACAAGGCGCGCATGTATTCGCCGACGCTGGGCCGCTTCATGCAGACCGATCCGATCGGGTATCAGGACGGGATGAACTGGTATAATTATGTCGGCAGCGATCCGGTGAATTCCGTCGATCCGATGGGGCTGAACACCGGGGACATCGTGGTCAGCGGCATTCGAGGCATACCGGTAGCTGGGGGAGGGTTGAACAACAACGGCGCCGGATATGGTGGCAATGCCATGCCGGACGATCCGATGATTATCGTCGAGGCTCGCCGGGCGAGGCAGCGTACAGGTCAATCCTCCATAAGCATCTTCCTTTTCCGCATGTGGCATTACGAGGCGCCGGAAAGTGAGACCATTGTCGTAACCGCTCCAAAGAAGCGCGATCCCTCGACGCCACCGCCGAGGCGAGTGTTCCCTACGGTTGTTCCAGAGGGTAAGGATGCGTGCTGGGAGAAAGGAGAATATGTTGTTTGCTTGGGGCAAGGACAAACGGCGCAAGTACATAGAAAGTGTTTAACATGTCACGATCCTTGGGTTCCCCAAAGATCGCGAAAACTGACGTGGCGCGAGGAGTGGTTAGACGGCACGCACTACAGTAAATCTAGAATGCAGGATTATGGTAGGTGGTTTGATAATTCACCAATTGTTACGTCAACTGGTACCAGATAAATATATTGCTGGATGTGCAAATTGAGAAAACATTATTTTTTGGCACTGGCAGCTATTTTTTCATCGCCTCTGGCGTCGTGCGGCGACGTCGGCGACGATGGCGTGAGAGACGTGTTCCAGCGATTGGAATGCAAGAGAGACGGGATGATTGACGCTGTCACTGGCCAAGCTCGAGCAATATCGAAAAAAATGAACTTGAGATTTTCTGTGGGAGAGATGACGCAAGGAGGAAAAGGGGCCGTGGTAATTATACGATCGGCAACAGTGGAGAGTTCTATACTTCTATTTGAGAACAACCATCGGGCGACAGTCATATCGACGGCCGTCGGAAAGGCTAATGAGAAGGACAATGAGCAGGTCGGTGAGATCGTTGGAGGAATCCACAATCTCAAATGCGCAGCGTCTGAGCCCAGAGCTAGCAGGCCCGCAGTGCCAGTATAATGCGTTCGCAATCGGACATCGACGAGGTCGCCGTGCAACGGGGCATCGGGCTCATGGCCTTCGAGGCCTTGTGGCCGGTGTTGCGGCGCCGCGACGATGCGGAGGTCCGCGGTTTTCCCGGTCTCGAAAGCTGGCGCGCGCGCCATGCGCTGCGCTATGGCATGACCATGCGCTTCGTGGGTGAGCTCGTCGAGCGGTGCCGGCGGCTGGCGGGCGAGGAGGATCTGACGCCCGCCGAGCGCGCCGCGTTGCACGCGGTGGTCGAGGCCTTCGACAGCCGGCGGCGATAGGCTTCAGGCGGCTTCCTCGCCTTCTTCCTCATCCTCATATTCGAACAAGTCTTCCTCGATCATATTGTCGATCCCATGGACGCGGACGCCGAGGACCCAGTCTTCGAGCGGACCTTCCCACGCGGCCTCGACCGGGGTGAGGACTTCGGCCGAGGTCTCCGACGGGCGGTCGCCGACGAGGTCGAAGTCCTGGAAGCCGTCCTCGGGGGAGTCGATATAGATGTGCGCCTCGAGCCGGACGTTGGTCCAGCCCGCGGTGGGGGCGAGGCCCTCGGCCTCGACGGTCAGCTGCTCATGCTCGTCGTCGCCGGTGACGAAGGCGGTGATCTCGACGATTTCGCGTACCAGTTCGCTCATGTCATGGGCTCCTGCAGGCAAAGAAAAGGGGCGAGGGCCGAGGGTCTTGAACCCCGGCCCGCGCCCCGATTCTTAGCGGCGGCGTGTGACAGATTGGCGCGCGCTTACTGCTTTTCGAATGCCGCGTGAATCTCGAGCTCGACCGCGTCGCTGACCGCGGGGATGCCGTAGGCGATGCCGAAGTCGCTGCGCTTGATGGTCGCTTCGGCGTTGAAGCCGACGGTCGCCTTCTTGTTATAGGGGTTGGTGCCCGCGCCGTGGAACTCGACGTCGAGCGTCACCGGCTTGGTGACGCCGTTGAGGGTGAGGTTGCCGGTGACCTTCGCCTCGTCGCCATCTTCGTCGACGACGACGCTGGTCGAGACGAATTTGGCGTCGGCGGGGGCGGCGCCGAAGAAGTCGGGCTTGCCGCCGTCCTTGCCCGCGCGCAGCAGGTGGCCGGTGAGGCCGGCGCTGGCGGTAGTGACCTTGGCGACGGGGATCGTCACCTCGACCTTCGACGCGGCGGGGTTGGCGGGGTCGAGCGTGAGCGTGCCGGCGACGTCGCCGAAGAGGCCCGAATATTTGCTGAAGCCGAAATGGTCGACCTCCCACACCACCATCGTGTGGCCGGGGTCGGCGACGTAAGTGCCCGCGGCGACACGGCTCTTGTCGGGCGCGCCCGGCGGGCCGCTGTTCTGCGCGATGACGGGGACGGCGATCACCGCGGCGATCGCGGCGAGGGGAAGGGCGGTGCGGAAGAGCTTGTTCATGACCGGGGGAACTCCATGAAGACGGGAGGCGGAAGCTAGGGCGGGGGCGGGGGGTGCGTCAATGGATGCGAGGACGAAAAGCTGTGAAGGCGTGGAAACGCTGCGTTTCCTGGCAAGACCGTTTCGGCGGTCCGATACATAGTTCAACAAGTAAACATCGTTAAGGAGTAGTTTGCGACGAATAGTGCCAGTCCTGTCCAAGAACAGATTGACGGGAGTCGGGAGGCCATGCAGCATCGGTGGTGCAGAACATTGACGATTCGTCCAGGAGCGAAGCAATGGGGGTCCCAAAATACCGCGGTTACGCGCTGATTTTCGCTGCGCTGCCGCTTTTATCGGCCTCGGCGGGCGCGACGGAGACGATCACTTACACCTATGACGCCAAGGGGCGGCTGGTGAAGGTGGTGCGCACGGGCACCGTGAACAACAATGTCACCGTCGATTACGAGCACGACAAGGCCGACAACCGCAAGCGGTTGAAGACCACGAACTCGCCGAACCCGCCGCCCTAGGCGGTGCGGGCGGGCGACTTCTGGCTGCTTTTTCTCAAATTGTTTGGAGCGACTATATGCGGGTCATCCCGGCGGGCGGGCGTGCCGTCCAGAGATTGCGTGCGACCATTTTTGCGACGACGATGCTGGCCAGCCTGCCTGCGGCGGCGCAGGTCACGATTCCACCCCCGGTCCGGCAATCGATGGATGCCAATGGCGTCGACCTGCTCGATGGAAAGATCGAATTGAGGGGGCCGGTACTGAGTATCGGCCAAGGAAAAGATGCTCTCGTCTATTATCAGATCATCCCCAGCACGATGGGGAGGGCAAATCTGGAGACCTATCTCCAACGCGGTTTTTTTGGAGGGGCCGCGGGATTGACCGTGGTGTATGGAGATAAATACGCCCATTTCAGCCAATCGGGCAGTCTGTTCACATCGACCGAGGGGGATGGCGCGACGCTGACGCTGTCGGGCAATATATATACGTTCACCGGCCCCGAGGGAACCGTGATCCTTTTCAACCGCTTGATCGGCAAGCATATCGCGGACGATGCATCGCTCGATTGGAGGGCCTATGCAACGACCGTAACGCAGTCCAACGGTTACAAGCTGACTTTTACGTATGATCAGTATCAATGCTACCCCGGTCAAAGTGCAGCAGACTGCAATTCCATAAAATTCTACAGAATTAGAAGTGTCGGGAACAATTTTGGATACCGGATGGATTTTTCTTATAAATCCAACAATTATTCCGACCGATGGGATTGGTACGATCTTGCAAGGGTTGATGCGGTAAATAATTCAGTCGGGGTCATGGCTTCTCAGCACAGAGAGTATGGCTTCTCGTCTCTGAATTTCACTTATTACCATAAGCTTACGGATTCGTTGAACAGGCAGACGATCTTTTCGACGGACTTCGGGAATAATCTCGTCAGTGTAGAGAGGCCGGGAAGCCTATCTCCCGATATGCTGGTCGCCCATGCGGGCTTCGGCGGCGCGGCCAAAGTATATAAGGTAACAACTGGGGCCGGCGATACGATGTATAGCTCCACGGAGGCCGGCGACGTGTATACGACCACGGTCACCGACCCATTGTCGCATGCTACGATTTATCAGTTCAGCCTGACATCGCAGCGCATGACGTCGATGACCGACGCGGCGGGAGGTGTCACCACATATCAGTATGACGACAAGGCACGGCTCACCCAAGTCGCCTATCCAGAGGGCAATCTGGAGAAATATGTCTATGACGCGCGCGGCAACGTGACCGAAAAACGTTCCGTTGCGAAGCCTGGAAGCGGCCTTGCGGATGTCGTGCTTACCGCCGGTTATGATGCGTCTTGCATCAGCATCGCCAAATGCAACAAACCGAACTGGACCCGCGATGCCAAGGGCAATCAGACCGACTACACCTATGATTCCACGACGGGGAACCTGCTGACAAGCCTGTTGCCCGCGGCGGTCGTTGGCGGGACGCGGCCTATGACGACGTTCAGCCATGCGACGGTTGGCGGCGTTTCGGTGATCAGCGGCATTTCGCGCTGTCAGACGGGTGCGAGCTGCGCAGGCACGGCCGACGAAGTCAAAACGAGCATCGCCTATAACGCCAATGGGCTGCCGATCACGGTCACGGAGGGCAATGGAAGTGGCAGTTTGGCGGTGACCACGACCGCCGGCTATGACGGCATCGGCAACAGGACCAGCGTCGACGGGCCGCTCGCCGGAACCGATGACACGAGCGTCTATCGCTATAATGCGGGCCGTGAATTGACCGGGGTGGTCGATCCCGACCCCGATGGCGCGGGAGCGCGTAAGCTATTGGCGATCCGCAATGGCTATGACGCCAGGGGACGCGTGATCCTGGCCGAAATGGGCACGGTGATCGATGCGAGCGACACGGCATGGAATACCTTCGCGTCTCAGCAACAGGTGGCCACCACTTTTGATACGATCGATCGGCCTCTCACCCGTTCGTTTTCAGCCGGCGGCACGACCTATTCGTCCGAACAATATAGCTACGACCATCAACGCCTCGACCAAGTCAAGCAGGTGATGGGCGGCGGCGATCCCGACCGGATTGTCAAATATGGCTATGACGCGATGGATCGGCAGACCAAGGTCACGAGCGCCTATGGTACCGCGCAGCAAGCCGATGAGTCGACCGCGACTTATACGGCCAATGGCCGGGTCGCGGCGGTGACCGACGCCGAAGGCAATAAAACGAGCTATGAATATGACGGCCATGACCGTCTCGCGAAGACCGTCTATCCCTCGACGACAAAGGGATCGGGCGTCAGCAATGCGTCGGATTACGAGCAATCGGTCTATGACGCGAACGGCAATGTCACCAGCCGCCGACTGCGCGACGGGACCAGCATCGCCTATAGCTTCGACAACCTCGATCGGCCGACGAAGAAGGATTTGCCCGGCACCGAACCCGATATCACCTATGCCTATGATTTGCTCGGCCGTTCGGCCAGTACGGCGCAAGGTAGCCAGACGCTGAGCTTTACGCATGATGCCCTCGGCCGTAACCTGACGCAGGTAGGACCGCAGGGGACGGTTACCTATGGCTATGATGCAGCGGGTCGCCGCACGAGCATGATCTATCCGGGCAGCGCGCTGACGATCAACTATGACTATGATGTAACCGGCAACGTACTGAAAATACGAGAAAATGGCGCAACGTCGGGCGTCGGCATACTGGCAAGCTATGCCTATGACGACCTCGGGCGAAGGACGAGCGTGACCTTTGGCAACGGCAGCGTGCAAAGTTTCGGCTATGATCCGGTGTCGCGCCTGTCGACGCTGACGAACGATCTTGGCGGCAGCGCGACGACGCACGATTTGACCCAGACCTTCGGTTACAATCCGGCGGGACAGAAGACGAGCGTAACCCGGAACAACGATGCTTACGCATGGCAGGCGCATTACAATGTGGATCGCAGCTACACGATCAACGGCCTCAACCGGATCGCGAACATCGGGGCGGCCACATTTGGTTATGACGGGCGTGGGAACCTGACCAGCGACGGAACGAACAGCTTCACCTATTCCGCCGAGAATCTGCTCAAGACGGGCCCTGGCGGTGCTACGCTCGGCTATGATCCGCTCGGACGGCTCTACGAGACGGTGAAGGCAGGTGCTACGACACGCCTGCTATATGATGGAACGAACGCGATCGGCGAATATGACGGGTCGAACGCCGTCGAGCGCCGCTACGTCCATGGCCCCGGCATCGACAATCCGATCGTCTGGTACGAAGGAAGCGCGATCAGCGCCACCACGCGGCGCTTCCTGATGGCGGACGAGCGCGGGAGCGTGCTCAGCGTGACCGACAGCGCGGGCGCGACGCTGGGGCTCAACAAATATGACGAATATGGCATCCCCGCCTCCACCAATATCGGCAAATTCGGATATACCGGACAGCGCTGGCTGCCCGAGATCGGCATGTGGTATTATAAGGCGCGGGTGTACTCGCCGACGCTGGGGCGCTTCATGCAGACCGACCCGATCGGATATAATGACGGGCTCAACTGGTATAATTATGCCGGATCGGACCCGGTGAACAAAGTCGATCCCTCGGGAACCATCATCGTCGTCACCGGGACAGGCAGCGGCGTAGGAAGCAATGGCGGCGCATCGTTGGGCTTGGAGATGAATTCGCTCGGCTTGGGGCTGAACGCGTTCATGATGCAGACTCCGCCGCCGCCCCCTCCGCCAGCAGCGACCAAACCCAAAAAGGACAAAGACAAGAAGCTCTGCGCGGACATCAACAGCCTTGCCGCAGAAACACGAGGTAATCTTCCAGATCATCACGCCAATTCATGGCGCTACAACGATGTGGCGGCGCTGCGATATGATAGAGCGATGGCGCAATATGCGCTCAATGAGGCCAACATTCTGGCTAGTGCGACGAGTTGGGCCGCACTAGGCCTAGGAGGAGGCGCGCTACGCTGGGAGGCTCTTGGCTCGAAGGGCTTTACGGTGCTGGGCGTGGGCATCAGCGCTGCGGGCATCGCAGCATCGGCTGAAGTGAATATGCGGCAAGGCCAAGTGGACGCCTACAATGCGAGGCTGCAGCAATTGCAAGCCCAGGCAGATGGTATTTGCTGACGGCATGATCGTACCGCATAGCGTGCGCTGACCTGGAGTTGACGTTACAGAAAGCGCGAGACTGCCGCAATGACCACCCAATCCACCGCCCTCGCCGAAGCCGCTGAGTGGGTCGCGGCCGTTGCGACCGGGTCGGTCGCCACCGGCGTCGCGACGATCGCGGTGGCGGCGGTCGGTTTTGCGATGCTCGCAGGGCGGATCGACGTGCGGCGCGGGGCGGCGGTGATCCTGGGGTGCTTCATCGTCTTCGGCGCGCCGACGATCGCGGCCGGTTTCACGCAATGGCTGGGGGAAGGCGAGGGCGAGCAGGTCGCGGCGCAGGCGGCGCCGCTGCCCGCCGCGCCCGCGCCGCCGCCCGCGCAGCCGCACGATCCCTATGCCGGGGCCTCGCTGATCCGTTAGAGTTTCTGAGCGGGTGCATGCGCGCCCACCCCGCTGCGACTAGCGAACAAGTTCGCAAGTCTCGCTGCCCCTCCCGCAGGCGGGAGGGGAGGGGGCGTCACCGCGTCGAGCGGCGCTCGGCGAACCATTGGCGCAGCATCGCGCTGGTGCAGCCGGTGAAGCCGTAGCTGCCCACCGCCGAGCAACTGTTGGGGCGGCCGAGGCGGGCGACGTCGTCGTGGGCCTCGACCGTCGACGCCCAGCTGCCGCCGCCGCCGACATCCTCTTCGCGCAGTTCGTCGCGCAGTTCCTTGGGGACGCGGTAGCGGTCGGCCTCGGGCTCTTGCGCGCAGACGACTATCTCGTCGCCCTCGGCTTCGGGGCATTCGTCATTGCCATAGGCGATGAGGAAGGAGAATTTCTCGGGCGGCTGCGACGATTGCGCCAGATCCTCGACCTGCGCCGCGGCGGGCACGGCGAAAGCCAGCGCGGCGAGCAGCGGGAGCAGGAGGCGGGTCGGCTTGGTCATCGCGGCGTCATTCCCTCAACAAACCCCCATACCCTCCATGCACGCTTAGGCGGCGAAGATGAACATAGGCCGAATTGCCGCGGCGGGCGCGTAACTTTCTGGCGCCGGGCGGCGAACCCATGGCGACGCGCGCCGCGGCATCGGGCCGGGCTGTGCGAAGATGGAGATGTTTCGTGAAAAACCAAGCCCTGTTCGCGCTGCTCGCGGCGTTGCTCGCCCCGCTGTCGCTCGCGGTGTTCACTCCGCAGGCCTATGCCAAGCCCGTCTATGTCGGGGTGGAAGGCGGCAAGGTGGCGGTCAGCGGTTACGACACGGTCAGCTATTTCGACGGCGACGGGGTGCCGGTGAAGGGCGACGCCGATTTTTCGGTCGAGCATGACGGCGCCGTCTATCATTTCGCCAATGCCGCGAACGCCGCGCGCTTCCAGGCCAATCCCGAGGCCTTCGCGCCGCAATATGGCGGGCACTGCGCGTGGGCGATGTCGCGCGGTTACCTCGCGCCGGGCGATCCGCTCGCCTATGCGGTGGTGGGCGGCAAACTGTACCTGAACTTCAACCAGGAGGTGAAGGCGAAGTGGGACCAGGACCGCGCCGGCTTCATCGCCGCGGCGGAGAAGAATTGGGCGGTGATCCCGGACGATGCGAAGTTTGGCGAGTAGGGCTCAGGCGAAGATATCGCCGTAACGGTGGCCGCCCTTGGGGTCCGGACCATAGCGGTTCGGGCCCGGGGTGCCGTCGACGCACATGAAGAAGAGCATGATGAAGCCGCCGATATAGGGGATGAAGCTGAACAGGTAGAACCAGCCCGACTTGTCCTGGTCGTGGAAGCGGCGGACGGTGACCGCGATCGACGGGATGATCGTGCCGACGACGAAGAGGCCGGTGACGACGAGGAAATAATTTTCGGCGAGGGTGCGCTCTTCGCCAGCGGGGCTGCCGAAGAAGATCGCGAGGCCGACGAGCAGGGCGATCATGACCAGGTAGAAGAGCGTGAACATCCAATATTCCATGCGCTGCGACCGGCCGCTGAAGTCGGCGTAGCGCATGAGCGGCATGAGCATATAGTCCATCGATTTTCCCCCGAGGCCTGTGCGCGGGACCCGCCCCCGCCACGGGAGAATTAGAGGGATGATATTTACAAGCGGTTGATTTTTAGATCAGTTCCGGAGCCGATTTAAGAAGCCTTGCCTCCCGTTAGGGACAGTGCGCTCTATTCCGGCCTGATCGCCGACAGTTGTTGGGACGAACCCGTGTCAAAGATCGTCGAGCGACGCCGCGATACTGTCCCATATCTGCGCCAGTTCCTCCGCCGCGATGCAATAGGGCGGCATGACGTAGATTGTGTTGCCGAGCGGGCGGAGGAGGACGCCGCGGTCGCGATGGAAGGCGATCAGGCGCGGGGCTAGGTTCGAGAGATAGCCCGAGTCCGGCACGGCGATGTCGAGCGCGGCGATCGTGCCTAGGCGGCGCGGATTGGCGACGCGCGGGTCGTGGCCGAGCAGCGAGACGTGCGCGGCCTGCGCTTCGGCGAGAGCGTC
The DNA here is from genome assembly GCF_001468285.1 of Sphingopyxis sp. HIX. Taxonomy (GTDB): domain Bacteria; phylum Pseudomonadota; class Alphaproteobacteria; order Sphingomonadales; family Sphingomonadaceae; genus Sphingopyxis. Next base: position 10,434 of record NZ_LNSB01000022.1, on the reverse strand, counting down.
GATGCGCTGCTGCACCGGCTCGTCGCGCCAGATTTCCAGGTTCGCCGCGGCGGCGGCGCAGGCGATGGGGTTCGCGGTGTAGCTCGACGAATGATAGAAGGTCCTGGCGCGGTCGGTCGACCAATGCGCGTCGAAGATCGGCTCGATGCAGAGGGTGACCGCGAGCGGCAGGCTGCCCCCGGTGAGGCCTTTGGACAGGCAGACGATATCGGGGATGACGCCCGCCTGATCGCAGGCGAAGCGTGTGCCGGTGCGGCCCCAGCCGGTCATGACCTCGTCGGCGATGAAGAGCACGCCGTGGCGCGCGCAGATGGCGCGCATTTCGGCGAGCACCCAGGCGGGGTAGATCAGCATGCCGCCGGCGCCGAGGATCAGGGGCTCGACGATGAAGGCCGCGGGTCTTTGCAGGCACGCGGCGTCGAGCGCGTCGAGCGTGGCTTGTTCCATGCCTTCGTGCGGGAAGGGGATGGTGTCGACGTCGAAGAGCAAGGGCTGCCAGGCGCGGTTATAGACGCCGCGCTCGCCGACCGACATCGTGCCGATCGTGTCGCCGTGATAGCTGTGCTCGAGGACGAGGATGCGGCTGCGCGGCTCGCCGATGTTATACCAGTAACCGAGCGCCATCTTGAGCGCGACCTCGACGCTGGTCGAGCCCGAGTCCGAGAAGAAGACGCGGGTGAGCGGGTCGGGGGTGATGCGGATGAGTTCGGCGGCGAGCGTCTCGGCGGGCTCGTGCGTCCAGCCGGCGAAGATGAGCTGGTCGAGCCTTTCGGACTGGGCGCGGATCGCCGCCATGATGCGCGGATGCGTGTGGCCGTGGGTGGTGACCCACCAGCTGCTGATCGCGTCGATCCAGTGGTTGCCCTCGGCATCGTAAAGGCGCGCGCCTTCGCCGCGGGCGATCAGCGGGATGGCGTCGCAGAGGCCGTGCTGGGTGAAGGGGTGCCAGATGGGAGAACGCGATCTCGTCATGTCGGGAGCCCTCTACCCGCTTTCGTCATTCCCGCGGAAGCGGGAATCCAGCTTTCCCTTTTTGCCTTGTCTTCGTGCCTTTGCGCCTTTGCGTGAGGTTTTAAGAATCTCACGCAAAGGCGCAAAGGCACGAAGAAGAAAGAAAGGCGGGTCCCCGCTTTCGCGGGGATGAAGAAGTTAGCCGAAATCGGTGACGTTGAAGTTCGCGCCGAAGGCTTTTGCGATACTTTCCGGCGTCAGCGGATCGACGATCGGTAGGCGGCCCAAGCGGCGGACGCCGCTCAGCTTCGCGATGATCGCTTCGCTGTCCTCCACCGCGTCGCCGAGGAAGGCCAGGCCGTGGATGGAGGCGTTGCGGGCGCGCAACGCTTCGATCGTCAGCAGGCTGTGGTTGATCGTGCCGAGCGCGGTGCGCGCGCAGACGATCACCGGGACCTGCCAGCGCGCGAAGAGGTCGGCGTAGAGCAAGGTTCGGGTGACGGGGACGAGGGCACCGCCTGCGCCTTCGATGATCAGGTCGCCTGCCGGGGGCGTCAGCCGGTCGGGATCGATCGCTACGCCGTCGATCTCGGCGGCAAGGTGCGGCGAGGCGGGGGTGGCGAGGCGGTACGCTTCGGGGCGGACGGGCACGCCCGCGAGGCGCGCGACGGCTTCGCTGTCGGTTTCCTCTTCGAGCCCCGACTGGATCGGTTTCCAATAGGGGGTGCGCGTTGCGCCCGCGAGCGCGGCGCTGAAGATCGTCTTGCCGATGCCGGTGTCGGTGCCGGTGACGACGAAGCGCGTCATGCCGCGGCCATCGACGCGGCGAGCGTGTCGGCCATGCGGTCGATGTCGGCCTCGGTGACGTTCAGCGTGATCGCGATGCGGAGGCGCGCGGTGCCGTGCGGGACGGTCGGCGGGCGGATGCCGCGGATGTCGAAGCCCGCCTCCTGCAGCGCGCCCGCGATGCGCATCGTGCGCCGGTTGTCGCCGATGACGACGGGCAGGATCTGGCTGCGGCTGGCGGGCAGGCCGAGCGCGGCGAGGCGCGTTTCGGCGTGCGCGACGAGCGCGTGGAGATGCGCGGCGCGCTCGGGCGCGTTGGCGACGATCTCGAGCGCCTGGCGGACGAGCCACGCCATCAGCGGCGACGGCGCGGTCGAGAAGATGAAGGGGCGGCCACGGTTGATCAGGAAATCGCGGACGATCTGCGGGCCGCACAGCAGGGCACCTTCGCAGCCGAGCGCCTTGCCGCAGGTGTGCAGGGTGATGAGGTTGGCCTGGCCCGCGAGCCGGTGCGCGAGCCCTTGTCCCGCGGGGCCGTAGACGCCCGTCGCATGCGCCTCGTCGACCACGAGTATCGCATCGTGGCGGTCGGCGACCTTGGCGAGCGCGGCGAGCGGGGCGCGGTCGCCGTCCATCGAATAGAGGCTTTCGACAGCGATCCACGCCGTGCCCTTGCCGCCGCGCGCGCGCCAGGCGGCGATGGCGTCGTCGAAGGCCTGCGGGTCGTTGTGCAGCGCCGATGCGCGCTCCGCACGGCCGAGCTTCATGCCGTCGTGCGCGCTCGCGTGGATGAGCGCGTCGTGGACGACGAGGTCGCCGCGCTGCGGCAAGGTCGCGAAGAGCGCGGCGTTGGCGGCGAAGCCGGTGGGGAAGAAGAGCGCGGCCTCGCTGCCGTAGTGGCGCGCGGCGTGCGCCTCGAGCGCTTCATGCTCCTCGTGATTGCCGCGCAGCAGGCGCGAACCGCCCGAACCCGCGGGGATACCGCGACGCAGGCCCTCGGCGAGGGCTTCGTTGAGGAGGTAGGATCCCGCGAGGCCGAGATAGTCGTTCGAGGCGAAGTCGACGCCCGCGCGCGGGGCGAGCGTGCGGCGGCGGTTCTCGGTGGCGAGACCGGCCAGGTCGGCGTGGTGCGCGGCGAAGGGGGAGGTCACCATGGTCTTCCTTCTCTCGTCATTCCCGCGAAAGCGGGAATCCAGCTTCTTTTGCCTTATCTTTATGCCTTTGCGCCTTTGCGTGAGGTTCTAAAAATCTCACGCAAAGGCGCAAAGGCACAAAGAAGAAAAGCTGGATTCCCGCTTTCGCGGGAATGACCGAACTTGCTGAATGGCGGATTAGGCGTCCCGCAGCGCCTGCCGCTCCTCGGCGGTCAGGCGGTGCGGGGTGGCGATCGGCTGGAGCGTCTCTGAATCGAAGAGCGGGCAGCGGCGGCGGTCGCCCGAGAAGAGGTCGCGGAGCATGCGGGGGAAGAAGCGGCGCATGAGCTTGGCCATGCTCATCTTGGGCAATGCGCTGGTATCGCCGATGCCATCCTCGGTGAACAAATGTCCGAGCGGCGGGCCGACCAGGCTCTCGCGCTTCGCCGGGTCGCAGACGGCGAGCTGGGTCGTGATATAGGGGAGCTTGCCGTTGGCGTAGGTGTTGAACAGCGGCATGCCGCAGCAGGCCGCGTACCAGCGGAGCGTGGGCTTGTCGGTCATGTGCAGGCAGGCGAGCTGCTCCAGGCCGGTGTCGAGGCGCAGGCGCGCGCAGCGCGACTGGTAGAGCGCGCTGCCGCCGTGCGCGTCGAGCACATCCGCGTGGTCCAAGTGGCGCGTCAGGTCCTGGCAGTCGGTGCAATGGCATATGACATGATCGCCCTGGCCGGGGCCGACGTCGAGCAGGGTTCCGGAAACGCTGCCGCATCGGCAGGCGAAGGTTAGGTCGGAGGACATGCTCCGGTCCTAGCGCTTCGGTCGCCAATGCGGAAGGGTGTGCCGGGTATCGGCTCCTGTGTTCGTCATCCCGGCGAAAGCCGGGATCTCGCCGCCGCGTTTGATCGCGAGGGTGAGATCCCGGCCTGCGCCGGGATGACGGCCTGTTGGGGCCGTCAGTTCTTCGACTTGTCGACGAGCTGGTTCTTGGCGATCCAGGGCATCATCGCGCGCAGTTCGCCGCCGACCTGTTCGATCGGATGCGCCGCGGCGGCCTTGCGGCTGGCCTTGAGTTCGGGCTGGCCGGCCTGGTTGTCGAGCACGAAGTCCTTGACGAAGCGGCCCGACTGGATGTCGGCAAGCACGCGCTTCATTTCCTTCTTGGTCTCTTCGGTGATGATGCGCGGGCCGGTCTTGATGTCGCCATATTCGGCGGTGTTCGAGATCGAATAGCGCATGTTCGCGATGCCGCCTTCATAGAGGAGGTCGACGATCAGCTTGGTTTCGTGGAGGCATTCGAAATAGGCCATTTCGGGGGCGTAGCCCGCCTCGACCAGCGTTTCGAAACCCGCCTGGATCAGGTGGGTGATGCCGCCGCAGAGCACGGCCTGTTCGCCGAAGAGGTCGGTTTCGCACTCTTCCTTGAACGTCGTCTCGATGATGCCGCTGCGGCCGCCGCCGACGGCGCTCGCGTAGGAGAGGGCGAGCGCCTTGGCGAAGCCGTTGCCGCTGTTGCCCGCGGCTTCCTGCGCGACCGCGATCAGGCAGGGGACGCCGCCACCCTTCTGATATTCGCTGCGCACGGTGTGGCCGGGGCCCTTGGGGGCGACCATGAAGACGTCGATGTCGGGGCGCGCCTCGATCAGGCCGAAGTGGATGTTGAGGCCGTGCGCAAAGGCGAGCGCGGCGCCGGGCTTCATGTTCGGGCCGATGTCGTCGGCGTAGATCTTCGCCTGATGCTCGTCGGGGGCGGCGATCATGATCACGTCAGCCCATTCGGCGGCTTCCTTGTTCGAAAGCACCTTGAAGCCCGCGGCTTCGGCCTTCTTGGCGGTTGCCGAACCAGGGCGGAGCGCGATCGCGACTTCACGCACGCCGCTGTCGCGCATGTTCTGCGCATGGGCGTGACCCTGGCTGCCGTAGCCGACGACGGCGACCTTCTTGCCCTTGATCAGATCCTGGTCGGCGTCGCGATCGTAATAAACCTGCATGTCATTCTTCCCTATTTTCTGCCGTCACCCCGGACCTGATCCGGGGTCCCGCTTCTCGCCGTTGCCGAGCGGGACCCCGGATCAAGTCCGGGGTGACGATAAGTTGAAACCCAATGCGAAAACCCTAGAGCGCCTCCGACCCGCGGCCGATGGCGACGACGCCGGTGCGGCCGACCTCGACCAGCCCGCATTCGCGCATCAGTGCGATGAAGCGGTCGACCTTGTCGCTCGTCCCGGTGATTTCGAAGATGAAGCTCGTCAGCGTCGTGTCGACGACCTTGGCACGGAAGACGTCGGCCATGCGCAGCGCCTCGATTCTTTTGTCGCCGGTGCCCGCGACCTTGACCAGCGCGATCTCGCGCTCGACATGCGCGCCCTGGTCGGTGAGGTCGGTGACCTTGTGCACGGGGACGAGGCGGTCGAGCTGCGCGATGATCTGGTCGATCACCGCGGGCGGACCCGAGGTGACGATGGTGATCCGCGACAGCGCATGGTCGGCGCTGATGTCGGCGACGGTCAGGCTCTCGATATTATAGCCGCGCGCCGAGAAGAGCCCGGTGATCTTGGCGAGGATGCCCGCCTCGTTGTCGACGGTGACGGCGAGCACATGGCGCTCGCCCGCTTCGGTTTTGATTTTCATGGCTTTACTCCCCCTCCCGCTTGCGGGAGGGGGAGTATCAGGTTGATTGGCCCCCGGCCAATCAAGGATGTGCCGGGGGCACATCCGACCTGATACTGGGTGGGCGCGAGCGCAGCGAGCATGCGATGGTGGCTGGCCCACCCCGCTGCGACTAGGGAGCAAGCTCCCAAGTCTCGCTGCCCCTCCCGCTTGCGGGAGGGGAGATGGAAGTCGGTTCGATCCATTAGACCAGTGCCTTGGCTTCGTCGTCCATCGTGCCGACGATGTCGTTCGGCTGGAGGATCATGTCGGTGTGCGCCGCGCCCGACGGGATCATCGGGAAGCAGTTGGCGAGCTTGGCGACGCGGCAGTCGACGATCACCGGTCCCGGCGTGTCGATCATCGTCTGGATGCCCGCCTCGAGCTCGCCGAGCGTGTCGATGCGGAGGCCCGTCCAGCCATAGGCCGCGGCGAGCTTCACGAAATCGGGCAGGCTGTCCGAATAGCTGTTCGAATAGCGGCTCTCATAGGTCAGTTCCTGCCACTGGCGGACCATGCCCATCCACTCGTTGTTGAGGATGAAGATCTTCACCGGCAGGCGGTACTGGCTGACCGTGCCCATTTCCTGGATGTTCATCTGGAGCGAGGCTTCGCCCGCGATGCAGATGACGAGGCGGCCGGAGTGCGCGATCTGCGCGCCGACCGCCGCGGGGAAGCCGTAACCCATCGTGCCGAGCCCGCCGCTGGTGAGCCAGCGGTTGGGGGCCGAGAAGCCGAAATGCTGCGCCGCCCACATCTGATGCTGGCCGACCTCGGTGGTGATGATCGGGTCGCGGCCGCGGGTCGCGTCGAACAGCGCCTTCACCGCGCGCTGCGGCATGATGTCGGCGCTGGCTTCTTTCTTCTCGGGGAAGTCGAGGCAGCGCGTCGCGCGCCAGCCGTCGACGCGGCGCCACCATTCGCCGAGGTCGCGCGGCTTGTGGCCCTTGTCAGCCCAAGCCGCGATCAACGCATCGAGCGCGCGGCCGGCGTCGCCGACGATCGCGAGGTCGACGGGGACGATCTTGTTGATCGAGCTGCGGTCGATGTCGATGTGGATCTTCTTCGAATCGGGCGAAAAGGCGTCGAGACGGCCGGTCACGCGGTCGTCGAAGCGCGCGCCGACCGCGATGATCAGGTCGGCGCGGTTCATCGCCATGTTCGATTCATAGGTGCCGTGCATGCCGAGCATGCCGAGCCACTTGGGATCATCCGACGGGAAGGCGCCGAGGCCCATCAGCGTCGAGGTGACGGGCGCGCCGGTGAGGCTGACCAATTGGCGCAGCGCGGCGCTGGCGTCGGGGCCGGCGTTGATCACGCCGCCGCCGGTGTAGAAGATCGGGCGCTCCGCGGCGGCGATCATGTCGATCGCCTGCGCGATCGCGTCGGCGTCGGGCTCGACCTGCGGGCGATAGCTTTGATGCTCGATCTTTTCGGGCAGGCTGTATTTGCCCGTCGCGACCTGCACATTCTTGGGAATGTCGATCACCACCGGGCCGGGGCGGCCGTGGGTCGCGATATAGAAGGCCTCATGCATGATCGCGCCGAGCCGGTCGGGGTCCATGACGAGATAATTATGCTTGGTGCAGTGGCGCGTGATGCCGACCGTGTCGCATTCCTGGAAGGCGTCGGTGCCGATCAGGTTCGTCGGAACCTGGCCGGTGAGCACGATCATCGGAATGGAGTCGAGCAAGGCATCGGTGATGCCGGTGACCGCGTTGGTCGCGCCGGGGCCCGAGGTGACGAGCACGACGCCGGGCTTGCCGGTCGAGCGGGCATAGCCCTCGGCCGCGTGGGTCGCCGCCTGTTCGTGGCGGACGAGGACATGCTTGATCGTCGGATGGTTGAAGAGCGCGTCATAGATCGGAAGCACCGCGCCGCCCGGATAGCCGAACACCGTGTCGACCCCGAGGTCGACCAGCGCCTGAACCACCATGTCGGCACCACTCATTTCCGTCACGACGAAACTCCTTTGCTTGCGTCCTGCCACGCCTTTGGGCGCGCTTTGTGCGCCGCAGCAGGTCGGCGGGCAATAGGTGTATGATTCTATCCTGTCAACAGCCTATCGTGTAATAATATTGCCAATTTATTGACAGAATCGATGTTTAGTGATTCTTCGTGGCGCAGCCAATCGGTAGGCGGCTGGTGGCGGAACCACGTAAATTGGCGCTTGGCATATTGGCGGGTGGCGGCCTGCGCCTGAGCCAACGCTTCGGCGCGGGGGATTTCGCCGCGGAGATACGCTGCGATCTGGGGCACGCCGATGGCGCGCATCGCGGGGAGGTCGGGGTCGAGGTTGCGGGCGAGAAGCGCCTCTACCTCCTCGATCGCGCCCCCGTCCAACATCCGGACAAGGCGCGCGTCGCAGCGCGCGCGGAGCCAGTCGCGCGGGGGAAGGAGGATCAGCGGGGTCAGCGCGATGCCCTCCTTTATGCCGCCCTCGCGCGCCTGCTGCCAATCGGCGAGGGTGCGGCCGGTCGAACGCACGACCTCGAGCGCGCGTGCGACGCGGGTGGTGTCGGCGGGGTTCAGGCGCGCCGCGGCGTCCGGATCGGCGGTGGTCAGCGCGGCATGGGCTTCGGCCACCGGCAGCGCGCGGACGGCCTGGCGGACGGCGGGGGCGATCTCGGGCACCGGGGCGATGCCGTACAGGAGCGTGCGCAGGTAAAGGCCGGTGCCGCCGACGAGGATCGGAACCTTCCCCGCGGCGTGCGCGTCCTCGATGACCCCGCGCGCCTCGTCGGACCAGCGCGCGGCATTATGGGCCTGCGCGGCGTCGACATGGCCGAAGAGGCGGTGCGGGACGCCCTGCATCTCTTCCGTGCTCGGGCGCGCCGACAGGATCGCGAGGTCGGCATAGACCTGGCTGGCGTCGGCGTTGACGACGACGGCGTCGCCCGCCAATTGGGCGAGCGCGACCGCCAAAGCGCTCTTGCCGCTCGCGGTGGGTCCGGCGATAAGTGCGACGGGCAATCGACCCGCGATGGAAGAGAAAGAAGGAGACGCCATGTTCGTAGCCACGCTGATAGCAGCCGGGAAGCTGACCGACGAGGTGGTTCGCGAGGCGATCGACCGGCTCGCCGCGACGGGGCACGAGGTCGGCGCGCCGCACTGGCTCGACGAGCATGACGCGGCGGACATCGTCTTTCAGGGCAGCCTGGTCAGCGCGCGCGCCGAACTCGCGAAGATGGACCATGGCGCGCTCGACGTGGTGGTGCAGCCGCTGGGCGACCGGACCAAGAAGTTGATCGTCGCCGACATGGATTCGACGATGATCACCGTCGAATGCATCGACGAACTCGCCGACTATGCCGGGATCAAGCCCGAGATCGCGGCGATCACGCAGCGTGCGATGCGCGGCGAGCTCGATTTCCGCGCGGCGCTGGTCGAACGCGTCGCGGCGCTGGGCGGCATGGCCGAGGCGACGCTGACCGAATGCCGCATCGAGCGCGTCAAGCTGACGCGCGGCGCGCGCACTTTGGTGCAGACGATGAAGGCGCACGGCGCTTATTCGGTTCTGGTGTCGGGGGGCTTCACCGCCTTCGCCGACCCGGTGGGCGAGGCGATCGGTTTCGACAAGGTCGTCGCCAACATGCTCGAGATTGCCGGCGGCAAGCTGACCGGGCGCGTCGCCGAGCCGATCGTCGACAGCCAGACCAAGCTCGAGACGCTGAAGGCCGAGGCGGCGAAGCACGGGCTGCCGCTCGCCGAAACGCTGGCGGTCGGCGACGGCGCGAACGACATCCCGATGATCACCGCGGCGGGGCTGGGCATCGGCTTCCATCCGCACGCGTCGGCGGGCGAGGCGGCGGCGGCGGTGATCCGGCACCACGATCTGACCGCGCTGCTGTGGGCGCAGGGCTATCCGCGGCGGTCGTGGGTGATGGGGTAGGAGGCGGGGCGGGTATGGCCGGGCATCGTATCTATTCGATCAGCGTCGCGAGCGTGTACCCGCATTATATCGCGAAGGCGGAGAAGAAGGGGCGGACCAAGGCCGAGGTCGACGAGATTTTCCGCTGGCTGACCGGCTATGACCAGAAGGGGCTGGAGGCCGAGCTGGCGGCGAAGACGAATTTCGAGGATTTTTTCGCCAAGGCGCCGCGGCTCAACCCGGCGCGGTCGCTGATCACCGGGGTGGTGTGCGGGATCCGCGTCGAGAATATCGAAGAGCCGCTGATGCGCGAGCTGCGCTATCTCGACAAGCTGATCGACGAGCTGGCCAAGGGCAAGAAGATGGAGAAGATTCTGCGGGGGTAGAAATCCTCCCCGCGAGCGGGGAGGATTTGGGAAGCCCCTCAGTCCTCAATCGGCGCGGCGCCCGCGGGGGCGAAGCCGGTGCCGGCGAGGCGTTTCAGCGCCGCGGCATATTTGGCGGTGTCGAGATAGGGGTGGAGGCTGACGATCTTGCCCCAGCGCAGGCGGATGATGTGGACGCCGTCGTTGATGTAGCTGGTGTCGCCGTCGGCCATCACCGCGCGGTCGCGCCATTCGATCACCGCGGTGGTGTCCCACGGCGTGCCGCTCGACGCGATTTGCTTGATGTCGAATTTCAGCACCGGATGGACCGCGAACAGCCGCTGGAACCAGGCGCGCAGGCCGGCCTTGGTGTGGCGCGTGCCGCCGAGCGCATGGTCGCCGGGGAAGATATGTTCGAAGCGGTCGGCCATGCCGCCGAGCGCCGATTCCCAGTCGCCGCGGCTGAGACCTTCGAAAATCTTGCGAACCTGACGGCGGACGATGAAGTGATACATGATAGGGCTCCTGTTGGGGGTGGAGTCGGGATGTGGGAGCTAAGTTTACAATGTCAACATTGGGGGTGCGATTTTTCGGGCAAGGCGGGTTTCGGGCGGTTGCGGCCATCTTAATCCTCCCTGCGGCGTAGCCGTGGGGAGGGGGACCACCCGGAGGGTGGTGGTGG
>NZ_LNSB01000021.1 GCF_001468285.1 Sphingopyxis sp. HIX | reverse complement strand
GGACGTGTCTGGTTTGGGGTGGTTAGCGGACGTCGATCTCCCCTCCCGCTTGCGGGAGGGGTTGGGGGTGGGCAGCAACGCTGCAATGGCCCACCCCGCTGCGACTAGGGCGCGAGCGCCCAAGTCTCGCTGCCCCTCCCGCCTGCGGGAGGGGAAAACAGTTCAATCCCTCAACGACCGCAACCGCCCGAAAACTGCCCCTAAGCCCGCGTCGGGTCGATATCGAGCTGGCCCAGCCGTTTGCGCAGCGTGTTGCGGTTGATGCCCAGACGCCGCGCCGCTTCGAGCTGGTTGCCGCGCACGTCGCGCAACACGCGGCGGAAGAGGGCGGCTTCGACGATCGCTTCGAGGCGTTCGTGCAGCGTGCCGTCGTAGTCGGTCGCGAGTTCCTCGCGCGCCCAGTCGTCGACGGCGCGGCCGATCGCGTCCCGGGGGGCGACGATCGATATCCCCTCGCCGCTTTCGTGGAGCACCGCCTCGACATCGCGAACCGAGACGGTCGTGTCGCGCGAGAGCACCGCGAGGCGCTGGACGACGTTGCCGAGTTCGCGGACGTTTCCGGGCCAGTCATAGCGTTCGAGCATCTGCATCGCGTCGGGAGCGAACTGGCGGTCGGGAAGCCCGAACCGGCGCCCGCTGTCGACGAAATGGCGGACGAGCGCGGCGATGTCGCTGCGGCGGTCGCGAAGCGGCGGGAGCGTGACCGGGATGACGTTGAGCCGGTAGAAGAGATCCTCGCGGAAACGCCCGTCGGCGATGAGCGTACGCATGTCGCGGTGCGTGGCGGCGACGACGCGGACGTCGGCGCGCAGCGACTGGCTGCCCCCGACGGTCGAATATTCGTTGCTCTGCAGCACGCGCAGCAGCCGCGTCTGGGCGTCGAGCGGCATGTCGCCGATCTCGTCGAGGAAGAGCGTGCCCCCCGCCGCCTGTTCGAAGCGCCCGGCATTGCGGCTGGTCGCGCCGGTGAAGGCGCCCTTTTCATGGCCGAACAGCTCGGCCTCGATCAATTCGCGCGGGATCGCGGCCATGTTGATCGCGACAAAGGGCCCGGCGCGGCGGAGGCCGGTGGCGTGGATCGCGCGCGCGACGACCTCCTTGCCGGTGCCCGATTCGCCGAGGATCAGCACCGCGAGGTCGTTCGAGGCGAGGCGCGCGATGGTGCGGTACACCGCCTGCATCGCGGGCGCGCGGCCGACGAGGCCGTGGCTGTCGGCGGGGCCGACGTCGGGTGCCGCCGCGGGCTCGCTGCCGCGGCGCGCGAGCGCGGCGCGGACGCTGGCGATCAGATCCTCGAGGTCGAAGGGCTTGGGCAGATAATCGTAGCTGCCGATGCCGGTCGCGCGGACTGCAGTGTCGAGCGTGTTCTGCGCCGAAAGCACGATCACCGGCACATCGGGCGCGAGCCTCGCGCCGGGGAGCGAGTCGATGCCGTCGCCATCGGGCAGCACGACGTCGGTGATCACGAGGTCGGGCGAATGGGCGGCGAGCCAGGCGTTGCGCTCGGCGACGCTGGTGACCGCGGCGAAGCTGCCGCATTCCTCGGCGAGCGTCTCACGGATGATCAGCGCGATCGTCGGATCGTCCTCGACGAGCAGGATCGTCTTGCCGATCATGCGCTGCGCCCCTGCTGCGCGGCGGGAAGGTGGACGCGGAAGCGCGTCCATTCGCCGTCGCGCATATGCTGGACCGTGCCGCCCATGTCGCGTGCGAGCTTGGCGACGAGCGCGAGGCCGAGCCCCCTGCCCTCGCGCTTGGTGGTGACGAAGGGATCGAAGACGTCGCCGCGGATTTCGGCGGGGACGCCGGGGCCGTTGTCGCTGACGCTGACCTCGATCGGCAGCGCGATGCGGCCGCGGCCGTCGCCATTGTCGATCGACAGCCCATGGCGATAGGCGGTGGCGAGGCGCACGACGCCGTCGTCGCGGCCGACGAGCACTTCGGAGGCGTTGGTAAGGAGGTTCTGCAGGATCTGCACCATGGCGTCATGGTTGCCGAGCACGAGCGGCAGCGAGGGGTCGAAATCTTCGGCGAAGCGGATGCCGGGCAGCTGGCGTGCGCGCACCGCCTCCATCGCCTGGTGGATCGGCTGGTAGAGGTTCAGCGCGTCGCAGGCGATCGGCTGGCCGCGCGAGAAATGCTCCATCTGGTCGATCAAGGTCGCGATGCGGTCGACCTCGGCCACGATCAGTTCGGTGAAGCGCGCCTTGCCGGCGTCGGCGCCGCGCGCGAGCAGCTGGGCGGCGCCGCGGATGCCGGCGAGCGGGTTCTTGATCTCGTGCGCGAGCATCGAGGCGGCGGCGCCCGCGGCGCGGCCCGAGCGGCCGATCGCGCCGCCCATCAGCTCGGCCTCGCGCTGCGAGGGGACGAGCGCGAGGATGCGGTGGCCGGTGCCGCCATAGGGCACCATCTGCATGTCGACCGAAATCGCCTTGCGCCCGCCGACCGAGATGTCGGCGCCGTGCGCGAAGAGCGCCGAATAAGCGGGATCGCTCATCCGCTGGCGGTAATTGCGGTCCATTGCGATGACGTCGTAGACGACGTGCCCGACCATCGCGGCGCGGCCGGTGTTGCAGAGTTGTTCGGCGGCGGCGTTGACGAAGAGGATGACGCCGTTGCGGTCGATGAGCAGGGTCGCGACGGGATGCGACTGGATCAGCTCGTCATGGTCGAAACTGGGGATGCTCGACGTCAGCGCGCTCACGCAGCGGGCCTCATGCAGCAGCCTTGGTCAGATGCGGGCCGTAGAAGGCTTCGAGCGCGTCGAGGACCGACTTGCTGTCGGGGATCTGGTTGACCTTGTTGCGGAATTCGGCCGAGCCGTGCAGCCCCTTGACGTACCATCCAAGGTGCTTGCGCGCCATATTGACCCCGGTCATTTCGCCATAATGCTCGATCATCGCGCGGTAATGCGATGTAATGACGTCATATTGTTCGTCGAGGCCGGGGTCGGGGCGCTCGGCCTCGCCTCGCAGCGCCGCCATCACCTGGCCGAGCAGCCAGGGGCGGCCGTAAGCGCCGCGGCCGATCATGACGCCGTCTGCGCCGCTCTGCGCGAGCGCGGTCCTGGCGTCGTCCGACGAGCAGATGTCGCCGTTGACGATGACGGGGATCGAGACCGCGTCCTTGACGCGGCGCACGAAGCCCCAGTCGGCCTCGCCGCGGTACATCTGGTTGCGGGTGCGGCCGTGGACGGTGACGAGCTTGGCGCCTAGATCCTCGGCGATATGCGCGAGCTCCGGCGCGTTGAGGCTGTCGTGGCACCAACCCATGCGCATCTTGACCGTGACGGGCACGCTGACCGCCTTGACGCAGCTGTCGATCAGCGCGGCGGCGAGCCCCAGGTCGCGCATCAGCGCCGAGCCGGCGTCGCCGTTGGTGACCTTGCGCACCGGGCAGCCCATGTTGATGTCGATGATCGACGCGCCGCGATCCTCGTTGAGCTTGGCCGCTTCGCCCATCTCGTAAGGCGTGCAGCCGACGAGCTGCATCGACACGGGTTCCTCGACGGGGTCCCAGGCGGCTTTCTGGATCGACTGGCGCGTTTCGCGGATCGCAGCCTGGCTGGCGATCATCTCGGTCACGTTGAGCCCCGAGCCGTAATAGCGCACGAGCTTGCGGAACGGCAGGTCGGTGACGCCGGTCATCGGCGCGAGGATCACCGGATCCGCGATGGTGATATGGCCGATCTGGATGGGGCTGAGCGCCGCCATGGGGGAGACTTTCGGGTTAAATTGCCTAAAATTTGTGCACGCCCCTACACGCTAAGCGGCTTTCCCGCAAGCCGGGGCTGCGCTACCCGCCTCTGCTGATGGACGAATCCGCTCCCCTTTCCGGCCCGCCGACGATCGTGATCATCCTGCTCGCGGGCGGGCGCGGGGCGCGTACGGGCTTTGCCGCGCCCAAGCAGCAGGCGATGCTGGGGGGCAAGCCGGTGCTGCAGTGGAGCCTCGACGCGCTGGCGGCCTACCCAGGCGTGCTGGTGAGCGCCGACGAGATCGCCCTGCCCGCCGGCTGGAAGCGCGCGGCGCCGGGAGCCGAGCGGCAGGATTCGGTGGCGCGCGGGCTGGCGGCGCTGGCGGGGCTGGACGACGATGCGGTGGTGCTGGTGCACGACAGCGCGCGGCCGGGGGTTGGCCGCGACGTGATTGCGCGGCTGATCGCGGCGATCGCGGAGGGCGCGGCGGCAGCGATCCCGGTGCTGCCGGTGGCCGACACGATCGTGCGGCAGGCCGATGCGGACGTGGTCGACCGGGCCGAGCTCGCGCGGGTGCAGACGCCGCAGGCCTTCCGGCTGGGCGCGTTGCGGCGCGCGCATGCGGAGGCCGCAGGCGCGGCGGCGAGCGACGATGCGCAGCTGGTGCGGCGCCTCGGCGAGCCGGTAGCGCTGGTCGCGGGCGACGCGCGGCTGCACAAGCTGACCTTTGCCGAGGACCTCGCGATGCTCGAGAGCCTGCTCGGCGTGGAGAAAGAGACGATGCGGATCGCGACGGGCATGGGATATGACGTGCACCGGCTGGTGGCGGGCAAGCCGCTATGGCTGGGCGGCATAAGGATCGAGCACAGCCACGGCCTGTCGGGGCACAGCGACGCCGACGTCGCGCTGCACGCGATCACCGACGCGGTGCTCGGCGCGGCCGCGGACGGCGATATCGGCAGCCATTTCCCGCCGTCGGACCCGCAGTGGAAGGGCGCCGAATCGTGGCGCTTCCTCGACTATGCGGTGCAGCGCGTCGCCGATCGCGGCGGCGATATCCAGCATCTGGACCTCACGATCGTCGGCGAGGCGCCGAAGGTCGGGCCGCACCGCGAGGCGATGCGATTGCGCATTTCGGAAATTGCGCGCCTGCCCCTTTCGCGGATAAGCGTGAAGGCGACGACCACCGAGGGGCTGGGCTTCGCCGGGCGGCGCGAGGGGCTGGCGGCGCAGGCGGTCGCGACGATCCTGTGGAAGGAATGATATGAAGAACAGGGGCTTGCTGGCCGTAGCTACGGCGATGACGATGGTGGGAATGCCGGCGCAGGCCGTCGCGCAGACATGCATCACGCGCACCGAGATCGCGGGCATGATGGGTTATGCAATGCCGTCGGTGATCGAAGGGGTGCGCAACACGTGCGCGGCGCATCTGCCCGCCGATGCCTTTCTGGCGACGGGCGTCGAGGCGATGATCGAGAGCTATCGCGCCGTGCAAGCGGACAATTGGCCGACCGCGCGCGCAGCGTTCATGAAATTCGGTGCCGATGAGGGCGAAACCGATCCCTCGGTGATGGAGCAAATGCCCGACGAACTGCTGCAGCCGCTGGTCGAGGCGATGATCCCTACGATGATCGAGGGCGAGATCAAGCCCGGCTCATGCCGCGACGTCGATACATTGGTCGCGTCGCTGGCGGCGATGTCGCCGAAGCAGGCGGGCGATTTCATGGCCGCGATTCTGGCGCTGACGGGCGACGACAAGCCCGGCGAAAAGCAGCGCTCGCCCAACGTCTGCGCCGAATAGCCGCCATGTCCGAACCCGATCGAAACGAAGCGCGCGACACCCTCGCCGAGACCGTGCTCGCCGCCAACCGCGCCGCGGGACGCAAGGTCGCGGCGGCCGAGAGCTGCACCGGCGGCATGGTGTGCGTCGCGCTGACCGACATTCCGGGGAGTTCCGACGTGTTCTCGGGCGGCTTCATCACTTACTCGGCGAACGCGAAGCAAAGCCAGCTCGACGTCAGCAGCGAGATATTGGAGACCTTCGGCGAGGTGTCGCTGGCGACCGCCTGGGCGATGGTGACCGGCGCGCTGGCGAACAGCGATGCCGACGTCGCGGTCGCGATCACCGGCATCGCCGGACCCGGCGGCGGATCGGAGAAGAAGCCGGTCGGGCTGGTGGTCTTCGCGCGCGGGCTGCGCGGGCAGGACCCCGACGAATATTTCACCCAGCGCGTGCAGTTCGAGGGCGGCGACCGCGCATCGATCCGTCATGCGGCGGCGATGTTCGCGCTCGACCTGTTGCTGCCCGAACGCGACGCGATGGGGCCGTCGGAGGATATTGCGCTGCCGGCGTGAAGTCGGCACGTTCGCGGGCGGCATGGACAAGGACAGACGAAAGCTGCTGGTCGGCGCCTCGCTCGTGGGGATCGCGGCGCTGATCGTGGGTCCGGCCTTCTGCAGTTCGTTGGCGCTACGAGAAGGGCCGTCGGACAAGAAGTCGAACGCGGCGCCGAAGAGGCCGACCGGCCGACCGAAGCCAGCGCTGGAAGAAGATATAGCACCGGTACTAGCCCGGCTGGACCGATGGTATGCGGCGCATCTACCGACCGACGAATATACCTTCAACCTCCCCGCAAACGACGCGGCGCTCGACGCCCTGGAACGTGTCGTGGGCGTCGCCATGCCATCGTCGTGGCACCAGTTATATCGGTGGCACGACGGGGAGAATGACGACCGGCATGGGCATATCTACGGATTGCCGCTGCTTCCGTTGGCCGAGGTCGAAGCCCAGTGGCGGAGCTGGGTCAAGATTCTCGCCTATTTCAAGGGCGACCCTTATGTCATTCCCGGCGGCGGCTGGCCCGGGGGCGCCGTCGACCCCGCCTATATCAATCGCCGCTGGATTCCGCTGACCCATGACGGATCGGGCAATCATATCGGCATCGACCTCGATCCCTGGCCCGGAGGCCGGGTCGGGCAGATCATCCTCTATGGCCGCGACGAGGAGGTGAAGGTCGTGCTTGCGGAATCGCTCGGCCAATTTCTCGGTTGGATCGCCGACCTGCTCGAAAGCGGCAATTTTCGCCTGAAAGTCGAGCCAGGCGAAGCACGGTTGCGGGCATTCGCCCTTCGCAATCCGCCATCGGATCATTTCCACGAGGGCGCGCGCAAACTGCTTGGGGCGCCGGGTCCTTACGCTTAACGGGCCCCGGCCACGACAATGGCTCAGTTCTTCCGCTTCTGCCTTTGACGCACAATCAAGGCGACCCCGAACAATATCGCTGCCGCCGTTAGAGCGGGCGCGACATTCTGCAAAGATCCGCCAAAGAAGGCGACGACGATCAGGCTGCCGGCGAGCAGGCCAATGGCACCCTGTACACGCCTAGGCACTGCGAACGCCGCGCAAAAGCGTACGAGCCATAATCACGCCGCCACCCCGTAAAGCGCGTCCGCGCGCGCCTCGAACGCCGCGATCATCTTCCTCAGCGCCTTGTCGAACATCTGGCCCGCCAGCGCCTCGAACATGCGGCTGCGGAAGGCGAAGTCGACCATGAAGTCGACGCGGCAGCCGCCATCCTCGGTAGGAACGAAATGCCATTCGTTGGTGAGGTGGCGCATCGGGCCGTCGATATAGCTGACGGTGACGCTGTCTGGGCGGTCCTTGTGGACGCGGCACGAGAAGCTTTCGCGCAGCCCCTTGAAGCCGACGATCATGTCGGCGACCGCCTCATGCTCGCTGTCGCTGCGGATACGGAGCGCGACGACCCAGGGCAGGAAGTCGGGATAATGCGCGATGTCCGACACCAGCGCGAACATCTGGTCCGCGCTGTACGGCAGGATCCGGCTTTCCTGGTGCCTCGGCAATCAGTCGGCCTTTGCGCGGGCGAGCTGCGCCTCGCGCGCGGCGCGCATGACCTCGAAATCGTCGCCGGCGTGGTAGCTCGACCGTGTCAGCGGCGAGGCCGCGACCTGCAGGAAGCCCTTGGCGCGCGCGATCTGCGCATAGGCGTCGAACGCCTGCGGAGTGACGAAGTCGATCACCTTGGCGTGCTTCGGGGTCGGCTGGAGATATTGGCCCATTGTCATGAAATCGATGTCGGCGCTACGCATGTCGTCCATCACCTGATGGACCTCCATCCGCTCCTCACCGAGTCCCATCATGATGCCGGACTTGGTGAAGATCGACGGATCGCGGCGCTTGACGCTTTCGAGCAGGCGCAGCGAGGCATAATAGCGCGCGCCGGGGCGGATCGTCGGATAGAGCCGCGGAACAGTTTCGAGATTATGGTTATAGACGTCGGGGCGCGCATCGACGATCGCCGCGACCGCGCTTTCGGGCTTGTTGCGAAAGTCCGGCGTCAGAATCTCGATCGTCGTCTGCGGCGTCTCGCGGCGCAGCGCCTGGATCACCTTCACGAACTGGCTCGCGCCGCCGTCGGGCAAATCGTCGCGGTCGACCGAGGTGATGACGATGTGGCTGAGCCCCATCTTCGCCGCCGCGATCGCCGTATGTTCGGGCTCGAACGGGTCGACCGCACGCGGCATGCCGGTCTTGACGTTGCAGAAGGCGCAGGCGCGGGTGCAGGTGTCGCCGAGGATCATCACCGTCGCATGCTTCTTGGTCCAGCATTCGCCGATGTTCGGGCAGGCCGCTTCCTCGCACACCGTGTGCAGGTTGAGCTCGCGCATCAGCTTGCGCGTTTCGGCGTAACCGGGGCTGGTCGGCGCCTTGACGCGAATCCAGTCGGGCTTGCGGGTGCGCTGGCTGGGGAGTGATGCGGGCTGGGCGGGAGCGTTCATGGCGCCCACATAGTCTTGCTCGCGCCTCTTCTCAACCTCTCTACCTATGCTAAGGCGCCTGCATGACTCACTTTGCAGACATGATCGAGGGATATCGCCGTTTCCGTAACGGCGGTTGGGCGCAGCAACGCGAGCGCTGGGAACAGCTGGCCGAGGGCCAGTCGCCGAAGGTGATGGTGATCGCCTGTTCGGACAGCCGATCCGAACCCTCGCAGATTTTCGACACCAATCCGGGCGAAATCTTCGTCGTGCGCAACGTCGCGGCGCTGGTGCCGCCGTTCGAGACGACGCCGGGGCGCCACGGCGTGTCGGCGGCGCTGGAATTCGCAGTGCAATTCCTGAAGGTCGAGGAAATCGTCGTGATGGGACACGGGCTGTGCGGCGGGTGCCACGCCGCGCTGCATAAATCGATGGAGGGCGCCGAGCCGGGCCATGGCGGCTTCATCGCCGACTGGATCGCGATGCTCGACGACGCCAGCGCCGAAGTGCGCGCCGAGCATGTCGATATCGACAATCGCGACGCGGGGCGCGCGATGGAAATGGCGGCTGTGCGCGTGAGCATAGCGAATCTGCGCACCTTCCCCTGTATCCAGGAGAAGGAACGGCGCGGGACCCTGAAATTGCGCGGCGCCTTCTTCGCGATCAGCGACGGGGTGCTGCATGTGCTGGACGACGCGACGGGAGATTTTGCACCGGCCTGAGACCTTCAATGACTCTTGCGCCGCAGACAGGGGAACGGACATGAGCAAGAATGCGATGTGGCTGACGATCATCTTTTTCGCGGCCATCGTCGGGGCTTTCATGGGGCCATCGATCGCCAGCCTGGTCGGCGAAGGCACGATGATGATCCTGGCGCCCCTGTTCCTGATCGGCGTGGTCGTTTTCTGCATCTGGGCGCTGTCTAGCAACAAGAGCGGGCAGAAGGCGGATCCGGCGGCACTGGCCGAGGCGCGGCGGATGCAGGCGCCCGAAGGCAAAGGCCGCATCTATGTCACCCGCCGCGGTTTCGTCGCTGCGCTGCAGGGAATGAATGTCACCCTCGACGGCACGGCGCAGGGGCAGATCAAATCGGGACAGATGCTGATGGCCGATGTCGAGCCCGGCAAGCATCATATCCAGGTCGGCACCGCCAAGGCGAAGCTGGCGCGGCCCGACGAGATCGAGGTCGATGTCGGCGCGGGGGGTGTGGTGGTGATCGACGCGATGATCGAAATGGGCGCGCTAAAGGGCGGGGTGAAGCTCAGCCGCTCGGATGCAGCCAAGGCCCGCGAAGATGTCAATGCGACCAAGCTGATCCTGTGGGAAGTGGCGCCCGCGTAACTTGCTTTCGCGCGCCCGCATTTCGTCGCCGATTCGGGGCGCTTCCCGGTCGAGGCGAGCGAAGTGTGCGAGCAGCCGATTTGCGCTCCCGGGCCAAGATGGCAAAGCGATGACAGGTCGCAATCAGGGAGACATGAATGGCCCTTCGCCAGCCTTTATTGGCCGCCCCGGCGCTCGCGTCGCGGCGGCGCGCAATCCCCGGCGAAGACGATGATTATGCCAAGGCCCGAAAATCCTTGCTGGCCGAGGAAATCGACCTCCGCCGCAAGATGACGCGCGTCGCCGAACAGCGCCGCGCGCTGCCGCCGGGGCCGCTGATCACGGCGGATTACCGATTCCGCGATGTAGACGGCGCCGAGCTGGGGCTGGCCGAGCTGTTCGGCGAGCACGACACGCTGGTCACCTATTTCTGGATGTACGGGCCCGAGCGCGCGCGGCCGTGCCCGATGTGCACCAACTGGCTGGGGTCGGTGAACGGCAATGCGAACGACATCAAGCAGCGCGTGGCGCTGAAGATCTTGGGGCGCAGCCCGGTCGAGCGGCAAATGGCCTTCGCCGCAGAACGCGGCTGGCAGGCGCTCGATTTCGTGCAGACGGTCGGCGACGATTATGCGCGCGATTTCCGGCTGCTCCACGCGGACGGGGGCGAGGACCCGGCACTGGTCGTGTACAAGCGCAATGGCAGCGGGATCCGGCTGTTCTGGAAGAGCGAGATGACCGCCGACATGGCGGACCCCGGACAGGACCCGCGCGACGCGCCCGATATCGCGAGCCTGTGGAACATCCTCGACCTGACGCCCGGCGGGCGCGGGACGAGCTGGTATCCGAAGCTGGAATATTGAGCGATTAGATCCTCCCCGTGCCGGGGAGGAGCGCGGCTCACGGAATCGCGTAGGTCACTTGCGCCTGCCCGACGGGCTTGTCGGCATCGTCGGTCCAGATGCGGACGTCCATCACCGCGAGCCGCTTGCCGAGTCGCAGCATTGTTGCGTCGGCGAAGAGTGGGCCGGGGCGGCAGGGCCGCAGGAACTGGTAGTTGAGCGCGCTGGTAACCGCCATCGCGACGGGGCCGATATGCGCGAGGACGAGCGCATAGGCGGCCATGTCGGCGAAACCCATCTGCGTCGGGCCCGAGATCAGCCCGCCGGGGCGCAGCGCCTTGTCACCCGGATCCATCCGCGCCTGGACATGGCCGGGCACGGCGGAGACGACATGGCCGCGCGTGCCCGGCTGGGCGTGCGGAAAGGCCTGCTCCAGAAAGGCGTTGAGTGCGTCGGCGTCGAGCCGGATCGCACTCGACGAGATCGGAGCGGCCTCCCCCACCTGCAGGCTCAGCGCGTCAGCTTCTTGTACGACGTCGCGTGCGGACGCGTGGCGTCGTCGCCGAGGCGGCGGATCTTGTCCTCTTCATAGGATTCGAAATTGCCTTCGAACCATTCGACATGGCTGTCGCCCTCGAACGCCAGGATGTGCGTCGCGAGGCGATCGAGGAAGAAGCGGTCGTGGCTGATGACCACGGCGCAGCCCGCGAAATTCTCGAGTGCTTCTTCGAGCGCGGCGAGCGTCTCGGTGTCGAGGTCGTTGGTCGGTTCGTCGAGCAGGAGGACGTTGCCGCCCTCCTTGAGCATCTTGGCGAGGTGGACGCGGTTGCGTTCGCCGCCCGAGAGCTGGCCGACCTTCTTCTGCTGGTCGACGCCCTTGAAGTTGAAGGCGCCCACATAAGCCCGCGTCTGCATCTCGTGCTTGCCGATGGTCATCAGCTCGTGGCCGCCCGAGATTTCCTGCCAGACATTGTTGTCGGGCTTCAAATCGTCGCGACTCTGGTCGACGAAGCCGAGGCGGACGGTGTCGCCGATCGTGACGCTACCGCTGTCGGGGGTTTCCTGGCCGGTGATCAGCTTGAACAGGGTCGACTTGCCGGCGCCGTTCGGGCCGATGACCCCGACGATGCCGCCCGGGGGGAGGGTGAAGGACAGGTCCTCGAAGAGCAATTTGTCGCCATAGGCCTTCGAGATGTTCGCGACCTCGATCACCTTGCCGCCGAGGCGTTCGGGGATCTGGATGACGATCTGCGCCTTGCCGGGGGTGCGCTTTTCCTGCGCCTCGACGAGCTGGTCGAACGACTTGATACGCGCCTTCGACTTGGCCTGGCGGGCTTTGGGCGATTGCCGGATCCACTCGAGCTCGTCCTTGATCGCCTTCTGGCGGCCCTGGTCCTCGCGCGCTTCCTGCTCGAGGCGCTTGCCCTTCTTTTCGAGATAGGTCGAATAATTGCCTTCGTAGACGAAGTAGCGGCCGCGATCGAGTTCGAGGATCCAGTTCACGACATTGTCGAGGAAATAGCGATCGTGGGTGACGAGGATGACGTTGCCGGGATAGTCGACGAGATGCTTTTCGAGCCAGGCGACGCTTTCGGCGTCGAGATGGTTGGTCGGTTCGTCGAGCAGCAGGATCGACGGCTTTTCCAGCAACAGGCGGGTGAGCGCGATGCGGCGTTTCTCGCCGCCCGACAGATTCTCGACGCTCCAGTCACCCGGCGGGCAGCGCAGCGCTTCCATCGCGATTTCGAGCTGGTTGTCGAGCGTCCAGCCGTCGACCGCGTCGATCTTTTCCTGGAGCGTGCCCATTTCCTCCATCAGCGCCTCGAAATCAGCGTCCTCCGGCGGATCGGCCATCAGCGTGCTGATCTCGTTGAAGCGGTCCATCATGTCGGCGACGCCGCGGACGCCGTCCATGACATTCTCTTTGACCGTCTTGGTCGGGTCGAGCTGCGGCTCCTGCGCGAGGTAACCGACGCTGATCCCCTCGCCCGGCCAGGCTTCGCCGGTGAAGTCCTTGTCGATGCCGGCCATGATCTTCATGAGCGTCGATTTACCCGTGCCGTTCGGGCCGACGATACCGATCTTGGCATCGGGGTAGAATTGCAGGCTCAGGTCCTTGAGCGTCGGCTTTTGCGCGCCGGGATAGGTCTTGCCGAGACCCTTCATCACGAAACTATATTGGGCGGCCATGGGATTTGCTCCGGTCTTGGCTGGGCCGCGCGCGGGCGGCCGGGAGAGATGTTGCGCGCCGGTTAGCGAATGGGCGGCGGATTGGCAATCGACGCTTGCGCACACGGCGCGCGCGGTTACGACGGCGGCATGAAAATCGCCGCTCCCCTCGCCCGCCTCGCCGGGCTGACCGCCACCCTCCTCGCCTCGACCGCCGCCGCTGCCTCGATCCCGCCGCCGCCGAGCGCGGTCGAACTGGCGCAGCAGGGCGAGGATATCGCCTGGTCGATCACCGAGGACCTGACCACCGAGATCGGCCCGCGCATGGCGGGGACCGAGGCCGAATCCGCGGCGCGGCGCTGGGCCGTCGCGCGGCTGCAGGCGATGGGCTTCGCCAATGTGCGCGAGGAGCAGTTCGACATGAAGGTGTGGGTGCGCGGCGCCGAAGAGGCTTCGCTGACCGGCCCCTTCCTGCCGCAGAAGCTGCATATCGCCGCGCTCGGCAACAGCGCCTCGACGGGACCCATGGGGATCGAGGGCGATGTCGCCTATTATCCGAGCTACGACGCGCTGCTCGCAGCCCCCGATATCCACGTGAAGGGCAAGATCGTCTTCATCGACAACCAGATGGAGCGTGCGCAGGACGGCAGCGGTTACGGCCAATATGGCCGCGGGCGCTTTGTGGGCGCCAATGCCGCGTCGAAGAAGGGCGCGATCGCGGTGGTGATCCGCTCGATCGGCACCGACAATCATCGCGGGGCGCACACCGGCGGGACCAATTTCGAAGCCGGGGTGAAGCCGATCCCCGCAGGCGCGCTGTCGAACCCCGACGCCGACCAGCTGGTGCGCCAGTGGCAGCGCACGCTGACGATGCGCACCAGTGAGACGCCCCTCGGCTATACGCCCGAGCCGCTGCGGATGAAGCTGGTGCTCACCCCCCAGGACCTGGGCACCAGATATTCGGGCAATGTGATCGCCGAAGTGCCGGGCAGCGACCCCGCCGCTTCGCCGGTGATCATCGCCTGCCATCTCGACAGCTGGGACCTCGGGACCGGAGCGATTGACGACGCCTCGGGCTGCGGGATCGTCACCGCTGCGGCGAAGCATGTCATGCGCGCGGGCCAACCGCGGCGCACGATCCGCGTCCTGTGGGCCGGCGCCGAGGAGGTCGGTGTGTTCGGCGGCAAGGCCTATTTCGACAAGCATGGGACCGAAAAGCACGCGGTGGCGCTCGAATCCGATTTCGGCGCCGATCGCGTGTGGCGCGTCGATTTCAAGCTGCCCGCGAGCGCCAAGCCGCTGGAGGACCGGATCGCGGCCGCGCTGGCGCCCTTTGGCATCGTGCGCGGCAAGACTCCGGCGGGCGGCGGCGCCGACATCGGCGCGCTCGTCGCGGCGGGGGTGCCGACGATCGACCTGCAGCAGGACGGCACGCGCTATTTTGACCTGCACCACACCCCCGACGACACGCTCGACAAGATCGATCCGGCGCAATTGCGGCAGAATGTGGTGGCGTGGACCGCGACTCTGGCGATTCTCGCGAACAGCGCCGATGCCGAGCTGCCGTAATACTCAACCAAAACGGTAGGATTTCCGCGGGAGGCGCGCCAACTCAATTATTTTTGTTGACGATTGGCACGGAACGGCTAAATCCCGCGGCTCGCGTGACGGGATTTTCCCTACCGCGGAAAGGCATTTTAGGGAGCCACACATCATGAAGAAGTTTGCTGCTATCGCCGTTGCTGCCAGCATGTTCGCCCTCGCCGCTTGCGGTGAAAAGGCTGCTGAAGAGCCCGCCGCCACCGAGACCCCGGCCGCTGACGCGACTGCCGAAGCCGGTGCCGACGCCGCCGCTGCTGGCGCCGACGCCGCCGCTGAAGGCGCCGAAGCTGCTGCCGCTGGTGCCGACGCTGCTGCGACCGCCGCTCCGGCCGACGCCGCTGCTGCTCCGGCCGCCGACGCCAAGGCTGCTCCGGCCGCTCCGGCTGAAGAAAAGAAGTAAGTCACAGCCCTTCGGGGCAATGACCGAAACGAAAGAGGCGGTCTTCCTTCGGGAAGGCCGCCTTTTTTCGTTTGGAGCTGTGGTCGTTGTGCCGGGATGACCGGTTTCGGGCGGCTGCCCTAATAATCCTCCCTGCGGCGAAGCCGTGGGGAGGGGGACCATGCGCAGCATGGTGGAGGGGTCGAGGCCTTGAGCGTCGGCTTCAGCCCGCCACCCCTCCACCACCGCTTCGCGGCGGTCCCCCTCCCCATCGCTTCGCGACAGGGAGGATTAGTATGGCCGCTAACCACCCAAAAGCCGCCATCCAGTGTCCGCTTCACCGACGGGATGGACTTGTCCTTATCCCCGCTCTAAGGCCCGTCGCGGTTCGGGGAGTAGCGCAGCCCGGTAGCGCGCCTGCTTTGGGAGCAGGATGTCGCAGGTTCGAATCCTGTCTCCCCGACCAATTCCCCCACCCGGCCCCTATCCCGCAGACGTCGCGATCAGCCGGGCGTAGAAATCGATCATGCGCTTGAAGCTGTCGATGCGCATATGTTCGTTGGTGCCGTGGATCATCGCCGATTCCTTCAGCGAGAAATGCATCGGCATGAAGCGATAGACGTCCTTCGACACCGGCTCCATGCTGCGGCTGTCGGTGCCCGCGACGACGAGCGTCGGGGTGAGCACCGCGTGCGGCGCGTCGGCGCGCGCGGCGGCGGCGATCCATTTCCAGCCCTGCGAGCTGGTCGACGAGACGCGCGACGGTTCGCGCGGGGTGCCGACCCAGGCGAGATCGACCTTGGCATCGCCGACCGCGGCCCTGGCGCGCGCCATCACGTCCGCCGAGCGATTCCACGGCGCGATGCGATAGTTGATCAGCGCATTGGCCGATTGCGGCAGGACATTCTCCTTGGGGCTGCCCTCCAGCATCGTCGGCGCGATGGTGGTGTGGAAGGCCGCGGCGGTGGTCGGCGCGCCGCCGAGCTGGCGCTTGAGCAGCGGTGCAAAGAGCCAGGGGTTGGCGACCGCCATCTTGGTGGTGCCGCCCTTCTTCGCGGCGAGCGCCTCGATCATCGAGGCGCCGGGACCGCGCAGCTCGATCGGGAAAGGATCGCCGGTGATATCCAGCACCGCCTTGGCGAGCGTCTCGACGCCGGTTTCGGCGGGCGGCATCGAGCTGTGACCGCCGGGGGCGTTGGCGGTGACCTTGAGCGTCGCATAGCCCTTTTCGGCGATGCCGATCATGATCGCGGGGCCGTCGATCACCGGCGTGTCGGTGAGCACGATGCTGCCCTCGTCGAGGGTGAAGATCGCCTGCACCCCCTGCCCCTTGAGCAGCGCCGCGGCGGCGACCGCGCCGCTGCCGCCCGCTTCCTCGTCATGGCCCGAGACAAGATAGATGCCGCGTTTGGGCTTGAAGCCCGATTTCGCCAGCGCCTCGACCGCCTCGAACAGCCCGATGAGCGAACCCTTGTCGTCGACGCTGCCGCGGCCCCACACCGCCTGCTCGGCGATCGTCCCGGCGAAAGGCGGATATTTCCAGTCCTTCTCGGTCCCCGCGGTCACCGGCACGACGTCCTGATGCGCCATCAGGATGATCGGTTCGAGCGACCCGTCGCTGCCCGCCCAATGATAGACCAGCGTCCGGTTGGGCAGGATCGTGCGCGTCATCGCGCCGTGCGTCGCCGGGTAGGTCGCCGCGAGCCAGGCGTGGAGCTTGTCCCATTCGGCGACCTGGTTCTCGGCGGGATCCTGGTGCGAGATCGTCGGGATCTGCGCCGCGGCGCTCAAATGCTGGACCGCGGCCGCAAGGTCGTAGGCGGGCGCCGCAGCGAGGCGGACGTCGCTGCCGTCGGCGATATCGGCGGGCGTGAAGCTCGCGGTGCGCACCGCGACGGTTCCGGCAACCATAGCGAGCACCGCCAGGCCGCCGAGCAGGATCACGCGCTTCTTCCCCATCATTCCCTCTCCTCTATCGTTCCCGATATGGAGCGGGATGGGTTTCGATTTGCAAGGAAAATGGTGGGCCCGGCAGGACTCGAACCCGCAACCTAGCCGTTATGAGCGGCCAGCTCTAACCATTGAGCTACAGGCCCCCGGGGGGGATGGCGTGGCGATAGCGGAGCGCGGCGAGCCTTGGCAAGCGGCAACGCTCAGCCCGCGGCCGAACGGCGCTCGGCCATCGCCAATATCTCGGTCGCGGTGGTCGATGCGATCCCGCGCTTCGCCAGATGCGCGAGCACCACGTCCCACCAGCGGTAGAAGGCGGCGAGGTCGGCATCGGTGCGGACATAGGGCGTGTTGCCCGGCCGGAGCGAGGGCGAGTGGAAGGAGAAGTTGAGCACCGGGAGCCGCTGCGCGATCGCGATGTCGATCGCCTTGCACGCGCGCTCGGCGGGAATGCCCTCGGGCGTCAGCGCGATGCGTTCGGACAGGCCGAGGCGCGCGAGCGCGGCGCGGCCGCTCGCGCCGGCGCGGTGATAGGCGGGGCGGCCGAGGTCCCCGAGCAGGCCGCCGAAGAGCGTCGTTACGGGAACTTCGAGGATCATCCGCCCCTGCGTCTCGACCCACCAGGGTTTGAGCGGCATCGCGTGATAATCGGGGCCGTAGCCGCGGCGATAGTCGAAGCCCGAGCGCACCGAGGTGTCGCAGCGGAAGCCGAGGTCGGCGAGCATCGCGGCGGTGTAGCCGCCGAGCCCGTAGCGCCCGGCGCGATAGACAAGCGGCTGGACGCCGAAGCGGCCCTGGATCGCATCGCGCAGCGCGGTCATCTTGGCGCGCTGGAGCTCGACGGGAAGGTTGCCGGTATAGCTGTTGCGCTCACCCACCGTCTCGTCGTGCGGCGGGGTGACCCAGGGGTGGAGCTGCGCGCCGATGTCACACCGCCCCGCCGCCTGCGCCGCGCCGAGGATGTCGACCGCGCCGTCGTCGGCGACGATCGGCCAGTCGACGAGATAGATGGGAGCAACCCCCGCGCCCTCGAAATAGCGTTGGCAATCGGCGAGCGCGGGGACCGAGTCGAGGCGGAAGCCCGTACGCGCGAAGGGCGCCGACCAGTCGAAATCCTCTTCGGTGTCGATGGTGACCCAGAAACGCGGGCGCTCGCCGTCGGCGAGCGTCACGACGTCGGACGCATGCGGAGACGCCAAAAGACTTCCGGCCTGCGGCACCGGATATTCCCCTATGTTCCCGAAGCGCCCCGCTCCGGTCAGTCGTGCTGCCGCGGGACCGGCTGGTCCGCAGCAGCGCCCGGACTGGCCGAGGGAAGGTGCAAGGTCAAGGCGTTATGCCCGATATCGAGGCGTCCCCCGGCAGCCCGCGCGAGGCTGTCGACGAGCCGCAGCGAAAAGCCGAGGCTGAGGATCGCGGCGCCCGGCGCATCGCCCTCGGGGCTGTAGCTCGGGTCGAGCAGGTCACGCGCCGGCGTGAAACGGATCGCCACGGGGCGGACGAGGCGCAGCTGCAGCTCGCCCTTCTCCACGCCGTCGGTGAGCAACTGGCCGACGAGCGCGCCGTTCGATTCGGAGACGTCGACGAGCGCGGTGATGAGGCGGCCGACCATGCGCCGCGCGGCGAGATCCTCGACCGCGGCATGAAAGGGCCCGCCGACGCGCGAGATGCTGATGCCGACGCCATGTTCGGCGAGCAAAGGCGCGAGGTCGCACTCGACCTGCGCGGTGATCGCGCCGATATCGCTGTTTTCGCCCGAGGGCGGGGCGGGTTCGGCGGCGGCGCGCGTCGCGGCCTGCAGGTCGTCGATCAGCGCCTGCACCGCGGCGGCGTCGGCGACGATCGTGTCGGCCATGGCGCGATAGGTGTGGCTGACGGGGCCGAACATCTGGCCCGAGATGATCTGCGCAAAGCCCGAGATCGCGTTCAAGGGACTGCGGAGTTCGTGGATCAGCTGGCGGATCGAATCGCCGGCATTATCCTCTTCGGCCGGCAGACCGTAGGGGATTTCGTTGCGCTGCGGACGGCGCGCGCTGCCGCGATAGCCGCGGAACTGACCGGTCGCGCGGTCGAACCAGGGGAGCGCCGAGAAGCGCCATTCGCCGGCGTCGGCTTCGGCCCCCTCGAGCATCATGCGCGCGTTGATCATCTCGGCGCGCTGGCGGAAGGCGCCCGCGGCGACGCCGTCGGTTCCGGGCTCGCCGCCGAGCGCCGCCTCGGCGATCGACAGGCCGATCACCGCGCCGCGCGGAATACCCTCGACCCAGTGGACCACGCCGTCGGGCCCGGTTTCGAAAAGGAAGCTGTCGCGCGCGGGCTGCGCCGGGCGAGGCTCGGGCGCCGACTGGCCGCGCGCCGACTGATATTTGTCGATGCGGCGGACGAGCTCGCTGATCTGGCTGGGTTCCGATTCGGCGGGCGCTGGCGCCGGAGTCGGCGCGGGCGCCGCTTCGACGATCGCGATCACCTCGGCCTCGGGCATCGGGTCGGGCTGCGGCAGCGCGACCGACGCGGCGCCGAGGCTGGCGAGCGCGCGCTTGACGCCCTCGGGCAGGTCGCCGCGCGCGGCCAGGAAGGAGCGCGCCATCGGTCCCGTCGCGGGCAGCAGCGCGAGCCAGTCGGCCTCCGACAATTGCGCATCGCGCAGCATCGCGAGCGACACCGCGGGCACGTCGTTGGCATAGAGCGCGACGATCGGCGCAAAGCGGCTGTGACGGGCGATGGCGCGCGCGCAGTCGCGGCGCACGCCTTCGGGGATCTGCGGACGCAGGACCGCGAGCGCGTGTAGCGAACGACGAATATCGTCATCGTCCAGTTGATTGCCGCGCTGCGCCAGAATATCGGAGAGCTGACGCCAAGCCGCGACGCATGACCGCCCGTCGGCCGGCGCCTGGCGCAAGATGGTCGCGATCATCGTATCGGCGGTCACGCGGTGCGGGCCCCCACCCCTTGAACTGGTTAGCGTATCTTTACCGGCTAGCGTGAATCCGCTGGTCATGAAAGCGCCTTAACCACGCGCGTCGCATTGTGGGACAATTGCAATCGCCTGAAATATAATTATGGTCATGCCGTTAGAGAGAAACGGAAGTTACAATGATGGCGAGCCAGAAATTCGATCAGATCGACCTGCAAATCCTGCACGAACTGCAGAAAAACGGGCGGATGACCAATGTCGAGCTGGCTCAGCTGGTGGGACTCACCGCCCCGCCCTGCCTCCGTCGCGTACGCGCGCTGGAAGAATCGGGGGTGATCCGCAGCTATCACGCCGACCTCGACGCGGCGAAGCTCGGTTACGGCATCACGGTGTTCGCGATGGTCAGCCTGCGCAGCCAGGCCGAGGCCGATCTGAAGGCGTTCGAGGATTATGTCGGCGCGCTGCCCGAGGTGCGCGAATGCTATATGCTGAACGGCGAGATCGACTTCCTGCTGAAGGTCGTCGCGCGCGACCTGCAGAGCTTCCAGTCCTTCCTGACCGCGCATCTGACGTCGGCGCCCAATGTGACGAGCGTGAAAACCTCGCTGACGATCCGCACCGCGAAACAGCTCGCGGGCATCCCGGTCGAGGCCTGAGCCGCCGTCCATATCCTCCCCATGGCCACGCCACGGGGAGGATATCAGGCCCGCGCCGAACCGCGGCGCTACCTTAGCCCCACACCCGCACGCGCTTGTCGGGCGCCAGATACAGCTTGTCGCCTTCCTTCACGTCGAACGCCTTGTACCAGGCGTCGAGGTTGCGCACCGTCAGCGCGCGGTACATGCCCGGCGCGTGGCCGTCGGTCGCGACGCGGGCGCGGAGCGCCTCGGCGCGCATCTTGGTCGCCCAGGTCTGCGCGAAGGCGATGAAGAAGCGCTGGTCGCCGGTGAAGCCGTCGATCACCGGCGCCTCCTTGCCGCCGAGCGAGGCGCGATAGGCGTCGTAAGCCGCCTGCAGTCCTGCAACGTCGGCGATGTTCTCGCCCAGCGTCAGCCGCCCGTTGAGCGCGAGGTCGGGGAACGGCTTGTACGTGTCGTATTGCGCAGCGAGCGCGTCGCCCGCGGCGTTGAACTTGGCGAGGTCGGCGGCGGTCCACCAGTTGCGCAGCGCGCCGGTCGCATCGAACGCCGCGCCATTGTTGTCGAAGCTGTGGCTGATCTCGTGGCCGATGACGGCCCCGATCGCGCCGTAATTGAACGCGGGGTCGGCCTTGGCGTTGAAGAAGGGCGGCTGGAGGATCGCGGCGGGGAAGTTCATCGCATTCTGGACGGGCAGGTTCACCGCATTGACCGTCTGCGGCACCATCCACCATTCGCCCTTGTCCATCGGCTTGCCGATCTTGGCGAGCTGATGCGCGGTCTCGGCCTTTTCGCCCGCGACGACATTGGCATAGGCGTCGGTCGCGCTGATCGTATAGGCGCCGTAATCGCGCCAGCTCTCGGGATAGCCGACGCCGACCGCGATCCCCTCGACCTTCTTGATCGCTTCCTTCTTGGTTTCGGGCGCCATCCATTCGATCGTCTCGACGCGCTTCGCAAAGGCCGCTTTTATGCCAGCGACCATGTCGGACACCTCGGCCTTCGCCGAGGCGCGGAAATATTTGTCGGCATAGGCCTTGCCCACCGCATCGCCGAGATAGATGTCGAGCGCGTCGAGCGCGCGCTTGTCGCGGGCGCGCTGCTGCGGGGTGCCGGCGAGCGTGGTGCCGTAGAAGGCGAAATGCACGCTGTCGACCGCGCTCGGCAGCACGTCGCTGTGGCTGTTGATCTGGTGGAAGACGAGCCAGTCCTTCCACGCGTCGAGCGGTTCGGAGGCGACGAGCGCCGAGAGGCCGGTGATCGCATTCGCATGATAGGCGCCGAACTTGCCCGCGCCGGCGAGGCCCGCGGCGCCGAACCAGGCGTCCCAGTCGATGCCGGGCGCCTTCTTGGCGAAATCGCCCTTGGTCCAGACCGCGGCGGATTTGGTGAAATCCTCGCTCTGTTCGCGCGTCGCATGCGCCTTGGCGATCTTGACCTCTAGGTCGTAGATGCGCTTGGCCTTCGCGGCAGCGTCGGGCTGCCCCGCGGCGGTCAGCAGCTTGGCGATATAGGCCTGATATTGGTCACGGATCGCAGCCATCTTGGGATCGGCCGACAGATAATATTCGCGCTCGGGCAAACCGAGACCGCCTTGCAGCATATAGGGGATGACTTCGCCCGGGGTGGCGAGCCCCTGAGTCACGAAGAGGCCGAAGAGATTTTCGGTGCCGAAATCGGTGGCGTTGAGCGGGTCGACGTCGGCGCGCGTCTGCTCGCCGAGCACCTTCGACAGCGCGGCCTTGTCGGCGATCGCGTCGAAGCGCGCGATGTCGGCGGCGACGGGTTTCATCCCCGCGGCGTCGATCGCCTTGGTATCGGTATAGGCCTTGTAGAAAGCGGCGATGCGGCCCTCGTTGGTGTCGGCAGCGGCGTCGCCCTTGACGATCGCGTCGACCAGCTCGCGGTTGCGCTTTTCGGTTTCGAGCTGCGCCACATAGAAGGCACCGATCGACGAGCGGTCGGCAGGGATTTCGGTGGTCTTGTCCCAATTGCCGTTGGCGTAAGCGTAGAAATCGTCGCCCGGCTTGGCCGCCGAGTCCATCGCGGCCTTACTGATGCCGAGGTCGGTGCCGACGGTGTAAGCGGCGCTGCTTTCCTCCTTGCCGCTGGTACAGGCGGCGGTGGAGCCGAGGATGGCGGCGCTGGACAGCAGGATGGCGAGGAAGCGATGGTTCATGGCGGACGACCTTGTGTTGGGAAAATATGCCGAAGCAACGGGCCTGTGTGCCGATGGTTTCAACGCCACCCGATTTCGGCCTGCGGCGCTTTCCAATCGACGAACGACCGGCTAACCCCGCCTTTCTGAACGGGAGAGAAATCGACGTGAGCGCACCGGTCCTGGGAACCATGATCAATGCCGATGGCGAGGGCTATCGCGCCAATGCCGCGCATAACGAAGCGCTGAAGGATGAGCTGCGCGCGCGCGTCGCCGAAGCGGCGCTGGGCGGCAACGAAAAATCGCGCGAGCGCCACACGAGCCGCGGCAAATTGCTGCCGCGCGAACGCGTCGAGCGGCTGCTCGATCCGGGCTCGCCCTTCCTCGAAATCGGCCAGCTCGCGGCGAACGACCTCTATGAGGGCGAAGTGCCCGGCGCCGGGCTGATCTGCGGCATCGGGCGCGTGTCGGGGCGCCAGTGCATGATCGTGTGCAACGACGCCACGGTGAAGGGCGGCACCTATTATCCGATGACGGTGAAGAAGCATCTCCGCGCGCAGGAGATTGCCGAGGCGAACCGCCTGCCGTGCATCTATCTCGTCGACAGCGGCGGCGCGAACCTGCCGCACCAGGACCAGGTCTTTCCCGACCGCGATCATTTCGGGCGCATCTTCTTCAACCAGGCGACGATGTCGGCGAAGCGCATCCCGCAGATCGCCTGCGTGATGGGCAGTTGCACCGCGGGCGGCGCCTATGTGCCCGCGATGTCGGACGAAACCGTGATCGTGCGCAATCAGGGCACGATCTTCCTCGCCGGCCCGCCGCTGGTGAAAGCGGCGACGGGCGAGGAAATCAGCGCCGAGGACCTCGGCGGCGGCGATCTCCACGCGAAGAAATCGGGCGTCGTCGATCATCTCGCCGAGAATGACGAGCATGCGCTGACGATCGTGCGCGATATCGTCAGCCATTTGGGGAGCGACGCGGGGTTCGACGTGGCGATCAAGGATCCGCGGCCGCCCAAATATGATGCGGCCGAGCTCTATGGCGTGATCCCGCAGGATGTGCGCGCGCCTTATGACGTGCACGAGGTGATCGCGCGCGTCGTCGACGGCAGCGAGTTTCACGAGTTCAAGGCGAATTACGGCAGCACCTTGGTGTGCGGCTTCGCGCATATCTGGGGCATCCCGGTCGCGATCCTCGCCAACAACGGCGTACTGTTCAGCGAAAGCGCCGTGAAGGGCGCGCATTTCATCGAATTGGCGCAGCAGCGGCGCATTCCCCTGCTCTTCCTGCAGAATATCAGCGGCTTCATGGTCGGTGGGAAGTATGAGGCCGAAGGCATTGCAAAACATGGCGCGAAGCTGGTGACCGCGGTCGCGACCGCGACGGTGCCGAAGATCACGGTGCTGATCGGCGGCAGCTTCGGCGCAGGCAATTATGGGATGTGCGGGCGCGCCTATTCGCCGCGGTTTTTGTTCACCTGGCCCAATGCGCGGATTTCGGTGATGGGCGGCGAGCAGGCGGCGAGCGTGCTGGCGACGGTGCATCGCGACGCCGACAAATGGACGCCCGAGGAGGCCGAAGCCTTCAAGGCGCCGATCCGGCAGAAATATGAAGACGAAGGCAACCCCTATCACGCGACCGCGCGGCTGTGGGACGATGGCATCATCGACCCGGCCCAGACGCGCGATGTGCTGGGGCTGGCCTTTGCTGCAACGCTGAATGCGCCGGTGGAAGAGCGCGGGTTCGGGGTGTTCAGGATGTGATCCTATGGGAGATGAGCCATGTTTGAAGCCAGAACGACGGAAGATCTAATGCGGATTGCCGCAGCCGGAGGTGGCATGGAGCTTAGAGGAAGCGCTCGTACGACCGAAGATTTGATGCGAATTGCATCAGCAGCATCTGGAAAAGGAGCCCGGCTATTCATTCGTGGAATGAGCGCTCGTACGACCGAAGACTTGATGCGCATTGCTGCCGCTGGAAAAGGTTGTGTCGTGTTCGCTGATAAGCTTCCGGACTAGGTGGAAATGACCCACTCCCTCCTCATCGCCAATCGCGACGATCCTCCCCGGTACGGGGAGGGGGACCATGCGAAGCATGGTGGAGGGGTACGGGCAGGCATGCGCGGCGGCGTGAATCTGGAAACGACGGTCCCTGATTTTTGGCAGGCGCAAATCGGAAATCAAAGGTCTATCTTACCCGCATGTGCCCCTCCACCACCCTTCGGGTGGTCCCCCTCCCCGTTCCGGGGAGGATCGGTTTTGTGATCAATGGGCCGCAGGAGACGCTCAAGCGTGCGCGCAAGTTGCGGAGCGAGATGAGCCTGCCAGAGCTTATGCTCTGGCGCGTGCTTAGAGGGAGACCGGACGGTTTCAAGTTTCGGCGTCAGCATCCGGCGGGCGTCTACATATTGGACTTCTATTGCCCGGCAGTACGCCTGGCCATCGAAGTGGATGGCAAAGCTCATGAAGGCGAACGGGCGGCACAACAGGATGCAGCCCGGTCGAACTTCCTGAAATCGCAGCATGTCGCGACTCTGCGTGTGCCGGCGACGGCCATCATGACAGGTCTGGAGAGCGCGGTGACGCGAATAGTTGAAGTGTGCAAGGAACGGGCAATGAAGATCAGCGAACGGCAAGGTAACCCGCCTGTGCCCCTCCACCATCCTTCGGATGGTCCCCCTCCCCGTTCCGGGGAGGATCGGCTGTGATCCAATCCCTCCTCATCGCCAATCGCGGCGAAATCGCCTGCCGTATCATCCGCACCGCGCGCGAGATGGGTATCCGAACAATTGCGGTCTATTCGGACGCCGACGCGAAGGCGCTGCATGTGCGCGAGGCCGATGAGGCGGTGCATATCGGGCCTTCCCCGGCGCGCGATAGCTATCTGATCGGCGAGAAGATCATCGCCGCCGCCAAGGCCACCGGGGCGGAAGCGATCCATCCCGGATACGGTTTTCTCTCCGAGAATGCCGAGTTCGCCCAGGCGGTCGCCGATGCGGGGCTCGTCTGGGTCGGGCCCAAGCCTTCGTCGATCACCGCGATGGGGCTGAAGGACGCCGCGAAGAAGCTGATGGCCGCGGCCGGCGTGCCGGTGACGCCGGGCTATATGGGCGAGAACCAGGACCCCGCCTTCCTCGGCGAGCAGGCCGCACAGATCGGCTACCCCGTGCTGATCAAGGCGGTTGCGGGCGGCGGCGGCAAGGGGATGCGCAAGGTCGATGCCGCCGTAGACTTCGCCGATGCGCTCGCCTCGTGCCAGCGCGAGGCGGCGGCGTCGTTCGGCAACGACCATGTGCTGATCGAGAAATATATCCTGACCCCGCGCCATATCGAGGTGCAGGTGTTCGGCGACACGCACGGCAATGTCGTGCATCTGTTCGAGCGCGACTGCTCGCTCCAGCGCCGCCACCAGAAAGTCATCGAGGAGGCCCCTGCCCCCGGCATGGACGAAGCGACGCGCGCCGAACTCTGCGCCGCCGCGGTGCGCGCCGCGAAGGCGGTCGATTATGTCGGCGCAGGGACGATCGAGTTTATCGCCGACGCCAGCGAAGGCCTCCGCGCCGACCGCATCTGGTTCATGGAAATGAACACGCGGCTGCAGGTCGAGCATCCGGTGACCGAGGAGATTACCGGGGTCGACCTCGTCGAATGGCAGCTGCGCGTCGCGTCGGGCGAGCCGATCCCGCTGGCGCAGGACGAACTGGCGATCAACGGCTGGGCGATGGAAGCGCGGCTCTATGCCGAGGATCCCGCCAAGGGTTTCCTGCCCTCGATCGGCACGCTCGAGCTGTTCCAGCTCCCCGAGCATAGCGGGCGCGTCGATACCGGCGTCTATGAGGGTGCCGAAGTCTCGCCCTTCTATGACCCGATGATCGCCAAGGTGATCGCCTGGGGCGAGGACCGTGAGGAGGCGCGCGAATTGCTGTCCGAGATGCTCGAGGACAGCGCGATCTGGCCGGTGAAGAGTAATTCGGCATTCCTTATCAACGCGCTCGACCACCCCGATTTCGTCGCCGGCAGCGTCGATACCGGGCTGATCGGCCGCGACGGCGACAGCATGACCGCCGAGCCCGAACCGTCGGCGCAGGCGCTGACCAACGCCGCGATGGCGATGACGCCGCGGTCGCTCCAGGCAGGCTTCCGCCTCAATGCGCCCGACGTGCGTAGCGCGCCCTTCCTGCTCGACGGCAAGCGCGTCGAGGTGGCGCTCCATGGCCCCGGCGCCGAGGACCCGGCGCCCGCGATGCTCGTCGCCGAGAGCGGGTCGGTGTGGCAGCTCGCCCCATGGCGCGCCGCGGGAAGCACCGGCGGCGCGGCGGGCGATGGCGCGATCCTGTCGCCGATGCCGGGCAAGGTCATCGCGGTCGACGTCGCAGCGGGCGACAAGGTGACCAAAGGCCAGAAATTGCTGACGCTCGAGGCGATGAAGATGGAGCACAGCCTGACCGCGCCCTTCGACGGGGTCGTCGCCGAACTCAACGCGGTCGCCGGCGGACAGGTACAGGTCGAGGCGTTGCTGGTGCGGATCGAGAAGGAAGAGGGCTGATGGCCGGCAAATATTTCGACGAATGGGCGGTCGGCGACACGCTGACTCACGACATCCGCCGCACGGTGACCGAGACCGACAATCTGCTCTTCACGACGATGACGCACAATCCGCAGCCCTTGCACCTCGACATCGAGGCGGCGAAGGCGTCGGAATTCGGCCAGATCCTGGTCAACGGCACCTTCACCTTCAGCCTGATGATCGGGCTGTCGGTCGGCGATACGACGCTGGGGACGCTGGTCGCGAACCTGGGGTATGACAAGCTGGTGATGCCCAAGCCGGTGTTCATCGGCGACACGCTCTATGCGACGAGCGAGGTGGTGGGGCTCAAGGAGAGCAAGTCGCGGCCGAATGCGGGGATCGTGACCTTCCTGCACAAGGCGATCAACCAGCGCGGCGAGACGGTGTGCCAGTGCGAGCGATCGGCGCTGCTGAAGAAAAGCACCGCCTGACCATTTTCGTATAGCCCCGTGCTTGTCGAAGCATGGCTTCAGGCCGATAAGCGCGCTTCGACAGGCTCAGGACTATGGAAAAACTATGAGATTACGCTCGCTCCTCTTCGTCCCCGGCGACCGCCCCGAGCGCTTCGCCAAGGCCGCCGCGTCGGGCGCCGATGCGATCATCCTCGACCTCGAGGATTCGGTCAGCCTCGCGAACAAGGACGCCGCGCGCCACGCGATCGCCGACTATCTGGCGGGCTCGCGCGAGGTGATCACGCTGGTGCGCGTGAACCCGCTCGACGGGCATCTGACCGCCGCCGACGTCGCCGCGATTATCGGCGCGCGGCCCGATGCGATCATGCTGCCCAAGGCCGAAGGCGCGCCGAGCATCCTGCAACTCGACACCATCCTGCGCAGCGAATCCGCCGAAGACGCCTCGCTCCCCGCGATCCTGCCGATCGCGACCGAGACCCCCGCAGCGATCTTCACGCTCGGCAGCTACCGCGAAGTGAAGGACCGGCTGCTCGGGCTGACCTGGGGCGCCGAGGACCTGCCCGCGGCGATCGGCGCGACGACCAGCCGCGAGGCCGACGGTGGCTACACCTCGCCCTATGAGGTCGCGCGCGCGATGACGCTCTTTGCCGCGCACGCTGCCGGCACCGCCGCCGTCGATACGGTCTTCCCGGCGATCAAGGACGAGGCCGGGCTCGCCGCCTATGCGGCGCGCGCGCGGCGCGACGGCTTCACGGGCATGATGGCGATCCACCCGTCGCAGGTCGGCCCGATCAACGCCGCCTTCACGCCCGCCGCCGAGGAAGTTGCGCGGGCGCAGGCGATCGTCGATGCCTTTGCGGCGAACCCCGACGTCGGCGTGCTGCAGGTCGACGGCAAGATGGTCGACGCGCCGCACCTCAAGCAGGCGCGGCATATCCTGTCGCTGGCGGACTGATCAGGCCATACAGGACGGCCCGCGGACCCATTTCGATGTTTCGTGGCTGCGGAAGCGGACCATGCCCTGGCTGGTCTGCATGGTGACGACATTGTCGAACTCCATGCTGGTGCGCGTATAGGTGCCCCGCACCGTGACCTGGAGGTTGCCGTTGGGGTCGCCCGCGATCTTGCAGTTGAGATAGCCGCTGATCCGCCCGCCGTTCATCTTGAAAGAGCCGATGGTGCACGCCGACTGCTTGCCCGGATCGAACAGCTCGACATCGGGTTTCGCCGCGACCTTTTCGCCGATGCAATCCTCGGGATCGGGGTCGGTTTCCATGAGCTGCTTGAACTGCGCCTCATATTCGGGGGCGATTTCCTCGGGAAAGAGGATCTTCACGACCTCGCGCTTGCTCGTCCAGATGCCGGGTTCGATCGGATTGTCGGCGACCGCGGCGCTCGGGTCGCCACCGCCGCCGGACGTCCCGCCCGTCCACCAGAGCCCGCCCGCGAACAGGCCGGCGAGTGCGAGCCCGCCGACCCCGAGCGTCAGCGGGCGGCGCAGCCACGGCTTGACCGCGACCGGCGGGCGGGATGGCGGCGCTGCAGGGGCCGAAGCCACCGCGCCGGTCATCGCCGCGACGATGCGCTCGACCGCCTGCTCCTCGCCGGCGAACCAGTCGATCCACTGATAATCCTTGAGCCAATAGGCGAGCCCCTGCGCCGGGACATCCTCCAGCCGCACGGGCAAGATCTGCTTGCTGCCGTCCTCGCCGAGCATCAATTCGCGCTTCACATGGCGCGACTGGTCCGATTGCGCGCAGAAGAGCAGGACGATGGCGTCCGACCTTGCGATCTGGTCGAGGATCGCCTGGTCGAAGGCCGTGCCCGCCGCGATGTCGTCGGGCGCCAGCCAGCCGTCGATGCCGCGCTCCTTCAGCAGCGTCTTCAGTCGGCGCGCGACCGCGACCTGCGAGCTGTGGTGGCTGATGAAGGCGGAAAGCCGCCTTGCCGGGTCGGGCGTGGTTTGGGCATCGCTCATCGCCGGTCATCATATGGCGGCGCGGCGTCACCGCAAGTGCCTATGGTCACAGGCGAAATGCCAATCAGCGTCCACGGATGCGCCGTATCCACGCCCTACCCTTGTGCCAGTTCTTGCGCATCCCGCGCTCGGGGATCGCGTCGAACATCGCGTCGGGGCTTTCGGGGTCGAGCAGTTCGTGCTCGGCGATATATTCGTCGAACGGCCCCGGCTTGACGAGGTCGAGCAGTTCGAGCGAGCGCCCCTCGCCGCTGCGCAGGCCCTCGATCGTGTCGATCAGCGACCCCGACGCTTCGAACCCGCGGCCGACCATCACCGGTTCGACGCCGAGATGCTCGGCGATCAGCGATTCGCGAAGGCGCCGGATCGTCGGCTCGACCCCGGTGTTCGCCGACAAGGCCGCGTCGATCGTGACGTCGCATTCGCTGTCGAGCCCCATCGAACGGTTGTTCATGTTCGCCGATCCGACGCGGATCATGCGGTCGTCGACGATCGCGGTCTTGGCGTGGACGTAGATGGGCTCGCCGCCCGCGGTGTGCGGGACATAGACGCGGAGGCGATCGCCGTGCTTCGCCTTGGCGATCTCGCGCACCAGCTGCACGCGCGCGGCGTCCATCGCCATCTGCTCGAGCCAGCCGTCGGCGGTCTTGGGCATGACAATAACGAATTCGGGGGCGTCGTCCTCGTTCAGCCGCTCGGCGATCGCGGCGGCGATCCTGGCGCTCGTGAAATATTGATTCTCGAAATAGATGAAGCGCTTGGCGGCCGCGATCATGTCGAGATAGAGCTGCTCGATCTCGCGAATTTCCTCATAACCGTCATATTCGGCGCGGGTGCGCGAGATGGCGACGTCGACGCCGAAGAAGTCGGGCTCAAGGTCGTCGGGCCAATTCTCGCCATCGCCCTCAATCTCGCGCAGCGGCTTCTTGGTCGCGCGCTGCCAGCGCTCGTTGCCGAGTTCGGCGAGCGCATTGCCGACGGGGCCGGCGAGGATCATCGTCGAATCGTGCCAAGGCATATAGGATTTGCCGTCGGGGTCGGTGCGGTGGCCGTCGCCGTCAGGGTGGTCGCGCGTGTCCCAGCGCCGCGAGCTGACGTCGATGCCGCCACACACCGCGAGATGATCGTCGAACACCGCGACCTTCTGGTGATGGCTGCACCCCAGCGGATGCGCGCTGTCCATGCGGAAGCTGATCGCGCGGGTCAGTTTCCAGCGCGCGATCATCGTCACGATCGCCGGCGAGAAGAATTGCTTCAACCCGCCGAAATTCCAGCGGAGGATGTCGATGTCGCGACCGGGCGTATCGTGCGCGAGGCGGAGCAGATAATGGCCGAGCGCCTCGCCCCTCCCCTTTTCGTCGGGGCATAAGGGAATGCGCGGGTCGAAGTCCCAGCCGATGAGCAGGATGCGCTGTTTCGCGCCCGCCATCAGGTCCCTGAGCAGCGCGTAATAATCCGCGGCGTCGACGATCATCCGCGCCTTGTCGGCGCGTTCGATCCGCCAGCAATTGCGGCCCTCGACGACGATCGGGGAAAGCGCACCCTCGCTCATGACCGCACTGACGCGCTGGGGGTGATTTGGTTGCGAGCCCTTTCCGTGAAATCGTCGCTGACCGGCGGGCGACCCGAAAAGACCCATGGCGAGACAAAGGACAGGGCCGGACGCGCTGGACGGAAGTTGACTAAGTTGACGCCCCATCGCGCGCGGGAACAAGGGGTTAGCCGCGACCGGCGCGCGGCGCTGCGAATGAGGATAGGCTTCATTCCGCAGGGTAGATCATGGCGGGATTTATTAGGAAAGCGGTTTTTTCTCGGGCGCGCTGATGGCGGCTTTCGGGCGGAAGCGGTCATTCTAATCCTCCCTGTCGCGAAGCGATGGGGAGGGGGACCATGCGAAGCATGGTGGAGGGGTGGCGGCCTTGAGCCGACGTTTATGGCGTCGCCCCCTCCACCACCCTGCGGGTGGTCCCCCTCCCCACGGCTTCGCCGCAGGGAGGATTAGGAGCGTCCGCTCCCCACCCCAAAACGGTCATCGATCCGATCGGTCGGCCGCCGCCATCACGCCGCGTGGAACTGTTCGGGGGTCAGCGCCATCATCGCTTCGCTGCCCGCCTCGATCTTGCGGCGGAGCGCGCCGGCGTCGGGCATGAAGCGTTCGGCGAAGTGGCGCGCGGTGACCAGCTTGGCCTCCATGAAAGCCTTGTCGCCGCGACCCGCGGCGAGCGCCTTCTGCGCCGCCTCGGCCATCATCAGCCACATCGACCCCAAGGCGACGATGCCCATGATGTGCATATAATGATGCGCGCCGGCACCGACATTGTTGGGGTTCGCCATGCCGTTTTGCATGAACCACATCGTCGCGGCCTTGAGCTCGCCATTGGCCTTTTCGAGGCGGCTCGCGAAATCGGCGAGTTCGGGGATGTCCTTGGCGCGCGCGCACTCGCCGTCGACGACGGCGAACAGCGCCTGCACCGCGCGGCCGCCGTTCTGCGCGAGCTTGCGCCCGACGAGATCCATCGCCTGCACGCCGTTGGCGCCCTCGTAGATCATCGTGATGCGGGCGTCGCGGACATACTGCGACATGCCTTGCTCTTCGATATAGCCGTGGCCGCCGAAGACCTGCTGCGCGTTGGTGGCGACGTCATAGCCCTTGTCGGTGCCATAGCCCTTGATCACGGGGGTGAGCAGGCTGACGAGGTCGTCGGCCTGCTGGCGTTCCTCCTCGGTCTCGGCGAGATGCGCGAGATCGACCTGCAGCGCGCCCCACAGGCAGAGCGCGCGCAGGCCCTCAACGGTCGCCTTGGCGTCCATCAGCATGCGGCGCACGTCGGGGTGGACGAAGAGCGGATCGGCCTTTTCCTGCGGATCGGCGGGGCCGGTGAGCGCGCGGCCCTGGCGGCGGTCCTGCGCATATTGCACGGCGTTCTGGAAGGCGATGTCGGCCTGGCCGAGCCCCTGGATACCGACGCCGAGGCGCGCGGCGTTCATCATCAC
Organism: Sphingopyxis sp. HIX; assembly: GCF_001468285.1. Taxonomy (GTDB): domain Bacteria; phylum Pseudomonadota; class Alphaproteobacteria; order Sphingomonadales; family Sphingomonadaceae; genus Sphingopyxis. The sequence goes on along the minus strand of NZ_LNSB01000021.1, from coordinate 53,708 downwards.
GAACATCGCGGCGAGGCCCTTATTCTCCTCGCCGACCATCCAGCCCTTCGCGCCGTCGTAGTTCATGACGCAGGTCGAATTGGCGTGGATGCCCATCTTGTGCTCGATCGACCCGCACTGCAGCGTATTGCGGTCGCCGAGTGTGCCGTCTTCGTTGACGAGGAACTTGGGCACGATGAACAGCGAGATGCCCTTGACGCTGTCGGGGGCGTCGGGGGTCTTCGCGAGCACGAGGTGGACGATATTGTCGGTGAGGTCGTGCTCGCCCGACGAGATGAATATCTTGGTGCCGGTGACCGCATAGCTGCCGTCGCCATTCGGCACCGCGCGGGTGCGGATGAGGCCGAGGTCGGTGCCGCAATGCGGCTCGGTGAGGTTCATCGTCCCACCCCACTCGCCCGAGATCATCCTGGGGACATAGACCGCCTTCTGCTCGTCGCTGCCCTTGACGAGGATCGCGGCGACCGCGGCCTGCGTCAGCCCGGGGTACATCGAAAAGGCCTGGTTCGCGGCCATGCGATATTCCTCGACCGGGAAACCGACGACATGCGGCAGCGCCTGCCCGCCGAATTCCTCGGGCTGGGTGAGCAGCGTCCAGCCGGCATCGCAATAGGCCTTATAGGCTTCCTTGAAACCCTTGGGCGTGGTCACGCTGCCGTCGTCGTGGCGCGTGCAACCTTCCTGATCGCCCGAATAGTTGATCGGGAAGAGTATTTCCTCGCAGAATTTACCGGCTTCGGTCAGCACCGCTTCGACCAGGTCGGGGCTGGCGTTGGCGAAGCCCGGCAGGTTGGAGTAGCGTTCGATGCCGAGCACGTCGTTGATCAGGAACAGCGAATCTTGGATGGGGGCGCGATAGACGGGCATGCCGAATCTTTCCGAAAAATCAGGGGTTGGCGACAGGTCTCGCCCGGGGAGGCTATGGCTTCGGGTTCAGTTCGCGATTTGGCGCGCGTCGACCTTCTTGACCATGTCGATGAAGCGCGCCAGTTCGTCGACCGCGCTGTCGATATCATCGCGCTGGCGCTGGAGCAACGCGATGCGCTCCTGGCATTTCTCGATCGTCACCTGGCGCTGGGTCTTGCGCCCGTCGCCGACGTCGTAGAGGTCGATCATCTCGCGGATGTCGGCGAGGCTGAAGCCGGTGCGCTTGGCGCGCAGGATCCAGGCGAGCCGGGCACGGTCGCGCTTCGAATAGATGCGCGACAGGCCCTTGCGCGACGGGCTGATCAGCCCCTCGTCCTCGTAGAAGCGCAATGCGCGGGCGGTCACCCCGAATTCGGACGACAGGTCGGTGATGCTGAACTGTTCGCGCCCGAGATGGTCGGGGGTGTCGATATGGGCGTGGCCGTATTCGTCGGTCATCGCGCGAGTCTAGTTTCCGTTGACGTGAACGTCAAGGCTGGCGGATGACGGAAAAGCGCCGCGGATCAGGTGCCGCAGGGCCGTGTCATATTGCCGTCATCACCCTTCATCTGCAAGCCTTTTGCGTCGGCCTCGGACCAGCTGGCGCGCGGCAGGCGCAGGCCCGACAGCGAGGCGCGCGCGGGGCAGAGATTGTCGCATTGCGAGGGCAGGCTGCCGGGCAGGCGGAGCTCGTCCTCTTCCTCGCGGACGAGCGCGCTGCACCCCTCGGCGCCCGCGAAATCGAGCCGCCAGCCCTCGCCGTCGCGCGTCACCTTGCCGCGCGCCTCGCAGGTCAGCCCGGGGCCGTAAGCGGCGGTGAGCGCGAAGCGCCAGCGCCCGGCGCCGTCGGGGACGACGCACATCGCGTCGCGGCCGATGTCGTGGCGGCGTTCGTAGGCGCCGGTGAGATCGGCGGCCTCGGGGCGGACGACGCCGCGTTCGCGCGCCGCCATCTCGAGCGGATTGTCGGCATCGCCCTGCCCTGCCTCTGGCGCCGGGCGGCCGCAGGCGGCGAGCAGCAGCAGGAGAGCGAGGCTAGCCCTGCGCATCGTCATCGAGGAAGGTCAGCGAGCCGTCGGCCTCGACGCGGCGGTAGAAGCAGGAGCGGCGCCCGGTGTGGCAGGCGGGTCCTGCGGGCTCGACCCGCAGCAGCAGCGCGTCCTGATCGCAGTCGACGCGCATCTCGACGAGCGTCAGCCCGTTGCCCGACGTTTCGCCCTTGCGCCACATCTGCCCACGCGAGCGCGACCAGAAATGCGCCTGCCCCGTCTCCTGCGTCAGCCGGATCGCGTCGGCGTTCATATGCGCGACCATCAGCAAGGTGCCGGTCGCGGCGTCGGTCACGATCGTGGTCACCAGCCCGGCGGCGTCGAAACGCGGGTCGAAGCGGTCTGTGCTGTCGCGGAGATCGGTCATGGAGCGGCCTTTAGAGCAGGTTGCACGCCGCTGTCACGCGAGAGTCAAATTGGGGGGGCGACAATCGCGATTCCCATCCCTATATGCGCCCCCAGTCACTGCCCGCACAGCTGGACAAAAATGCTCACCACACACCCGTTCGACGACGACAAGCTCCGCGAGGAGTGCGGCGTCTTTGGTATTCACGGCGCCGAGAGCGCCGCCGCGGTGGTCGCGCTGGGCCTCCATGCGCTCCAGCACCGCGGCCAGGAGGCGGCGGGCATCACCGGCTTCGACGGCAAGGAATTCCATACGCACCGCGCGATGGGGCATGTCGCGGGCAATTTCGACCGCGACGACATCATGCGCCAGCTCGCGGGCGCCTCGGCGGTCGGGCATGTGCGTTATTCGACGACGGGCGAGACCGCGCTGCGCAACGTCCAGCCGCTCTATGCCGACCTGTCGACCGGGGGTTTCGCGGTCGCGCACAACGGCAATATCTCGAACGCCACCGCGCTCAAGAAGATCCTCGTCCGCCGCGGCTCGATCTTCCAGTCGACGAGCGATACCGAGGTGATCATCCACCTGGTCGCGACGTCGAACTATCGCACCCTGCTCGACCGTTTCATCGACGCGCTGAAGCAGGTCGAGGGCGCCTATTCCCTGATCTGCCTGACCGCCGAGGGCATGATCGGCTGCCGCGACCCGCTGGGCATCCGCCCGCTGGTGATCGGCAAGCTCAACGACGCCTATATTTTCGCCTCCGAAACGGTGGCGCTCGACGTCGTCGGCGCCGATTTCGTGCGCTCGGTCGAGCCCGGCGAGCTGGTGATCATCCGCGACGGCCAGCTGACCTCGCACCATCCCTTCGCCGAGCGCCCCGCGCGCCCGTGCATCTTCGAATATGTCTATTTCTCGCGCCCCGATTCGATCGTCGACGGGACGAGCGTCTATTCGGTGCGCAAGGCGATAGGCGCCGAGCTGGCGCGCGAAAATGGCGTCGAGGCCGACCTGGTCATCCCGGTCCCCGATTCGGGCACCCCGGCGGCGATCGGCTATGCGCAGGAATCGGGCATTCCGTTCGAGCTGGGCATCATCCGTTCGCACTATGTCGGGCGCACCTTCATCCAACCGGGCGACAAGGTCCGCCACCTGGGCGTCAAGCTGAAGCATAATGCCAATAAGGCTCTCATTGCCGGCAAGCGCATCGTGCTGATCGACGATTCGATCGTGCGCGGCACGACGAGCCTGAAGATCGTGCAGATGATGCGCGATGCCGGTGCCGCCGAAGTGCATATGCGCATCGCGAGCCCGCCGACGCAGCACAGCTGCTTCTACGGCGTCGACACCCCCGAGCGCGCCAAGCTGCTCGCGGCGCAGATGACGGTCGGGCAGATGGCGAACTTCATCAACGCCGACAGCCTCGCCTTCCTGACGATCGACGGCCTCTATCGTGCGCTGGGCGAGGCCGAGCGCAGCGACCGCACGCCGCAATATTGCGACGCCTGCTTCACCGGCGACTATCCGACCACGCTCACCGATTTCGACGAGCATGGGCTGGAAGACCAATTTTCGCTGCTCGCCGAACGGGTTGTCTGACATCATGATCATCAAGTCTGAAGAACTGGCGGGGCAGGTCGCGCTCGTCACCGGGGCGAGCCGCGGCATCGGCGAGGCGATCGCCGAAGCGCTGGCGGCGCGCGGCGCGCATGTCGTGATCACCGCGCGCACCGCGGGCGGGCTCGAGGAGCTCGAGGACCGCATCCACGCAGCCGGCGGCAGCGCGACGATCGCGCCGCTCGACCTCACGGACGGCGACAGCATCGCGCGCCTCGCAAGCGCGATGGCCGAGCGTTGGCAGAAGCTCGACATGCTGGTGCTCAACGCCGCCATGCTCGGCACGCTGACCCCGGTCGCGGCGATCGACGGCAAGGAATTCAACAAGCTGCTGACGCTCAACCTGATCGCGCAGCAGGCGCTGATCGCCAATTTCGACCCGCTGCTGCGCCGCGCGGCGAGCGGCCGGCTGGTCGCGCTGTCGACCGGGGTCGCGCGCGAGCCGCGCGCCTATTGGGGCGCTTACGCGGCGTCGAAGGCGGCGTTCGAGACGCTGGTGACGAGCTATGGCGCCGAAATGCGCAATATTTCGGGCGTGCGTACCGCGATCCTCGATCCCGGCGGCACGCGCACCCAGATGCGCGCGCGCGCCTATCCCGGCGAGGATCCGCAGAGCATCAAGGAACCCGCGGCGGTCGGCGCCTTCGTCGCGCAGCTGATGGTCGATGGCTTCGACAGCACCGCTTACCACGCGCTGCCCAAGGTGATGGCGGACGCTTAACGCGATCTTTGCTTTCCTGCCCTAGGACGTCCGCCAATGCGGATTTTCATAAGGGCACCCAAATGACCCAGGGTCTTGTTCGGTCGATCATCGCGGCGGTGGTCGGCATCGTCGTCGCCTTCGGCCTCGTCTATCTGTTCCAGATCGCGGGCAACAATCTGTCCCCCGCCGAATATGACCTCGAAACGGGTGAGATTCTCATCCCGCTCGGCTCGACGATCGCGCTGATTATCGGCTGGTTCGTCGGCACTTTCGCGGGCAGCTGGCTCGCGATGCGCGTGTCGGGGGGCAATGGCGCCGGCTGGCTCGTCGCCGGCGCGGTGATCGGCGCGGCGATCTACCGCGCGATCACGCTGGCCGATGAATGGTGGATCATGGCGCTGGCAGTGCTGTTGCCCGCGCTGGCGGCGTGGATCGCGCAGCGCGCGACGGGCATGGCGGAGCCGGTAGCGGCTTAACCGCCGCTCTCCTTGTCCACCGCCGCCTGTACCGCCTTGTAGAAGGCTTCGCGTGCGGCGCCGACGCCTTCGGGGTCGGTCGCGGTCGGCCAGTTGCCGTTCGAGGCGATCACCAGCTTGCGCTTGGGATCGATGAAGATCCCCTGCCCGAAAATGCCCTGCGCGGCGTAGCTGCCGTCGTCGTTGGTCCACCATTGATAGGCGTAGCCGCGGCCCGGGATATCGATGCCCGTCTGCTTGACCGTCGCCGCGGCGATCCAGTCGTCGGGCAGCACCTTCTGCCCGCCCGCGACGCCGCCGTTCAGCATGAACTGGCCGAAGCGCGCATAATCCTTGAGGCTGGCCGAGACGCAGCAGCCGCTGATCTCGTGCCCCGTCGCGCCGAGCATCCACACCGCGTCCTGCTCCATGCCGAAGGGCTTCCAGATCTTCTCCGACAGATATTGCGACAAGGTCTTGCCCGTCGCGCTCGACACAAGCACGCCGATGAGGTTGGTCTCGCCGGTCTTGTACACCCATTTCGACCCCGCGGGCGCCTCGCGCGGCAGCGTCTTCATGTAGCTGACGGTGATGTCCTCGCCCGCGACGGGTTTTTGCAAGTTGAACAGCGCGACGTCGGACTTGGGATCGGTATAATCCTCGTTCCATTTGACCCCCGAGGTCATGGTGAGCAGCTGCTTTACAGAGACATCGTCATAGGCCGAGCCCTTGAGCGTCGGGATATAGGTCGTGACCTTGTCGTCGAGGCTCTTGATATAGCCGTCCTTCACCGCCGCACCGACGAGGGTCGAAGTGAAGCTCTTGGCGACCGAGAAGCTGGTCCAGCGGCCCGAGGCGGCATAGCCGAGCGCATATTTCTCGAGCCGGATCTTGCCGTCCTGGACGATGATCAGTCCGGCATTGCGCTGCTTCGCCATATAGGCGTCGACGTCCTGCCCGATGTCGAGCGGCTCGCCCGCGGGCAGCGGATAGACGGTGCCGCCGGCCTTGACGGTGTTGACGACGACCTTGGGCACCGTCTCCATCGTGCGGAAGGCGGCGTCGCGTTGGTCCTGGGTCCAGAAGAGCACGTTCAGATCCTTTGGCAGAGTGTCGGTCTTTGCGGGTTCGGGAGACGAGCATCCCGCCGCCGCCGCGCAAAGCAGCGCCGCCGCCAATAATCTTCGCATGTCTGTCCTCCCCCGTTTTGTTTTCAGGCTGTTTTTTCGAGCGTGACCTGCGCGACGTCGATGCCGCCGCCGCGAAAGCCGCCCTCGCAATATTGCAGATAATAGCGCCAGAGGCGGACGAAGCGCTCGTCGAAGCCGGGCGGCAGCCGCCCCTCGCCCACCGCCTTGTCGAAGCGCTCGCGCCACAGGCGCAGCGTCTCGGCATAGTCGCGCCCGAAGCGCTGGACGTTGCGCCATACGAGCCCGCGTTCCTCGGCGAGCGCGCGGAAGCGGCTTTCGGAGATCAGGCAGCCGCCGGGGAAGATATAGGCCTGGATGAAGTCGCTGCTGGCGGCGTAGCGTTCGAACAGCGCATCATCGATCAGGATATACTGGATCGCCGCCTTGCCGCCGGGGCGGAGCAGGCGCGCGATCGCGTCGAGATAGGCGGGCCAATAGGCCTGCCCCACCGCCTCGACCATTTCGACGCTGGCGATCGCATCATAAGGCCCCTGCGCGTCGCGATAGTCGCAAAGTTCGACGCGGCTGCGCGCCGTCAGGTCGACCGCGGCGAGGCGCGCGTCGGCGATTTCGGCTTGCGCGGGCGAGAGGGTGATTCCCGTATAGAGCACGTCGTGGCGCTCGACCGCGCGTTCGGCGAGCGCGCCCCAGCCGCAGCCGATCTCGAGCATCCGGCTGCCCGAGCGAAGGTCGAGGCGGTCGAGGATCAGGTCGAGCTTTTCGAGCTGCGCCTCCTCGAGCGACTGGGCGGGGTCGGCGAAGAGCGCGCTCGAATAATTCAGGCCCTCGTCGAGCCACAGGCGGTAGAAGTCGTTGCCGAGATCGTAATGCGCGTGGATGTTGCGCTTCGCGCCGCTGCGGCTGTTGCGGTTGAGGAAATGCGCGGCGCGGTTGACCCAGCGCCACGGCCCGCGCGAGCGCGCGGCATTGCCCAGCGTTTCGCCGTTGCGCATGAAGAGGTCGAAGAGCGGCACCGGATCGGGCGACGTCCATTCGCCCTTGTCCCACGCGCGGTACCAGCCGACCGAGCCCGACAGTGCGAGCCGCACCAGCGCCGCCCAGCTGTTGAGGTGCACAACCGCGGTCGGCCCGCGCCCGCGCCCGCCGAGGATGCGGATGCTGCCGTCGGGCAGATGCGCTTCGAGCGTGCCGTGGTCGAGCCCGGTGTCGATCCGGTCGAGCCGGCGGTGGAAAAAGGCCGCGGGTGCGCGCGCCATCAGCGCCGCGGCCAGCCCGCCCGACCGGAAGGCCCGGTCCGCCTGGAGCAGCGCTCCCCCGCGCTTCGGCCTGACATGCGTGTTCATAGGCATCTTGTCGCGCAAGCAAGGTTAAAGCGCAATGCGCCATATGCCGTTGTCGCGACGCGAGGGGGCCGCTATTCTCCGCCCCCGGGGAGGGTCGTAGCATGCAGAATCCCATCGTTCGCGCCATCGTTGCCGTCGTGGCGGGCGTCGTCGCCGCCTTTATCGTCGTCGCCCTGCTGGAAGGGCTCGGTCATATGGTCTTTCCGCCGCCGCCCGGGCTCGACCCGATGAAGCCCGATGATCAGGCGAAGCTGATGAGCGTGATCCCGCTCGGCGCCAAGATCGCGGTCGTCGTCGCCTGGTTCTTCGGGTCGCTCACGGGGGCCGTCGTCGCGGCAAAGATCGGGCAGAAACCGCTCTACGCCTGGGTGATCGGGGCGATCATGATCGCGCTGAGCGTCGTGACGACGACGATGTTCCCGCATCCGGTGTGGATGGTGATCGCGGCGGTGGTGCTGCCCGTGGTCGCCGCGGCGATCGCGATCCCGCTCAGTCGCCCGCGCGTCAGCCCTTGATCCGGGCGTAGGCCGCGAGCGCGCGTTCGCGCGCCTCGCGGTGGCCGATGCGCTTTTCGGGATAAGCCGGCGGGCGCATAGCGTGTGCATCGGGGTCGTGGATGGCGGTGTCGTCGAGACCCGCGAGTTCGGGCACCCACGCGCGGATATAGTCGGCGGCGCCAAATTTCTCCGACTGGGTTAGCGGGGCCATGATGCGCGGGAACATGTTCGAGTCGACGCCGGTGCCCGCGGTCCATTGCCAGTTGACGGCGTTGTTGCCGTAGTCAGCGTCGACCAGCGTGTCCCAGAACCACTGCTCGCCCTGGCGCCAGTCGATCAGCAGATGCTTGATGAGGAAACTCGCGGCGATCATGCGGACGCGGTTGTGCATCCAGCCGGTGGTCCAGAGCTGGCGCATGCCGGCGTCGACGATCGGGTAGCCGGTGCGGCCCTGTTGCCAGGCTTTCAGGTCTTCGTCGGCGGCGCTTCCGGTGCGCCATCGGAAGGTGTCGAACGCCTCGCGGGCGTTGCGGCCGCCATAGTCGGGGAATTGGAGGATGACATTCTGGGCATAATCGCGCCAAGCGACCTCGCTCAGGAAAACATCGGTGTTTCCAGAGACTTCGGCGATGCGGTTCCAGACATAGGCGGGGGAGACCTCGCCGAAGTGGAGATGCGGGGAGAGGCGCGAGCTGCCTTCTTCGGACGGCAGGTTGCGGCGGCGGTCGTAGTCGCCGGCTTCGTCGATGAAATCGGCGACGCGGGTGCGCGCGCCGTCCTCGCCGGGGCTCCATTCCTTGCCGAATCCGGTGGCCCAGTCGGGGTTGGTAGGCAGCAGGTCCCAGTCGGCGAGCCTGTCGGAGGCCGGCCACTTCGGCGGCGCCGCAATGTCGCGCGGGCGGTTGGTCGGCGGCGGGGGCGGCATGCGCTCCTTGAGCGCGCGCCAGAAGGGGGTGTAGATCTTGTACAGTCCGCCGGTACCCGTGGTGACCGAGCCCGGCGGGGCGAGATAATTGCCGTCGTGGCAGATGAGGTCGAGGTGCTTGGCGACCGCGCGCTCGGCGTTGCGCCACCAGGGTTCGTAATGATGCAGGCAATGGACCTGCCCTGCCCCGCTTTCCTCCGCGATTCGAGTCAGTTGTTCGTCGCTCTTGCCGCGGCGTAGAATCAGGCGCGAGCCCTTTTCGCGCAAGGCCGCATCGAGGCTGGTCAGGCTGTGGTGGAGCCACCAGCGCGAGGCGGCGCCCATCTGGCGATGCTTGGGCGTCTCGTCGTCGAGGATATAGACGGGGATCACCGGCCCCGCAGACGCAGCGGCGAGCAGCGCGGCTTGGTCCGAGAGGCGGAGGTCGCGGCGGAACCAGACGATGGCGGGTTTGGTCAGGGCTTGGCTTCCGGGCTGGGGTCGACTGTGACTTCAAACTGCCCGCGGCTGAGCGGGTTCCCGAAACGCTGGTCGGAGAGGGTCAGCCGGCCCTTGGCGTCGAATTTGGCTATCGGCATGCGCGACCAGAAGAGGAAGGCCTGCGCGACCGGGCTGGTGGCGACCATCGGCGCGACGCGCGGGTCGTCCATGCCGGTGGGCGCGCCGCTGATGTCGACATTGCCGCCCGAGCCGAGGTCGAAGCTGGCGGCACCGTAGCGGTCGGCGGTGCGCCAGAAGACGTCGCGTTTCCAGAATTGGAGCGGCGGGGGGCTGGCGACGACGAGTGCATCGGGGTGACCGCCGCCGCGGAGGACCGCCGCGATCTCGCGCTCGGCGGTGCCGGTGATCGCGCCGTTGAAGAGGATGTACGCGCAGACCGCGGCGAAGCCGACCCACGCGGGGCGCGTCCAGGCGGCGACCTTGGCGCGTTCGCGGCGGAGCGAGAGCCAGATCGACAGGCCGAGCGCGATCCAGATCCACAGGTCGATGATGAAGATGCTGTCGCCGTAGAACCAGCGATGGCTGAACGGTTCGAGCAGGCGGATGCCGTAATTGTTGAGCCAGTCGAGCGCGGGATGGCTGAGGCAGCCGATATAGGCGAGCGCGAGCAGCCAGCCCTTGTGGATCGGCAGCCGGTCTGCGGGGCGCTTGCCGCGTTTCGCCTGCCAGTTGTCGAAACCGATCATCAGCGCCCAGAGCAGGATCGGGAGCAGGATCAGCGCGATCGGGCCGTGGGTGATCCCGCGGCGCATCGACAGCGAGAGCTGGCCGTAGACGGTGCAGGCGGCATCGATATCGGGAATGTTCGCGGCGATGACCAGCGTCGGCATCGCGAGCCCGGTCTTCTTCTTGAGCCCCATCTGGCCGAGCACGGCACCGACGAGGCTGTGGGTCAGGTTGTCCATGATTTCTGCCGTTGGAATAGGAATATTTTCGCGCAAAGACGCAAAGACGCAAAGGGGAAGCGCCGCCTTAGGTTAGACATGGTTGTTCACGATTCGACGGACGCCTTCCTTGAAAGTTCCTGCACCGAAATTCATCAGCAAGCCCAGCGGCAAATCCATAAGGCGCAAATAGGTCAATAGCTGCTTCGCATGCACGGACGCATGGGCCTCGGTCGATTTCACTTCGATCAGCAAAGTTCGTTCGACAAACAGATCGGCTCGGAAGGCATTGTCTATGACAATGCCATTGGCCTTTAACGAGACCGGAACTTGTCGCTCGACTAGAAGGCCGCGTTTGGCCAAGCTTTCGAAAAGCAGCATCTCGTACGCCGATTCCAAGAGGCCCGGTCCGATGTCCTTGTGGATGTGAAACCCACAATCGACAGCGACGTTCGCCAAGGCCTCTATCTTACCTGCCAAGCGCAGCCCCCTTTGCGTCTTTGCCTCTTTGCGCGAAACGAACAGAGAGCTGCCCTGTGGCTACAGCTCCGGCCCGCCCTCGGTTACCGTCCAGGTCTGACCCTTCTTGAGCAGGCTCTGCAGGTCGGCTTTCTTGCCCTCGGATGCCGCTTTGTTCTGGCGCCAGACGTCGGCTTCGAAGGTCGGGCGGGGGTCGTCGTAGAGGACGCCGAGGGCCATGGGAAATTCGCCGAATCGCATTTCGACGAGCATGTGCGCGACGCTGCGGTTGGTGACGTCGTGGACGATCACACCCGCCGACTGCCAGTCGCCATCGACCACATCGACGACCTTGAGGTGGAGCTCCTCATTGTCGAGCGCGATGCCCTTGGTGCCCTTCGCGAACAGCATCGGCTCGCCATTCTCGAGCCAGAGCTGGCGGTCCTCGGCGCCCTTGGGGGCGGCGAAATCCTCGAACACGTCCTTGTTGTAGACGATGCAGTTCTGGAAGATCTCGATGAAGGCCGCGCCCTTGTGGGCATGCGCCGCCTTGAGCACGTCGGGCAGCTTCTTCGACACGTCGAAGCCGCGCGCGACGAAGCGCGCGCCGGCGCCGAGCGCGAAGGCGGCGGGCTGTGCGGGGCGATCGACCGAGCCATAGGGCGTCGACGGGCTCGAGGTGCCGACGCGGCTGGTCGGCGAATATTGGCCCTTGGTCAGCCCGTAGATCTCGTTGTTGAACAGCATGATCTGGCAATCGAGATTGCGGCGGATCAGGTGCATCGTGTGGTTGCCCCCGATCGACAACCCGTCGCCGTCGCCGGTAACGATCCAGATGTCGAGCCCCGGATTGGCGAGCTTCAACCCCGTCGCAAAGGCCGGCGCGCGGCCGTGGATCGTGTGGAAGCCATAGGTTTCCATATAATAGGGGAAGCGCGACGAGCAGCCGATGCCGCTGATGAACACGGTGTTCTCGGGCGCGGTGCCGATTTCGGGCATGGTGCGCTGCACCGCCTTGAGGATCGCATAGTCGCCGCAGCCGGGGCACCAGCGGACTTCCTGATCGGTTTCCCAATCCTTGAGCGTCGTTTGGCGCGCGATGGTGGTCATCTCGTTCATGCGAGCGCTCCTTCGATCGCGGCTTCGATTTCGGCGATGGTGAAGGGCTGGCCCGACACCTTGTTCACGGGCTTGGCGTCCACCAGATACTGGTCGCGCAGCACGGTCTTCAATTGGCCGGTGTTCATTTCGGGCACGATCACCTTGTCATAGCTCTTCAAGAGCTCGCCGAGGTTGGCGGGCAGCGGCCAGATGTGGCGGATGTGGACATGGCTGACGTCCCGGCCCTCGGCGCGCTTGCGGCGCACGGCCTGGTGGATCGGGCCGAAGGTCGAGCCCCAGCCGACCACCGCGAGCTTGCCGCCTTCGGCGCCGAGTTCGACGACCTGGTCGGGGACCTTGATGCCGTCGATCTTGTCCTTGCGGATGTCGGTCATCGCCTGGTGGTTCGCGGGCGCATAGTTGATGTGGCCGGTGTCGACTTCCTTCTCGATCCCGCCGATGCGGTGGAGCAGGCCGGGGGTGCCGGGCTTGACCCACGGGCGCGCGAGCTTTTCGTCGCGGCCATAAGGCTTGAAGCCGCCCTCGGGCACTTCGGTCAGGAACTGGACCGGGAAATCCTCATAGGTTGCGAGGTCGGGCACCGCCCAGGGTTCGGCGGCGTTGGCGATATAACCGTCGGTCAGCAGCATCACCGGCGTCATGTACTGGACCGCGATACGCACCGCCTCGATCGCGCATTCGAACGCGTCGCCGGGCGAGCGCGCCGAGATGACGGGCATGGGGGCGTCGCCGTTGCGGCCATAGACCGCCTGATAGAGGTCCGACTGTTCGGTCTTGGTAGGAAGGCCCGTCGAGGGGCCGCCGCGCTGCGAATTGACGATGACGAGCGGCAGCTCGGTCATGATCGCGAGGCCCATCGCCTCGCCCTTCAGCGCGATGCCGGGGCCCGACGAGCTGGTCACGCCGAGCGAACCGCCGTAGCTGGCGCCGATCGCCGAGCAGATGGCGGCGATTTCGTCCTCGGCCTGGAAGGTCGTGACGTCATATTCCTTGAGCCGCGACAGATGATGCAGGATCGCCGACGCCGGGGTGATCGGATAGCCGCCGAAGAACATCGGCAGCTTCGCAAGCTGCGCGCCCGCGACGAGGCCGAGCGCGATGCCCTCGGCGCCGGTGAGCGTGCGGTAGAGGCCCGGCGCGACGGGCGCGGGGTCGACATGATGCTGCTTGAGCGGGCCCGCGAGCTCGGCGGTCTCGCCATAGGCGTGGCCGGCGTTGAGCGCCGCGACGTTGGCGGCGGCGAGGTTCGGGTCCTTGGCGAATTTCGCCTCGAGCCAGTCGATCAGCGGCTGGCGGTCGCGGTCGAACATCCAGAGCGAAAGCCCCAGCGTCCACATATTCTTGCAGCGCAACGCTTCCTTGTTGCCGAGGCCGAAGGGCTTGACCGCGTCCATGGTGAGCTGGCTGATATTGAGCTTGAGCAGCTGCCATTTGGCAAGGCTGCCGTCGTCGAGCGGGTTCGCGTCATACTTTGCCTTGGCGAGGTTGCGGTCGTTGAACTCGCCCTCGTCGGCGATGATCAGGCCGCCCTGCTTCAACTGCGGAACATTGGTCTTGAGCGCCGCAGGGTTCATCGCGACGAGCACGTCGGGCGCGTCGCCCGCGGTCTCGATCGCCGAGGAGCCGAAATTGATCTGGAAGGCCGAGACGCCGAACAGCGTGCCCTGCGGCGCGCGAATCTCCGCCGGGAAGTCGGGGAAGGTCGCGAAATCGTTGCCCGCGAGCGCCGACGAGAGGGTGAACTGACCGCCGGTCAGCTGCATCCCGTCGCCGCTGTCGCCGGCAAATCGAACCACCACTGCATCGGAAAGGGGGGACTGCCGATCGTCGGCCCGGTCCTCTACCGCACTCGCCATTTTTTATCTCTGCCTTTGAATCTTGCGAACCTGTGACATCGGCCTAGGCCTCTACGGCACGGGCCGCAATTCAGAAAAAATTGTGCGCCGCAAAGCGAATGGCCGTGGTCGGTTTCGATTCGCGATTGAATTTGCACCGGCAATGCCGAATAGCTGGCGGCAAAGATCGATCAGGGAGAGACTGAGATGACCGACGGCCCCACCCATTATACGCGCGCCGATGTCGCGGGCTTCCTTGCCTTCCTCAACGCGCAGGAAGGGCCGAAGATGGAGGAGCTGCCGCCCGAGGGCGCGCGCGAGATGTTCCGGGTGATGGCGCAGATGGCCGACAGCCCGCGCGGCGAGGTCGCCAAGGTCGAGGACCGCACCATTCCCGGGCCCGCGGGCGAAATTCCCGTGCGGCTCTACGACACGCGGCCCGACCGCGAGGTGGGGCCGGTGCTGGTCTTCTATCATGGCGGCGGCTGGGTGATCGGCGACCTCGACACGCACGACGGCTGGTGCGCCGAGGCGGCGCGGCAGCTCGACATGCCGGTGGTCGCGGTCGACTATAGGCTGGCGCCCGAACACCCCTTCCCCGCCGCGCCCGAGGATTGCGAGGCGGCGACGCGCTGGGTGGCGGACAATATTCCGTGCACCGGGCTGGTGCTGGCGGGCGAGAGCGCGGGCGGCAACCTCACCATCGCGACCGCGCTGACCCTGCGCGACAGGCCGGCGTCGAAGCCGGTGCTCGCGATCCACCCCATCTATCCCGCGGTGACGACGCACGACGACTGGCAGAGCTATCGCGATTTCGGCGAGGGGCATCTGCTGACGCAGGGCAGCATGACCTGGTTCGGCAATCATTATGCCGCCGACCCCGCCGACTATCGCGCCTCGCCGCTCGATTTTCCGGCGGAAGGCCTGCCGCCGACGGTCCTGACGACCGCGGGGCTCGACCCGCTGCGCGACCAGGGGCGCGCCTATGCGGCGAAGCTGGTCGCGGCGGGGGTGACCACGGTCTATCGCGAGGGCGCGGGCACGATCCACGGCTATATCAATCTGTCGCAGGCGATCCCGAGCGCGAAGGACGATATCCGCGGCGCGCTGACCGTCTTGAAAGCGCTCGTGACCGAAGCTACCGGCACGGCATGATCGATCACAGCAAACTCTCCTATCGCCCCTGCGCGGGCGTGATGCTCGCCAATCGCGACGGGCGCATCTTCGTCGGCCAGCGGCTCGATACGAAGAGCGAGGCGTGGCAGATGCCGCAGGGCGGGATCGACCCCGGCGAGGATGCCGAGATGGCCGCGATCCGCGAGCTGGGCGAAGAGACGGGCGTGCACGGCGGGCTGGTCGAGATCATCGCGCGCAGCAAGGAAGAGTATTTCTACGACCTGCCCGACCATCTGATCGGCAAGATGTGGGGCGGCAAATATCGCGGCCAGCGCCAGCACTGGTTCCTGATGCGCTTCATGGGCGACGACAGCGACGTCAATATCGCGACCAAGCACCAGGAATTCCGGGCGTGGAAATGGGCCGAACTGAACGAGATCGAGAAACTGATCGTGCCGTTCAAGCGCGCGCTCTACCGCGGGCTGGTCGAGGAGTTCGGGCCTTTGGTCTGATCGCGTAGCGCGAGCGCGGTCCGGAAGACATCGGCGAACATGGCGGGCGTGAGGCGGCCGGTGTTCGTGTTGTAGCGCGAACAATGATAGCTGTCGACGAGATCGCGGCCGTCGGGGAGCCGGTGCACGGCGCCATGCGCAAAGGGAAAGGCCGCGAGGCGGCCGCCCGCGGCGCGGACCGCGGCGTCGTGGGCGATCTTGCCGAGGGCGATCACCACGCGAACCTTGGGGAGCGCGGCCACCTGCGTTTCGAAAAACGGGCGGCAGGCGGCGATTTCCTGCGGCGTAGGTTTGTTCTGCGGCGGGAGGCATTTGACGCTGTTGACGATGATCGCGCCGTCGAGGGTGAGGCCATCGTCGATGCGCGCATCATACACGCCGCGGCTCAGCCCGAATTGGGCGAGCGTCGCGAAGAGCAGGTCGCCGGCATAATCGCCGGTAAAGGGCCGCCCGGTGCGGTTGGCGCCATGCTTGCCCGGGGCGAGTCCCGCGAGTGCGAGCCAGGCGCCGGGGTCGCCGAAAGCGTAGACCGGCGCGTTCCACCAGTCGGGATATTCGGCACGGCAAGCCTCGCGAAAGGCGACGAGCCGCGGACAGCGCGGGCAATCGCGCGGCGGCTCGGTGCCGGGCAAGGGGCTGTCAATCTGCATCGTGCTGGGTTAGGCGCGGAGGCATGTCCGACGCAACGCCCCTGCCGCTTTACGCCATCGGCCTCGGCTCGAACCGGCGCCATGCGCGTTTCGGCGACCCGCGGTCGGTGCTGATGGCGGCGCTCGCGGCGCTCGAAGGCGAGGATATCGAGCCCGTCGACGCCAGCCCGATCATCGCGAGCGATCCCGTCGGCCCCTCGCGGCGGCGCTATGCCAATGCGGTCGCGCTCGTTGCCTCGCCGCTGCCACCGCCGGAAATGCTCGAGCGGCTGCAGGCGATCGAGGCCGATTTCGGCCGCCGCACCGGCCAGCGCTGGAGCGCGCGGACGCTGGACCTCGACATCCTGCTCTGGTCGGGCGGCGCGTGGAGCGATGCCGCGCTGACGATCCCGCACCCGGCGATGGCCGAGCGCGCCTTCGTTCTCGGCCCGCTGCGCGCGGTCGCGCCCGAATGGCCGCACCCGCTGCTCGGCCGCAGCGTCCGCCAACTCGCCGCGCGGCTGGTGCGGGCAAAGCCGGTTGACCGCCGCGCGTCGGCGCACTAGGGCGACGGCTCACTTCGCGGCAGCCACTGCGCCGCCGCGTCGGGGCCCTTAGCTCAGTCGGTAGAGCAACTGACTTTTAATCAGTAGGTCGCTGGTTCGAACCCAGCAGGGCTCACCATCATTCAATATTGTACCATCGACTAACCTGCATCAATGCAGCCCTCTCCCGCGCGCGATATGCCGTCCGGACGACCCACGGGGGGAGAGTCGTCTCCTTTCAGACAAACTGGCGGCCTTTCGGGGTCGCCATTTTTTGCAAGGCCCCGCGCGCGCGCCAATATTGGCCGGCTATTCGCGCAAAGCGGGACATCGCCCTTCCCTGCTTCCGATTGCGCTTTCGGGCGCTTCACCGTATCACGCCGCTGAAAGCGTGGAGTTTGTTCGTTCGATGGTTCGGATGCGGTTACCCAGGAATTCCGAACTGGCCGATGCGCTGCGCTCGCTCCGCGGGCCGTTGCTGGTCGTCGGCGGGCTGAGCGCCTTCATCAACATCCTCGCGCTCGCCAGCTCGATCTTCCTGATGATGGTATACGACCGCGTGCTGCCGAGCGGCAGCGGCGCGACCTTGTTCGGGCTGTTCATACTGTTCGGGCTCGCCTTCGTCTTTCACGGCGTGCTCGACGTGTCGCGTGCGCAGATGCTCGTCGATATCGGGCGCGCCTTCGGCGACCGGCTGTCGCCGCGCGTCGAGCAGCTGCAATGGCAGTTCGCGATCGCGCCGCCCCCAGGCAAGCCGCGCCCGACGCAGGACCTCGACCAGATCCGGGGCTTCATGTCGGGCACCGGCCCCGCGGCGTTCATCGACCTGCCGTGGGTGATATTCTTCCTCGCGGTGCTGTTCCTGCTGCACCCCTGGCTCGGCATCGCGACGCTGGCGGGCATCGTCGTGCTCGCGCTGCTGACCTGGCACACCGAGCGCTCGGTCGCCAAGAATATGGCGCTGCTCGAGCCGCTGCGTTACGCGCGCGGGCAGGACCAGGAAATGAGCTTCCAGAATGCCGCGGCGCTCAAAGGGCTCGGCATGACCGGGACGCTGTCGGCGCGGCTGCGGGCGAGCGACGGCGCGTTCCAGGACGAGAGCAACCGCATCAGCCGTATCGTCGCGCGCGCGGGCGGCACCGGGCGCATCTTTCGCATCTTCCTGCAGTCGGCAGTGCTCAGCGTCGGCGCGCTGCTGGTGATCGACGGCAAGGCGTCGGGCGGGATCATCTTTGCAAGCTCGATCCTCGCGGGCCGCGCGCTGGCGCCCATCGACCAGGCGATCGCGCAGTGGCGCGGCTTCGTCGCGATGCGGCAGAGCTGGGTCCGGCTCGACGAGATGCTGGCGAACAATGCGGTCAAGAACGAGAAGCCGGTGCGGCTGCCGCGCCCGGCGAAGCAGATGCAGGTCGACCGGCTGACGCTGGTCCCCGCGGGCAGCGACCGGATCGCGGTCGCCGATATCGCCTTCGAGGCGCAGGCGGGCGACGTCATCGGGATCATCGGGCCGAGCGGATCGGGCAAATCGTCGCTGCTGCGCGGGCTGGCCGGAGTGTGGCCGCCGGTGCGCGGCGGGATCCGCCTCGACGGCGCGGCGCTCGACCAGTGGGATGCCGACGAGTTGGGCAGCTATCTCGGCTATTTGCCGCAGGAGGTCGGGCTGTTGGCGGGCAGCGTGGCGGCGAATATCGGGCGCTTCTCGCCCACCGCGGGATCGGACGCCATCCTCGCGGCGGCGCAGCAGGCGGGGGTGCACGAGTTGATCGTGTCGCTGCCCGGGGGATACGAGACCGAGATCGGGTCGGGCGGGCATAATCTGTCGGCGGGGCAGCGCCAGCGCGTCGCGCTCGCGCGTGCGCTCTATGGCGATCCGTTCGTGCTGCTGCTCGACGAGCCCAATTCGAACCTCGACCCCGAGGGCGAGGCGGCGCTGGCGGGCGCGATCAAGCGCGCGCAGGCGCGCGGCGCGATCACCCTGATCGTCACGCACCAGACGCGCATCCTGAGCTCGACGAACAAGCTGCTGGTGCTGCGCGACGGCAAGGTTGCCGCCTGGGGCCCGCGCGACAAGGTGCTCGCCGCGCTGGCGCAGAACGCCAAGCAGGCGCCGCGCGACGGCGGGCTGAAGGCGGTCAACTGAGCCCGTCATGACCGACATCGCCGACCAGCCCCTGGGGACAGAAGCTCCCACGACGCCCGATGTCGCCGCCGCGCTGCGGACGCGCATGCGGCGTGCGCTGTGGCTGATGGGCGGGATCGTCGCGGCGCTGCTCGCGATCTCGACGATCGTCCAGATCGACGGCGCGGTGGTCGGCAGCGGCGCGCTGTCGGTGCAGTCGCGGGTCAAGACGATCTCGCACCCGACCGGCGGCATTTTGTCGCGCCTGCTGGTCCGCGACGGCGACCGCGTGCGCGAGAATGACGTGATCATGGAATTCGCGACCGACGTGTCGGGGCCGAGTTCGGAGCTGAGCAACCAGTCGCTCGGCCAGCTGCTCGCGCGGCAGGCGCGGCTCGACGCCGAGCGGTCGGGCAGTTCGCAGCTGCGCTGGCCCGCGGGTTTCCCGCCGCCCGCCGATGCCGAATCGCAGACCGCGCTGGCGCAGGAGCGGCGATTGCTGCAGCTCCGCGCGACCGAGATGGTGAGCAATCGCCGCCTGCTCGACGAGCGGATTTCGCAGTTCAACCAGCTCAACCAGAGCTACCGCGTGCAGATCGATTCGGCGCGGCGCCAGCTCGAGATCATCCAGCCCGAACTCGCCGGGCTGCGCGCGCTGTACGAAAAGCGGCTGGTGACCGTGAACCGGCTCAACCAGCTCGAGCGGCAGGCGGTCGAGCTGGAAGGCTCGATCGGCGCGCTCGAGGCGAATATCGCGCAGACCAACGCGCGCATTTCCGAGGTGCGCGAGCAGAAACTGACGATCGAACAGTCGCGCCGCGCCGAGGCGGGCGCCGAGCTGGCGCAGGTCGCGGCGGCAATCGCCGACCAGCGCATCCGCATCGCCGACGCCGACGACCGCTTCGCGCGGTCGGTGGTGCGTGCGCCGGCATCGGGGGTGATCGAGAAACTGGGCTTCACGACGATCGGCAGCGCGGTACCCGGCGGCCAGCCGATCGCGCAGGTCGTGCCCGACAAGGACGCGCTGATCGTCGAGGCGAGCGTGCGGCCGTCGGACATCGACCAGCTGAAGGTCGGGCAGCCGGCGCGGGTGATGTTCCCGACGCTCGAACAGAATGTGACGCCGGAATTGGCGGGCAAACTCGTCTATCTCGCCGCCGACGCGTCGGACGACGGCAAGGGCGGGCCGCCCTATTTCCGGATCCGCGTCGAGCTGGCGCCGACGACGGTCGAGCTGCCAATCCAGCGCCAGCTGCGCGCGGGACTGCCCGCCGAGGTGTTCCTGCGCACCGGGAGCCGGTCGCTGATGTCCTATCTGCTGAAGCCGCTGCTCGACCAGATCAACCACGCCTTCCGGCAGTGATCCGCCGCGGTCAGCGCGCGCCGCGGCGGCGCAGCAGCGTTTCGACCTTTTCGATATCGGCGGGGTAATTGACGTCGCCATAGCCGCCAACGGCGGGCTCGACTTCCACCAGCGCGATCGGCTGGCCGTTTTCGAGGAAACGCAGCTGCTCGAGGCTTTCGGCGACCTCGAGCGGACCGGGCGGCCATGCGGCATAACGGGCGAGCGCGGCGGGCTCATAGGCGTAGAGGCCGACGTGCAGCCGCCAGTCGGCCTCCGGCCCCCAGGGGATGGGCGATCGCGAGAAATAGAGCGCGTTCGCGGCGCGGTCGGCGACGACGAACACCCCCGAGGGCCGCCCCGCGGCGATCTCGGCGGAAAGATGCGCGCGCATGGCGGGGGAGCAGCGCATGAAGGGGGTGAGGACCGGGCCCGCGCCTTTGCGCCACGCGGCGATCAGCGCCTCGACATGCGCGCGTGCGACCGCGGGGGAATCGCCCTGCCAGTCGATTACCAGCGCGGGCGGCGCGTCGAGCGCGGCCATCGCCTCGGCACAGCGTTCGGTGCCGTTGCGCGCCATGGTGGAGGTCATGACGCAGCGTGCGCCGAAACCCGCCGCGGCCTCGGCGATCGCCGCGTCGTCGGTCGCGATCATAACATCGGCGAGGTCGCCAAGCGCGTTGGCCGCGCGCCAGCTATGCTCGATCAGCGGCCGCGCGACGCCGTCGGCACCGCGGAGCGGCGCGAGAAGCTTGCCGGGAAAGCGCTGCGAGGCGAAGCGCGCCGGGATGACGATCGCTATGTCGCGGGCAGCGGCGCTCACTTTTCGGGGTGGCCCGCCTGCAGCATGTCCTGGATGTTGAGCAGGCCGGCGAGCGTGCGGCCGTCGTCGGCGACGACGGGCAGCACCGCGATGCGATGGCCGCGCATGATCGCGAAAGCGTCGTGCTGGTCGGCATCGTCGCCGACCTTGACCGGATCGGCGGTCATGAGCCCAGAGGCGCGGCTTGCGGTTCCGCCCAGAAACTGGCGGCGGATATCGCCGTCGGTGACGATGCCGAGCAAGAGCCCGTCGCCGTCGACGACGACGCAGGCGCCCGCGCCGGTGCGCGATGCCTCGGCGATGACCTGCTCGACCGGGGCGTCGGGCCCGACCGTCGGCAGATCCTCGCCCGTCAGCATCAGTTCGCACACCGAGCGGAAGCGGCGGCCGATGCGGCCAGCCGGGTGCAGGCGCGCGAACTGGTTGCGGCTGAAGGCGATCTCGCGCGCGACGAGCATGGTCAGCGCGTCGCCGACCGCGATGCTGGAAATCGTCGAGGAAAAGGGCGCGATGCCGAAGTCGCACGCAGTGTCGAGCGCGGGGATGGCGACGACATGGTCGCACGAGGCGGGCACGACCTCGTCGGGCACCGCGGTGATCGCGACGGTCGCGGCGCCGATCGAGCGCGCGTGGCGCGTGACGTAGAGCAATTCGCTCGACGCGCCCGATATGGTGATCGCGATGACGATGTCATCGGCGCGCACCATGCCGAGGTCGCCGTGCAGCGCGTCGGCACCGTGCATGAAGGTCGCGGCGACGTCGCGCGCGGCGAGGCTCGCGGCGATCTTGCGCGCCGCGATGCCCGACTTGCCGATGCCGGTGAGGATCACGCGCCCGCGGCAGTCGGCGATGCGGATCGCCAGCTTGAGCAGCCCGTCGTCGAGGCTGGCGAGCAATTGCTCGAGCGCGTCGATGTGCGAGCGCAGCACTTTTTTCGCCGGCGACAGCATGTCGTGCGGATCGGCCGCACCCTCAAGGGTCGCGTTGTGGGGCATCGTCCGAGGGAAACTAGGCAAAGCCGAAATTGTTGCCGGTCTGATAATGATGCATCCAGTGATCGGGGTTCCAGTCGATCGCCGGCGCCGACGCGTCGGGCATGGCGTCGGCGAGTTCGATCGCTGCGCTCTTCGCCGTGTCGCCGAAGCTTTCGGTCTTGGGCGTGGCCGCCGTCAGGATGAAATCGCCCTGCGTCAGCTGGCTCATCGTGACGTTGTGGAGGACGATGAAATCGCCGTTGCCGAGGTTGATCGCGCCATTGGCACCGACTTGGCTGAAGCCCGCCTGGACCGCGGCGAAATTCGCGAAGCCGAACGCCGACAGGTCGATCTTGTCGGTGCCGCGCGCGAAATCGCCGATCACGTCGCCGCCGGTGCCGCGCTCGAAGACGAAAGTGTCCGCCCCGCCCTCGCCGAAGAGCACGTCACTGCCCGCCTTGCCGTTGAGCTTGTCGTTACCCAGCCCGCCCAGAAGGTAATTGCCGATGGCATTACCGGTGAGCTGGTTCGCGAGTTCGTTGCCGACGCCGAAGGGGGTGTTGCCTTCCAACACGAGGTTTTCGGTATGGGCATAGAGATAATAGCCCGCGCCGTTGATGTTCGCATAGACGGTGTCGGTGCCGCCGCCGGCAGCCTCGAAGGTCAGGTCGTCGGGGGTGTCGACATAATAGCTGTCGTTGCCTGCGCCGCCGTCGATCAGGTCGTAGTCGCCGAGGCCGCTGTTGGCGTAGAGCATATCGTCGCCGGTCCCGCCGACCAATATGTCGGTGTGGAAACCTGTGCCGCCAATCAGCGTGTCATCGCCTTCCTCGCCATAGAGCGCGTCGGCATCAGCGCCGCCGTCGAGCATGTCGCCGCCGCCGCCGCCGACCAGATAGTCGATCCCGGCGTCGCCGAACAGCTGATCGACCCCGATTTCGCCGAAGAGATTGTCGACACCCGCACCGCCGCGAATGACGTCATTCCCCAGGCCGCCGATCAGCAGGTTCGATCCGGCATTGCCGGTCAGCACATTGTCGAGACCGTTGCCGACACCGAAAATGTCGCCCGCGCCGGTCGCAAGGGTAAGGTTCTCGATATTGGCGTAGAGATAGTAGCCGACCGATGCGGTCACCGTATCGACGCCGTCGTTCAACAGTTCGAACGCCAGATCGTCCTGCCGTTCGACGATATAATTGTCGTCACCCGACCCGCCGTAGAGGAGGTCCGCGCTGGCTCCGCCGGTCAGCGTATCGTTGCCGTTGCCGCCGATCAGCGTATCGACGCCGGTACCGCCGATCAGCTGGTCATTGCCCCATCCGCCATCGAGACGCGATCCGAGCAGGATGTTCCCGCTGGCGGGCGTACGCGCGTTGGCCGTCACGTTGAGCGTATAGGAACTTCCGGCGAACACGCTGGCCGGGCCGGTCTCGGAAAAGGTCGAAACACGGATATAATAGGTCTGCGTGGCCGGATTCTGCGGGAGCGTGAAGGTCAGGAAGCTGTCGTAGATATTTGCCGATCCCGGATCGAGACCGCCCTCGCCGTCGTCGTTGCTGGCGAGTACATTGCCCTGGCTGTCCAGCAGTTCGACGATCGAATCCATCCGGAAGCTGTTGTCGATGTCGATGGTAACGGTCGACGGACCCGACACGTTCGCCACGCTGAACCGATAGTGATCGGCGACGCTGCTACCCTCGGCCTGGATAGAAACCGAATAGTTGGATCCCGACCCACGGAAAAGGCCGTCGAGGTTATAGGCCGTAGCGCGCGAAGAGATGATGGCGGTTGCCGTCTTGACGAAGAGTTGAGTCCCGTTTGCGATATCGCGGCCGTTGATCGCCGTCAGGATGTCGTCGCCATTGCCGCCGATCGCATTTTCGATCGACACCAGCGTATCGGTCCCGTCGCCGGTCGAGGTCCCGGCCTGCAGATTGACCGTCACGCCGGTCGTCATATGCGAATAGACGATCGTATCCCAGCCATCGCCCCCGTTCAGGTTGTTGTTCGCGCTGTTACCGACGATACGGTCGTTGCCGCTGCCGCCGATCGCATTTTCGATCACAGCGCCATTGGCGATGGTGAAGCCGCCGAGCACGCCGCCATTGCGCGACACGAAACCGCCGCCGCCCTCTTCGTTGCGCAGGGTCGCTGCGCGCAGGTCTATGATTGCATTGGCCTGGCTACCCTGCGCCGAGATGGTGTCGGTGCCGCTGACGTCCCAGATCGTGACCCATCCCGTGCCGGCCTGGTTGAGCGTCGGCATGGTGTAGGTCGTGTTACCCGCGCCCGTCGTCGTGTTCGCGCCATAGAGATATTGCACCGCCGCGATATCGAAGGCGCCCGGCCCCATCTGCCAGCCATAATTGGCCGACGGCGAGCGGCCGACATCCTCATAGCCATCATTATAGGTCATCGTCGTGAAGATGCCCTGGTTCAACCCGAAGGGACCGGTCTCGAAGGCATCGTTCAGGCCGGGGAAACTGTCGTCGCCCGGCTCGTCAGCGTGCGGGTGCAACAGGCCGAGCCCATGCCCGAGCTCGTGCACGAAGGTCAGGAAGCTGAGCCCGCCGGGCTGGTTGCTGGCGGCGGTGAAATAGGAAATCGTCGTATTGAACTCGCCGACCATGTCGCCGGTCGTGGGCAGGGTGTGCTGGCCCAGCACGCCGTTCGGCAGCGTGGTGCTGAGGCGGCCGACGAAGTCGTAGCCGGCGCGGCTGCCCGTTCCGTCATAGGCGACCGTCGCCGCCTGGAACTGAATGTTGGCGACCGCCGACCAGCTGGCGAGCGCGGCGGCATAGGCGCTGGCGGCGCCGTTGGCGGCCCAGGCGGCACCCCCGTTCAGGCCGGTATCGCCGGGATTGCCCTGCAGCGCATAGACGACCGTGGTGCCGGGGCGGAAAGCGACGCCGTAGACGAGCGTGTCGATGAAGACATTGCCGCTTTCGCTGACGGTCTGGAGGCGGGAGGGAAGAACCATGGTCGATCCTGTCAGCTAAAAGAAGGCGTTGCTACAGCTATGCCGCAAGTCATCGTCAGAACCAAGCGAGATGGTCGAAAGACGAACCGAAGCGCGACGAAGCGAAGCCGTCTACGAAATCCGGCCCGCCCTGCGGCGAAACGAAATCATGATCCTGTATGGCGGCGAGTTTCGGTACCGCGGGCGGGACCGGGGTCAGGATGAAATCGTCGACGGTGAGCTCGTTCATCGTCACATTGTGGAGGACGATCAGGTTTCCGCCGCCGAGGTCGATCGCGCCGTCGGCGCCGACCTGGCGGAAGTTCATCCGCAGCGATTCGAATATGGCCGCGGCGCCGGGGTTGTTCGAGGCGGCATAGGCCGACAGGTCGATCCGGTCCGAGCCGCGCTGGAAGTCGCCGATGACATCGGCGCCATTATTCCGCCCGAAGACGAAGATATCGGCGCCGGCTTCGCCGAACAGCACGTCGTTCCCGCCCATGCCGCTGAGCGTGTCGTTGCCCCCGCCGCCGAGCAGGTAATTATTCGCGGCGTTCCCCGTGATCCGGTTGTCGAGCGCATTGCCGACGCCGAAGGGGGTATTGCCCTCGAGCACCAGATTTTCGGTGTTGGCATAAAGATAATAGCCGGCGCCGGTGATATTGGCATAGACGGTGTCGGTTCCGCCGCCGACCGCCTCGAAAGTCAGGTCGTCGGGCGTATCGACATAATAATGGTCGTCGCCGGCGCCGCCGTCCATCAAATCATAGTCGCCGAGCCCTGAATTGCCGCGCAATATGTCGCTGCCCGCGCCGCCGACGAGGATGTCGGTGACGAAACCGTCGCCGCCGATCAGCGTGTCGTCGCCGTCCTCGCCATAGAGCGAGTCGGCGTCGGCACCGCCATCGAGGACGTCGTTGCCGATCCCGCCGACCAGATAGTCGATCCCGGCGTCGCCGAACAGATGATCGGCGCCGCTTTCGCCGAACAGGCTGTCGACCCCGCCGCCGCCGCGCAGCACATCCTCGCCGCCGCCGCCGAGCAGCAGGTTCGATCCCTCGTTGCCCCTGATCATGTTGCCGAGCGCGTTGCCGACCCCGAACAGGTCGCCCGCCCCCGCCGCGAGTTCGAGATGCTCGACATTCGCGAACAGATAATGGCTGGCCGAGGCGATGACGCTGTCGACGCCCTCGTCGGCATTTTCGAAGATCAGGTCGGCGCTGTCGTCGACGCGGTAGCTGTCGTTGTTCTGCCCGCCGTACATGCGGTCGGCGCCGATGCCGCCGTCGATGACATCGCTGCCGAGCCCGCCGGTGAGTATGTCGTTGCCGGCGTCGCCGAAGATATTGTCGGATCCGCCGCGGCCGTCGATGGTGTCGTCGCCTTCGCCGCCGTGGAGATCGTTGGAGACATTGTCGCCGGTGATGCTGTCGGCGAAGCGGCTGCCGACCGCATTTTCGATCGAGTTCAAGGCATCGACATTGTTCGCGAAATCGGTCGCGTAGTTCGACAGGAGCGAGATGGTGACCGCGCTGGCGGCGTCGTCGTAGCTGACGGTGTCGATCCCGGAGCCGCCGAACAGGCTGTCGCGCCCGGCGCCGCCGGCGAGCAGGTCGTTGCCCGCCCCGCCCTCGACATAGTCGTTCCCCGCGCCGCTGCGCAGTTCGTCGTCGCCGTCGCCGCCGTAGAACTGGTCGCGGAAACCGGAGCCGATCAGGACGTCGCGCGCCGTGCCGCCGAAGATGGGCAGGCTCGATTCGCCCGCCTGGCCCGCCAGATTGACCATATTGCCCGCATTGGGGAGGATCAGGCCGGTGATGACCTCGATATTGCGGATGGTGCCGGTGAACAGCGTCACGCCGGTCGCGGTCGCGAGGTCGGCGATATCGAGGGTGACGCCCGCGGTGGCATTGGCGAGGTTGAGGAACAGGCTGTCGATCCCCTCGCCGCCGTCGACGGTGTCGCCGCGTCCCGCCGACAGCACGTCGTCGCCGCCCTCGCCGTACAGCGCATCGCGGAAGGTATCGGTGATTGCGGGGTCATAATCCTCGCCCGCGGCGAAGATGGAGTCGCTCCCGTCGCCGCCGCGCAACGTGTCCGCGCCGGATCCGCCCAGCAGCCTGTCGCCCCCGTCTCCGCCGACGAGCAGGTCGTTGCCGTCGCGGCCGTCGAGGGTGAGCCCCGAGAAGGGGGAGATCGCGGCGCTTGAAATACCGGTGATCTGGTCGTTGCCCTGGCTGCCGATGATCGTGCTGAGCCCGGTGATCGAGCGGATCGTGCCGGTGCCATTGGCGACCGTCCCGCCCGTCGTCAGCGGTCGAAAATCGATTCGCACGCCTGTGGCGGAGCCCTGGAGATTGAGGCTGAGCGTGTTTTCGCCGCCGGCGCCGCCGTCGACGCTGTCATTGAAACCGGCCCAGAACAACTCGGCCCCGGGGCCGCCGATCAGCGTATCGGCCTCGGCCAGCGTGTCGAGATTCTCGAAGCCGTTGTAGAGATGCGACGCCATGAGCGCGCTGGTGCCGATCGAGGTCAGCGTATCGGCGCCTGCACCGCCCACGAGCGTGTCGTGCCCGCCCCGGCCCAACAGCGTGTCGTCGCCGTCGCCGCCATCGAGAAAGTCGTTGCCGATACCGCCCATCAGACGATCGTTGCCGAGCCCGCCCGACAGCATGCCGCCGGCGTTGTTGCCGCTTATGATGTTGGCCAGTTCGTTCCCGATGCCGTCGAGCCTGCTGTTACCGGTCAGCACCAGATTCTCGATCCCCGCGCCGAGGGTGTAGGTGATGCTGGCCTCGACGGTATCGAAGCCCGCGCTGTCGATCACCTGGTCGCCCTCGCGGTCGACGATATAGACGTCGTCGCCGCTGCCGCCGATCATCACGTCGATGCCGGCGCCGCCATCGAGCCGGTCGTTGCCCGCGCCGCCCTCGATCCGGTCATCGCCCCCGCCGCCGGCGAGCCGGTTGTTGCCGGCGTTGCCGAGGATGAGGTTCGCGAGTTCGTTGCCCGACAGCGCGAGCGGCGTCGTCGCGGCGAGATCGGCGGCGGCGATGGTTTCGACCGCCGAACCGGCGCCGAGGTGGAAATCGACCGTAGCGTTGACGCGGTCGTTGCCCTGAAAGGCGCGTTCGGTCACCGTGTCGCCGAGATGGTCGACCAGATAGATGTCGTCACCCTTGCCCCCGTCGAGCGCATCGGCGCCCGTGGTGCCGTTCACGATATCGTCGCGCACGCTGAGATCGATGTAGGTCACCTGGCCCGAACTCGGATCGCGATAGACCAAATGCTTGTCATCGGGGCTGATGTGGAGTTGCGCGCCCCGGGTGCCATTCCCGCTGTTCCAGACGCTGACGTCGACCTGGAAACGGTCGATGACGGTAAAGCCGGTCGTTTCCAGCGCGATGATCTCACCGCTGTCGACCGCATGAATATACAGGATGGAACCGGTGGAATCGAATGCCAAAGCATCCACGAATTCGGCCATACCCTCGATCGTTCGCACCGCGCCGACCGCAAGATCGTAGACATTGATCGCCGAACGCGTGCTGAATTGGGCGATCAGCCCCCGCGCGTCGCTGATCGCTTGGATACCGAAATTGAAGCCGTTGAAGACGCCCGGCTGATAATTATTGCCATTTGCCACGATCTGATCGGTCGCACCGTCATAAACGGCCAAGGGGCCATTGCTGATACCCGATGTGGCGACGAGGATGTAGCGGCCGGATTCCGTCAAATAAGCGGGGCCGCCGAATTCGGGCAGCGGTAGATCGGCAAAAGCACCCGTGGAAAAGTCGAGAGTTCGCGCAACGCCGCTACTCGCTGCAGGAGGAACGTTGAACGTAACGATCGCATGCGTGCCATCGGTCGTTTCGATATCGAATGCCACCAATCCCGAGGGAACGGCATAATTGGTCACAGCCCCTGTCGCCGTGGCGACGCGGTGGACGATGGCGCCGTTGGCCGCCAGCATCAGCAGGAAAGCGCCATCTTCGGACACGCTCATCGCGCCAAGGCTGCCGCCCACCGACCAGGATTGGAGCTGATTGCCGGTCGCCGCATCGAACACCACCACCGTGCCGTTCTGCCGGGCAACGTAGATACGCGAGCCGTCGGGACTGAACGCGATGTCGGATGCCCCGCTCACCACCAACTGGGTCAGTTCCACGCTATCGTCTGCCGCCATGTCCGCTCCCCCCATGCGGTCGCCCGCATTCCCCTGTCCTCAAAATGCCCGCCCGCGCCGGTTCAGGCGAAACCCAGATGAAAGTCCGTCCGATAGTGCGGCATCCAGTGATCGGGCAGCCAGTCGAGCGCCGGGCCCCCCGCGTCGACCGCCGACGCCTCGGCGATCTTCGCCGCTTCGGCGAGATCCTCGATCTTCGGCGCCGAGGCCGTCAGGATGAAATCGCCCTGCGCCAGCTGGCTCATCGTGACATTGTGGAGCACGATGAAGTCGCCGTTGCCGAGGTTGATCGCGCCATTGGCGCCGACCTGGCTGAAGCCCGCCTGGACCGCGGCGAAATTCGCGAAGCCGAACGCCGACAGGTCGATCTTGTCGGTGCCGCGCGCAAAATCGCCGATCACGTCGCCGCCGGTGCCGCGCTCGAAGACGAAAGTGTCCGCCCCGCCCTCGCCGAAGAGCACGTCATTGCCCGCCTTGCCATTCAGCGTGTCGTTACCTGCGCCGCCGAGCAGGTAATTGCCGATCGCGTTGCCGGTGAGCCGGTTCGCGAGCTCATTGCCGACGCCGAAGGGCGTATTGCCCTCGAGTATCAGGTTCTCGACATTGGCGTAGAGATAATAGCCCGCGCCGTTGATGTTGGCATAGACGGTGTCGGTGCCGCCGCCCGCAGCCTCGAAGGTCAGGTCGTCGGGGGTGTCGACATAATAAGTGTCGTTGCCCGCGCCGCCGTCCATCAGGTCATAGTCGCCGAGGCCGGAATTGCCGCGAAGAATGTCATTGCCGATCCCGCCGACGAGGATGTCGGTGAAGAAACCCGTGCCGCCGATCAGCGTGTCGTCGCCGTCCTCGCCATAGAGCGCATCGGCATCGGCGCCGCCGTCGAGGATGTCGTTGCCGATCCCGCCGACGAGATAATCGACCCCGGCCTCGCCGAACAGCTGGTCGGCCCCGCTTTCGCCGAACAGGCTGTCGACGCCGCCACCGCCGCGGATGACGTCGTCGCCGCCGCCGCCGAGCAGCAGGTTCGACCCGGCGTTGCCGATGATGGTGTTCGCCAGCGCATTGCCGACGCCGAAGTTGCCGGCCGAACCGGACAATATGAGGTTTTCGATATTGTCGAAGAGATAATAGCTGGCCGACGCGGTGACGCTGTCGTTGCCTTCGCCCTGGCTTTCGTAGAGAAGGATGTTCTGGGTATCGACGACATATATGTCGTTCCCCACGCCGCCGAACACCCCGCCCTGCTGCGTCCCGCCAATGTTTTCGAACCGATCGTCACCGTCGCCGAGATAGACGCTTCCGACGATGGAACCGCGGTTGGTCAGGGTGTCGCCCGCGCTGCCCAACCGCACTTCACCGGCGATCTGACCTGTGGCGCTATTATCGAGGACGACCCAGCCACCCGGCGCCTGTTCGACGAAAACGGCGGTCGGCCCAGCGATCGCCCCGCTGTTCGTGATGTGGGTGCCGGCGAAGTGGCTCGCCAGAATATGCAGGGCCCGGCCCGAGCCGGTGCCGGGGGACGTCAGCGATGCGTAAATCTGCCCACTGTTCCCGAACTCGGCCACGCCGGAGAGATAGAGCGCCATCACATCGCTAGAGCCCCGCGCCTCGATCAGCCCGGCGTTGCGGCCCGTGCTCTGATGGGTGCCCGTATAATAGCCCCCGACCGACGTGCCGTTGCCGGTCGAGGCGACGATGCGGCCTTCGTTGATAAAATCGTCGCCCTGCCTCGTGAAACTATCGGTCACCTGGACGCCGACGACCCCGCCGCCCACCGACTCAACAACGATCGACCCGTAATTCGCCAGCGCGCCGTGCGCATTGGCAGCATAACCGCGCCCGCCGCCTGCACCATCGTCGATGATCGACACCGTTCCATGGTTGATGAAGACCGAAAGATTCTCGATCACCAGACCGGCCTGCCGGATCAGGCCATGGTTGGTGATGGTCAGATCGCTGCCAAAGCTGAAAATGCGGGACGAACTCCAGATTTCGTCGCGATCGATGACCATATCGGAGGTGATGGTCACCGATATATTCTCGAAGATGTTGGAACTGGGATCGATATCCGGGTCCGATGCCAAATCGGGCGCCGGCGCCCCGCCCGCGACGGGCTGAATGCCTATGCGGTCGGCCGGAACGGTCGAGGTGATCGTGACGTCGACGCCGGCCTGGACCCAGAGCACGCGGCCGTTGCCAGCCGAATAGACGGCAAAGAGCGTCCCGTCGAAGTCGCGCTCCGAAACGAAAGTCCAATTCCCGGTCAGGACAAGATCGCTGCCGGGCGCGCCGAAAATCTGCAGGAGGTTGTTCAGCGGGCCGAAATCCCCGGCAGCGATCGTCGCGGCGCGGCCGGCGACGAGTTCCACTTCATCGATCGACAGGACGCGGCCGCTGTTGACGATCGACATAATGTCGACGGTGCCAGCGAGGCCCGGGAGCACCAGCCGGTCCTTGCCGCCCTCGCCGTCGATTAGGGCAAAGCCGAGGTCGCCGAGTTCGATGCGGTCGTTGCCCGCACCTCCATAGACCTTGTCGCCGCCGGACGTGATCAGCAGGTCGTCGTCATACTCGCCGTACAGGCTATCATTGCCCGCGCCCCCGACGATCCGGTCATTGCCCACCCCGCCGACGAGCAGGTCGTTGCCGTCGCCGCCGGAAAGCTGGTCCGAACCGCGGCCACCGACGACGCGATCGTTGCCCGTGGACCCGAGAAATTCGTCGTTGCCCCAACCCATGTCGGCATAACCCGTCCACACGCCGGCGCGGGTGTCGAAATGATCATGGCCTTCGCCACCGAAGAAATCGCCGGTCCACTGCCCCGCATTCACCAGCCGGTCGTTGCCCAGGTCGAGTTCGATATCGCCGAATATCCGGCCCGTGGCCGAATTTTCGACAACTTCGTCCGCGGGGCTGTAGGGCCATGTCGCCGATCCGCCGCGAATGGCGACGTCGGCGCGGATCAAGCCGTTGTTCACGATCTGCATATGCTCGACGCCAAGATGCGCCGCTGCGATGCCGACCGAGGGGTTTCCGCCCGGATGGGACGCCGCCTCGATCCGGCCGTCGTTCAATATCTCGGGCCCGTCATGCTCGGCCGGCACCCGGCCCCGGCCGAAATTGACGGCGGTCGCATTCGATCCTTCGACGAGGATTTCGCCGCCGGCCCGGTTGTGCAGCATCCCGCCATTGACCGCCTTGATGCCGACCGCGCTCGATGCATTGACCTCGCCGTCGGGCGACGACCAGGCGGCAATGAGGCCCGAATTGATGAAGGTCGGCCATCCCCAATGATCGACCGCCGTGGCTTGCCCGCCGCGCGATGCGGCATAGATCGTCCCGGTGTTTTCCAGCAGGCTGCCGCGCGCGCCCACCGTGACGGCCACGGCGTTGCCGATGTCGATTTCGGCGCCGATGGTGCCCGAATTCACGATCCGGTCGATGTAGAAACCGACGATGGTGCCCGACACATTGGCCGAGGAATAGGCCCAGACCGTGCCGGCGTTGACGATGTCGTACACCCACTGGTCATTGGACCAATAGAAGCGGATGTCATCGCCGCGATAATAGCGGATTTCGCCATTCGCGACAGTCAGACCGCCTGCGAAATCCACTTCCTCGGTAAAGCCCGGGCTGGTCGTGGGGCGGTTGATCGTGGGGATGATCGACATCGTTGAAAACCCTGTCCTAGCTCATAAATCTGACGGAGGTGCACGTTCGGCGGTCACCGCCGGAACACCAGCATATGATCGATATTGTGCGGCATCGCGAAGATGTCCTCGCGCGCGATCGGGCGGATGCCTTCGACCGGGTGCACGATCTCGAGCGAGAAGCCGTAGGCGAGGACCTCGTCGAGGAAGCCGCGCGGGTCGTCGTAGCGCTGGACGGTGAATTCCATGAAGATCGTCAGCGGGCGCTGCTGCTTCAGGATGCCGGTCATGCCGTGCCAGACCTGCTGCTCGAAACCCTCGACGTCGATCTTGATGAATTCGGCGGCGAGCGCGTGCTCGATCGTGTCGAGGCGGCGCACGGGCACGACGGTTTCGGACGTGGTGTTGCCCGACCGTCCGGCTCCAGGCAGCAGGATGCGGCCCCCGCCGGGCGAGCTGTCCTGCACCTCGAGCCGCAGTTCGGATTCGCCCGCGCCGAGCGCGAGGCGGTGGAGGTCGGTGAAGCCCGCGAAGCCGTTCACCTGCAGGCTCTTGTCGAGCAGCCCCGCGAGCAGCGGGTTGGGCTCGAACGACAGGACGCGGCCCTCGGGGCCGGTGAGGTCGGCGAG
Source organism: Sphingopyxis sp. HIX (assembly GCF_001468285.1). Lineage (GTDB taxonomy): Bacteria > Pseudomonadota > Alphaproteobacteria > Sphingomonadales > Sphingomonadaceae > Sphingopyxis. The sequence goes on along the minus strand of NZ_LNSB01000021.1, from coordinate 20,428 downwards.
GAGCAGCGTGAAATAGCCGAGATTGGCGCCGACATCGAGCACGACCGACCCGCGCCGGACGCTGCGCATCATCGCCTCGGTCACCCACATTTCCCAGAAGCCGTCCATCATCAGATGGCTGGCGATGCCGATGTCGCGGGTGTCGACGAACATCTTGTAGCGCCCGAGCACGCGGCACAGCGCATCATGGTCGCCGAGATAGTGCGAGCGGCAGAGCCCGCGAATATCGGCTTCGTTGTCGGAACGCGGGTAGCTCAGCAGCCGCCAGATGTCATAATATTCGGCCGCGGCCATAAACCCCTCTTATCCTGCCCTTTATCGGACAATAGCTGTCGATACTAGCGTCAATTGTTCCAGGCTCGTGGCATTGCGACGAGCCGTGCGAAGAGGCTCCGCAAGGCCGAACGCGGCGGCGCGGCGGCGAGCGCCGCGAGCAGATGCTCGGGCGAACAGGGCAGCCCGCGGTCCGGATCGACGTAGAGCGCATAAAGGATCAGCGTCGCGGCGACCAGTTGTTCGAGCGTCAGCGGCCGCCCCCGCCGCTCGAAACCGAGGCTGTCGCGCGTGAGGCCCCAGCCGGCGTAGAAGGGGCGGCCGTGGACCACGACCTGCTTGCCGCGGAGCAGCGCCTCGAAGCCCAGCAGCGACGAGCGGACATGCACCACATCGACCTGTTCGAGCAGGTCGCTGGTGTCGCCGTCGGTCACGATCAGGTCGACGTTCGCGGCGATCTCCGGCGCGCGCCATTCGCCGCGACGCAGCCCGGCGACGACGTCGGGGTGCGGCTTGTAGACGATCGTGGCGCCGGGGTCCTGCGCGCGGACCATCGCGGCGATCGCGGCGAAGTCCATCGCGCCGCCGCCCGCGGTGATCGAGAGGTCGTCGGCGACCTGCCCGGCGATCAGGATCCGCGGCGGCCCCTCGGGCAAGCTCACCGCCGCGCCGCGAAGATTATATTTGGTCGTGCCGTGCGCGCAGATCGCGGCGATCAGGTCGGCGGCGCGCTTGAGCAGGCGGTCGTCGAATTCGGCGTGCTGCAGCAGATGCTCGAGATCGCTCGGCCGGTCGGGGTCGTAATAGATGCCGCGGCGATCGACTATGATCGAGCAGGGCTGGACGAGCGCGGCGCCGAGCCCCGCCGAGCGGATAAAGCCGTCCTCGATGCGGGACACGCGTTCGCGGCCATAAGCCGCCTCCAGCGCGGGGAGGTCGGCGCGCGAGGGCCAGGCGGCGACGGCTCCAGGCGTGGCTGGACGCGAGCGAAATACCGCATCGGGCGATCCCAGGAGGAACTGGCGAATGCGGCGGCGTTTCCAGTGCGATATGCCGAACAGGGCATCAATGCCGCGCGTTCGCTCGACCGTGGCTCGCCAGAGCGCGAGATAGGCGAGCAGGTCGCCGAGCGGCCATGGGCTGCCGTCATAGGGCGAATAGGCGCGATAGTCGCGGCACAGCTTGGCGATCACCCGCTGTGCGTGTCCCTCTACCGGTTGCTGCGATCCATCGGCTTCGACTTGGATCAGCGGTTTTCCAGCGAGCGCCGCGAGCGTGGCGAAGGTCTCGCCGGGGGTGTCGCAATAGACGCGGGTCACGCGATCGAGCAGCGGCCAGGGGTCGGCCTGGCCGTCGAAGCGGATCGCTGCGGCATCCGATGGGTGGGGGCAGACGAGGAGGACCGAAGCCCCTCCCCCGGCTGCTTCTATCAGACGCGGCAGGCGCGTGGGGTCGGTGCAGGTTACAGCGACCAGCGCGTCGTCACGTTTGCCCAGCCATGTCCGGATATCCGGCGGCAACGGCTGCCAGAAATAGCCGCCGATCCGCCCTTCGACGATCGCCGCAATCGTAGCGTCGACCTCGTTGTCGGAGGGCATCGGAGGGCCGGTCGCCTCTTGCCGCAGCAACCCCTTGTGAAAGCGATGCGGCGGGATCGGCAGGAAGGGTGGCGCGGACATCGCTCGCCGGTCAGCGCGTGAGCACGTCGACGGTCACTATCGGGGAAGTCAGCTGGTTGAGCATCTGCACCAGCTTGGCGAATTGCGCCGAGCGGGCGTTGGCGATCAGCACGACATCGTCGTCCTGCATGCGGAAGCGGCTGGCGATGAAATAGCTGCGCGGATCGAGCAGGTTGAGCCGGTAGATCGTCGGGACTGCGGTCATCGTGCCGCCGATATCCTTGTCGACATAGCGGAAGACGAAGACGCCGGTCGCGTCGGCCTGGTTGTCGATCGGCCCGCCCGCGCGCGCGAGGCCCTCGACCAGCGAGACCGGCGTGTCGGCGAGCGGCACCTCGGCCACGTCGCGCGCCGCGCCGATGACCGAGAAGCTCTGCTGGCGCCTCAGCAACTGGACGACGTCGCCGGGCATCAGCCGGACGTTGGCGGCATCGCCGGCGCGGATCTGGTCGAGCGGCATTTCCTGGCTGTCGCCCGCGCGCGCCAGCCGCACGATCAGGTTCGACTGCTGCTCGGACGGGCCGCCCGCCGCGGCGACGACGTCGAGCACGCGCTCGCCCGCCGCGGTGATCGCGATGCGGCCCGGCGCCTTGACCTCGCCCCCGACGGTGATCGAGCGCATCGGCCCCGACGCGACGCGGACGAGCACGTCGGCGCGCTGCGACAGGCCGCGCAGCCGCTCGCGGATTTCGGTCGCGACTCCCTGCGGCGTGCGGCCGAGGACGTCGATCGGCCCGACATAGGGAATGGCGACATAGCCGTCGGCGGGCACGCTGATCGTCGGCAGCGCGGCGCCCGCGGCCGACACCGCCGGATCCTTCGCATCGCCGCTGTCGATCGCGCCGAACAGCCGGTAGCCGACCTCGAACACCACGATTTCCAGATTGTCGCCGACCAATATCTGTTCGCTGCTGGTCGTGCCGTCGGTGAAGGACCAGGCGGCGGACGGCGCGATCGGCGTATCCTCCTCGCTCCAGCCGCTTTCGGTGAGGTCGACGAGGTCGAGGGCGCGGCCGTCGGCGAGCGCCGCGGGCTTGGTCACCTGCCCGATCGTCGGCGAGGCCGAGGGCAGCATCGAACAGCCGCCGAGCAGCGCTGCGAGCAGCGCACCGATCGCCGCCGACCGCATCCGCGTCACCGGCGCCCCCCCGCGAGCAGGCTGTCGTAGAGCGTCGTCAGCCGGTCCTGATAGGTCGTCATCGAGAAGTTCGCCGCCTGCGCGATGCCGCGGCCGAACAGGTCGGCGCGCAGATCGGGCTCATTCTCGATCCGGCGCAGCGCCGCGGCGATCTGCTGGACGTCATAGGGATCGACGAGCAGCGCCGCCGCGCCGGCGACTTCGGGCATCGAGCTGGTGTTCGCGGTGATCACGGGCGTCCCCAAGGTCATGGCTTCGAGGATCGGTAGCCCGAAACCTTCGTAGAGAGAAGGGAAAGCCACGCCCTTGGCGCCGCGCACGAGCAGCATCAGCAGACGCCGCGGCAGATAGTCGATGCGGCGGATATTCTTGAAGATCGTCTTCATCGGCCGCGTCTCGTCGCGCTGGATCAGCGAGAGTTCGACGTCGGCGCCCCACGCGCGGCGGCCGAGGATGACGAGCGGCGCCTTCACCCCCGATGCGAGATAGGCCTCGATCAGGCGGCCGACATTCTTCTTGGGCTCGATCGCGCCGAAGAAGAGGAAATAATCCTGGAAATCGAGGCGGAAGATGCTCTTCACCGCCTGCGCGACGTCGGCCTCGCCGCCGCTCGCGAGGCTCAGGCTCTGCGCCGACGGCTTGATCGCCTGCCAGGTGTTGGTGATCTTGCCCTCGGCCTCGGGAAAGAAGTCGACGATGTCGGCGCGGCTCGCCTCCGACACGGTGACGATATGGTCGCCCTTGCGGATGCAGGCGCGCATCAGCTTGTGGTAGATCTTCTTGTTGTCGAGGCTGGCGTAGGGCAGCTTCAGCGGCACCAGATCGTGCATCGTATAGATGTTTTTCGCCCCGGCGACCTTGATCGGCCAGGGATAGGTCCAGTGCATGACGTCGAGCCGGTCGGGCAAGGCGACGGTGGTGAAGGTTCCGAAACGGCTGAAATTGCGCATCGCCTGGTCGAACAGGTCGGAGACGGTGAACAGCCGGTCGAAATCGGGCAGGCGGTGCGCGAAGGGCCGCGTCTCCTGCTTGCCGTGGAGGTCGACGAGCCGCGCCTTGCGTGCCTTGACCGTCCAGCTGAGCTCGCGGCCCCAGCCGAAGCTCCACGAGCGCGGCGCCTTCGACTGATATTCGGCGCCGAGCGCTTCGAAAAAATTGACGTTGCGCAGCACTTTGCGGAACGGTGTTCGCAGGCCGTAGAGGCCGTCAAGCTGGTGCCCCGCATTCTGGATCGCATGCGCCAGCGACATCGAATAGGTCGCGACGCCGGTGCCGAACGGCAGCGCCAGATTAAAACCATCGATTCCGACCCGCATTCTTCCTCCGGCTTCATTCGGCGGAGTGGATCGTCGATTCGAAATTCCGCTTTAATCGGGCCCACCTAGCTGGAGAAACTGGTCGTAGGCAAGGCGCAAGCGCCGCGCAAAGGCGGCGTCGCCGTAGCGGTCGAAGCGAGGCGGAAGGTCGCGTTTCGGGGCGATGGGCGTGCGGACAGCACGGCGGATCGCATCGGCGATCGCGCCGACGTCGAACGGATCGACGAGCAGCGCCGCGTCGCCCAGAATCTCCCGCGATACCGGCGCATTGGAGGCGATGGCGGGGACGCCCGCCAGCAGCGCCTCGACCGGCGGCAGGCCGAAGCCCTCGGCGAGCGAGGGCATCAGCAGTGCGGCACTGTTGGCAATGAGCGCCGTCACCGCGGCGTCCTCGAGCCAGGGCAGCCGAATAATATTGGGGTGCGCGAGCTCGCGCATGGCGGCGGCGCGCTCGTGGCGGTCGGGCCAATGGCCGTCGGGGCCTGCAACGACCAGCTTGAGTCCGGTATCGGCCGCGCGCCAGGCCTCGACCGCGCGCAGGACATTCTTGCGCGGCTCGACGGTGCCGAGCAGCAGGATGTAGCGCCCTGATTCCAGCCCGGCGGGAAGCGGCCCGTCGCCATTCGGTGTTGCCACCGGCTGCCAGGTGCAGACCGCGCGCTGCGGATCGATGCCGGTGGCGGCGATCAGCGCCTCGCGCGTGACCTCCGACACGCAGGTGAAGCAGGCGCCCTTTGCGGCGAGCTTGGTGAGCAGGCGGCGAAAGCGCCGCGGCGGGATCGCCGAATATTCGGGCTGGTCGAAGGGGATGAGGTCGTGGATCGTGACCAAGTTCAGCGCGCCTTTGGCCCACAGGGGCATAGGGTGCGACCAGTGGAAGATGTCGACCGGGTGGCTCAGCGCGACGCTGCGCTGGCGCCCGGTCAGGCTGAACCATTTCTGCGCATCGGCGAAGCTGCGCGGCCCGACCCGCGTGATCGCCGCGCCGGGCTCCGCCGCGTCCGTCAGCAACTGCGGCGGCGCGAACAGGTCGGGGCGCTCTTCGATGCACCGGCGCAGCGCATCGCGGTAGCGACGGATGCCGGTCCCCTGCCCCCAGCCGATGCTCCGCTTGTCAAGGGCGACGCGAGGCGTCATCTAGGGCCGAACGCGGGCCGCCGGCCCATCATATGAGCCTGTATCGATGATCGTCTTCAACCGGGTTTCCAAATCCTATGCGACCCGCGACGGGCGCCATCAGGTTCTCGATAACGTCAGTTTCACGATCGAAAAAGGCCAATCGGTCGGGGTGTGCGGGCATAATGGCGCGGGCAAATCGACGCTGCTGCGCCTGATCGCCGGGGTCGAGCAGCCGAGCAGCGGGACGATCCGGCGCGGCATGTCGGTGTCGTGGCCGCTCGGCCTGTCGAGCAGCTTCCAGAGCAGCCTCAGCGGCGCCGACAATGCGCGCTTCGTCGCGCGCGTCTATGGGCGCCCGGTCGAGGAAGTGCTCGATTTCGTCGAGGATTTCGCCGAGCTCGGCAATTATCTGCGCATGCCGCTGCGCACCTATTCGGCGGGGATGATGGCGCGGCTGGCGTTCGCGGTGTCGCTCGCCATTTCGTTCGACTGCTACCTCATCGACGAGATCACCGCGGTCGGCGACGAGCGTTTCCAGGACCGCTGCCGCGCGGCGCTGCTGGAGCGCAAGCGCGACTGCAGCCTGTTCATGGTGTCGCACGACCCCGCGACGCTGCGCGAATATTGCGACCGCGGCATGGCGGTCCAGGGTGGCCGGGTCTTGCAGTTCGACACCGTCGAAGAGGCGATCGCGAGCCATTTCACGCACGCCTGACGGACCCTATGCGCGGTGCTCGCGGATGCCGGCGGTGACGATCATGAAGAAGGCATAGAGCAGAAGCGCGCCGAGCAGGATCGTCGCGAGCGTGCGGAAGGGTTTCGGATAGACGGGCTTTTCGGGGGCGGTCGGGCGGACCACCGGGAGCACGAAGAGCTGTTCCTTTTCGACGCGTTCGTTCGCCGCCTGCAGCGCGAGGCGCGAGGCTTCGTAGCGCTTGGCGGCGAGTTCCTGCTTCAGCCCGAGTTCCTCATATTCGCCGAGCCGCTGCGACACCGCGCCGGGGGCGCCGGTCAGGCGGCCGCGGTTGCGCGCGGCGGCGGCTTCGAGGCTGCTCACATAGCCCTGCATCGCCACCACCTGCGGGCTCGACGGGCTGAGGTAGCGGCGCATGTCGGCGAGGCGCGCGCGCTGGCGGTCGAGTTCGGCCTGCTGCGCGAAGCCCTGTTCCTGCGCGCCCTTGCCGCTGCTTTCGGGATCGATGTCGCCGCTGCGGTTGCGGAACTGCGACATCGCGGCCTGCGCGCCCGCGAGTTCGTCGGCGGCCTGGCCGAATTCGTCGCGCGCGATGGTGACCGTATTGTCGAACAGGCGGCGGTTGAGCTCGTTGATCCGCGCCTCGCCCAGCTTGATCACGGCATTGCCGATCGTGCGCGCGTCGTCGGGGCGGAAGGCGGTGACGGTCACGCGCGTGATGCCGGTGTCGCTGTCGAGGCTGATCTGCACCTTGTCGCGATAATATTCGACCAGTTCCTCCATCGTCGTGTCCGACGGCGAGAGGCGCGCGACGAAATCGGCCTCGGGCCGGCGGAACACCGTCGCGAGGTCGATCTTTTCGGACTTGAGCGCGCGGATCGCCTCGGGCGAGCGGAGATATTCGATGAGGATGTAGCTGGCCCTGGCGCTGGGATCGAGCACCGGGGCGACGCCGAGGAGCTGGCCGAAGCCGTTGGTTTCGGTGCGCGGGGCGTCGAGGCCGCGGATCACGAACTGCGCTTCCGAACGATATTGCGGCGCCGCGATCAGGAAGAGGTAGATCGCCGAGACGAGCACGGGGACGACGACGATCCAGAACAAGGCGCTGCGGACGATGCGGCGCGGCCAGCCGCGTTGGAGCGGCGCGCGCGCGTCCTCCGCCTCGCCGGCCGGTTCGGTGGTCATGCTGGTACTGGTCATTGCAATTCGATCCTGGGCCGGACGAATCTGATGGCGGCATAACCCGCCAACATCAATAGCGCCGAGCAGACGATGGGATAGGCGATGTCGAGACGGTCGGAGGCGAAGTCGCGGAACTGGCCCTCGCGCAGCAGCTCGAAGATATGGACGGTCGGCACCCACGCCGCGACGCGCTGCACATTTTCGGGGAGCCAGGCGAGCAGGTAGAAGGCGCCCGAAATGGGGAGCGTCAGATAGAGCAAGGGATGGATGAGCCGCCCGACGAACGAGCTTTCGTGCGACGCCGCCATGATGATCATCGCGAGCCCGAAACAGAACCAGCTCATCAGGATGAGCGCGAAGATGACGAGCAAGGGATCGTGGATCGGCTCGGCGAGCCCCAGATATTGCGCCGCGAAGAGCAGGAAGAAGAGCACCGCCCCGGTGCTGACCATTTCGAGCAAAGAGCGCGCGAGCAGCATGTCGAACAGGGTGACCGGGCGGTGGTAGAGCAAGGGCCGGTTCGCCTCGAGCAGGGTCTCGGCGCGCGACAGCACCGAGCGGAACATGATGAACAAGATATAGCCGCCGAGCGCGAAGGGCACCGGCTGGACATTGCCGCTGATCGGCAGCGTGTAATTGCCGTGCAGCGCCGCGACCGCCACCGCGAGCAGCACCGGCTCCATGAAGATCCAGAGGAAGCCGAGGTTTTCGCGCCCGAAGCGCGTGTGGAGCTCGCGGATCACGAGCGCGCCGATCACCCGCCGCCGCGTGTCGAGGCGCTGGAGCAAGGCTTCGGTGTCGGCGGTTCGGGTCAAAGCTGGTCCAGAAAGTCGGTGAGCCGCGAAAAATGATCGTCCCAGCTGGCCGGGCGCCAGGCGCGCGCCGCCCGGAGATGCTCCTCCCTTAGCGGGGAATCGGGCGCGGCAAAATCCCGAACTGCGGCGCTCCAGCCCTTGGCGTCGAGCGGGTGGAGGAACAGCGGCGCGTCGCCGCCGACCTCGCGGTGCGCGGGGATGTCGCTGGCGATCACCGGGCAGCCGAGCCCGAGCGCCTCGGCGACGGGAAGGTCGAAACCCTCGGCGAAGGAGGGCGCGAGCAGCGCGCGGGCGCCGCGCATCAGCCCGTGCAGCGCGGCGTCGCTGGGGGTCTGGAGCTCGACGAGCACGTCGCGGAGCGCCGGCGAGCGGTCGATCATCGCGAGGATATGGCCGTTCTCCCAGCCGCGCCGCCCCGCGATGACCAGATGCGGCGCAGCGGCGCCCGCGTGCCGTGCCATGTCGCGCCACATCTTGAGCAGCAGCAGATGGTTCTTGCGCGGCTCGATCGTGCCGACGACGAGGAAGTAGGGATGGTCGCCCGCGGTGGCGGGAGCGGCGGCCTCGCTGTCGCGCAGCGTCGATCCGAAGGGCAGCTTGACGATCGGCGGCACCGCAGCGGTGCCGCAGAAGCGCGCGACGGCACCCGCGGTGCAGTCCGAATTGACGAGCAGGCCGTCGGCCATCGTGGTCGCCGCGGCGATGCGTGCGCGATTGGCGGCGGCGTGCTTGGCGAGCGCATATTCGGGATATTCGACCGGGATCAGGTCGTGGACGAAATAGACGATCTTGCCGCCGCAGGCGTCGGCGCGGCGGCGCCACTGCGCGATCGCGGGCGCGCCGGGGTGCGAGACGGTCATGAAGCGTGTGCCCGCGCCGCGCCTCGAGGGCACCGGGCGCAGATGGCGCAGCACGCCGAGCGCCGACGCCGCGCCCGCGCGCCCGCTCCAGCGGCGCTGCTGGGCGTTCATCAGCCCGGTCACCGCCGGGCGCGACAGCGACACCCACCCCGCCGGTGCGACATAAGCCTCGAACGCGAGGTCGAGCTGATCCTGCGCGAGCAGGAAGGCCAGATATTCATGCTCGACCCGGTCGATGCCGGTCGGCGCGGGCAGATGGCCGCGCCGGACGAGCCGGGTGACGTCGAAAACCAGCCGCATGCGGGATCAGGCGCCGGCGCGCGGGGCGCCGCCGAGCAACCGGCGAACCGCCCCCGCGACGAGCATGTCGAGCGCGCGCGGGTGGTGGAAGCCGCCGTTGACGAGCGCGGTCGCGCGCATGGCACGGCACATCGTCTCGAAATTGGCGGCATCGACGGGCGGCGGCTGGGTCCAGAAACGGTCGAGGCCGCAACCGGCGGTGACGCCGGGGATATCGTAGACCGCGCGGCCGAGGCAGAAGACCGGGCAGCCCTCGGCGAGCGCGAGCGGTCCCACGGTGCTGTTGATCGTCACCACGCCCGCGGCGCGTTGCAGGAGCGGGGCGAGATCGTAGCGCTCGACGAACTGAACGCGGCCCGCCAACCCGTAGCGCGCGGCGCGCTGCATGACCCACCCGCGCCAGCCGTCGAGATCGGGGTCGAAGGGGTGCATCTTGACGAGCAGCGCGCTGTCCTGCGCCGCGTGCACGGCAAAGCTGTGGAAGACGCAGTCGATCGCGCTCGCCATGTCGGGGAAGTCCGAATGCGAGTCGATCTGGTGATCGCCGTCGAGCTGCATCGGGAAAAGGAAGAAGCGGCGATCGGCGAGCGCGGCCACGGCGGCATGGCCCGCGGCATTTTCGCGGCCGCGCCCCAGCCGGCGCCGGATCCACGCCCACATCTCGCTGACCGGCGTGTTGCGGCGGTGCGAGCGGTAGCGCGGATAGAAAGGGATCGTCAGCGTCTGCGCGACGTAATAGCTCACCGCCTCGACGATGCGGCGGCGAACGTTGCCCGGGACGGGTTCGACCGGCGCATCCTCGTGCGTCGCGGCGATCTGGCGGAGCTGCTCGATATCGCGCGGCAGCGCCGACCAATAGTTGGTCCCGCCTTCCTCGAACGACACGAAGTCGGGGCGGAGCATGCCCTCCTCGACGACGAACACGCGGATCCCGCGCGCGCGGCAGAGCACGATCGCGTGGCGGTGAAGCGGGCGATTGTCGCCGAACAGGATGACGTCGCTGACGTCACGCGTCGCCAGCCACGCGTCGAACCAGGCCGGAAAGGCCGCGATATCGCCCCGGAAGCCGGTCGCGCCCGGCCCGCGCCAGTCCCACAGGTCGCCGCCGTTGAAGTTGATCCGCGAGGTGCGATGCCCTTCGGCGCGGAGTGCCTTGGCCAGCATCCGGAAAAAGGGCCCGGGCAGCCCTTGCAGGAACAGGAAATGCCGCTGCGACCAGGTCGCTGGGGCGGTCAGGGACGCATCGGCATATTGGCTCATCTGGAGCATGGGAGACCCGAAATAGTCCGAAAAAAGAACAGCCGCCGAAGCCCAGCCAAAGTAAAACCCCTTGATCGGGCGCTAGATTAGGCGGGCATCGAGGTCAAGCATTTGGCCCTCGCGTACCAGACGGTGCAGCGCGACGCATTGTTCGACGAGCGCCGGCAGGTGGTGGAGCGGCATCGAGGTCGCGGGATCCGACGACGCCGACGCGGGATCGGGGTGCACCTCGATGAACAGCCCGTCGCAGCCCGCGGCGACCGCAGCGCGCGCCAGCAACGGGGAAAATTGCGGCTGGCCGCCCGACATCGCCCCCTGCGACGAGGGCAGCTGCACCGTGTGCGCGGCGTCGAACGCGACCGCGACGCCGGGCGCGCGCATGATCGCGAGGTTGCGCATGTCGGCGACGATATTCTGGTAACCGAAGATATTGCCGCGCTCGCACGCGATCGTCGGCACCGGGGGCACGCCGGCGCGGCTCCGCGCGCGGTCGATCTTGGCGACGACCTGCGCCATGTCAGCGCCCGCCATGAACTGCCCCTTCTTGACGAGCAGCGGCTTGCCGGTCACCGCCGCGGCCTCGATCAGCGCGGTCTGGCGCGAGAGCAAGGCGGGGATCTGGAGGATATCGACCGCCGCCGCGGCCTCGGCAGCGTCGGGCGTCTCGTGGATGTCGGTGAGGACCGGCAAGCCGGTCCGCGCGCGGATCGCCGCCAGCTGCGCGAGGCCGTTCGTCCAGCCCGGGCCGCGGTAGGATTCGCCCGAGCTGCGATTGGCCTTGAGCGCCGAGGCCTTGAAGATCGTCGTGATGCCGAAGCGGTCGCGGATCGCGGCGAGCGTGTCGGCGATCTCGTCCATGATCGCTGCTTCCTCGACCACGCAAGGGCCCGCGATCAGGAAAAAGCCGTCGGTCAGCGCTGCGAGCGGGTCGCCGGTCATGTCAGTCGCGGCAGACGCGCGGCGTGGCGACGCGGCCGTCCTCGACGGTCGCGCGGCAGCCGAAGGGACTGGCGGTCGCCTGGCAGACGCCGGCGACCTTCTGCCCCGGCTGCAGGACGCGCGACTCCCGGTCGTTGGGGACGAGGCAGTCGCCCGCGCAGTCGCCGCCGCCGGTGCACGTCTTGCCGGCGTCGGCGTAGCAGTCGAAGCGCGCATCGGGCTGCGCCTTGCCCCCGGCGGCGCGCTTGCCGTCGGGCGGGCACAGCGCGGCGGCGCTTGCCGGGGCTTGCGTCTGCGCGGCCGCGGCCATGGTATCGGCCTTGTCGACGCCCTGGCAGCCGGCAAGCAGCAGCGCAAGCGGCGCCACGAACGCGGGAAAGCGGTGGATAATCAAGCGTCGACCCATGATGGCTTGGTAGACCGGATGGCGCGGACAGACAACGGCGGTCGCGCCAAAACAAGTTTGGGTGTGCAGCGTTCGCTATGGGAAAACCGGCGCGCGGCTGACCATCGCGGGCAAAGGGCGGCCCATCACACCGGTGAACCAGTTCGCGGCCGCGACGATCGCGGACAGGTCCAGCCCGGTCGCGACACCGCCGCGTTCGAGCATATAGACGACGTCCTCGGTCGGGACATTGCCCGCGGCGCCAGGCGCAAAAGGGCAGCCGCCGAGCCCGCCGAGCGAGGCGTCGACCGTCGCCGCACCCGCAGCGACCGCAGCCCAGACGTTGGCGAGGCCGCTACCCCGCGTGTTGTGGAAATGGACGCGCACCGGGAGGCCGGCGACGGCTTCGCGCACGCGGCCGACCATCTCGGACACTTGCGAGGGCACGCCGACGCCGATGGTGTCGGCCAGCGCGATCTCGCGCGGGGCGGCGTCAGCGGCGCGCTTGGCCATCTCGACGACGCGCGCGATCGCGACCTCGCCCTCGAAGGGGCAGCCGAAGGCTGTGGCGATGGTGACCTGGCCGCTGCGGCCGGCTTCCCTGGCCAGCGCGACGATCTCGATCGCGGCGGCGAGCGATTCGTCCGAGCTTTGGCCCTGGTTGCGGATGCCAAAGCTGTCGCTGGTCACGCACACCGCGCCGAGTTCGTCGATGCGGCCGGTCGCGAGCGCGCGTTCGGCGCCGCGGCGGTTGAGGACGAGGCCGATGTAGGTCACGTCGTCGCGGACCGGGAGCTGGGCGACCAATTGCTCGGCATCGGCGAGTTGCGGGACCTTCTTCGGATTGACGAAGCTGGTCACCTCGATGCGGCGGGCCCCATATCCGATCGCGCGCTCGACCAGCGCGAGTTTGTCGGCGGTGGCGACCGCGAGCGCCTCATTTTGCAGGCCGTCGCGCGGGCCGACTTCGACGATTTCGATGCTGCTCTGCTTCACGATTATGCCTATCTTCACGCTCATCCGAGATTGCGGTTGCCAATTACATAGCATTCTAAGTATATCAAGGCCACAGGGATGAGGAGGACCGCGGGCGGTCCCTTCCTAGGCGAAATATGGGCCCGAAGGGAATGATATGACGGAGACGCGCGGCGCCGGGGCGCTGGAGGGGTTGAAGGTCGTCGAGATGGGGCAGCTGATCGCGGGCCCCTTTTGCGGCCAGCTGCTCGGCGACATGGGCGCCGAGATCGTCAAGCTCGAGCCGCCGGGCGGCGGCGACCAGATGCGCAACTGGGGCCAGGGCGACCGCCCAAGCTGGTGGCGCGTCATCGCGCGCAACAAATATTCGGTCGCGATCGATCTGCGCAGCGAAGAGGGCCAGGCGCTGGCACGCGAGCTGATCGCCAGGGCCGATATATTGATCGAGAATTTTCGGCCAGGAACGCTCGAGAAATGGAACCTCGACCCCCGGGAATTGCGCAAGACCAACCCCGGGCTGATCGTCGTGCGCGTATCGGGTTACGGCCAGACCGGCCCCTATTCGTCGCGCGCGGGGTTCGGCGGGATCGGCGAGGCGATGGGCGGGTGGCGCGGCATCGTCGGTTATCCCGAGCTGCCACCCGCGCGCATGGGGGTGTCGATCGGCGACACGCTCGCCGCGACTTACGGCTGCATGGGCGCGCTCGCAGCGCTCCACCATCGCAGCAAGACCGGCGAAGGCCAGATCGTCGATTCGGCGCTGTACGAGGCGGTGCTGCAGGTGATGGAATCGACAGTGTCGGACTATTCGGCGAGCGGCACCAAGCGCCGGCGCACCGGGTCGACGCTGCCCGCGATCGCGCCGTCGAACGTCTATCCGTGCAAGGACGGCGAATATCTGATCGGCGCGAACCAGGACGGCGTCTTCGCGCGGCTGGCAGCGGCGATGGGGCGGCCCGAGCTGGCCGAAGACGAACGCTATGCGACGCACCGGGCGCGCGGCGCGCGGCAGGAGGAGCTCGACGTGCTGATCGGCGAATGGACGAAGACGCTGACGATCGAAGAGCTGGAAGCCAAGATGCTGGCGGCCGCGGTGCCCGCAGGTCGCGTCTACGACGCCGAGGATATGCTGGCCGACCCGCATTTCGCGGCGCGCGAGGCGCTGGTCGCCGTTCCCGATGCCGAGCTGGGCGAAATCCGCATGCAGGGGGTGTTTCCGAAGCTGTCCGGCACGCCGGGAAGCGTGCGGCGCCCGGCCCCGCTGGTTGTCGGGCAGGACACGGACGAGGTGCTGAAACGCTGGCTGGGGCGCGAGGGGTAGGCGAGGATGGTTTTGGGGTGGAGAGTTGCCATTGATCTCCCAAACTCCCCTGACGCCCCGAAACCGCCCTACCCCAGCTCCGCCAGCATTCGTTTCGCCCAGTCGTACATCTCGGCATTCGCCTTGAGCATCGCGGGCGGGGTGCGTTTCTTGCGCATCTCGACCTCCTGCAGCACCGCGCGCGCGCCACGCTTGTCGCCAGCGGCGATCAGCAGCGCGGCGATGCGGCAGCGGACCTCGTCGCCGGGAACGCGGTCGACGATGCTGCGGTAGAGCGTCAGCGCATCGGCGCTGCGGCCGTCCTGTTCGGCGACCTTGGCGCGCAGCAGGTCGCGGCGGTCGCGTTCGGACTGCGAGCCGGTTTCGGGGAGGCCGTCGAGCGCGGCGAGCGCGGCGTCGACATGGCCCGCTTCATAGGCCGCTTCGGCGATGCGCATGCCGATCGCACGGTCGTTGTGCGGCGACTTGCGCTCGGCGCGGCGGAACTGGTCGAGCGCCTGATCGTAGCGCTCGCGCGCCACCAGCGCGTCGCCATAAGCAAGCAGGTTCGCGACCGTATCGCTGAACTCGACCGCGTCGCGCGCGGCGCGGATATGGCGTTCGGGATCCATGCTGTCGGCGATATTGGCCTTGACCTGGTTCACCCGGCGGTCGCGCGAGAGGTTCGGCATGATCTCGACGATGAAATAGGCGATCATGCCGATCGCCGGCAGGAAGGCGATCGCCATCACCCACGCCGTGTTGCGGCCGTGGCGGAAGACATGGACGATGCACGCGACCTGCAGCGCGATGGTGACCGCGATCCAGAGCATCGGCTCAGGCCGCCTTCGGTGCCGGCCCCTTCCACGCCAGCAGCGCGCCGGCGAGGAGGGCGGCGAGCGAGGCGTACATCACCGGCGACGCGAGTTCGAGCTGGTTGGCGAGCAGCACGCCGACGACCCCCGCGACGATCAGCGCGAAGCCGAAGATGCGCGCGGCGCCGACGGGTTTCCTGAGCTTGCCTTCGTCGACCGCGCCGCTCTGGCGGATCGATT
This sequence comes from Sphingopyxis sp. HIX, assembly GCF_001468285.1. Lineage (GTDB taxonomy): Bacteria > Pseudomonadota > Alphaproteobacteria > Sphingomonadales > Sphingomonadaceae > Sphingopyxis. The sequence goes on along the minus strand of NZ_LNSB01000021.1, from coordinate 5,138 downwards.
GCACGACATAGCCCTTGCGCCACATCATCCACAGCAGGATCATGCCGGGGACCGCTGCGACGACGGTGAGCCCCCAGAAGGCGGTCCAGCCGAGCTTCTCAGCGGCATAGCCCGCGGGGCCGGCCATGAAGGTCCGCCCGATCACCGCCACCGACGAGAGCAGCGCGAACTGCGTCGCGGTATAGGCGATGTTCGCCAGGCCCGAGAGATAGACCGCGACGACGGTCAGGCCGATGCCGCTGGTGATATTCTCGGTCACGATCGACGCGACCAGCATCCAGTAATTGTTGCCCGCGATCGACAGCGCCATGAACATGAGGTTCGAGAACATCATCAGCAGCACCGAGACGAGCAGCGCGCGGCCCATGCCGAGCCACAGCACGAACGGCCCGCCCAGCGCCGAGCCGATGATGAGCGCGGCGAAGCCCCAGATCTTGTTCGCGGTGATATAATCGAGGTCGGCGAATTGCAGGTCGACGATCATCGGGCCGAGCATCGCCTGCCCCATCGCGTCGCCGACCTTGTAGACGAGGATGAACAGCAGGATCATCAGCGCGCCGTCGCGGGTCAGGAATTCGCGGAACGGGTTGACGACGGTCTCGACGAGCCATTGCCCGGGCTTCATGCCCGATGCATCGCTGAACCGGTCGACGAACTTGCCCTCGCCCGCCCAGAAGGCGCCGAGCACCGCGGGCAGCACGCAGAGCGTGGTGAGCCCGTAGGCCATCGCCCAGCCGAGCCCCAGCCCTTCCTGCGAGGCGAAATAGATCGTCCCGGCGCCCGCGATCAGATTGCCTGTGCGATAGCCGAACTGGTTGGTGGCGGTGCCGTGCGCGAACTCGTCTTCTTCCAAAATCTCGATGCGATAGGCGTCGATGACGATGTCCTGCGTCGCCGAGAAAAAGGCGGTGACGACCGCCCAGAACAGGAACCAGCGATAATCGCCCGGCTGCGGATCGCTCGCGCCCATCTGCCAGATCGAGAGGACGAGGAAGAACTGGACAACGAACAGCCAGCTGCGCCGCTGGCCGAGCGCCCTGGTCAGAACGGGCAAGGGAATCTTGTCGACCAGCGGCGCCCACAGGAATTTGATCGTGTAGGGAATGCCGACCATCACCGCGAAGCCGATCGTCGTCGGGGTGAAGCCGACCTTCGCCAGCCAGAAAGTCATGGTGGCCGCGATCAACGTGAAGGGGAAGCCGCTCGAAATGCCGAGCAGGAAGGCGACCGCGGGATTCTTGCGCAGATAGGGCCGGAACGCTGGGACCGCGAGCGCGACGACGACCAGCCCGGCGAGGATGCCGGCGAAAATGAGAAAACGGATAAAATCGACCGACATGTGGCGCTCCCCGCGGGCCGCTGGCGAGCGGCTCTGTGCTTGGCGCCAAGGCCTAATGGCTTGGGGTCAAATTGGAAGCGGGTATTTCATGATCCTCCCCCGCAGGGGGAGGGGGACCACCCGAAGGGTGGTGGAGGGGCACGGGAGGTCATACGGAGCGTGCGACTGCACGTGCCCCTCCACCATGCTTCGCATGGTCCCCCTCCCCGTTCCGGGGAGGATCGGATGCTTACGCCGCCTCGGGGCGCCAGTAAGTCGTCAGGCCGCTGACCTTGCGCGGGGCTTCGTTCTTGCACGTCATCGCCTCGAGCGCCTTCAGCGCGGCGACCAGTGCCGAGGCGCTGTGCGGCTTGTTCAGGCAAGCGAGCGCGATTTCGGACGCGTCCTCGGGGCACTGGCCGGTGACGAGCAGCACCGCGATGCCGCGGTCGCGCGCGAGGCGGGCGACTTCGCGGCCGGTCATGTCGCCGGCGAGGCCGAGATCGAGGACGAGCGCGTCGAGCGTTTCGGTCGCCATCAGCGCGACCGCGGCCTCGCCCGAATCGACCGATGCGACGACGGTGTAGCCGCTGTGTTTCAGCGTCCGCTCATTATCGAACGCGACCAGCGGGTCATCCTCGATGACCAGCAGCCGCTTGATGCACGACGGGCGGGATGCGAACAGCATGACTACTCCCTTCAGCGGCGACATGACTCCCACTCCGTTCCTGTGCAAGCAGCCTTTTGCTTGGCATCGACGAAGTGATGCATTTCCGTCTATGAGCGTGATCACAGAGCAACACTCTTGCCCCGAATAACGACAAGAAAGCCGCAACCGTTCCGATGAAACCCCCTCGCCCTCCCCGTTCCGGCGCGCGCAGCGCGCGCCCTGCCGACGACAAGCGCGACGCGCCGCGCGGACGCCGCGCCGCACGCGGTGCCGCGCCGCCGCGCAAAGCCCCCGCCGAAGCCGAGCGCGAGGACGGGCCGCAGCGCATCGCCAAGCTGCTCGCGCGCGCCGGGGTCGGATCGCGCCGCGACGTCGAACGGATGATCGAGGAGGGCCGCATCGCGCTGAACGGCGAAATCATCGTCCAGCCCGCGCCGCTGCTCGCCTCGCTCGACGGGCTGACGGTCGACGGCAATCCGGTGGCGAAGCCGGTGTCGACGCGGCTCTATCGCTTTCACAAGCCCGCGGGCTGCCTGACCGCGGCGCGCGACCCCAAGGGGCGCAAGACGATCTACGATTTGCTCCCCAAGGGGCTGCCGCGCCTGATGCCCGTCGGGCGGCTCGACTATAATACCGAGGGCCTGCTGCTGCTGACCAACGACGGCGAGTTCAAGCGCCAGCTCGAGCTGCCCGCGAGCGGGGTCGAGCGCACCTATCGCGCGCGCGCCTTCGGCGACATCAGCCAGGAGCAGCTCGAGGAGCTGGTCATGGGAATCGAAATCGAGGGCATCCGTTACGGCAAGATCGACGCCAACCTCGAGCGCCGCACCGGGCGCAACCAGTGGATCGAGATGACGCTGACCGAGGGCAAGAATCGCGAGGTGCGCCGCGTGCTCGAACATCTGGGGCTGCAGGTCAGCCGGCTGATCCGCACGCGTTACGGCGAGTTCACGCTCGCGGGGCTGGAGATGGGCGACGTCGACGTCGTGCCGCGCGACGAATTGTTCAAATTCCGGCGGCATCTTAGCTGATGCGCGTGATTTCGGGCGAGTGGCGCGGGCGGAAACTGCTGGCGCCGAAGAATGACGCGACGCGGCCGACCGCCGATCGCACGCGCGAGACGCTGTTCTCGATGCTGGCGAGCCGGCTGGGGAGTTTCGAGGGGCTGCACGTCGCCGACCTGTTCGCAGGATCGGGGGCATTGGGGATCGAAGCCCTGTCGCGCGGGGCGGAGCATTGCCTGTTCGGCGAGCAGGACCGCGACGCGGTCGAGGCGCTGAAGAAGAATCTGGCCACGTTGGGCGCCGCAGCGCGCGCCGATGTGCGCGCGGGGTCGGTGCTGAGCCTGGGGCCGGCGAAGCGGAGTTACGATTTGCTGCTGTTCGACGCGCCCTATGGGACGGGGGCGGCGAGCGTGGCGCTCGACAAGCTCAATCGGCTGGGCTGGGTCGCGGCGGACAGCTGGATCTCGATCGAGACCGCCGGGACGGAGGTCGTCGAGGTGGCGGGGTTCGAAATCGATGCCGAGCGCAAGGTCGGCAAGGCGAAGCTGACGTTGTTGCGGGCCATTTAATACCCTCCCCCTCGATGGGGGAGGCAGCGAGACTTACGAACTTGTTCGTTAGTCGCAGCGGTGGGGGTGGGCTCTCGGCCTGACGCGATGGTGCAAGGCCGCACCGTCACCCTCATCCAACTTCGCCTAATCGCTTCGCGATAAGGCTGCGTATCCTTCCCCCATCAAGGGGGAAGGAGGCTTATGCGCTGCTGCGCACCATCAGCAGTCCGAGCCAACTCACCACCCCCGCCAGCGCGAGGTAGAGGCCGACCGCCGCGGTGCCGCGCCAGTCGCCGAGCGCCTGCGCGACGATCGGGGCCGCGGCGCCGCCGAGGATGCCGCCGGCGTTGAAGGTCATCGACGCGCCGGTGTAGCGCACCTCGACCGGGAAGAGCCCGGTGAGCCAGGCGCCGAGCGGACCGTAGACGAGGCCCATCACGAACAAAGCCGAGGCGAGGCCGGCGAAGACGAGACCCCAGCTTTGCGAGGCGAGCGCGGGACCGAAGGCGAAGCCGATCAGGATCGTCGCGCCGCAGCCCCAGGTGAGCACCTTGTGCGGGCTCGCTGCGTCGCTCCAGTAACCCGCGAAGACAATGCCGCCCGCCATGAACAGGATCGCGCCGAGCTGGATCAGCAGGAACTGTTCCTTGGGGTAACCGAGCGCCGTGGTGCCGTGCGCGAGCGCGAAGCTGGTCGAGAGGTAGAAGATCGCGAAGCAGGCGACGACCGCGAAGGTGCCCGCGAGCGTGGGCAGCAGGTGGCGCTTGAAGAGTTCACCGATGGGGACGCTCACCGGGCGGTCGGCTTCGAGTGCCTCGGCAAAATCGGGGGTCTCGCCGATCTTGAGGCGGACCCATAGGCCGAGCCCGACGAGCACCGCCGAGAGCAGGAAGGGGATGCGCCAGCCCCACGCGGCGAAATCGCTGTCGCTGAGCCAGAGGCCGAGCAGCAGGAACAGGCCGTTGGCGGCGATAAAGCCGACGGGGGCGCCCAATTGCGGCACCATGCCGAAGCGCGCGCGCCAGCCCGGCGGGGCGTTCTCGACCGCGAGCAACGCCGCCCCGCCCCACTCGCCGCCGAGCCCGAACCCCTGGCCGAAGCGCAGGATACAGAGCAGCAAGGGCGCGACCCAGCCGACCATGGCATAGGTCGGCAGGAAGGCGATCAGCAGGGTCGAGACGCCCATCAGCATCAGCGAGGCGACGAGCGTCGACTTGCGCCCGATGCGGTCGCCATAATGGCCGAAGACGATCGCGCCGACGGGGCGCGCGAAGAAAGCGAGGCCGAAGCTCATGAAGCTGAGCATCAATTGCGCCGAGGCGGATTCGGACGGGAAGAAGAGCGGGCCGAAGACGAGCGCGGCGGCGGTGCCGTAGATGTAGAAATCGTAAAATTCGACCGCGGTGCCGACGAGGCTGGCGGTCAGGATGCGCCGGTGCTCACGATAGGGTGCCAGGTTCATGTGCGCGTTGCTCTCTCCCTGTTGTGGGGAGGGCTTTGGACGTGGAATGAGAGGGGGGCAAGGGGGATGCCGCTTGGTCGGCTTTGGGTGGGGAGCGGACGTTCTTAATCCTCCCTGCGGCGAAGCCGTGGGG